>JANRLD010000106.1:0-12278 GCA_033762915.1 Meiothermus sp. | reverse complement strand
CGCCCATTCAGTCAGCGAATACATGGGTCAGCGCGGAACAAACCCCGCCCTACCCACCCCTACGCTGTAGGGGTGGACTTCATGGTTATGCCTGCTGGCTTTCGGAGTTGCTCCCAAAAACCCGACTTTGCGGTTGCCCTGTGACTGCCGGCCGCGTGACCCACCTCGAGGCGCCGTTTCAGCTAGGATGGTCGGTACGCCTATGGACATCGTGCTGGTGGTCGCCGCGTACCTCATCGGCTCCCTGAGCTTCGGGCGGATCGCAGGCGTCCTCAAGGGCTTCAACCTGGCCGAGCGGGATACTCCTGGGGCCAGCGGAACCTTCCGGCAGCTTGGGCCAAAGTGGGGCGTGGCGGTGGCGCTGGCCGACATCGCCAAGGGCGTTCTGGTGGCCTACCTGAGCGGGTTCTCCGGCGCGACCTGGGCCGTGCCGGTGATGGGCATGGCTCTGGTGGCGGGCCACAACTGGCCGCTATTTTTCGGCTTTCGCGGCGGCGGCGGCATCGCCCCCACGGTCGGATACTTTGCCTTCTTGTACCCCGCAGTGGTTGGGCTTGCGCTGCTGGTTGCGGCGGTGGTGATCGGGCTGTACTGGCAGTTGGTCTGGAAGGCCAACCGCCGGCTCTGGTATCCCATACCCGTGGGGGCGATGGCCGGCTATGCCTTCACGCTGGCGGCGCTCTGGCCCAGTGGGGTGGGGTTCTGGGCGTTCGTACTGGTGAGCGTGGTGGTGGCGCTGCGTGGAGTGGGGATGGCAAGGCGAAGGTCTTAAGCTCAGGCTGCTGCGGTGCGCGGCTCGAGGCGTAGAATCTGCATTGTATGAAGCCGCCCTCGATCATCGACATGCGTTCCGACACCGTGAC
This sequence comes from Meiothermus sp., assembly GCA_033762915.1. GTDB lineage: Bacteria > Deinococcota > Deinococci > Deinococcales > Thermaceae > Meiothermus. The sequence goes on along the minus strand of JANRLD010000106.1, from coordinate 11,415 downwards.
CAAGCCCACTCCCGCCATGCGGGCCGCGATGGCCGAGGCCGAGGTGGGCGACGACGTGTACTCCGAAGACCCCACCGTCAACCGCCTCGAGGCCCTCGCCGCCGAGATGCTGGGCTTCGACACCGGTCTGTTCATGCCCAGCGGCTCCATGACCAACCAGGTCGGGCTGATGCTGCACGTCCGGCGCGGCTCTGAGGTGATCGCTCCCAAGGGTGCGCACATCTACGAGTACGAGCCTGGCTCGCTGGCGGTGCTGTCCGGTGGGACCATACGGCTGGTGGATGCACCCTACGGTGTCCCCAACCCCGCCGAGGTCAAGTACGCCGTGCACCACTCGATTCACCAGGCGCCAACAAGCCTGATCAGTCTCGAGAACACCCACAACTCCTCCGGCGGCTGCGTGGTACCCCTCGAGATCCAGCGCGAAATCCAGAACGTGGCCAGCGCCGAGGGGCTACCCGTGCACCTCGACGGCGCGCGATTCTTCAACGCCGTCACCGCGCTGAACACCACGCCTACCGAACTCGCCCTGGGCTTTCGCACCGTCTCGATCTGCCTCTCCAAGGGGCTGGGCGCGCCGGTCGGCTCTATCCTTCTGATGCCCAAGGAGTACCGCGCCGAGGCCTGGCGCTACCGCAAGCTGGTGGGCGGTGGGATGCGGCAGGCTGGGGTGCTGGCTGCGGCGGGGCTGATCGCCCTGCAGGAGGGGCCCAAGCAACTTGCCCGCGACCACCAGATGGCCAGGGCTCTGGCCGAAGGGCTTCTGGCCCTGCACGTGGGGGTAGACCTCCAGTCGGTGCAGACCAACATGGTTTACGCCCAGGTGCCCGACGCGCCGGGTTTCGCCTCGAGGCTGCGTGACCTGGGCCTGATGATCAACCCCACGGGCGCCAACCGGGTGCGCTTTGTCGCCCACCGCGACCTTGCCGACGAAGACATTCCCGCCGCCCTGAACCGTATCGAGCAGGCCTTGCAGGTCGCTTGACGGAGCAGGCCACAACACCGTTCGGCACACAAAAGTGCCCCAGTCGGTCGGCCCAGGCCGGCCATAGGGCCTTGTCTATCCGATGGCCTAAACAAGAGTGCGGGTCTGCGCCAACGGTCGAGGGTATCGAGGGGCGTTTTGATGCCGGTTTCTGAACCGCTCAGCGTCGAGGGTGCCGAATCCCGCCCTCGCCGCGGCTGTGGGGCAGGTCAGAAGCGACTCAAGAAGCGCTGTAGGCTGCGCCGGGGTGGTCGGAGTGACCGGTTCCCATAAGCCTTCTGGGGTTCGTCCGGCAATGACAACCTGGACTGGGGCCATGGGTTCTCGGCGCGCCCGTACCCGCTGGGCGGTATGCTCACGCCATGACAAGCTTGTTCACGGCGGGACTGTGCGGAGTGGCGCTCGGGCTGTTGTTCTGGCGGTTCGGGCTGCCGGGCGGGCTGGTGGTGGGGGCGATGATCGGGACGGGGCTATATCAGCTTTTCGCGCCGGAGCGGGCCTCGAGTCCGGGGTGGTTCGAGTTCGCGGTGCAGCTCTCAGCCGGCGTGTTCATCGGCCTTACCCTTAACCGGGAGGTCTTGCAGGCCGCCCGCGCGGCCCTGCCCTGGGCGGTGGCGGCCTCGCTGGTGTTTTTGGCGGTGGGGGCCGGGATGGCCTACTTAATCACCCGCTGGACGGGGATCGGCTTTGTCACGACGCTGTTCGGCATGGCCCCGGGAGGCATCGGGAGCATGGGGGTGATGGCCCAGGCCGAGGGGGGCAAGGCCGCCATCGTGGGGGTGTTCCACACCGTGCGGGTGATCCTGACATTCCTGCTCATACCGCTATTGAGCCGGTGGCTGAGCCGGTAAAATCCCGCCATGAAAGCCAAACTCAACCCCAACGGCCCAATCATGCTCGAGACCGGCGGAACGTTCACCTACCGCCACGGCGACGTGGTGGAGACCGTAGAGAAGCCTCGAGTCTTTCTCTGCCGCTGCGGCCAGTCGGCCAACAAGCCCTTCTGTGACGGCACCCATAAGGCGGTGGGGTTCGAAGCGCCGGCAGGCGAGATCGAGTTTGAGCTCGAGGGCGGGTCCAATCCAGTTACTTGACCCTTCCCCGCTAAGCCCCCACAATCAAGCCGTGCGGATACTGGGCATTGATACCTCCTGCGACGACACCGGAGTGGGGATTGTGCGGGGCGGCCGGGTGGTCGCCAACCGCGTCGCCTCGCAGACCCTGCTGCACGAGCGCTTCGGCGGAGTGGTGCCCGAGCTGGCCTCGAGAGAGCACACCCAGATGATCGACCGGCTGGTGGGGCTGGCCCTCGAAGACGCTGGCCTGAGCATTGCCGACCTGGACGCGGTGGCAGCCACTCGGGGCCCCGGCCTGATCGGTGCGCTCCTGGTCGGCTACACCTACGCCAAAGGGCTGGCTTTCGCCACCGGCAAGACCCTGGTGCCGGTGCATCACCTCGAGGGCCATATCTACGCTGCCCTGGCCGAGCACCCCGAGGCCCGGCCACCCTTCCTGGCCTTTATCGCCTCGGGCGGCCACACCCACCTGTTCGAGGTGCCCGGCTGGGGCGAGTACCGTCTGCTGGGCGCGACCATGGACGACGCTGCGGGTGAGGCCTTCGACAAGGCCGCCCGCCTGCTGGGCCTGGGCTATCCCGGCGGCCCGGAGATCGAGCGGTTGGCCCAACAAGGTGACCCCGGCGCGGTGCCGCTCGGCGTCCCGCTGCGCGAGAACAAGGGCGTGGCCTTCAGCTTTTCCGGCCTCAAGACCGCTGTCGCCAACGCCGTTGAGAAAGGCTTCCGGCCGGCCGACATCGCTGCTAGTTTTCAGCGGGTCGCGGTGGAGCACCTGTCCACGGTGGTGCTGCGGGCCGCGAGGTCCACGGGGCACACCCGGCTCCTCGTTACCGGTGGGGTTGCCCAGAACCAGGCCCTGCGTTCTCGGCTGGCCGGGGCGGGGCTCGAGCTGTTCTTCCCCCCCAAGGGCCTTGCCACCGATAACGGCGCGATGATCGCCCTGGCCGCCTGGCGCATCCTGGCCCGGCCGAATCAACAAGGAGGGTCAAACCCCCTGGCCTTGCCCGCCGCAGCCTATCTGCCCCTTGCAGAAGGATAGCGCAGGGCCAGGTACCAACTTCCGCCAGGGTGGAAGAGCAATATCGGCGGATGTGGTAAACACCTTCCAGGGTGGAGTGGCGTTCGCCATAGCCGAGGAGCGGCTACCCGAGGCGCAACTCCCTGCGGGAGTCGGCGGGCGAAATGATTCAACCATGCCAACTCGCAGAGGAAGGTTTCTCTGCTCGCCGTTTGCCGCTTCTCCCCGCTAGCCCTTCTTAAGCGCCATCAACTCGGTGGTGTTGTTCCTCGAGACCGTCTTCACCATACCCACGCCCTCCACGTACCAGGCGGTGCTCTCGCTGCTCTGGTTAAAGGGGATAGACAGCGGACCAGCCCTGCCGACGATCTTAAAGTTGGTGGTGACCTGCACCTTAAGGGCTTGAAAGCGGCCGGCGGGAACGGTAACGGTTTCCTGGGCCACCACGCGGAACAGGCTCTCCACGGTACCCTCGACGTTGAAGCGCACCGGGCCTTGCTGGGCAGTGCCCCCCAGCTCGAGGGTGTAGCCCCAGCGTTCCCCCACCGCCCACCTGTCCAGGTCGGGGATCTGCACCCCCCGCACGCTCTTAACGGTGATGTCCAGGTCGACTCCGCCCCCGCCTACCCCAGCCTGGGTGGGGCCGCGTCCGCCGAAATCTATTGGGGTGAGGCCCTCGAGGGTGCAGCGGAATTTGGTCTCGCCCCGGCCCTGGGCGTTCTGCTGCACTGCCATGAAGCCGCTTTCGGTGATGTTGGTGCGCCGCACCGAGTAGGTGGTGGGATTCTCGCCGGTCACCCGGTACTGCCACTCCCAGTTGGCCCGCACGGGCGAGAAGGGTTGATCGCATAGCTGGGCCAGACCCAGCGACGACATTGCCAGCAGAAAAACGATCCAGCGAACCATACGCAACAGATTAGCAAAAAAAGTCGTGCGCGGGCGATGGGCGCCCGCCGGTGCTGAAAGCCCAGCGGTTGGCAACACCTCCGCTGGCAGGCTCGAGCTACTCCGATCGAGTTTCCCACGCATCCTCCGCCCACAGTACAGCGCTAAAGCAGGCGCTAAAGCGTGCGCTAAAGCCTGTGCTAAAGCGGAGTAGTGCACTCGGTACGGCGGCCTTTGCCGTACCGAGTGCTCGTGGCAACCGCTCTACAGCAAAAACCGCCCGCTTTAGCGCCGTAAGGAGTATGCGTGGAAACCGCTCTGCGCAGGTAGTGTCCGGGTCATCCGGCTCTGCCTGACCCGCCCCACAGTCCCTGAACGGGTGGCTGCGCGGCGCGGTTTGTTGGGGGCGCCGCTGCTGTCGCCAACGGCCCTACGGCCCCTGTGGAAGTAAACCGGAAGGGATAAAGACGCGGTATGATGCCACCGGTTAGGCGCACGCCACGCCCGCGAAAGGCACCCTTCGCCGTCGCCGTGCACGACGAGTGCCGGCGCAATCCGGGACTCTGGAGTTGCCCAACGTTCACTTCACTGGAGCGTTTCAAGCCTTTCGCATGAAGAGAGCCTTCCATCACCTCACCTGGAAAGAAGTCGCCGCCCTGCCCAAAGACCCCGGGGTGGTGGTGTTGCCCGTCGGGGCCGTCGAGCAGCACGGCCCGCACCTGCCCGTTTGGACCGACGCGCTCGTCGCCGAACGGACGGTCAAGGCGGCGTTTGACCTGTTGCCCGACGAGGTGGCGGCCTGGTATCTGCCGGTGCAAAGTTTCGGCAAGAGCAACGAGCACACCGGCTATGTGGGCACCATCGCGCTATCAGCCACCACTCTGGCGGCGGTGGTGCGCGACATCGCGGCCGCCGTGGCGGGAGCGGGATTCCGGCGGCTGATGTTTTTCAACACCCACGGCGGCAACAAGGCACTTTTGGAGCTGATGTGCCGCGACCTTCGGGCCGAGCTCGGGCTGCTGTGCTTCCTGGTCCAGGGCGCCTACGATACCTCCGGGCTGCCGCCCCTCGAGCAGCGCTTCGGCATCCACGCCAACACCGTCGAGACCGCCTTGCTGCAACACCTCGAGCCCAGCCTGGTGCACTACCCTCTGCCCGTTGCCCACTATCCCGACGTTCCCCCCGGCTCGTTCAACCTGACCTTGCTGCCGCAGGTAGGCTGGCTGACTCGAGACTGGTCGCCCGAGGGACACTTCGGCGACCCCCACGCTGCTACCGCCCAGGCCGGTAAGGAGTGGTTTGAAGGCTCGGCCCGGCGGTTGGCGGAGTGGATCGCAGAGGCCTCGAGGTTTGAGGTGAAGGGCCAAAGCTAACCGGAAGAGCTACAAGGGTGAGCCCCCTCGAGCAGATTGCCTCGCAGTTGGCCCACCAGAACCCGCCCATTCCGACCTAAACCGTTTGCACTAATCGCCACCCATCCGAGGAGCCCCTATGCCCACCAGCAAGAACAAAGTCCTCAAGCAAGTGCGCCTCTACGGCCGCGGGGAGGTGACCGACGTGGTGGTGGAGAATGGCGTCATCACCCGGATAGGGCAGAGCACGCTGCCGGGGGAGGAGTTTGGGGGGCGGGCCATCTTTCCGGGGTTCGTGGAGAGCCACACCCACCTCGATAAGACCCACTCGCTGGGTGCGGACGGCCTCGAGAACCACTCTGGCACCCTGACCGAGGCCATCGAGCGCTGGCGCTTGGCCCGGGAGCACCGGCCCAGGGAGGACTTCCTGCGGCGGGCGCGGATGGGGGTCATGCAGGCCGTATCGGCCGGCACCACGCACCTGCGCAGCCACCTGGACATGGAGAGCCCGAATGGCCTCGAGGTGTTGGAGGGGATGCTGGGGCTGCGTGAGGAGTTCGCCGAGGAGATCAGCCTGCAGTTTGTGGCCCTGGGGCAGCCGGGTACGCCGGAGGGCGACGCGATTATGGCGGCAGCCCTCGAGATGGGGGCCGACCTGGTGGGCGGCTGCCCGCACATCACCCCCGACCCCGCCGCCTGCATCCGGTCGGCGCTGGACCTGGCCGAGCGCTTCGGCCGGCCGGTGGACCTGCACATGGACGAGCACGAAGACCCCGACCGCCAAGACCTCGAGACGCTGTGCGAGATGGTGATCGCCCGGGGCCTGGAGGGTCGGGTGACCTCCGACCATAACTGCTCGCTGTCCTTTCAGCCGCTGGAAGTGCAGCGGCGGGTGATCGAGAAGGTGGCCAGGGCCCGGATTCATATGATCGGGCTACCTGCGGTCAACCTGGCGCTGCTGGGCAAGGGCCAGCCGCCCGCCCGTGGCCTGATGCCAATCAAAGCGCTGCGCGAGGCGGGCGTAAATGTGGCCCTGGGCTCGGATAACGTGCGCGATCCCTTCCAGCCGATGGGCAACTACGACCTGCTCTGGCAGGCCAACCTGGCCGTCCACGCCGCCAACCTGCTCAGCCCAGAGGGCCGGTGGGCGGCGGTGGAGATGGTGACGCACAGCCCAGCCAGGGTCTGGGGCCTCGAGGGGTACGGCCTCGAGGCGGGCTGCACGGCCGATCTGGTGATCCTCGATGCGACGGACATTGACGCCGCGCTGGCCGCGGTCGCGCCGCGCCTGCGGGTCTACAAGGGCGGGCGGCTGGTGTTCCGGCAGGAGGTGCGGCGTGAGTGGTTCTGAAGGCCGCCGTCTCTGTCCTATCCGCTGGAGGCTCTTTTGCTTCGACCCAAGCACCGCTCAGGCCCCGCGCATATTCGGCCGAACGCGTGCTGCGCACATTGCGGCCACTGAAAGGGCACAATAGGTTCATGGACATCATCCTGCGCAACGCCACGCTGCCCAGCGGCCAGACCGCCGACGTCGGGATTCAAGACGGACACATCGCTGCTCTCGAGCCTGCCCTGAGCACCTCGGCGGTGCGCGAAATCAATCTCGAGGGCCTGGTCACCCAACCTGCCTTTGTCAACCCCCACCTGCATGCCTGCAAGAGCTTCTGGACGCTGGAACTCGAGCGCCAGCCTCCCGAGGTGAGGGCGCTGCACCGCTTCCAGGCGCTGGGGCACGTCAAGCGGGCCTATACCCCCGAAAGCGTCTACGCGCGCGGTAAAGCTCTGGTCCGCCTGGCGATTCAGAATGGCACCTGTGCGGTCCGCCTGTTCGCCGACGTGGACGACCAGGCCGAGCTGCGGGCCTTCGAGGGGCTCAAGCGTCTACAGGCCGAGTTCCCCTTCATGACCCTGCAGATCGTGCCGTTTCCGCAGAACGGCTTCGGGCGCAACCCCCGCAATGTGGACCTGCTGCGCGAGGCCGTGGAGATGGGCTGCGATGGCGTGGGGGCGGTGCCCTGGCTCGAGCCCAGCGAGGCCGACGCCAAGTTCCACGCCGAGTACGCCTTCAGCCTCGCCAAGCAGCACAACCTGCCGGTATTCGGGGTGGCCGACGACACCGAAGACCCCACCTCGAGCACCGGCGCTCACATGGCAGCGCTGGCCCTCGCACACCGCCAACGCCTGACCCTGACCCAGCTCGGCTCGCTGGGATTTCAGGACGATGCCACCGCCCGTAGAACCATCGCCCTGATCAAGGAGGCAGGCGCCTCGGTGATCTCCAATGGCCACATCGAGCTGGTCACCGGCCAGGCCACCCGCCAGCCGATCCCTAGGGGCAACACAAGAGTCCGCGAACTGCTGGCCGCCGGAGTTCGGGTCTGTGTGGCCCAGGACGACGTGGACAACCCCTACTACCCCTTCGGCCGCAACGACCCCCTCGAGGCCGCCCACTATGCCGCCCACCTCATCCCCCTGGCCTGGGGGGACGAACTCGAGGTGCTGCGCCAGATGGTCACGGGCTGGGCGGCGGCGGAGATGCGGCTGTACGGCTACGGCCTGGAGGTCGGCTGCAAGGCCAACCTGGTTGTCCTCGAGGCCCGAAGCTGGCGCGACGCGCTGCAATACCAGGTCGCCAAGCGCTACGTGATCCTGGACGGCCAGCTCCGTAGCGAGGAGCAGCGGAAGGTGATGATGTATGTCTGACCAGACCGAGTTGGCCGAGGCCATGCGTTCAATTGTGGAGGCCAAGAACGTGTTCACCGATGCCAGGAGCGTCGGGGTGTTCTCCCGCGATGCGTTCTACTACTCGCCCGTGCTGAGGGAGCAGTTGGGCGACAAGCTGGCGGACGTCGTCGTTGCCCCGCAGACCCTCGAGGAACTGCAAAAAGTGGTGCGGTACGCCGCACAGCATCACATCCCGCTCACCCCCAGGGGCGCAGGCACCGGCAACTACGGGCAGTGCGTGCCGCTCCAGGGGGGCCTGGTGGTGACGATGCACAAGATGAACCGCATCCTTGGCTTTGACACCGCCACAGGCGTGATGCGGGTGGAGGCCGGGACCAGGATGGGCCAGCTCGAGCGCCTGGGCCGCGAGGCGGGCTGGGAGCTGAAGTGCTACCCGTCTACCTGGGCCACCGCCACCATCGGCGGCTTCATTGGCGGGGGTTTCGGGGGCGTGGGCTCGATCCGCCACGGGGTAATCTGGGACGACTACCTGAAGTCCGTCACGGTGATGGAGATGACCCCCGAGGCCAGGCTGTACCGGCTCGAGGGCCAGGACGTCGCCGGTTTCATTCACGCCTACGCCCAGAGCGGGCTGATTGTGGAGCTGGAGGTCAACCTGGCCCCGCTGGTCGGATGGGAAGAGGCGGTTATCTGCCTCCCCGACTATGGACAGGCCCTGCGCCTGGGGCACCTGCTGGCCACCGACGCCGGGCTAGACAAGCGCCTAATCGCTATGTGCGAGTGGCCGATTCCGCGCTTCTTCTCCCCGCTGGCGCAGGCGGGAGGGGTGCTCGAGGGGAATGCACTCATGCTGCTCGAGCTGGGCCAGGGCTCAACCCCCCAGGTCGCCGAGCAGGCCGCCGCCTTCGGCGGCAGGCTCACCTACACCGCCCCAGCCGAGCAGTACCACAAGGGCAAGTTCTGCCTCTCCGACTTTAGCTGGAACCACACCACCCTCTGGGCACTCAAGGACGACCCCGGCTGGACCTACCTCCAGTCCCGCTTTGACCCCGACCCAGAGGCCGCGATCCGGCAGTGCGCGGTCTTGCGCGCCTTCCACGGCGAGAAGCTGGCTCTGCACCACGAGTACTTCCTACAGAGCGGCACACTTGGCCTGGCTGCCCTCGACCTGATCTATTACCAGACCGAGGCCGAGGTCTATGCCGCCACGGCCAAGCGGGAGGAACTTGGCATTCACGTGGCCGACCCCCACAGCTTCTATCTCGACTCCGACCCCCGCTGGGGCGGCGAGGCGGTGCTGAGGGCCAAAGCCCGCTACAACCCCCACAACCTGCTCAACCCCGGCAAGCTCCGGGCCGAGCCGCTCCTGGACAACTCGAGGGTCTGGTAAAACATAGGGTGCGCCAAGCCCCGCGGGCCGGGCCAACCGGCACGTAGGCGAAAGGTACTCCCGGCGTTTCCCCCTACCCCGTCCCGTCCGCTGGGTGTGGGGACGTCGGCAGTCCCGCCGTTGGCTACCCGTCCACCGGGGTCGGCCTGCCCTCGCCGTCCACCGCAACGTAGGTCAGGTTGCCCCGGGTCGCCAGTACCTTGGCCTCACGGAGGTTCTCGCGGAAGACCTCGACCTCCACGGTGATCGAGGTGCGGCCCACCCTGGTCACCTGCGCCACTACCTCTAGCAGATCCCCCACCTTGATGGGCACCTCGAACACCACCTCGCCCACCCGCACCGTCACGCAGCGCTTGCGGGCGCGGCGGATGGCGGCGTAACTGCCCACCTTATCCATCAGTCCGAGCACGAACCCCCCAAAGGCGTTGCCGCCGGGGTTGGCGTGCTCTGGGAAGACCAGCTCGAGGGTTCTCGCCTGCGCGTCGGGGGTCGGCTCGCTCATGACGAACAGTCTATCGGCTGGAGGCTCCACGCCGAAGGGCCCCAGGGCTGCGAACCGGGTCGGGCAGCGCGGCTTGCGGTTTGCGAGACAGAATCCGGGTAACGAATAGAAAACCTGTATGCTTGAAAGTAAAGCCAAGACAGGGTTGCCGCTCTGTTTTTCGGTATACTTCTGGGTATGAGCGTGAAAGACTTCACCAAGAGCATGGACGCGCTTCTCGTGGCCTTTGAGGATAGGCTGCGGGAGGTGATCCGTTCGGAGGTGGAGTTTGTCCGCCTGATTGAAGAAGACCTGGTCACGGCGGGTGGGAAGCGGGTGCGCCCGCGGCTGGCCCTGCTGGCCTCCGGCGCGGCCGGCCTTTCGGACGACGCTGCCGCTATCAATCTGGCCCTGGCAGTCGAGCTGATCCATTCTGCCGCCCTGCTGCACGACGACCTGATCGACAACGCCGAGACCCGGCGGGGCGTGGTGGCGGCCTTCCGCAAGTATGGCAATGCGGTCTCGGTGCTCTCCGGCGACTACCTTTTGGCCCGTCAGATGGCCCTGCTGGCCGAAATTGGCAACATCAAGCTGGTGGCCCTGTGCGCCGAGGCGGCGCGCTCCCTGGCTGAGGGCGAGGTTTTGCAGTTCCAGATGGCTGCACTGGGCGACTACAGCCTCGAGACCTACGAGAAGATCATCTATGGTAAGACTGCCTCGCTGATGCAGCTGGCCTGCGAGGGCGCGGCCCTGGTGGCGGGCGCTCCGAGCGTGCAGTGCAAGGCCCTGGCCGACTTCGGTGCCCTCTACGGCCAGGCCTTCCAGATGCGCGACGACTACCTCGACCTGATGGGCAGCGCCGAAGTGCTGGGCAAGCCCGCCGGGGGCGATGTGCGTGAAGGCAAGGTTACCCGCATAACCCTGCGCCTAATGGAAGAGTACGGACGCGAGGTGGATGCCATCTTCAAGCGCAAGGGTTCGCAGGAGGGCGACATCGAGCGGCTTAGGCAACTGGCGGTGGAAAGCGGGGCCGACCTCGAGGTGACCGCCGCCATACGTGAGCGGGTTGAGCAGGCCCTCGCCGCGCTGCGGCTGCTGCCACACTCCAGTTACCGCGACGAACTCGAGGCGCTGGCGAGGCGCGAGGTTGTGCGCATGAGCTGAGGAAAACTCTGGCCGCGAAGGCCTAACTCAGCTGTTTCTTGCCGCAGCCATGCGGCCTGATGTTTAGGGGATTGGCCCCACGGCCTCCAAAAACACCTGAAATCCGGGTTGGTTTTTGTCTGCCGGACTTCGCCACTGAGCTTTTTGCGCTGGGGTTTCTGGGGAGTGACAGCAGTTGGGGCAGAGTCCAAGGTGTCACATTGGGAAGCTCCGAGATTGCCTCGAGCTCGTGAACCGCTGTAGTACTGCGTCTAGCTTAAAGCGGTGCAAGGATAAAGGTGCCTGAGCTTGGTGCGGGCTTGCTCGTTGGTGAAGCGCCAAACAACAGTGCCCCCCCCTAGGTTGCGCTGGTTCTGCCAGGCGGTGATCTCCTGGTTGA
>JANRLD010000105.1:0-40644 GCA_033762915.1 Meiothermus sp. | reverse complement strand
GGCGGAAGCCGGCGTCACTGCCGCCTACCGCGCCTCCGAGGCCGCCCCGCTGGACGCTATGGTGGTGGACATGGACGCGGTCTACGCCCGCCTGCCCGTCACCCCAACGACGCTCGAGGACTGGGTGCGCCGGCACGCCGCAGCCTTCCGGGCCGAGGCAAACGTCACCACTGGTTAAGTTTTAGCTCGCGCACCGTGTTCCGTGCTGGGCGGTAGGTGCGTAAATGCACCCTTCAGTTGCTTTTTCGCAACACCACATTGGCGCGCACTCGCCCTTCGTAGATCCTTCGCTGCACTTCGTTTCACTCAGGATGACAACGGTTTGGTCAAGTAGCCTATGGGCTGTTCGTCTATAAGCTCGGAAAGGAAGCGTTATGTTGGGTGGTATAGACTGGCTGCCGTTTCTGATCACCTCGGTGGTGCTGGGGTTCATCCCCGGGCCGGACATCCTCCTGGCGGTCGGGCGGAGCATCACCAGCGGCAGGCCGACCGGGGTGGCGATTGCGCTGGGCAGCTTCCCCGGCCTGATGATCCACACCCTGGCCGCCGCCTTCGGGCTGTCGGCGATCCTAATGACCTCGGCGGCCGCCTTCACGGTGGTGAAGTACCTGGGGGCGGCCTACCTGATCTACCTGGGGCTGCGCGAACTGTTCACCCGCAGCAAGCCGATGGTGGGTCAGGGGCCTACCCCCGCCGACCTGCGCCAGTCGTTCTGGCAGGGCTTCGTCACGGCGGTCTTTATTCCCAAGACGGCCATCTTTTTCCTGGCCCTGTTGCCGCAGTTCGTCCACCCTGGCTCCGGCAACGCGGTGCTTCAGTTTGTGCTGCTGGGGCTGCTGTTCAACCTCATCACCCTGATCCCCATTCTCGTCTACGTCTACCTCGCGGCGGCTTTCTCGAGCTGGCTGCGGCGTAACCCGATCTTTCTGCGCTACCAGCAGATGGTCACCGGCGCCCTGTTCGTCGGCCTGGGGCTGCGGCTGGCGCTTGACCGGCGGGAGTGAGAGCGGTTTGCACGCATACTCCCTGCGGCAGTTTTTGCTGGAGGGAGTACATTCCCTGCCACCGCGAGAGAGGTTAAGGGTGGAAAACGTGATGAGGCTTTGCCGGTGCGCTGCTGACTACCTTCTCGAGAGGCGCTCGGCGAACAGCACCAGCAGCATCGTGGCCAGGAAGATGATCGTCGAGAGCGCGTGGATCTCCGGGGTTACCCCGCGGCGCACCGAGGCGTAGATGAACAGCGGCAGGGTCTGGGAGGCCGGGCCGGCGGTGAAGAGGCTGATCACGAAGTCGTCGAGGGAGAGGGTGAAGGCCAGCATCGCCCCGGCCACGATGCCGGGGGCCAGCAGCGGCAGCAGGATGCGCCGCAGGTAGTAGCCGTAGTCGGCGTAGAGGTCCCGGGCGGCCTCGTCCAAGTCCGCCCCCAGACTTCGCAGCCGGCTTGCTACGATCAGGGTCACGAAGGCGATCTGGAAGGTGACGTGGCCCAGAATCATGGTAAACATGCCCGCCTCGAAAATCGCGAACACCTGACGCAGGACGCCGAAAACCACCACCAGCGTGGCGGCCATGATGATGTCCGGCGTGACCACCGGGAGGTAGAGCAGGTTGTCCAGCCAGTTGCTGACGCGCTTGCTCCAGGGGTAGCGCTCGAGGGCTATGGCCAGCATCGTCCCCAGCACCGTCGCAATCAGCGTCGAGACCACCGCCAGGAACAGCGTGTTGATGGTGGCCTCCCGGATTTCGGCGTTGTTGAACAGCCTCACGTACCAGTCGAAGGTGAACCCCGTCCACTGGAGTCCGAAGCGGGTCTGGTTGAAGCTCAGGATCGCTACCGCCAGCATAGGCAAGTAGAGCAACGCCAGGGTGGTGAGGGCGGTGAACAGGACGGCGGGGTGGAGGCGGGTCATACGATATCCACCTCCTTGGCCTGACGCCTGTAAATCGCCAGCCCAATCAGGGTGATGACCACCAGCCCGATGCTAAGGGCCGCGCCGTAGGGCCAGTCACGGGCTGCGCCCAGGAACTGCTGCTGAATCAGGTTGCCCATCAAGAGGCTGCGTGAGCCGCCCAGCAGGTCGGGGATCACGAACATCCCCATCGCCGGGATGAAGGTGAGGATGACCCCCACGGTCAGGCCGGGGGCCACCTGCGGCAGGATGCCCTGCATGAAGGTGCGCACCCTCGAGGCGTACAGGTCCTGGGTGGCCTCGACCAGGCTCCAGTCGATGCGCTCTACCGAGGAGAACAGCGGGAGCACCAAAAAAGGCAGGAAGGCGGTGATCATCCCCACGTAGACCGCGAAGGCGCTGGGGTAGAGGCCCTGCCCCTCGCCCACCACGCCCAGCGCCCGGGCAAACTCGGTGAAGGGCGTGCCGGGCGAGAACAGCATCTGCCAGCCGTAGGTGCGGATCACCAGGTTGGTCCAGAACGGCACGATCACCAGGGCCAGCCAGAGGTAGCGGGTGCGCGGCGGGCGGCTGGCGATGAAAAAGGCCAGCGGGAAGGCCAGCACCACGCAGAACAGGGTGGTCAGGAAGGCCACCAGCACGGTGCGCATGAAGATGAACAGGTTGTCCAGCGTGAAGCCGAACACCCCATAGCCGAGGACGCGGCGGAAGTTCTCGAGGTTGAAGTTCCAGATGATCTCCCCGAACTGTCCCCGCTCCGCGAAGGCCAGCGCGATCAGCAGAAGGCTGGGCAGCACCAGCAGCGTCAGCAGCCACAGCGTGGCCGGCAGCAGCCACCATAGCCCGCGCCGGTAGAGCTGCCCCGGCGTGGCCAGTTCGCCAAACCAGACGATCAGCTTACCCATCGAGCACCACCAGGGCCTCCACCGGCAGCTGCGCCCACAGCTCGTCCCCCGCCCGCAGGGTGGGGTGGGGGGCGGTGCGGATGCGGAGGTCGTCGTTCTCGCCGTGCGTCCCCTCTACCGGGTCGAGCCAGGCTTCCTGGTAGGAGCCCCGGTACACCACCTCGCGCACCTTGACCCGTACCCCGTTGACCGCCGGTTGGCTCAGGTCGAGCAGCACCCGCTCGGGTCGGATGGCCACGAAGCCCTCGTCCCAGCTGGGGGTTTTCTCGGTCTTGAGGGCGCCCAGGAGGGTCTGGAGCCCTCCCTGCGCCTTCTTCCCCTTAAGAATATTGGCCGCCCCCAAAAACTCCGCTGCGAAGCGGGTGCGCGGCTGCTCGTAGACCTCGCCCGGCGTGCCGGCTTGCTCGACGTGGCCCACCCGCATCAGGGCGATCCGGTCCGAAACCGCCATCGCCTCGTCCTGGTCGTGCGTGACCAGGATGAAGGTCAGGCCCAGCTGCTGCTGCAGCCGCCGCAGTTGCACCTGCACCTCGGAGCGCAGTTTGGCGTCCAGGGCGCTCATGGGTTCGTCCAGCAACAAAACTTGCGGCTCGTTGACCAGCGCCCGCGCCAGCGCCACCCGCTGCCGCTGCCCGCCCGAGAGCTGGTTGGGCATCCGCTGGGCGAAGCGCTCGAGCTGCAAAATCTCGAGGCCGTATTTCACCCTGCGCTCGACCTCGGCCCCCGCCATCCGCCGCGACTTGAGCCCGAAGGCGATGTTCTCGTAGACGCTCAGGTGGGGGAACAGCGCGTAGCTCTGGAACACCGTATTCACCGGGCGCTTGTTGGCGGGCAGCAGGGCCAGGTCGTTGCCCAGCAGCATGATGCGCCCCTCGGTGGGTACCTCGAGGCCGGCAATAATCCGCAGCAGGGTGGTCTTGCCGCAGCCCGAGGGCCCCAGCAGAGTGAAGAACTCGCCCGCTTTGATCTCGAGGCTGACCCCGCCCAGCGCCACCGTCTCGCCGAATTTCTTGACGACGTTCTCGATCGAAAGCGTGCCCGTGGTCGCGTGAACCTGGGGTGCGGTCATGATTGACGCATAAGTTATCACAGTTACAAAGTTGGAGGGAAGAGGAATTGATTTTCTACGCAGCTTTATGTTTGGGGCAGTATGGGTTTGAGCTACGATAACACTAATACTCGTTTTCAGTAAACAAACTTCCTGGATGGGGGTTTAGTTTGCGGATTGTATCAATTGTCTGTTCTTGTGCTATAACATAACTCGTATATGTCGGAGTATTCAGATCAACTTATTCTTCATAGTGACAGTGATGGGTTTGTGTCATTCAACTGCCCATACTGTTCCTTAAGATTCAAACTTTCTGCTGTTGAAGCCCAAGAGGACACCATACTTTTTTTCTGGTGCCCTTCATGCGGTTTGAGACATCACACGGTCAGGTTTCTCTCTGATGAGGCTAAACAAGCTGCACAGATTTTGGCTGAAAACCTTGCTCGTCAACTAATCAATAACATGATGAAAGATATAGGAAAGAGTTTCGGAAAATCTAAGTACGTTAAAGTGGAAGGGGGTAAACCATTGCGAATGGAAAACGAAAAAGTGATCCTCGAAGACCATAATCTAGAGCTGGTTGAAACCAAGTGTTGCGGAAAACATATGCGCGTTAGGCTGATGGAAAAAATCATCGGGGTGTACTGCGCTTATTGTGGACAGGTGAACTCATGGAATACGAAGTAGATGGAAAGACGCTTAGAAAGATTTCTCTAGAGTTTCGTAGCTTGGCGAGCAGATTGCTGAGTTCTGATGTAGATGACAGCAGCGCCAATCTACAAAGACTGATTGCGTTTATCGACTCTAATGAACTTATTTCGAGCTTTGTGCAGGGATTCGCCTTGCTACCAGAAGTTGATGCTTATCAATTGAAGAAAGGAGAGGAAAGAGGGGGAGGAGGCAGGTGGAATATTCCTGTGGCCAAAGATTTAGAAATTGGCTGTACATATGTTCTTCTCAAGTGGGCCGTGGAGGAAAAGCGAGAATACACTGATTTAGCATGGGGCTATTCGCATGGTTCTAGGTTTCAAGATCATGTGGACGGGTTTAACAGAAGTGTAGTCAACCCCTTTGTTGCTCACATAGTTGAATACTTGCATAAACTAATGATTGACAGCGGATTAGACGAGAGTGGGAAAACTACTGTGCATGTTACACAGGGTTCTGCTTATATTGCCGGTAGCGTGAATCAAAGTATGTTATCACTGGGCAGTGCTACAATTTCGGGATCAACTATTGGAATTTCGACAAAAGAACAGTTAAAGGAAGTACTTCTTTCCTTAAGGGATGATTTGGCTACGATTGAGCCTCAAAAACGTGATGAGGTTGGTAAAGCAATCGAAATTCTAGTTGGATCGGCTGAGGGTGAACAGATAACCAAAGCCGAGCTTGTTCAAAGTATCGAGTTAATAGGCAAAAGTAGTCCATCAATGAGGCAAAAGCTTGAAGATGTTGCTAGTAATGCCCTTGGAGGTTTGGCTGGTACAGCAATTATTGAAGCAATTAAGTTTGCTTTTGACATCGCCGTAAAAAGTGTTTCAGGTCAATGAGTGCTTAACACGAAGATTGACAAAAGTGATGTGATAGTTAGGGTAAGGCTCTCTTGGTAGCAGCATAATAGAGAGGGCGCTCAGGAGTTTTCTCTGAGCGCCCTTGACTTTTGACTTTCGACCCTCGACTAGGCGGAAGCCTCCGCAATCGCCTTCTCGAGGCTCTTCTCCAAAATATCCAAGCCCTTCTTGGCCTCGTCCTCGGACACCACCAGTGGTACCAGGCAGCGGATCACGTTGTAGTTGAGGCCGGCCTTGAACAGCAAGAGGCCGTGCTCGCGGGCGATCTCGAAGACGCGGTTGGTTGTTTGGGCATCGGGGGCCTTGGTCTCGGGGTCCTTGACCAGTTCCATGGCAATCATCGGGCCCAGGCCGCGCACGTCGCCCACCACCTGCGGGAAGCGGGCCTGAATCTTGCGGAAGCCCTCGTGCAGCACCTCGCCCAGCCGTACGGCTTTGCTCAGCAGGTCTTCCTGCTCAAAGATGTCCAGCACCGCATTGCCGGCCGCGCAGCTCAGGGGGTTGCCAATAAAGGTGCCGCCCAGGCCGCCCATCGCGGGCGCGTCCATGATCTCGGCGCGGCCCATCACGCCCGAGATGGGCAGGCCGCCGCCGATGCTCTTGGCAAAGCAGACCAGGTCGGGCTCCACACCGGCGTGCTCGATGGCCCAGAACTTGCCAGTGCGCCCGATGCCGGTCTGGATCTCGTCGTCAATCAGCACGATGCCGTGCTTCTTGGTGATGTGGCGCAGGCTCTTCATGAAGGCCGCGGGCGCGGGGATGAAGCCACCCTCGCCGATCTGCGGCTCGATGATGATGGCCGCTACCTTCTCCGGGGCCACAAAGTAGTCGAAGAGTTCCTGAAGGCCCTCGAGGGCGGTCTTGGTGTTGATGCCCTGGTACTCGTAGGGGTAGGGGGCGTGGTAGACCTCGGGCGCGAAGGGGCCGAAGCTCTGGCGGTAGCTCGACTTGGAGGTGAGGGTCATGCCCATCAGGGTGCGCCCGTGGAAGGCGTTCTTGAAGGCGATGACGCCGGGGCGGCCGGTGTACTGGCGGGCGATCTTGATGGCGTTCTCGGTGGCCTCGACGCCCGTGGTGACGAACATAGCCTTCTTCTCGAAGTCGCCGGGCATGGTGGCGGCGATGCGCTCGGCCAGGCGGATGTAGGGCTCGTAGGCCACGCCGGCGAAGCAGGTGTGCATGAAGTTGGGCAGCTGCTCCTGCACGGCGGCCACCACGCGGGGGTGGTTGTGCCCCACGTTCTGCACCCCGATGCCGCCGAACCAGTCGAGGTACTCATTGCCGTCCACGTCCCAGATTTTGCCGCCCTGGGCCTTAGCCGCCACCACCGGGTGGACCTGGGAGATGCCGCGCGGGACGATCTTGTGCCGCCGCTCGAGCAGTTCCTTATTCTTTGAGGGTGCCTCGATCATGTGTCCTCCTTTTGCCAAACCGAACTTGAGTGTATCGCGCTTGGTGGGCTGTGTGAACCCCTCGAGTTTCGGGGCGAATGGGGTTTGGCAAAACTGCATAAATTTGAGTAAATGTTGACTATTTTTCATAATTATGCAATAGGAGCCCAGACTGCTTTGGGCCAAGGCCTTGCGGTGGGCCCTTCACCTTGCGGGGCCGGCCGCGGGTTGGCCCGACAAAACCTCACCGGTCGCCGGCCTGATAACATAAACCCATGCGGACCCTCGAGCCCGTCGTCCTCGCGCTTCACCGCAGCGCCACCCACACCCTGCAAAAGTACCGCCAGCCTGCCCTCACCCTGGTTCAGGGCCTGGGGGTGGAGGGCGACGCCCACCAGGGCGTCACCGTCAAGCACCGCAGCCGGGTGGCCCAAGACCCCACCCAGCCCAACCTGCGCCAAGTCCACCTGATCCACGCCGAGTTGCACGATGAGCTGCGGCACAAGGGCTTCGAGGTGGCCTACGGGCAAATGGGGGAGAACATCACCACCCGGGGGATCGACCTGCTGGGGCTGCCCAGGGGCACCAGGCTGCACATCGGGCAGGCGACCCTCGAGGTCACCGGCCTGCGCAACCCCTGCGCCCAGCTCGACACCATCCAGCCGGGCCTGATGGCTGCGACGCTGGATAAAGATGCCGAAGGCAACCTGATTCGCAAGGCCGGTATCATGACGGTGGTGCTCGAGGGCGGCGAGGTGCTCGAGGGCGAGGCAATTCGGGTGGAGCTGCCGCCGGAGCCGTGGGTCAGGCTCGAGCGAGTCTGATCGCCCCTAGAGCGCTTCCCACGCATACTCCCTACGGCGCTAAAGCGGGCGGTTTTTGCGATAGGGAGTACACTCCCTGCCGCCACGAGGGAGGTAAGGGTGGGAAACGCGATGGTGCTGGCAACAGGGAACACTGAAGCGGGGGGCAGGGCTGGTGGTTTCCCCCGCGCCCTGCCCCCCGCGCCCTGTTCCTACTCACCTACCATTTCACCTCGTAGATCCCGCGGCTGATCAGGGTGTTGCCCTCCACCACGCCGTAGGACAGCGAGGGGCCAAAGCGGTTGCCCAGGCGGGTCATGAAGTCGCCCAGGGCCTTGGTGAGCTCCTGCTGGGTCTTGGTGTCGAGCTCGCCGCCGATGGTCTGGGGCAGGGAGTCGCCGATCTGCCGGGCGCTGTCGCGCAGGACGTCGCCCTGATCGCCGAAGGTCAGGCCCAGCGCGCCCGCCGGAACCCGGTCGCGGTAGCGCTGGAAGGCTGGGTTCTCGCTCCAGGGCTTGTTGTTCACCGCGCCCAGCGCCGCCTTGCTGGTGGCGATGACGATCCGGCCGGGCTCGAGCTTGTAGTAAATCGCCCCGCCGAAGCCGACCTCCACCGCCTTGAAGTCGCCCTCGCCCGGCAGGTCCTTCAGGCCACCCTGGCCCTGGGGGGTGCTGAAGTCGGCGATCTGGGAGAGCAGGTCGCGGAGCTGGCCCTCGGCGGCGCCGGGGTTGGACACCTCCCAGTAGATCAGGCTGTGGCCCAGCAGGTTCTCGCCGCGCCCGTCCGGCGCGGGGGGTGGGCCCTGCACGGTCACGGTGGCATAGCGGCTGCCGAAGGCCGAGAGGTCGAAGTTCTGGCGGATGTCGAACTCGCGCAGCAGGGTGGTCAGGTAGCGGCCCAGGCGGTTCAGCTCGAGCACACCCGTCGAGACCGACAGGCCCGAGGGCAGGGTGGCGGCGTCGTAGGGCCGGAGGTTGCGCGGCAGCAGGATCGCGGCCAGGGCGGGGTCGGCAGAGGGGTTGACCTCGAGGCGCATCTCGTCGGTGTAGCCGCTGGAGTTGAGCCGCAGCGCGTAGCTGAAGCGGCGCAGGGTCTGGGCCGCCCCCTGGGTGCGGGGGGGCAGGTTAAACTGGCGCACCAGCTCTAGCGGGACTGCGCCCCACAGCACGATCTCGCCCTGTATGGGGGCTTGCAGGCCCCGCCGGTTTTGCAGAAACAGGCGCCCGTACTTGGGGGCCGCCACAAAGACCAGGTCGCGGCTGAAGCCGAACATGGCCTCTTGCTCGGTGCCGACCTGCCAGCCGTTCTGCGGCTTCAGGTTGCGCGGGGCCTGGCGGCGCAGGGCCTGCATGGCCCTGGCGTCGGGGCGGGCGACCACGAAGAAGCCGTCGCTGTAGAGGGCCGCCGCCAGCCCGCCCGCCGCGATCCCGATCAGGTCGGACTCCTCGGCGGCCTGGGCGCGGAGCTGCTGCTGCAAGAAGCGCTGCATCCCGCTCTGCTGCCAGTCGGCCACGATGCCTCTGGTGTAGCGGCTGTTGCGCAGGTCCGCCACCGAGAGGCCCGCGACAGCCCCCGTGGGGGCCAGGCTCAGCAGGTTCTGGGCGAAGGCCTGGGACAGCGAGAGTACCAGGAAGACCAGCCCTGCGAATCGAGTCAGGTAGAACAAGCCGCGTGGCTGGCCGGAACGTTGGGTGTCGGTAGGGTTCATGCTCCTCCTTAGGATTTGGACGTTTGGGGTGGTGCGGGGCCGACGGTCGGGCGCGGCCTCGGGCTCGAGGTACCTGGGTGTGGTAGAGGATTTCAGCTGCCTTGCTCCAATGCCATCCCTTTGATTATGACCGCAAGAAGATGAGCCGATGCCGGTTTTCGACCTGAGATTTTCGGGGTGTGGATGTAACGGAGGGGTCAGGGGATCGGCTTCGAGGATGTACCTCCTTAGTGTACTACTATACTAGTTCACTAAGTTGCCCGAGTCAAGAGTCCAGTTGCGCCGAAGTGTTTACAGGGTCGGTGAGCGCCGCAGCTTCCTGCCCCGGTGCAAACACGGGCACTTGGGGCCAAACTCCACATCTCAATCTTGTAGACACCCAAAGTGTCTTTGCGAAACCCTCAACACGACCTCGGCAGCGAGCGGCGGGAATGCGGACAACGCCGACAGACGAAGCCGCCCGGGTCGAGACCCGGGCGGCCCGCCATGCCTGCTTCAGATCACTTCGCCGTTGTACGTGACGGTCACGCTGGTGCAACTGTTATAGGTGATCACCAGGGAGTTGCCGCGTCCGTCGGTGTAGGTGGTGGTGCCGCCCACGAAGCGCTTCTTGCAGGCGCTCGAGTACTTCAGGTTGGCGCTGCTCTGGCTCAGGCTGTAGCGCTTGGGGTTGGCCCCGTTCGCGCCTGCGGTGTCCAGGCTGGCGGTGCCCTGGAAGTTGAGGGTCCCGCCCGAGAAGGGGGCCTCTACATTGTCGGGCGCGTAGCTGGCGGTGTAGCTTTGGGCGATCTTGAAGCTGCCCTCGCTGCTCGAGCCGCTGAACTCGAACTCGCTGGCGATGCTGTAGTTGGGGTTGTTCCAGGTCAGGTCTACGTTGTGCTTGTAGAAGAGGCTCGAGACCGGGGCGGCGGCCATGCCGCCGTTGCCGAAGAAGTTGAGGGTGTAGGTGTTGTTGCTGACCTTAAAGCCGCTCTTGGGCCTGGTGTCGTCCTTGTCTTCGATCAGTACGCTGCCCTTGTAGCTCAGCCCCGCGCCGGTCTGGTCGCTGCGGATGGTGCAGTCGGTGCTCTTGCTCAGGCGGGTGGGCACCAGGTCGCCGTCGGTGTTGGTGGGGTTGGTGGGGTCGAGGGTGCTGCGGCAGTCGAGGAGCTGGCCGCCGACCCCCTGGGCTTGCAGGCTCGAGGCGGCGGGATTCTGGGGGTCGAATATGCCTTGGAGCAGGTACTGATCGCTGTCGAGCAGGCTGGTCTTGGCCTTTTGGGCCTCGGCTTTGCTCAGGGCGCTGACTGGCACGCCGGCCTGCCCGCAGGCGGCCAGCAGAAGCGCCAGGGTCGCCACCAGCCCAGCCCTCCGGGATGATGAAAAGCTCTTCATGCTCCTCACGGTAGCTCATGGCCGGCGCGCTTCGGTGAGATTTGAGCGTAACTTTAAGCGAGGCTCAACTGTTGGTGAGGGGTTGGGGGGTTGGGCCGGGGCAGAGGCGCAAGGGGGCGGAGTCGGTGGGGGCGTGCCCTAGCGCCGCGCCACCGCTGGGTCGCGCTCCTTGGGCAGGCTATACCAGGCCTCTCCCAGCACGGCCAGTTCCTCGGGCTCCAGCGTCATCTCGAGGGCCTTCAAACTATCTTCTAGCTGCTCGGGGCGGCTGGCCCCCACGATGGCGCTGCTGACGCCCGGCTGGGCCAGCACCCAGGCCAGCGCGGCGTGGGTGAGGGACTTTCCGCGGGGCTCGAGGTGTTTTGCCAGCGCGTCCACCGCCGCAAAGACCGCCTCGTTCCAGTAGCGCCTGCGGTAGAGGTCGCCGCTGCCGCCGGTCATGGCGAAGCGGTTGCCCTCGGCCTGGATCCGCTCCTTGTAGCGGCCCGTGAGCATCCCGCCTGCCAGCGGGTTGTAGGCGATGATGCCCACCCCCTGGCTGCGGCACAGCGGCACCAACTCGTCCTCAATCATGCGAAACAGCAGGTTGTAGCGCGGCTGCGCCGAGTCGAAGCGGGCCAGGCCGCGCTTGTCCGAGGCCCAAAGTGCCTCAGCCAGTTGCCAGGCCGGGTAGTTGGAGCAGCCGATGTAGCGCACATAGCCCCGTCGTACCATCTCGGTTAGGGTCCCCAACGTTTCCTCAATCGGAGTGTCAGGGTCGGGCGAATGCACTTGGTACAGGTCAATGTGGTCGGTCTGGAGGCGGCGCAGCGAGTCTTCTACTGCCTTCATCAGGTGTTTGCGGCTGAGCCCCTCGTCGCCCGGGTTGGGTCCCATCCTGCCGCGCGCCTTGGTGGCCAGCACAATGCGCTCTCGAGCACCCCTGGACTTGATCCAGCGCCCCACGATTTCCTCGGTGGCCCCCACCCGATCCAGCCCGGCTCCCAGCGGGTACACGTCGGCGGTGTCAATGAAGTTGACCCCCGCCGCGTCGGCCAGGTCCATAATGGCGAAGCTGGTGGCCTCGTCGGCGGGGCCGCCGAAGGTCATGGTGCCCAGGCAGACCTCGCTGACCTTGAGGCCGGTACGTCCAAGTCGGTTGACTTTCATGTAGAGATACTAACAGCGCTCGCCGCCCGTACGCGATGAGGTGTACGGGTGCTAAAGCTTTGTACTGTGCCCCGCACACCCTGGCCTCTGCGCGGGGACATCTGCGGAAACCGCCTTGGGTTGTGAGGTCATGTAACGTTTTTTTATCACTCGAGCAGAAATCCGTGCTATCATGCCGGTATGAAGTTTTCCCGTCTGCTACTTACATAGGGGAGCCTGCGTTCGCGGGATGCTCCCCCTCGGCCAACAGAGGGGGATTTTTTATTTCTCGAGGTAGCCTCCCCGCAAACACGCCCGCCCCGAAACCCAATAGAATAGACCCGTTTTCGGAGAGACCAATGATCACGACCGACCGCTACAACCCGCACGAGCTCGAGCCCAAGTGGCAGCGCTACTGGAACCAGATCGGCCTGCTCAAAGCCAGGGAGGGCCAGGGTGGGGCCAAGAAGGCCTACATCCTGGTGATGTTCCCCTACCCCTCGGGCGACCTGCACATGGGCCACCTGAAGAACTACACCATGGGCGACGTGATCGCCCGTTACCGCACCCAGCAGGGCTACGCGGTGCTGCACCCCTTCGGCTGGGACGCCTTCGGGCTGCCTGCCGAGAACGCCGCGCTCAAGGGCGGCGTCGATCCCTCCAAGTGGACCTTTGGCAACATCGCACAGTCCAAGGACTCCCTGAACCAGATGGGCATCCTCTACGACTGGAGCCGCGAGGTCACGACCTGCACGCCCGAGTACTACAAGTGGAACCAGTGGATCTTTCTCAAGATGTACGAGAAGGGCCTGGCCTACCGCAAGAAGAGCTACGTCAACTGGGATCCGGTTGAGCAGAGCGTGCTGGCCAACGAGCAGGTGATCGATGGGCGCGGCTGGCGCTCGGGCGCCCTGGTCGAGAAGCGAGAGCTCGAGCAGTGGTACCTGAAGATCACCGACTACGCCGAGCGCCTGCTGACCGGCCTGGACGACCTGAACTGGCCCGAGAAGGTCAAGGCCATGCAGCGGGCCTGGATCGGGAAGAGCCAGGGCGCGGAGTTCGACTTCGCGGTTAAGGGCAGCGAGGCCAAGATCCGGGTCTACTCCACCCGCCCCGATACCATCTTCGGCGCGACCTTCATGGTGCTGGCCCCCGAGCACCCCCTGGTGGCCGAGCTGACCACGCCCGACAAGCGGGCCGAGGTCGAGGCCTACATCACCGCCGCCCGCAAGAAGTCCGAGATCGAGCGCCAGGCCGACGCCAAGGAAAAGACCGGCGTCTGGCTGGGCACCCACGCCGTCAACCCCGCCAACGGAAAAGAGATCCCGATCTGGATTGCCGACTACGTGCCGTACGGCTACGGCACCGGCGCAATCATGGCGGTGCCCGGCCAAGACCAGCGCGACTGGGACTTTGCCAAGCAGTTCGGCTTGGACATCGTCCGCACTGTCCAGCCGCCCGTCGAGTTCACCGGTGAAGCTTTCGACGAGGACGGCCCCGCCATCAACTCGGGCTTCCTGGACGGCCTGAACATGGCCGAGGCCAAGCAGAAGGTCATCGCCTGGATGGAGGAGCAGGGGATTGGCGAGGGCAAGATCAACTTCCGCCTGCGCGACTGGCTGATCTCGAGGCAGCGCTACTGGGGCACCCCCTTCCCCATCATCCACTGCGATAGCTGCGGCATCGTGCCCGTGCCTTACGAGCAACTCCCCGTCACCCTGCCCACCCTCAAGGACGTCGACGACATCCGCCCCAAGGGCAAGAGCCCGCTGGCCGCCCACCCCGAGTTCTACGAGTGCGAGTGCCCCAGCTGTGGCGGAATGGCCCGGCGCGACACCGACACCATGGACACCTTCATCGACTCCTCGTGGTACTACCTGCGCTACGCCGACGCGCACAACGAGGAACTGCCCTTCGCGCCAGAGAAGGCCAACTTCTGGCAGCCAGTGGATCTGTACATTGGCGGCGTAGAACACGCCATCCTGCACTTGCTGTACAGCCGCTTCTTCACCAAGTTTTTGAGCGACATCGGGATGGTCAACTACGACGAGCCATTCAAGGGCCTGTTCACGCAAGGCATGGTGCAGGGC
Source organism: Meiothermus sp. (assembly GCA_033762915.1). Classification (GTDB taxonomy): domain Bacteria; phylum Deinococcota; class Deinococci; order Deinococcales; family Thermaceae; genus Meiothermus. Next base: position 26,716 of record JANRLD010000105.1, on the reverse strand, counting down.
TGGACGGACGTGGGCGAGGTCGAGCTCGAGGGCGACACCATTCGCTTTAAGACCGCCGACCGCCGCAGCAAGCTGGACATCCTCGAGACCCTGACCGTCCTCGAGGCCAAAAAGTCGGGCGCGGAGCTGCGCGAGCAGGGCGGCGCGACCCACTTCTGGAAGGCCGCCACCATGTCCAAGAGCCTGGGCAACGGGGTGATGGTGGGGCCGTTCGTGAAGGAGCAGGGGGCCGACATCGCCCGCGTCACGATCCTCTTCGCCGCCCCGCCCGAGAACGAGATGATCTGGACTGAGGAGGGCGTGCAGGGCAGCTGGCGCTTCCTCAACCGCGTCCACCGCATGGTGGCCGAGCAGCTGGTGGAGCTGAAGGCGCAGGGTGAGCTGCACAACCCGGCGACGCTCGAGAGCGCCGACAAGGCCCTCTGGCAGAAGCTCAACCAGACCATCAAGAAGGTCGGCGACGACACCGAGAACCTGCGCTTCAACACTGCTATTGCCGCACTGATGGAGCTCATCAACGCCATGGCCGACTACCGCCGCGAGAACGCTGTCTCGCCGGTCTACCGCCGCGCTGTCGAGAACTACATCCAACTGCTGGCCCCCTTCGCCCCCCACCTAGCCGAAGACCTCTGGCACGAGTTCCACGAGAGTTCGGTGTTCATGTCGGGCTGGCCGACGGTCGACGAGGGTGCCCTGGTGACCGACAGCTTCGAGCTGGTAGTGCAGGTCAACGGCAAGGTGCGCGGCAAGGTGACCGTCTCGGCCAAGGCCACCGAGGCCGAGGTGAAAGCGGCGGCGCTCGAGGTCGGCAACGTGAAGGCGCACCTCGAGGGCAAGGAAGTGGTCAAAGAAATCTACGTGCCCAAGAAGCTGTTGAATATTGTGGTCAAAGGGTAGGAACTTCTCAAGTAGGAGGGTCATCTTTGGGATATCGATGACCCTCCTATAGACTTATATCCATGAAAATTAATCTTCTGCAGGAAATTCAAGCATCAGCCATTGACTCATCAGTTTCTCTTGCAGACTTATTACGCAAATGCGCAATTTTAGCAGCTAGGCTTGGCAACTCAGAATTTAGGTCTTGGGTAAACTCGGAGCTGAATGGTTATGAAGATGAAGATAAACTTCCAACTTATCGAATCTTAGGGATTAACGCGGCAGGGCATTTTTCAGGATCGTTCAATAACGGCCTACGCAATGCTGTAATTCCATCTGGCTCACTTCCAGCCGAATACAGGCATTGGGCATCAGAAGCGAAGATAACAGACTCTATTAGCTCTCTGAGCAGTTTGATCAAAAAATCTGATGGCACCCTTCACCTACAGTGGCCGGCAAACTTGATCGCTTTGATGCAACAGTTTCCTATCTACAAGGGTATGGTTATCATCGACGCTTGGCAGGTTTTGTCGGTACATCAGATTGCTGCGATACTGGACACTGTTCGTAATCGCGTATTGAACTTCGTATTAGAAATTGAATCTGAAGCCCCAGATGCTGGTGAATGGCCCTCCAATAATCTACCAATCTCCAAGGATACGGTGGGCCATGTATTTCATACCCACATCACGGGGAATGTCCAAAATGTAGTTGCTGGCAGTAAGGATTTCACCTTACAAAGCATTATGTATATCAAACAAGGCGATCTTGAATCGCTCGATAAATCGCTCAGGGATGTTGGCGTAGAACAGAGCGACATCCAAGATTTAAAAGACGCAATAGCTAGCGATGGGCCGCGAACTAAACAAGAAGGGCTGGGAGAGAGAGTCAATGCATGGATTGGCAAAATGGCCACGAAGGTGTCGTTAGGTTTGCTCAATTTGGGTAAGGATGTTGGCGTTGGTGTACTTGCCGATCTGATTCTTAAGTATTACGGACTTGGCTAGATTTCTGGCCTTCCACTGAATTAGCCCACACATGTGGGCTTAGGTTAAGCTACCGTACGGGCGCTCGATCTAACTACGATTTTACGTGCTTGCCCCCTTCAGTCAACGGAAAAACCGTATGACCTCGTAGCACCTCGAGCTTACCTAAAACCCACCACCCCGATTTCCTCGAGCCTCGCCCCAAACCAAAAGCCCCCTGCGCGTCAGGGGGCTTCGCTCGCTTTCGTTCGGCTTTAGGCCAGTTGGGCCTCGCCCATCTTCTTGCTCATGTTGGCAAACACCGCCTCGATTAGGCGCTTGGCCTGGGCATCGAGCACCCGGCCGCCCACGGTGGCGGCGGGGCCGCTGACCTTGGCCTCGCCCTTCCAGTCCAGCAGGGTGGTCTGGTCGGCCTGGCCCTGGATGTCGGCGCTGGCGGTGAGGTCGACAGCCGAGCCCAGGCCGCCGCCGCGGATCTTGACCTGCACCTGGTTGTCGGCGGGCCGGGGGTCGAGCTCGATGTTGAACTTGAAGGAGCCGCGCACCGGTCCCACCGCAACGCCCACCGTGGCGACCATGTTTCTGTCGTCTTTAATCTCCACCGACTTGAGGTCGGGGAGGCAACTCGCGACCTTTTTGGGGTCTTGGATGAAGCCCCAGACCGTCTCGGCGGTGGCCTGCACTTTTTCCTGTCCGTTGTACTCGAGTTTCATGTGTATACCTCGCAGATAGCTTATAGCTTATCGCCGATAGCGAAACCCCTGCAGTTCGCCTTTGGCTGTAGGCCTTTAGCTATCGGCTATCGGCTAGAAGCTGTCCACCCCGCCCGCCCGCAGGGCCTTCCAGACCTTCTCGCGGGTAACGGGCATGTCGATGTGCTTGACGCCGAGGGGAGAGAGGGCGTCCACTACCGCGTTGACGAAGGCGGCGGGGCTGCCCACGTTGGGCGACTCGCCCACGCCCTTGGCCCCGATGGGGTGGTGGGGGCTGGGTGAAACGGTGTGATCGGTCTCCCACTTGGGGGACTCGAGGGAGGTGGGGATCAGGTAGTCGGTGAAGTTGGTGGCCAGGTGGTTGCCCTGCTCGTCGAAGGGGATCTCCTGCATGAAGGCGATGGCGAAGCCCTCGGTCAGGCCGCCGTGCACCTGCCCTTCCACCACCATCGGGTTGATGATGGTACCGCAGTCGTCCACCGCCAGGAAGCGGCGCACCTTGACCTCGCCGGTGCCCTTGTCAATATCCACTACGGCGATGTAGGCCCCGTGGGGGAAGGTCAGGTTGGGGGGGTCGTAGTAGTAGGTGGTCTCGAGACCGGGCTCGAGGCCCTGGGGGAAGTTGGTGTAGGCGGCAAAGGCCACGTCGTTCATGGTGACGCTCTTGCCGGGCACGCCCTTCACGCCGAACTTGTAGTCTTTCCACTCCACGTCGGCCTCACCGACTTCCATCAGGTGTGCGGCGATCTTCTTGGCCTTCTCGCGGATGCGCCGGCTGGCCATGGCCAGGGCGGCCCCGGCGGTGGGGGTGGAGCGGGAGGCGTAGGTGCCCAGGCCGTAGGGGGCGGTGTCGGTGTCGCCCTCCTCGACGATGATGCGCTCGACGTTGAGGCCCAGCTCCTCGGCCACGATCTGGGCCCAGGTGGTCTCGTGGCCCTGTCCCTGGGCCTTGGTGCCGGTGCGCACGATGGCGCTGCCGGTGGGGTGGATGCGAATCTCCGCGCCCTCGAACATCTTCAGGCCCAGAATGTCGAAGTCCTTGGACGGCCCGGCCCCCACGATCTCGGTGAAGGTGGAGACCCCGATGCCCATGAACTCGCCCCTGGCCCGCTTCTCGGCCTGCTCCCGGCGCAACTCGGCGTAGCCGATCTTGTCCAGCGCCTTCTTAAGGGTGGCCTCGTAGTCGCCGGAGTCGTAGGTCCAGCCCAGGGCCGAGGGATAGGGCATCTGCTCGGGCTTGACGAAATTCTTCAGGCGCAGCTCCACCGGGTCCATCTGAAGCTCTTGGGCCAGCACGTCCATGCTGCGCTCGATCAGGTAGCTGGCCTCGGTAACGCGGAACGAGCAGCGGTAGGCCACCCCGCCGGGGGCCTTGTTGGTGTACACCGCGTCGACCTGTGCAAAGGCCTTGGGGAAGTCGTAGGAGCCGGTGCAGATACTGAACAGGCCGGCCGGGTACTTGGAGGGGTCGGCTGCGGCGTCGAAGGCCCCGTGGTCGGCCAGGGTGGTGACCTTGAGGCCCGTCACCTTGCCGTCCTTGGTGGCGGAAATCTCGGCCTCCATGTGGTAGTCGCGGGCGAAGGAGCCGGTGGTGAGGTTCTCGGTGCGGGTCTCGATCCACTTGACCGGGGCACCCAGCACGATGCTGGCCACCGCCGCGCAGACGTAGCCGGGGTAGACGGGCACCTTGTTGCCGAAACCGCCCCCCAGGTCGGGCGAGACCACCCGGATGTTGTTCTCGGGGATGCCGGTGACCAGCGAGACCACCGTGCGGTGGGCGTGGGGGGCCTGGGAGGTCAGCCAGAGGGTCAGGCGTCCGGTGCCGGGGTTCATGTCGGCGATCACGCCGGAGGGCTCGAGGGGCGCGGCGTGGCAGCGCTGATAAAGCATTTTCTGCTTAATCTTGACCTCGCCGCTGTTGATGGCTGCGGCGGTGCCGTCCTCGTCGCCCACCTTCCAGGTCCAGATGTGGTTGGGGTGCAGCCGTTCGCCGTGCGCCCCCTTCAGCTCGGTCAGGTCTTCGCGCACCACGGGTGCGCTATCGGCGGTGGCCTTAAAGGGGTCGACCAGGGCCTCGAGGGGGTCGTAGTCCACGATCACGGCGGCGGCCCCGTCGGCGGCGGCCTGACGGGTGGTGGCGATCACGGCAGCCACCTCCTGGTACTGATAAACCACCTTGCCGTCGGCCAGCACCATCTGCTTGTCGCCGGCCAGGGTGGGAATCCACGCGAGATTGGCCCCCGCCAGTTCCTTGGAGGTGATTACCGCCTTGACCCCGGGCACCTTCATGGCTTCGGAGGAGTCGATGCTCAGGATCTTGGCGTGCGCGTAGGGGCTATGCACGATGGCCAGATAGTGCATGTTGGGCAACACCATGTCGTCGACGTAGCTGCCCCGCCCTAGGATGAAGCGCTGGTCTTCCTTCCGCTTGATGGCCTTGCCCAAGCCCTGGATGCCCTTGGGCTCGAGGTTCGGAGATTGTACAGACATATGGCTCCTTTCAGTCGCGTCGTGTGTCGGAGGTCTTACGTCTTACGTCAAAATCTCGCTGTTCGCTGTTCGCGTACGACGTATGACGTACGACACAGATCAATCGTCCGCCGCCGAGCCCACCGGCTGCATGGCGGCGCTGGCCTGCTGCACCGCCTTGACGATGTTGTTGTAGCCGGTGCAGCGGCAGAGGTTGCCCGACAGGCCGAAGCGGATCTCGTCCTCGGTGGGGGTGGGGTTGTGCTGCAAGAGGGCGTAGGAGGCCAGCATCATGCCGGGGGTGCAGTAGCCGCACTGGAGGCCGTGCTGGTCGTGGAAGGCCTGCTGGATGGGGTGGAGCTTGCCGCCCTGGGCCATGCCCTCGACGGTCATGATCTCGTGGCCCTCGGCCTGTACAGCGAACATGGTGCAGCTCTTGACCGCGCTGTTGCCGTCGAGCACCACCGTGCAGACGCCGCAGGAGGAGCTGTCGCAGCCGATGTGGGTGCCGGTGAGGCCCGCGTCGCGGATGGCGTGGGCCAGCAGCGTGCGCGGCTCCACGTCCATCTTGTGTTCGGTTCCGTTGATCTTAAGCTTAATTTCCATTGTTGGTTGTCTCCGCGTAGGTATGAAAGGCGTGGTAGGTGGAAAGTGGGGAGAAAAGTAAAGTTAACGGCGGTCGGGTTTTCCTCTCCACATTTCTCCTTCCCCTCTCTTCTCCTGCCGTCAGGCGACCGCGACTCCCAGCCGCTTGAACGCCTTGATCAGGCCGCGCCCGACCAGTACCCGGGCCATGTCCTTCTTGTACTCCGCCGAGCCCCGGTTGTCGGGGTTGGGGTCGGCGAGCTTGCGGGCCTCCTCGGCAGCGGCGCGGATCAGGTCCATGCTGGGCTTTTGGCCTACCATCAGGGCCTCGCCCGCAGCCACCCGCAGGGCCATGTGGGCCACGGCGGTGATGCCGATACCGACCTGCTTGACGGTGCCGTCGGGGTTCATCTCGACCTGCACGGCGGCGGCGGCGGTGGCGTAGTCGCCGACCTTGCGCTCGATCTTCTCGTAGGCGCCGGAGGTGTGGCTGTTGGGGGTGGCGAAGCGGGCCTCGATGGCCATCTCGCCCTCGGCAATCGAGGTGGTGAAGGAGTCGACCAGGAACTCGTCAATCCCTACCACTTTCTGCCCGCCGCTGCCCGCCACGACCATTTGGGCGCGGCTGGCGATGGCGGCTGCGGCCCAGTCGCCAGAGGGGTCGTTGTGGCACAGCGAGCCCACCACGGTGCCCCGGTAGCGCACGATGGGGTCGGCGACGACCATCGAGACGTCGGCGATCAGGTGGTACGCGCCCTGGATGCCCTTATGGAACTCCACGTCGGTATCCCGCGCCAGCGCACCCACCCGCAGCACGCCGTTCTCTTCGGTCAGATAGTTCAGCCCTGGTAGCTTGTTGATGTCTACCAAAACGGTGGGCTGGGCGAGCCGGTAGCGCATCGCCGGGATAAGGCTCTGCCCGCCCGCGAGGATCCGGGCGTCGGAGCCGTGCTGGCCCATCAGGGCAACGGCCTCCTCAACAGAGCCGGGACGGTGGTACTCGAAAGCACCTGGTATCATGCAGTTTTCCTCCCTTTTACAGCCCTTGAATAATAGGAGCAAGGGACTGCCTCGAGAAGGGAGTGGACTACACTTAGGAGCGTTTTTTGCGGTGAGAATGCGCTTATCGCCCCCTCACGGTCGCGGTGGTCGCGGGTTGTCTCGCGCCTCAGTGCGGCTTGGCCCGCCTGTGCATCTCGAGACTACACAATCAGGGTCAGCTCGTCGTTGCCGACTCGTCGTGCGAGAAGACGTGGCGGGGCCGTGGGCAGTTGGCGCCTGAGTCACCGGGCGGCACCGCGGCGGGCCAAGGCTCGAGCGAGCCCGGCGATTGTGGGAGATCGCAAAACGAGGCAAAATAGGGGGATGGCGCAGGCGGTGGCCGTACCCCAGACCCTCACCCGCTCGGTGGCGGCGAGCAGCCTCCCCCAGCGGCTGATGCGGGGCCTGGTCTTTGCTCCCTCGCTGCCGCGCTACGCCGCAACCAGGCTGCTGGGCCAGTATTTCCCCGCCCGCGCACTGCCGCTCAGCCTGGCCGCCATGCCTGAGCCGCTGCCGCGTGGCGACTTCCAGCGCCTAAGGGTGCGCTTGGCGGGCCTGGGGGAGCATGACCTGGCGCTGCTGTACGGCCGCCAGTCGCCCGCCGCCCTGGCCACCATGTCCTTCCCTGCCGTGCTGGGGCACCAGATTCTGGCCGAGTTGGGCGGGGTGCGGGTGGTGGTCAATCCGGTGCTGGCCTGTCTCGAGCGCGGCCTGCCGGAGTGTCCGGCCTGCGCCCGGGGCGAAGACCACCTCTGCCTGAGCAGCCTCGAGGGCAACTTCGCCCCCGGCTCGGTGGGCTTCTGCTCCGACTTCCCCGGCGGCTTTGCCCCGCTGATGTTGGCCCACCGCGAGCGCATCTTCCCCATCCCCGAGGCCGTGTCCGATGAGTGCGCTGTGCTGGCCGAGCCGCTGGCCCAGGTGGTGCACGGCCTGGGGCTGGCCTGGCGGTTTGGCTGGGGGGACGAGCGGGGGAGGGGAAAGGCAGTGGAGAACAGGGGAGGCGGACAGGGAAGTCCGGCTTCCCCCCCTGTATCCCTTTCCTCTTCTTCCCCTCCGGCCTCCCTGCTCATCGTAGGCGGGCGCGTGCTGGGGCTACTGGCGGTCAAGGCCCTGCGGGTGATGGGCTACGACGGGCGCATACACGTGGTGACGCGGCAAAGCCGGGCGGTGGAGCTGGCCCGGTTCCTGGGCGCCGACGCGGTGTATCCCGGCGTGCAGGAGGCGCAGCAGGCCCTGGGGGTCGGGCGCGCGCGCAGGGGCAGCGCGCAGGGCGGCTTCGCCGGGGTGATCGAGGCCAGCCAGACCGCTCAGGGCGTGCAGGCGGCGGCGGGCGCCACCGAGGCCGGGGGCCGGGTCTTGCTGCTGGGCCAGACCGGGGCCGGTGCGCAGGACTTCGCCCCCTACGCGCTGCGGCAACTGAGCCTGCAGGGCAGTTGGGGCTACTCCTGGGACAGCTTCGCCAGGGCAGTCGAGCTGCTGCCCGCCATGCACGGCTGCGACGCCCTAGTGACCCACAAGTTCGCCCTCGAGGCCTGGCCCGAGGCCGTCCGCGCCGCCGCTACCGGGCGGGGCATTAAGGTAGTGTTCAAGCCGAACTAAGTCCGCCAGGTTCTTTGCGCCACCCGCGCCCCGGTCCTAAGTATCTCCATAGTGGAATTGCAGCATCCGCACTCGCCGATGGATCGGGCAATTGCGCCCACAAGCCGCTCGCTGATGCGGCTGTGCTGAAGTCCTGCAATCTCACTATGGTGCAACTTAGCACCGGCGCAAGCACCTTGCAAACACGGGCGCAAGTGCCCGTGGGCCTTACAGCGGATTTCGGTGCTCTGCAAAAACCTTGGGGCTGAAATCCGTTCAGGCCGTGTTTTCGGGGGTGCTGTTGCGGGAGTCGGCCGGCGAACTGCTGGAGAAAGGGGTGGTCCGGCAGCCGAGGCGCCCGATTGCGGGAACCCTGCGACATGACCGCAGGCGAGGTTATTCGGCAGAAGCCCGGACGGATTGCTGGGCCGTGCGGCGAAGGCTCCGACCCCGCCGGGGTCGTTCTGGGTGGTTTGGCTCGAGGGGTCTGGGCGTGTAGGCTGGGGACATGAAGTACGCCCGAGCAGGCGAGACCTTCGGCGGCGAGATGTGCCTGACCCGGCAGCAAGTCCGCGAGTTCGCGGCCTCGGTGGGAGACTTCAACCCGATCCACCACGACGATGCTGCAGCGAAGACCGCCGGATTTGAGGGCATCATCGCCAGCGGTCCGCAGCCCGCTGCGGTCTTCTTGGCCCTGGCCGCCACCCACTTCTCGCGCCGAACCGCCATGCTGGGCCTCGAGTTCAACCTAAAATTCCAGAGGCCGGTCTTCCCCGAGGCGACGTACCAGATGCAGTGGACGGTGGTCTCGGCGGAGTGGAAGGAGAAGCTGCAGGGCGAGATCGTGCGGCTGGAGGGCAGCATCACCAGCCCCGAGGGCGAGGTGGTGCTGTCGGGCAGCGGGGCCGTGCTGGTCAGGGCGAAACCGGCGGACGGCTGAGGTCTACGAGTAGTGGCCAGGGGTCACTCCCGTCCAGCGCTTGAACTGGGTGATGAAGTGGCTCTGGCTGTTGAAGCCCAGGTCGAAGGCGATCTGCGCGGCCTCTGCCCCCTGCCTCAGCAGCGCCTTGGCCCGCTCGATGCGCACCTGTAGCCGGTAGGCGTGGGGCGGCAGGCTGTAGGCGTTGCGAAAGGCGCGGCTGAGGTGCGCACAGCTCATCCCCACCGACTGGGCCAGCTGCTCCAGCCCGATCCGCGCGGTGGGGTCGTCCTCGATTAGCTCGCGCAGGCGCTGGACAGCACGGTGCTCGAGGGCGGCCTGGGGCGCAACGGGGGTGTCGGTGTGGTGCCGCATCAGCCAGTCGGTGACGTCGCTCAGGCGCTGGCTCAGCAGAAGCTCGTCGGTGGGCCGGGCGATGGCCTGGTGGAGGCGGTGGACTCGAGCAAACAGCTCTGAGTCCCCGCTCAGGGTTTCGCGGAAGTGCGCCCCGGGCAGCAGGCCGGGCTGAAGGTAGAGGGTGCGCTGACAGTAGCCGTGTTCGGCAGCGGGTGCGCCGGTGTGAACCTCGTCCGGGTTGAGCAGCGAGACCATGCCCGCCCCCACCACGTGCTCCGCCCCGCGGTACCAGTAGCGGGCCGCGCCCTGGTCAATCAGCACCACCGCGAAGGTGGGGTGCGAGTGCCGCGCGAAGCGGTGCCGGACATAGCTGGCCTGCAGCACCTCGAGCCCGTCCATCTGTCCCACCCGCCACGCGGCGCTGTGTTCGCGCATGGGCCGAGTATAAGTTGCGCCGCGGCGGGTTTGTGAGACCTGGGCGCAGCGTTCGGGCGGCAGGGTCCCTGAGGTGCTGCGGCCCGAATCTCGGCCCGGGCTATCCGCCGATAGAGCAGAATTTTGAAATACAAACCCCCCTGAGTCTCCCTATCCTCGGGGGCATGGCACACCACCTCGCCCAGATCAACCTCGCCCGGCTGGCGTTCCCGCTCGACGACCCCCGCATGGAAGAGTTTGTGCGGGCGCTCGAGCCCATCAACCAGATCGCCGAACTGACCCCCGGCTTCGTCTGGCGGCTCAAGAGCGACGACGGGCGCTCGGCCACCTACGCCGCCCACGCTTTCGACCCCGACATCATCGTCAACTACACGGTCTGGGCGTCTAGGGAGTCGCTGCGGCACTTCACCTACCAGAGCGGCCACAGCGCCTACTTCCGCCGCCGCCTCGAGTGGTTCGTGCCGCTGGGCCGCCCGACCCTCGCGATGTGGTGGGTGCCCGCGGGCACGGTGCCCAGCCTCGAGGAGGCCAAGGGGCGCTACGACTATCTGGTAGAGCACGGCCCCAGCGAGCGCGCCTTCACCCTTAAGGAAGACTTCCCGCCGCCCGCGTAATCCCGAACGGGGAACCTGAACGCCCTACGGCAATCACAAGCCCGCCAGGGCCTTGGCCCTCCGGAGCACCCCATCGAACATGACCTCGGTCAGCTTGCCGGTGTTGGTGTTCTGGCGGCTGACGTGGTACGAGCTTAGGAGAATCCGGCCCCCGATCGTGTACTCACTGCCGTGGGCGAAGGGGTGCTTGGACCTGGACAGCCCGTGATGGTCCAGCAGCGCGTCGTGGGCGATTCGGCCCAGGGCCAGGTAGACCCGCAGGTTGGGCAGCAGCTCGAGCTCGAGGTCCGTCCACTTCGCGCAGGCCTTGATCTCCTCCGGGCCGGGCTTGTTGCCCGGCGGGGCGCAGCGCACCGAGGCAGTGATGTAGGCGTTGGTCAGGGCCAGGCCGTCGCCGTGCCTCACTGATCGGGCCTGGTTCGCCAGCCCCGCGCGGTGCAGCGCCGGATACAAGAAGTCCCCCGAGGCGTCGCCCGTGAAGGGCCGCCCGGTGCGGTTGGAGCCGTGTGCGCCGGGGGCCAGGCCGAAAATCAGGATCGGCGCGTCGGGGTCGCCGAACCCCGGCACTGGCTTGGCCCAGTACTCCCAGTCGCGGTAGGCGGCACGTTTCTCTAGGCCCACCTGTTCGCGCCACGCCACCAGGCGCGGGCACAGGCGGCAGGCGGTGATCTGGGCGTGGAGGTGCTCGAGGCTACTCATGGGTGTTGTGGCCCATCTGGTGCTCAAGCAGAACCCAGCCGTGTTTGTCGGGGAGGTACTCGAGGCGCGTGGAGCGTTCCTGAGCCGCCTCCCAGGTCAGGCCAGCGGCTGCGCCGTTGTCCATTTCTATCCAGTCGGGGTCCAGTTCCGGCGGCACGCCCAGGCCCTCGCTCATCACCTCGGCCACTGCTCTGGCGCGTGCCAGCGGGCTGGCGATGATGCGGTCGAAGCGGAGTCCTCCAGCCCTGAAGTCCGCGAGACGCTTCCTGGCCTGCTCGAGCCCCACCGCCGTCAGTGGCGAGTCGTAGCGGCCCTCGTGTACCTTCTCGTCGTTGGCAGCTGAGCGCCCGTGGCGCAGCAGGGTGAGTTCGATCACGGGGCCATTTTACGGGCCGAAAGGCTTGCCATGACCGAGGCCCGACTTGGTCGGGGTCATGTGCAGGTAGAGGGTTGATCTTGCGATGGGAGGCTCGAGCCAGCAGCCCGGAGGACCCCAACACCCAACCGGCAGAAAGCCGGGGAGCGGCGGGCCACCAGGCCCCGCCGCTCCCCGGCCCTCACCTCAGGGCACCCGCACTGTCTGGTTGAGGTTGTTGAAGCCAGTGCCAGGCTCCCAGAGACCGCTGTTGGCGGTGCGGATGGCGTACTCGGGGCGTGCGGTGAGGGTGGGGTAGGGGTCGGCCAGGTGCAGGAGAACCTGGTAGGTTCCGGCGGGGATGCCGGCGGGCAGGGGCTGGCTGACGGTCACGGTGTGGGTGCCCCCCGCGTACCACTTCCGCGCCTCGACTGGCTGTTCCACCGCGAAGGTCTGCCCGCCCCCGCGCAGGATGATCCGCACCGATCTGGGGTTGATGGGAGCCGCCCATCCCACGTTGCGCAGGGTGAAGCTCATGGTGAGCTGGCGGTTGCCGGCGACCTCGGGGACCACCGACTGGGTGAGCACCAGGCGGTAGCCGAGGCGGCGGCTGATGGTGTCGTAGATGCCCCACTGCCGCCAGCGCTCCACGTTGCCAAAGTCGTTGGAAATCCAGCTCCAGTTGAATCGGGCCAGCTCGTCGAGCTGCCCTTGCGGGGTGCGGCGGTTGTAGGGGTCGGAGCCGCTCTCCGGGACATCGCCGCACATCTCGCCACCCACGGGCATGTAGCGGGTCATGGCCTGGAGGTAGTTGCGGTCGGCGGTGCGCTGGGGGTCGCTCCAGGCGTAGGTGCCGGCATCGGACTGGTTGACCAGGAAGCAGTCGTTGTGGTGGCCCAACCGGGAGGCAATTAGCGAGCCGTTGAAGGCGTCGTTCTCGGTCATGCCGCTGGGTAGGAAGAGGCGCAGCGCGTCCACGTAGCGGATCTGCACCTTGCGGTCCGCGGGCAGCGCGGCCAGCAGGGCGCTCACCAGGTTGCGGCGGTCGGTGTCGTTGGCCAGGCCGTTGGTGGAGCTGTGCCACTCGCCCCAGGCCCCGATGAACCCGGCCTGCACCACCATGATCACGTCGGCGAACTCGCGCAGCAGGGGGCTGAGCTGCTGGACGTGGTTCATCATCACTGCCCGGGGCGCGTCGGGCTCGGGCTCGTCCCAGCTATACCAGAAGCGCACGCTGGCCTTGATGCCCGCGTTGCGCAGGCCCTGAAGCCGGTCGCGGATCTGGCCCAGGTAGGTGCTCGAGATGGGGCCGCCCTTAAAGTTCTGGAGGCTGATGTAGGCCTGGATCACCGTCGAGCCGCGCCCGCGCATCCCGGCCAGGTCGACGCCCGCCATCCCGGTGGTGCCGATGCCGTGGCCGAGCTGCACGCCGGGCCGGAAGCCACGCTCGGGGTTGAGGAAGACCTCGTTGCTCTCGGCGTAGGTAACGGTGCGGCCCGTCACTGCGGCCACGTCAGGCGCGGGGCCGCCCTCGGGCTGGGACGGCTGGGTGGGGGGCAGAGCGGGCGTGCCGCCGCTGCCGCAGGCCGCCAGCAGAATCACCAAGGAACTGAGGACCAACTGAGTCGAAGCTGAGCGTAAGCTGTTCACAGGCGCTAGTCTTTTGTGTGATGCAGAGCGTTACTTAGTTAAGGGGTAAAGATACGTTTAGCCAATTCACTGCTTTATGTGAAACCTCGAGGCGGTCTCCTCAATAAGTTAGCCGCCACGGGTAGAAGCATGAGACGGGTTCAGGGCTCCCGACCCGGACCCCTATCTGCAAATCCCCATGGCGGCAAGGTTTTTCCGAAGGCAAACCTGGCCCGGTGCCAGCCCCGCTCATCTGGCCTCGAGTCCCGCTGAGCTCGGCTCAATGAGAGGCTAATCTGCGGCTAAATATTCAGCCTTCGCTTTGTTCAGGACATGCTTTTGGCCGTGTGAGAGCAGACGCGAGAGCACTATTGTTGAACCTGGTAATACAAGTAACGTTTTGATTTTCGGCCTCGAGGGCCGCGACCAACTCTGCGGGCGAGGGCGGCGGTAAAAACCAGGTTCGGCCTGTCGGACGCCTCCCGCCCCGGCCGTAAGCACCTCCCAACCCCATCAATCCATGAAGGCCGGGCGTCAAGCCCGGCCCCACAGCCTTGGTTCTGATCTCTCTTCCCGCCGACCCCTACGGTACCCGTACTGTCTGGTTGAGGTTGTTGAAGCCGGTGCCGGGTTCCCAGAGGCCGCTGTTGGCGGTGCGGATGGCGTACTCGGGGCGTGCGGTGAGGGTAGGGTAGGGGTCGGCCAGGTGCAGGAGGACTTGGTAGGTTCCGGCGGGGATGCTGGTGGGCAGGGGCTGGTTGACGGTCACGGTGTAGGTGCCCCCCGCGTACCACTTCCGCGCCTCGACTGGCTGTTCCACCGCGAAGCTCTGCCCGCCCCCGCGCAGGATGATCCGCACCTTGCGCGGGTTGACCGGGGCGGCCCAGCCGACGTTCTTGAAGGTGAAGCTCATGGTGAGCTGGCGGTTGCCGGCGACCTCGGGGACCACCGACTGGGTGAGCACCAGGCGGTAGCCGAGGTTGCGGCTGATGGTGTCGTAGATGCCCCAGGTGCGCCAGCGCCCCACATTGCCGAAGTCGCCCGCGATCCAGCTCCAGTTGAATCGGGCCAGCTCGGCCAACTGCCCCTCGGGAGTGCGGCGGTTGTAGGGGTCGGAGCCCTGCTCGGGGACGTCGCCGCACATCTCGCCACCCACGGGCATGTAGCGGGTCATGGCCTGGAGGTAGTTGCGGTCGATGGTGCGCTGGGGGTCGCTCCAGGCGTAGGTGCCGGCGTCGGACTGGTTGACCAGGAAGCAGTCGTTGTGATGGCCGATGCGGGAGGCGATGCTCGAGGCGTCGAAGGCCTGGGCCTCGGTCATGCCGCCCGGAACAAACAACCGCAGGTAGTCCACGGTGCGGATCTGTACCTTGCGGTCGGCGGGCAGCGCGGCGGCCAGACTGCGCACCAACTCGCGGCGCTGGTCGGCGCTGTAGCCGCCGCCCCACTCGCCCCAGCCGCCAAAGAAGCCCGCCTGCAGGGCCAGGATCACGTCGGCGTACTCGCGCAGTAGCGGCGTGAGCTGGCGGACGTGGTTCAGGATCGTCGCTATCGGCACGTCCCCGCTGCCGCCCCAGGTATACCAGAAGCGCAGGCTGGCCTTGATCCCGGCGTCGCGCAGCCCCTGCAGCCGCCCGCGCATCTGGCCCAGGTAGGTCTCGGAGATCGGCCCGGAGCGGAAGTTCTCGAGGCTGACGTAGCCCTGGATCACCGTCGAGCCGCGCCCGCGCATCCCGGCCAGGTCGACGCCCGCCATCCCGGTGGTGCCGATGCCGTGGCCGAGCTGCACGCCGGGCCGCAGCCCGCGCTCGGGGTTGAGGAAGACCTCGCTGCTCTCGGTGTAGGTGACGGACTTGCCGTTGACGGCAGGGTTGCCGGGTGCGGGGGAATCGCCGGGAGGCGGGGTGGGGGTGGGGGTGCCGGTGGGCGGGGTGGTGCCGCCGTTTCCCGGGGAGGTGGGGGCGTTGCCGCCGCCGCAGGCTGCCAGCAAGAGTACGAGGGCGCTGAGGGCGAACTGAGTGAGGGCTGAGCGCTTGGTGTTCATGGGTGCAAGTCTCTTGCGTAATCTCAAGCGTTACGTGCCTAGAAAGTAAAGAAACGTTTAGGCCATCGGGCCGTAGATGTGCTCGAGCGCTCTGGCGGTCTCATCGATTAATCCGCAACCCCAAAGACACGGGCCCCGATGCCTGACGCGGGGAGGTATGTTTGTGCTGAACAAAAATTAATCTCGAGTAAAGCTCGAGCCTGCTTCCCCGTCTCATAACCTGCGGGCGTTGCCTGACCCAGCCCCCATGAGTTGTTCATCTGCCGAGCCGACGTAACGTCCCTCTGCCTATACGGACGGGCCCGACTCCGGACAAGTCCCTCTGGCCTCAGGCCCGCCGCACCGGTCCCCACCCCGGACACGCGCCCGGCGGTTGAGGGCGGATGCGCCCGAAAGCCCGAAGTCGGTGCGGCCGTCGGCGGCAGCTCCGGTCCGCGAAAAGCAGGGGTTCACCGCACTCGCCGCCCCCTTATCGGCCCGTTATACTGGTTCAGCTATGGCCGGTCACAGTAAATGGGCTCAAATTAAGCGCAAAAAAGCCGCCAACGACGCCAAGAAGAGTAAGGTGGTGAGTAAGTATCTCCGCCTCATCTCCGCTGCCGCCCGCTCCGGCGGCAGCGCCGACCCCGCCGCCAACGCCTCGCTGCGCAACCTGGTGGACGCGGCCAAGTCGGCCGGCGTACCTAGCGACAACATCGACCGCCTCCTGAAGCGCATGGCGGGCGGCGAGGGCGAGACCTCGGCCTACGAGGAGATCACCTACGAGGGTTACGCGCCCGGCGGTGTGGCCCTGATCGTCAACACCACCTCCGACAACCGCAACCGCACCGCCTCCGAGGTGCGCCACGTCTTCTCCAAGCACGGTGGCAGCCTGGGCGCAACCGGGGCCGTGAGCTGGCAGTTCGACCGGCGCGGCTACATCTGGCTCGAGGCCAACAGCGAGGCCGCCCAGGAGGCTGCCATCGAGGCCGGGGCGCTGGATATCGTGGAGGATGAGGAGGGCCTGGAGATCTACACCGACCCCCACGAGGTCTTCTCGGTCGCCAACTTCCTCCAGGGCAAAGGCTTCAAACCCGAGGACACCGAGGTGAGCCTGATCCCCCAGAACACCATGGCCCTCAGCCCCGAAGATGCCGAGAAGGTGCTGCGAATGGTCGAAGCCCTGGAAGACCTCGACGACGTCGAGGACGTGTACCACAACCTCGACCCGGCGAGTCTGCCGGTCGAGGCGTGAGACCGAGGGCCGGCGGCGAGTTCACTTTGAGACCCTCAGAAGGTGTTCGGTTCCTTGCTTTTGGCCTCGACTCGTCCGAACTTTCCTCCGGGCTTGTCACGGCTGGAACACGCCTTCTCGGGATCGGCGGTCGGCCTTGCGGCGCTCTGGGCCGGGTTTCATAAGGCCAAGGAGCCAAGCTGATGCCTAAAGTTATCGTCACCGCCTACAACCCCGAGTGGGCCGTGGGCTTCGAGCGGCTCAAAGCGCTTATCTGGCCGGCGGTCTCCGACTTCGCGCTGTCGGTCGAACACGTCGGCAGCACCTCGGTGGTGGGGCTGGCGGCCAAGCCGGTCATCGACCTCGATGTGGTGATCCCCGGCGCCGAATACCTGCCGCTGGCGGTGAGACGCCTGGCCACGCTGGGCTACACGCACCGGGGTGACCTGGGTATCGAGGGCCGGGACGCCTTCGAGGCCCCGCAGGGCTTGCCGCGCCACCACCTCTACGTCTGCCCGCAGGGCAGCCTGGGGCTGCGCAACCACCTCGCGCTGCGCGACTACCTGCGCGCGCACCCGGAGGCGGTGCGAGCCTACGCAAAGCTCAAGCTCGAGCTGGCCCGCCAATACCCCTACGACATAGACCGCTATGTCGAGGGCAAGACCGGGATGATCCTGGGCTTCCTGCGCGAGATGGGCCTGGGGGCCGATCACCTCGAGTCGGTCCGTCGGCAGAACGGCGGCTGAGCTGCGCCCTTGCGGCACTCGCCGGCCCCTTAGTCTGCAGGGGGCCGCTACGGCAGTTCCTCCGGCTGCTCCTGCTCGAAGTTGATCCTGCGCGGCAGGGGACGCACCCGGAACTCGAGTTCGCCCTGGCTCGAGGAGTCGAGCTGGACCTCGAGCTCGCCGTTTTCCAGCGCGTAGGCCTGGGTCAGCCGATCCCAGTAGACCTTCACCCGCCAGCGCCCCGGTGGCAGCGGCCCAAAGGCGAAGCGCCCGAACTCGTCGGTCAGGCCGCGCTCGAGCCGCCCTTCGCGTTCCAACTCGACCACCAGCCCCTGCACCAGCCGGGCCTCGTCGGCGCCGGCCAAGCCGTAGCTGACCCCCGGCTCGGGGCGCTCGGGGTAAACCACCCGCACCGCCCCGCGCAGGAAGCGGGCGGGCTGGAACCGGAACTCCAGCTCGAGGCGCTGGCCGGCCTGTAGCTCGAGGGAGTAGGGCAGTGCGGGCGTGCTGATGAAGCTGCCTCCCACCGCCGAGAGGGTGAGCTTCCCTGCTGGGGCGGCGGGGAAGTAGAAGCGTCCGCTGGCGTCGGTGGTGGCGGCCAGCTCGCCCAGCACCAGCACCACCCCGCCGATGCCACGGCCGTCCGCGTCGGTCACGCGGCCCGCCACCTCGCCGATGCCGCGCCGGGGGAGGATGGGCAAGTCGAAGGGGAGGCTGTAGCCGAGTTCGAAGCGCGCGCTGCTTTGGGCGCCCAGGCCCAGGCCCAGGCCGGTCTTCAGGGTTCCCTGCCCCAGCGGGATGGTGGCGGCGCCGGAGGCGTCGACCTGGGCTGCGGTGCCGGAGCCCATGCGCAGGCCCAGGCCCGCCTCGAGGTCGCCCCAGCCGTAGCGCTGCCCCAGCCTGGCCTCGTAGCCCAGACCCCAGGCGCCCCCTGCCGCCCTGAGCCCCGCCGTCTGGCGCAAGGTGCCGTTGGGGAGGGCCAGCGTGGCCTTCAGGCCGAACCCGCCGGAGAGCTGGTCGGTCTCGGCGGCGTATTGGAGGCCGAGGCTGGCCTCGAGCCGGTCTTCGCGCTGTGGCCCGATGGCGCTGCTGAGGCGGCCGCCGAGGCGGTAGGTCTTGCCCCGCGACGCGCTCAGGCCCGCGTTCAGGCCCCAGCCGAAGGCGGGGCTGACCGTCTGGCCGAAGCTGGCGGCGAGCGTCTCCAGCGGCGCGTCGCTGTAGCCCTGGCCTTGCCGCTCGTAGTCCAGGGCCAGCTCCGAACCGCCCCATCCCAGCGTGAGGGCCGTCTCGAGCGCCTCCCCGGTGCGCAGCAACCGCCGCCCGTAGCCCAGCTTGAGGCCGTAGCGGATGGGCGGCGGTTGGGCGAAATCGGGGCAGCCCTGCTCGAGGTCGCAGCCCGGCAGCCATTCGGCGGGCAGGATCACCCCAGACTGCGCCCAGTTGGCGCCCACGATGGGGTCGGCGGCCTGCCCCGACCAGCTCAGGCCCAGCCGCCGCCCCGGCGCGGGCCGCCAGTTCAGGCTGCCGCCGAGCTGGCTGCCGTCCCAGGCCCCGAACAGCCGCCCGTCCCAGGTCTCCTCGCCGCCCCAGACCTCGGCGCTCAGGCTCCCCCTGGGAGCTTTGTGCAGGTTAAAGCCTAGGCCGGGGCGCTCGTAGCGGGCCAGGAGGCCGCCGGGCTCGAGGTGGAAGCTCAGGCGGTCGGGCCTGCCGTCGAAAGGCTGTCCGCTGGCCTTCACGGTGAAGCGTGGCGGGCCGTCGCTGGCATAGGACAGCCCCACCTCGGCGGGCAGGGTGTAGTGGCGTGCCCAGACCGAGGCGGGCGGGGGGAAGAGGGTCAGGGTCGCGACGGCCCTGGCGCTCACGGCGGGGGCGGCGGTCTCGGCGCTCAGCCAGAGGGTGTCGGTCTGGATGCGACTGAGGCGGGCGGGCGGGGTGGCGTGGAGCCGGATGGTCTGGCTCTGACCAGCGGCCAGGCGCAGCTCGGCGGGCTCGAGGCGCAGCTCTTTGCACAGCCCGGCCCCTGCCCGCAGCCGGATGTCCTCGGCGTCGGTGCCGGTGTTGGTGAGCAGGAACTGCACGCTGAAGGGCGCGGCGGGGCTCGAGTCGGGCTTCTCGCGCAGGGTCAGGCTGAGCCCGCGCTGCTGGGCCACCCGCACCCGGATCAGGGCCTCGGCCAACACACCGGGGCCGCCTTCCAGGCGCATCCGCAGGGTGTACTCGCCCGAGGCGAGCTGGGCAGGCGGCTGGACGACGGCCAGCAGGGTGAAGGCCTCGCCCGCCTTGAGCTTGACCGGCTCTGGCGGCAGCAGCATCTGCCAGCGGGTGGGCAGCTCGAGGCGCGGCTCGGCCTCGACCGCCGTGGGGCCGGGGTTGGTTACCCGCAGCAGCAGGCTGAGGGCCTGGCGCGGCTTGGCCTCGGGGGCCGAGAGCACCTCGAGCTGCAGCCCCTGACCCCAGGCCAGCCCCAGGAAGACCGCGAAGGCCAACCCGACCCGGCGCACGGCGGCACCTACTCGCCCGCGGTGAAGCGGTAGCGTGCCCCGAAGACGAAGCGCCCGCCGTCGTCGAGGATCAGCGCGGCTTGGTAGCGCCCCGGGGCCGCCTCGCCCAGCACGATCCGCAGGAGCACCACCGCCTCCGGCAGGATCACCACCCGATCGGCCTCCACGCTGCGGGTCAGCCGTCCCTCCTCGGTGTACAGCTCCACCCGCCCGTCGGGGCGCACGAAGCGGTTGCCCTGGTTCCGCACCTCGACCTGGAGGATGCGGGTCTTGCCGTCCTTGAGCAGCCTGGGGTTCTGGAAGACCAGCTTGGGCTCGCCGCTGTCGCCGATGTTGGCCAGGATCTGCACCGCGTAGCGCAGCCGTTGGGTCACCCCCACCCCCACCTGCCCGCCCGCCGCCACCACCTCGGCCTGCGCCGGCTCGACGAAGATTGCGCTCCAGAAACTGCCTTCGAGCTGGCCTGTGGGCACCCTGAGGGTGTACGGCACCGTCACCCGGCCTTTGGGCGGGAGCGCGACCTCGAGGCGGCTGAGGGTCAGCCAGCGGGCATTGGAGCGCTGCATCGAGCCGGGGGCTTCGAAGCGGGTGCCGCCTGCCACGAATTGGTAGTCGCCCTGTGCGAGGCGCAGGGCCTGGGGCTGGTCGGTGGTGTTGGTGAGCACCAGCTCGCCCTGCACCTCGCCGCCGGGGGAGACGGTGAAGCTCTCGACCAGGGGGCTCGAGACGTTGAAGCTCTGGGCCGAGGCCAGGCCCAGCAGCACTGCGAAAGAGAAGAGCAAGCGTGTGGTCATGGGTGATCCTCCCTCAAGGAGCGGGCGGGGTTGTGCGGCCCCGCCCTCTTGCTACGGCGGCTCCCACCCCTACCCGCGCCAAGTCGTGGCGTGCGGGTGCTGGTGGGAACCGCCGTATTGGCCCGTTGGTTTAGTAGCCCATCAGGGTGTAGACCACGCTGACCTGGTAGCTACCCTGGATCAGGGGCACGTCGGGGATGGCCACGCGCAGGGTGAAGTTGGCCCTGGCCCATGCCACGTTCTTGATCCCGCTGACCAGATCCACGGGGTTGGCGCCGAGGGCGGCGTCGCCGGAGAGCGCCACCGAGCCGTTGGAGGCGGTGAAACCGCTGGCCAGCACCGAGGCCGAGAAGCTGGTTCCGGCGGGGTTGGTGTAGCTGGCGGCGGCGGTGATCTTGCGGTTGGCGTCGGCGTTGGTGGTGTAGGTCAACTCGGTGGCGATGTCGCGGGTGTAGTTCCCGGCGCGGATCACATCGGGGTTGGAGATGGAGTCGCTGACCTCGCCGCCGCTGGAGACGGCGATCTCCTCGAGGGTCTGGACGGTCACGCTCACCGACTGGGAGGCGGAGGGGGCGGTCTGGGCAAAAGCCGCGCCCATGCTGAGAACCAGAAGACCTGCTAGTAGAGCCTGTACTTTATTCATGGTATGTATCCTTTCTGCTGCGTCGGGCATGTCCTGCCCAACGAGGGTAAATTAGAATAAATCTGTGACTAAGTTGTAACTGTCACCCCTGGGAGTAAAACACCCCGAAGTTGTCCCTGGGTTGACGTAGGGGCAGTCGCTTTACAGCGGTTCGCGGTAAGCCCCTCCACGTACCGAGCAAGAGCGAATCGCGCCATGGGTGTCCGCATACTGGCTGCGCAAAACCGGGCCTGCTACATACCGGGGACTGCGCCACCGGCTGAATACATCAAGAACCCGCTCGAGGGTTCCCTGGCAGGGCGCAGCGCGGCAGATTCGATCTTGTGGTCCTGCCATACAAGGTTGAGAGCGGTTCCCGCGAGAGGCGCGGTGGCCCTCGAGTCGATGCCGGCCTTGCTGAGCCCAGGCTCGGGGCGGATATCGGCCCCAGATTGCTGAGTTGGGGCGGAAGTCTGCCGTAGGCCAAAACCGCTTTCGCGTCGAGCGCGGCGTCGAAACAGCGTCGGGAACCTGGGCAGGCGGGCAGCAGTTCGCCCACTTTGTCTCGGTCGGCAATGCGCAAACACCAAAACAAATAGGACACAGCAGTGCCATGCCGGTTATTCTTCGCGGTGAGGATATAGCTGGCGCGGTCCGCACTGGGGGTCTGTGGGGGCCCACCAGAGTGGTGTGGACGAGCCGGTAGGTGTGGTCTGCCGGGACAGGAGGTTGGCTGGGTGGTATGCGCCGCTCAGCTGGCCTTCAAATAGTACCCGCGCCCGAAGTCCGTTTCGAGGAAGCGGGGGTTCTTGGGGTTGTCGCCGATTTTTTTGCGGAGGCGGGCGATGTAGCTGTCCACAATGCGCTCGTCCACCTCGGGGTCGAGGCCCCAAACCTGGGCGAAGAGGGTGCTGCGGGGGAGGGTCTGGCCCGCGTGGCGGGCCAGGGTGAGCAGCAGCCGGAACTCCTTGGGGGACAGCTCGAGGGGCAGGCCGTCGCGGTAGGCCTTCTCGTTGTGGGTGTCGAACTCGAGCGCACCGATCTGGAGCCGCTTCTGGCGCTTGGTGCGGCGCAGCAGCGCGGCCACGCGGGCCAGCAGTTCGCGGGTCTTGGGCGGCTTGCCCATATAGTCGTCGGCCCCCAGGTGCAGTCCCCGCACGCGGTCCTCCTCGAAGTCGTGGGCGGTGAGGATCAGCACCGGCAGCTCGGGCCAGTCCTCGCGCAAGGTCTCGAGGGTCTCGAGGCCGCCCATCACCGGCATCGAGATGTCCAGCACCACCAGGTCGGCCTGGTTGAGCAGGTGCAGCGCCTCGCGCCCGTTCTCCGCTAGCAGGACGCGGTAGCCCTCGCGTTCCAGGGCCATCTCGAGCAAGGCCCGCAGGCTTGGCTCGTCGTCGACCACCAGTACCGTAAGCACAACCCGATTGTAGGTAGCCGCCCCCGCCGTCCCTGTGCGTTTTGAACTGTTATTTGTGGCCCAATCCCATAGGCTGGTAACGGTAAAGGTCTAGGGTACGCAGATGCGCCACCGCCCCCGCCCCGTCGAGCCAGCCCTGCTGCTGGCCCGCTTCCACGAGGCCCTGCTCTCCGACCTCGAGCTGCGCCCGGTGCTGCGTAACATCCTGCAGGTAGCCACCGAGGCGCTCGAGGTGCACCAGGCGGCGGTTTTCCTGTACCACCCCGAAACCGCCGAGCTGCGCGGCGAGGTGGCCTCCGACCGCACCGTCTCCACCCTGGCCCTGCCGCTGGTGGTGGAGGGGGTGGTGCAGCAGGCCTTCTTTGCCCCGGAGGAGGGGATGCGGGTGCGCGAGGATCACCTGCTGCCCATTGTGGTCAGCCCCAGCCCGGCGGGCGGCAAGCCCTTCTGCTGGACAGACCCCCGGCGGCTGTGCGCCCTGACCCCGAAGGTCGAGCCCGAACGGCGCGCCGGGCAGTGCCCCAGCTGCCCGCACTTCGGGGCTATTGGGGTGCTCTCGCTGGAGGGCCAGCTCCCGCCCCAGACCCGCCGTCTGCTGCCGCTGCTGGCCCGCTCGACCGCGCTGGCGGTCCGCAACGCTCGAGTCTACGAGGAGTCGAAGGCCCGGCAGGCCGCGCTGGCCGAGCAGGGTGAGTTCCTGCACCTGCTGGCCCAGATCACCCGCGAGACCCTCGAGCACGACGGCTTCGAGGCCCTGATGCAGACCCTGGTGGCCCGCATAGCCGAGTTGTTCGGTGCCGACAGCGCCCACCTGGCGCTGTGGGACGAGACCAGCCGCAGCGTGCGCCCGGTGGTGGCCCACGGCATCTCGAGCGCCCTCTACCGTGGCGTGCGCCCCCAGGACGGCGAACCCACCCTGACCGAGCACGCCCTGCGGCTGGGTCGCCCTCTGGCCGTGGAGGACGTGCTCGACAGCCCCTACATCTCCCCCCGTCTGGCCAGGCTGTTTCCCACCCGCTCGGCGCTGGTGCTGCCGCTGATCGCCCAGGGCCGCCCGCTGGGGGCGGTGATCGTGGGCTTCCACAGCCTGCGCAGCTTCCGCCCGGAGGAGATTGCCAAGGCCCAGCAGGCCGCCGAGCTGATCGCCCTGGCCATGCTCAAGGCCCGGCTGCTGGCTGACGAGGGCCGCCGCCAGCGCTGGTTCCGCGCCCTGCTGGAGAACAGCCACGACGTGGTCTATGTGCTCGACGAGGCGGGCCTGCTGATCTACGTCTCGCCCAACGCCCGCAGCGTGCTGGGCTACGACCCCGAGGGCTACCGGAGCGCCCCCATCCAGGCCATGGACTTCCTCCACCCCGACGACCGACCCAAGGCTGCCGAACTCTTCGACCGCTTGCGCCAGAAGCCCGAGACCACCCTGCGCGCGGAGCTGCGCCTGCTCGACCACCGGGGCCAGGCCATCTGGGCTGAGGTCTGGGGCCGCAACCTGCTGGCCGACCCTGCCGTGGGGGGCTTGGTGCTCAACGTGCGCGACATCGCCGAGCAGAAGCGGGCCGAGCGGGCCAAGAACGAGTTTATCGCCTCGGTCTCCCACGAACTGCGCACCCCCCTCACCGCCATCATGGGCTTCACCGAGCTGATGCTCGAGTCCGAGCCCGACCCCCACAACGCCCAGATGCTCCAGATCAGCTACGAGAACGGGGTGCGGCTGCGCAACATGATCAGCAACCTGCTCGACGCCTCCAAGCTCGACGCGGGCCACTTCGAGGTTTTACTGCGCCCCGCACGGCTCGAGCCCACCCTGCTGGAGGCCGCCAGGGCCTTCGAGGGGGTGGCCCGCCTGAGCCAGGTGGTCCTCGAGGTGGACCTTCCGCCGCTGCCCGCCGTACAGGCCGACCTCGAGCGCTTGGCCCAGGTGGTCGGCAACCTGCTCTCTAACGCCTTTAAGTTCACCCCCAGGGGCGGCATGGTACGCCTTACGGCGGCCTCGAGCGCCGCCGAGGTCAGCATCCAGATCGAGGATACCGGCGCGGGCATCCCGCCTGCCGAGCAGGCCAAGCTGTTCCAGCGCTTCGGCCAGGGCCGCACCGAGGCTGCTCGAGGGATGCCGGGAACCGGGCTGGGCCTGTTCATCAGCAGGGTGATCGTGGAGGCCCACGGCGGGCGGATCGGAGTCGAGTCGCGGGTGGGGAGGGGCACCACCTTTACGGTGACGCTGCCGTGCGCTCAGACTGCCGGCTGACCACAGGTCCGAGGCGGGGTAATCAGGGGTGAGGCCGGGCATCTGGCCTCGAGCAGACGCCGCGTTGGTAGACTGAGGGCGGTCCCCGCGAATACCCGGCGCGGAAGGTGGTTTTGCGCCCCTATGGTGGGAGATGCGGCGAGACCATGCCTTCTTGCCCTCGAGTCCGCCCATGAATCTCTCCGCTATTCTTGCCTCGAGTCGCGCCTGGGACGCCCACAGCGCCGAGCCTGGGATGGGGCTGTTGGCGGATCTGCAGCGGCAGGCCCCGGCCCCTTTGCGCGACGCGCGGCTGGCCTATCTGCTGCTGATGCTGGGGCGGCTCGAGGAGGCACAGGGCGTCTTGAATGCGGCCGAGCCGCAACCGCTGGTTCAGGCCGTCCAGCTGGCGATCTGGGTAGAGCAGCACCGCTTCGCCGAGGTGCTGGCGACGGCCCCGCAGAGCCTGGATAGTCTGCCCGCCCCGCTCCACGCCGAGGCCCGGGCCCGGCTGTGGCTGGAGCAGTCCAAGGCCAACTTCCACCTCTCCCAGTACCGCCAGGCGGCGGCGCTGGCCCGCCAGGCTGAGGCTCGGGCGGCTGACGCGGGGATGGGCTCGCTGGCCCTGGTCTGCAGGCTCCACGCCGAGGAGTGCGAGGGGTCGCTGGACGAGACCGGCCTCGAGCTGGCCGAGCGCGAGGCGTACCTGCGCGAACAGGCAAGCGCGGCGCCCGCGCAGGAGTCGCGGGTGATGGCCTACCTGGCCCTGGTGCGTCTCCTGGCCAGGCAGGGGCTCTACGACAAGGCCATGCGCTTTACCCTGGAAGTGCCCAGGCCCCTCAACGGGCGGCACTTTGTCGAGCTGATGCTGGTGCTCAACCACCTCGACGACCAGAGCGACTGGGGGAGACTCGATGCCCGCTACCAGGGAAGGCTGCACGCCATCAAGGGGCTGCTGGGTCTGGACGCCGAGTTCATCCTGGGCGGCCCGCCGCCCGACCCCAGCTTCCACCCGCGCCCGCACGCCGAGTGGAACCTGGCCTTCGGGTGGGCGCGGCTTAGCCGGGGCGAGTTCGCGGCGGCCCTCGAGCACTTCCAGGCCGCCTTCATCCCACGCTGCGAGTGGGATATTCGGGTGGTGCGCGACATGGGGTTGATCGAACTGAGTTTGCTGGCCCCCGAACAGCTACAGGAGTACAGCCTGGAACAACTGGTCCAAGAGACCCACGCGCTGCTCACCCAGCGCATCCACCCTCAGTCCTTGATCCTGCGCCTACTGCCGCGCGGGATGCCCCACGCCACAGCCCTGCTGCTGGCCCTGCCCGAGCCGTGCGCCGCGCTCGGGGAATCGGCCCAGGGCCAACAGCTGTGGGTCAACCCCGCCGGGCTAACCATCGCGGGCGTAACCCACCCCAACACCACGGCGCTGGTGAAGCTGCTCGAGGGCCAGACCGAGGGAATGTCGGCGGGTGCGCTCCGCACCAACCGCCACCGGCTGGGCTTGTTTGTGCGGCAGTTTGGCAACCCCGTGGTGGTGCGGGGCAGCGTGGTCTGGGCGGCCATCGGGCGCCTGTGCGAGTCCGCCGAGGAGGCCGGGCGGTGGCGGGAGGTGCGCCGCCGCTATGCTGAGGCGTTTTCCTATGCCGAATAACTTTAACTTTTAAAGTTCAGTGTAACGCCGTGAAGAGTGTGGCGGCTCCGGGCGGACGAAACGGCTTCGAGGAACGACGGCCGTTCTCGAGCTGACTGCGGCCGTGCGAGTGCCATAGATGGAGTGCGAAATGTCGCCTGCCAGCTCCCGTGGGGAATTGCTCCAGGAACGCCATTTTCACCCCCGCTCGTCTTGCAGATTGGCCCTGGCGCTATATGAATCCGAGATCGGGTGTGGCGCGGTTTTTGCACGCCCGCTGGCCTGTCGCAACC
>JANRLD010000104.1:0-19301 GCA_033762915.1 Meiothermus sp. | reverse complement strand
CCATTGTCTCTAAGAGTTTTGGTCAAAACCATCTGTAAAGTAAAGCCAGATTGGTTGATTAGGTTTTGATCGTCCTTTTGATCTTTAGACATTTTCGGGATACAGCATACCAAAGCTGTTTGTGCCGGTTCTTTTGTGCCTTCATGAATTTGAGTTCCCCTTTAGGAGCAATACCCCTCCTTCACGCTGATGGCTCGATTTGGTTAGGCTCGATCCGCCTCAGAACCTCACCGGCGGCCCGGCTCCTCGAGGCGGGGCAGCCAGTACAGCGGTTCGCGCCGCTCGTGCGCCACGGCAACGATGAAAATTGCATCGGGTTCGATAATGTAGACCAGATAGTAGGGGAACTTCTTGATGGCTAAGCGGCGGATGTCGGGTGGGTGAAATACAGCGTTGGCCTCGGGAAAGTCCAGCACATAGGCCAGGGTGTCTTCAAAGGCATCTATGAACTTGCGGTTGAGGTTGGGTGCAGTCACCCGGTAATACTCGGTGGCCCGGATGAACTCGAGCCGTGCCTCGGGATCGAAGTAGCTAACCCATTCTGGACTTGACATCGCGCAATACTTCTTCGGTAGGAATACCCTTAATCTCGCCAGACCGAATTTTCTCTGCCCGCTTTGCCGCGACCTCGCCCCACCGGCGGGCGTTCTCCTCGGGGGTGGTCTCCTCGAGGCTCAGGAGCAATTCGTGCGCTAGATCGGCCCGTTCCTCGAGGGAGAGGGAGAGCGCTTGTTCTAGAACCTGCTGCTTGCTCATAGGCTTATGGTAGCACAAAGCGTTAGACGCCTCCTGCAAGCTCTCGAGTCCAAATACCCCTCCGCCCTGCTGGTGGCTCGAGCAACCCTGGCTCGTCTCGAGCTCTTGCCCAATCCAAGAAATCGCTGTGGACTCGAACGTTTGCACAGTAAAGTATCACCTATGGAACCAAATGATTCAGGAAACGAGGCTCGAGGTCGCCGAAGTGGGGGGTTGCCAAACCGTGGTGAGGCTAACTTCGACGAGCGGACAGCTTCATTTATAGACAATCAGATGGTTGGTGTTATGCGGTTTCTCGCGGTTTTGGGAGTGATCTCGAGTTCCCTCTTAGCGGTTGCGCTTTTTGTTGCCGCCATAGCCCGCACTGTTATTGATATTTGGGCCAACCTCGGGCTTTTTGGGACAAAAGAAGCAGTCAAACAATTGTTGATTTCTGGAATTGAACAGGCCGACGTTTTGTTGGTGGCGGTGGCGCTGCTGATTGTGGGGTTTGGTCTATACACCCTGTTTATCGGAACCCCGACCAACGCTCCACGTTGGCTCAAAATCACCTCTTTGAGCGAACTCAAATCCAAGCTCACCGACGTGATAGTGGTGGCGATTTTTGTGAAATTCTTTTCGCAAGCCGTGTACGGAACCGAGAACATGCAAGACCTCTTGATGCGCGGGGCGGCCAGTGGACTAATGATTGTGGCGGTGGCAATTTTTGGAATGACGCATAGTGGGCGCGGAGACCAAAAATCGCCTGATTGAATGGATGGACAAACCCCCAAGCAACTCGAGCCAACCTATACTCATCCCGTGACCCCCAACCCAATCTTTCTGCTGGTCGGCTCACCTGCTGTGGGCAAATCCACTACCGCTAAAGCCTTGGCCCAACGCTTCGCCAAAAGCGTGCATATTCCCGTAGACAACCTGCGTGATATGGTGGTTTCGGGCCTCGAGATGCCGGCCCTCGAGTGGGGCGACCCTCTGGCCCAGCAGGTGCGGCTTGCTCGAGAAACCGCGCTGTTTATGGCCAAGCAATACAGCCAAGCGGGTTTCGCGGTAGTGCTCGACGACTTCTATGACCCCCACGGTTTGCTGGAATACCAAACCCAAGTAGAACGCGGCGAAATTCGTGGAATCATCCTTTTTCCCACCATCGCCGAAGCCCTTCGCCGAAATTTTGGGCGTTTTGGCGACCAGCCGGTGCGGCAGTATTTGGACGAGGGGATTCGCAGCGTGTATGGGCTGCTCGAGCCAAACTTGGCTGGCCTTAGCGAACACGGCTGGATAGTTTTGGATACCACCGAGATGTCGCTCGAGGATGCGGTAGATAAAATTTCTAGGCTCTAAAGGCTTTGGGGTCGGCTCGAGTGTGTTTCCAAGCTCCCTGCGGAGCAAATCTAAGGATTGATAGTAGTTCTCACAACGGTCTCGTCGTAGGCCATATTGGGAATGAAAGGGCCATAGTTGTAGTGCTCAGAATAGGTGAGTAGACGGGTGGGCGGGTTGTTGTAGTTGATGGCCAGTAGTGAGGCTGAAATGGGCGAGGTTGGGTTAAAATTCCATTCCGATTGCCAGCCACCCAGACCGTTAAGATTGGGCAGGGTATAGTTTTGGTTGGATTGAAGCCAGCCCCTCGAGACTAAGGCCCTCCAGTCAGTAGCAAGGCTATTGCCATTTGGCGTATTTGTGTTTTGTCTATACGTAAATATATAGATCCCTTGATTGGCCTGGGTCCAAGCAACACGGGGAAGGCCACTGTTATGGGTGGTCGTGGGAGTAAAGCGGGGTGGTGCAGCGATGCTGAGGTTGCTAGCAGTGGCAAAGGTACGAACAATAAGTTGGTTAGAGTCTCCTCGAATCATCATAATGTGAAACTCACCACTACGAATCTGATGATCAGGGATGGCGCGGTAGCTCATGCTATGGCTGCCGTTGCCGTTGCGACCCAGTATGGTGCCCTGGAACGCCAATTCCAAGCTATAGGTGGCCCCTAATGCGGCGTTAGTGACATTGACCGTAAAAGGCCCGGCTAAGTCGAAGGCCTGTGGTCCTAAAAAGTCCACATCGCGGTTGACGTAAGGGGTAGCATTTAGGTCAATGTCGCGGATGAAAAACCCTCGAGTCGCCATCTGCCCGTTGGGCGAACGGGCCGCCGAGGGCCGTCGAACCGCATACACATTTATGACCCCACGAAAAGCCAACAGGTCGTACCGTGGTGCTTCGCCTGGACTGAGTTGTTCAGCGTTCCAGCTCGAAATAGAAAACCCTGGATCATCGGGCGTTAGTCCGAAGGCTCGACCTGTTACCCCAGCAAAATCATCGCGTGCGGGTTGTGGAGCACCTTCACACAACTCGAGCCGCGTCGTTTCTTGAGTTGTCAAATGGGCGGATTGAACGTATGCCATGCTGAAGCCAAAATCTGGCTGGGAACATACTGCGATCACGCCATAGCGCCCCTCAGAGTTGGTCACCGTAGCGCTGTATGTGCCGTTGCTGCCGATCAGGGTTTGCCAAGCGGCATCACCATTTTGAAAAGCTACAAATCGGGCGTTCTCGAGTTGTCCCGTTTCTTTACGACGGGTGGTGAGGGTGACGGTCTGGCTTACCGGCGCGGGACGTACCTCGAGGCTAAAGTTCAGGCTGGCGTTCACGCCGCCCGCCACTCCGCGCACCTGCAAGGCGTAACTTTGGGCGGTCACGCTCGTTGCGACATTAAGGCGCAGGGCGCTCGAGTTGGCGCTGGCGGGGTTGGGATCGAAGCTGGCCTCGAGGCCCGAGGGCAGGGCGCTGCCGTTTGGTTGCACCACGCTGAGGGTGATGGGCTGGGTCAGGTTGGTGCGGTTGAGGGTCAGGGCTAGGGTGATGCGGTTGCCTTGAGTCACGCTGGGGCTGGGGTTGTCGAGGCTGAGGGCGAGGCCGGGGGTGGGCGGGTTGGCATGGGCCTGCTGTACGGTTAGGTGCAGCGGGCGGGTCTTCTCGAGGGTTCCGGCCCTGGCCCGCAGCCGCAGAGCGTAGTCCTGGGCGGCCAGCGAGGCGGCAGCCCTGAGGCTAAGCTGCTCGGTGTTTGCGGGGCTAGGGTTGGGGCTGAAGCTGGCGCTCAGGCCGCTGGGCAAGGTGTTGCCCTCCGCAGCCTCGAGGCTCCACTGTATGGCTTCGCTGTGGCCGTGCTTGCGGGTCAGGGTGAGTTCGAGGGTCTGCTGCTGCCCCTGTACCAGGCTCAGGGCTTCGGCTACTTGAAACTCGAAGTCGGGGGTGGGGGTAGGGGCGGGGGGCTGGCCCTGCTGACAGGCGGCCAGAACCAGCACTAAGGTGGCGAAGAAGTGTAGACGAAGAGTGCTCATAACAAGTGCATCCTGTCAAAAGCATTATGCCCAAATCGCACTGGGCAGAAAAGGTTGGGCTTGCGACCTCGAGCGTTATGTGGCGTGAGGAGGTGGGTGTCGTTGTGCTGTGAAAAGTTGTTGGGTCCAATACTGGACAATCCCCCCAAAAGGCGTAGGATAACCCTGAGCAGACAACACTGCATCGCTATGAACCCGTTTAGTACCGTCGTAGAGGCACCTCCCGCCCATCTGCCTACGGGCAACCTCGAGGTGCATCTCGAGACCTCACCCATGGCCCCCAGCGTCCTGCAAGCCGGGGTGGTCTCGACCACGCTCAACGGGCTTCTCGACCTGGTCGGGTCTCCGCTGATGGAGGTCTCGGGGGGCGACTGGACGCTCAGTCGGCTGGCCCAGTGGGTGCCGATCTGGCAGAACAGCCAGCTTAAGGTCACGCTGCTGGCTCCCTACGCCCAGCGGGGGTTTGTGCTGAGGCTCGAGCCGCTGGCCAGCGGCCCCGTGCAGGTCTCGGGCAGCTTCGAGTATCTGGGGCTGCGGCGGCTGCGCGAGGAGGAGCTGCTCACCGGCTTTCGCACCCGCCACGACCCCCAGACCGGCGGCTACACCCTCGAGGCCAACGCCGAGCGCACCCTGCTGGCCCTGGGCATCCAGGTCGACCGCGAGCCCACCCGCGCCGACTGGGGCAATCAGTACGTGCTGGAGTGGGACTCCGGGCCGGTCACGATCTACGTGGCGCTGGCTCCCGAGGCCGATGGGGCGCGTACCACCGCCCTGCACATGAAGCAGCTCGGCTGGGACGCCCTGCTGCACCAGACCCTGTACAAGCTCGAGCAGCTCACCGCCAACTACAACGGGCCGCTGCCGGAGGTCTACCAGCGGCACTTGCTGTTCAGCTACTTCTACGCCCAGGCCGACAGCCTCGAGGGCCGCCCGGTGCTGCTCAGCTCCAAGAGCCTGCACGCCAGTGCCTCGGGGGTCTTCCGGGCGCGGGATGGGCTGCTGCACTTCTTCCCGGCCCTGCTGCGGGCCGACCGCAGGCGGGCGCGGGTGGTGCTGCGCTCGGTGCTGGATCACTACGCCCGCTGGGCCGGGCAGCACACCCAGTACCTCTCAGGGCCGCCCCTGTATCCGGGCTTCGAGTTGGACGAGGCGGCGGCCTACCCGCTGGCGCTGGCCCGCTACCTCGAGGCTACCGGCCCGCAGCCCGAGCTGGTGGCCCACTACCGCGAGCTGATGGAGGACATCATGGCCCGCGTGCAGGAGGAGCGACACCCAACCCTGCCGCTGTTCCGCACCCATCGCTCGCCCTCCGACCAATCCGTTCCCCACCCCTACCTGACCTACGACAACGCCCTGTGGTGTGTGGCCCTGGACCGCCTTTCGGTCTTCTGGCACCACCGCGAAACCCTGAAGGGGGAGACCCGCAGCATCCTCGAGACCCTGCTGCGCCAGGCCGAGCGCGGCGGGCGCTACACCTTCAGCTTCGAACCGGGCACTGTGAGCGGCTACACCTACGCCGATGACCCCGCCGGGAGCCTGATCCTGCTGCCCTACTACGGCTTTTGCAGCCGCCAGGACGCGCTATGGCAGGCCACCGCGCTGTGGATTCTGGGCGAGGACAACCCCAACAGCTACCGGGGCCGCTTCATCGGCGAGGGGACCGGAGAGCCCGCGCTGCCCTCCGGCTACAGCCTGGGCAACCGCATCCTGGCCGGTCTGCTGCGCCCGAGCGCGGACGCCCTGATGGTGCTCGAGCAGGCCCCCCTGGACATGGGCTATACCTCCGAGCTGTTCGACCCCCAGACCGGCTTTGCCCGGGCCGGTTGCGGCGCGGCCTCGCTGGCGGGCTTCATCGCCAACGCGCTAGCGGCGTCGAAGGAGTCGCGGCTGATCTAAGAGCGGTTCCCACACCTTACGCCGGACACTGCAAGACCCCTCAGCCCGGGGGTCGCTTTTGAGCTCGGGCTTTGGCTTTTGCCTTCACTTCCGCAACAGCCGCACCGCCTCGACGATGGCCTTGCTGTCGCCCTTGCCCCGGGATAGGTTGGTCTGGCACTCCTCGAGGTAGGTCTCGAAAATGATCTCCCCGGTCGCGTCCAGGGCGCTGCGGACGCCTGCCAGCAGGGTCAGGATGTCGTGGCAGTCGCGCCCCTCCTCGACCATCTTTTGCAGGCCGCGCACCTGGCCCTCCAGGCGGCGCAGCCGGTTCAAGACCTGGGCCTTGGTGGTGGGGCTGGGTTTGGGGCTGGGCTGGGTCTCGGCGGTGGCGCTCAAGGTGTACCTCGCGGGCTGGGGGATATGCCCCCTGGGGGTATCTTACTGCGGCTGGATTCGGCTGAGTAGGGCCTCGAGCTGGGCGCGGTTGAGCGCGCCCATGTGGCGGGCCTGGACGCGCCCATCGGCCCCGATCAGCAGGGTGGTGGGGAGGCCACTGGTGGCAAAGACCTGGCGGAGGTTGTGGGGGTCGAGCAGGACGGCGGCCTCGAGGCCGGTCTCGCTCAGAAAGCCCTGCACGGCTGCGCCGCTCTCGCCCGCGTTGAGCAGCACCACGGGATGCCCCTCGCGCTGATACTCGGCCAGCAGCGGCATCTCGAGGCGGCAGGGCCCACACCAGGTGGCCCAGACGTTGACCAGCATCGGCCGGGGCAGCTCGGCCCAGCGAAGCTCTCGGGTCTGGGCGGCCTCGAGGTGAACCAGGGTGCGGGCCTCGAGGTCGGGTGGCCCGGACAGGTCGCGCTGCAGGCCGGTCTGCATCCCCAGCGGGAGCAGGGCGAAGGCCACGGAGAACAGGGCGGGGGAGAGCAGGGCTAGGGTCTGACGGCGCATCAGGAGCGTGGCGGTCAGCAGGCCCGCTCCGAGGCCCCACCCTGGACTCCAGCCCCCGCTGCGGATGTCCAGAACGCCCAGCAGGGCCGCGCCCAGGCTGGGCCAGACCCCCGCGTGCTCGAGGGCGTACCCCACCCTGGCCCCAAGCAGCGCGGCCAGCAGCACCCAGCCGCCCTTGGCCCCCAGCCCGCGCCGCTCGGTCAGGGTCAGGAAGACGAACGCCCCCGTTAGCAGGGCCAGGTTGAACCAGCTCAGCGCCAGCGGGCCGACCAGCAGGGCGTCCGGGGTGAATCTCATCTCTGCACGGGGTAGCCCGCTGCCGCCCAGGCCAAGATGCCGCCCTCGACGTTGCGGACGTCCTTGAAGCCCATCTTGACCAGGGCCTCGCTGGCGGTCTTGGAGCGGTTGCCGCTGCGGCAGATCACGTAGACCGGGGCGCTCTTGTCGAGCTGGCCTGCCTGGGCCTCAACGGTGGCCAGCGGGAGCAGCCTCGAGCCCGCCACGTGCCCTTCGGCGTACTCGTGCGGCTCGCGCACGTCCAGCACGACCCGCCCCGGCTCGCTGGCGGCCTGGAGGTCGCCCACGCCGACGTTTTTGTAGCTGCCCTGGGGGGCGCAGGCCGCCAGGAGCAAGAGCAGGGCGAAGGCCAAGAGCCTCACTGCGCGCCCCCTACCGCCGCCCCGCTGGCCTTCAGCACCGCCTCCAAGAAGACCCGGTCCGGCTGCCCCCCCAGCACCCGCTCCTGCCGCCTGCCGCTGATGATGGTGTCCGGCACGCCGCTGATGCGGAACTGGCCCGACAGGCGCGGGAACTCGCTGGCCTCCACGCCCTCAGCGATCACCTGGGGGTTGTGGAAGGCGAGCTTGTAGGCGGCCAGCACGGCCCGAGGGCAGTAGGGGCAGGTCGGGGTGACGAAAGACTGCATCCGCACCGGCTCGCTCAGGCCCTCGAGTTCGGCCCGGCTGCGCTCGCCGAGGTCGCTCCGGCCTGTCCCCAGCATCACCAGGGTCTCGATCAGGGTGGCGAACTCGTAGCCGCTGGGCAGCCCCAGGAAGCGGATGTTGCTCCGACTCGAGCCCTTCTCCCTGAAAAGGAGGGTGGGCGCGTGGGTCAGACCCAGCGCCTGGGCCTCGGGGTCGGTGAGCAGCGAGCGCTCTTCTACCGTCACCCTGTCGCTCAGCTCGGCCACCTCGCGCAGCAGCGCCAAGGCCTCGTCCTGCAACCCCACTTCGCCCTCGCCGACGGTGGAGATCAGGCCGCCCTTAAACACCACCACCTCGACTTCCTGGGTGAGTTCGCTCAGGGCCTCGCGCACTTGCTGCTGGATTTGTTCGGGGAGCATCTTTTCCACGGGTTTACCTCTCTTTGGAAGGCTGTTCTCGAGGCGCTTATCCGACTGGCCTAACCGGGGTCGGTCTGGGGGCGGTCTGGGACGCCGAGGGACCTGCGAAGGGCGTCCGGCGAAGCGGCTTGACCGCAGCGACGTACCTGCCCGCGCGGGCTCGGGGGGGTGAGGCTGTGGTGGGCGGGGGCGAGCAAGGTCGGCTCCTTTAGTAGATCGGGTCTGGCTCTGGCCGGATCAGCCCGGCGTCGTGCTATCAGGGTATATCGGCGGGCGGTAAGTTGTCAAATACCCCATGGGGGTATATAGAGGTTCAAGGAAGGCTAAACGTGTCGGCGTCCTTGTGCCTAAGAAATCTCAACGGGGGCGGGTAGGCTGAGGGGTATGCGCCTAGCTTCGATCATCCCGCTGGCCTTCCTGGCCGCCTGCGGCAGCACCCCGAGCCCCGCCACCCCCTCCGGCAACTGCACTGTGGTGCGGATGGTGAGCGTGCAAGGCGGCTTCAGCCCCAGCCAGATCACCCTTAAGCCTGGCGGCTGCGTGGAGTTCCGCAACGACGACACCAACAGCGTCCACGACGCCACCTTCCCCGGCAATTCCGGGCTCAATACGCAGATCATCCCTCCGGGGGGTGGCAAACGGGTGGTGCTGACCCTGGCCGGAACCTACGACTACGTGTGCTCGGTGGGTAGCCACGCCGCCACCATGCGGGGCACCATCCGCGTGCAGTAAGGGGCTGTCGGCGGAAGGTCTGGAGGATGGCTTTGCGCGGCGGCCCGCAACCCCTGGGCTTTGCAGCCGTCCCGCCCTTGTGTAGCCGCCCTGCGGCCATCCGGAGGTCGCGCCCCAATGCACACCCCCTCCCAGCAGGAGGGGGTCGGGGTGAGGGAAGCCTATTTCAGCGCTGCCAGTTCGCGCCTGGCCCGCTCGAGGTCAAAGCGATCCATGGCCGTCTTGGGCGCAATCGCCAGGGCGGCCTCGTACTGCTTGCGGGCCTCCTCCTTGCGGTTGGTGGCGGCCAGGTAGCCCGCGTACTCGACCTTGTGGATGATGACCTGCGGCTCGAGGGCAATGGCCTCGAGGAACAGCGGCTGAACCACCCCGCCGTTGGCCCCGTAGAGCCAGCCCACGTTCTTGGAGACCAGGCTGTAGTTCCACAGGGCCAGCGCCCCCTTGGCCCCGGCGTGCTTGGGGCTGAGCTTGAGGGTCTTGTCCAGGGTCTCCTTGATGCTCTGGGCCAGACCGAGGCTCTCGAGGATGCCCCGGTACTGGGCCAGGCGGCCCTGCGCCCTGGCCAGCTCGAAGAAGGCCTCGGGGTTGTCGCCGTCAGCGCGGATGGCCTGCCGCGCGAGGGTCTCGGCCCGGCCGAACCAGTCGGCCTTCTGGCTGTCGGGGGCCTGATAGCCGGCGTAGAAGGCCGCCGAGCGGGCCGCCAGGATCAGCCCTTCGGCGCTGCCCAGCCTGCTGCCCGCCTCCGCTGCCTCCTGAAACCTGCCCTGGTTCATCAGGGCTTCCACCGCGTCGGCCGTCTGGGCGGCCGCCAGGGGGAAGACCAGCAAACATATCAACGTCCACCAACGCCTCATCACAACCTCCGATACCCTCTGGACTGTATCCAGTGGCGTAATTCTACCCAGCCGGGTGGAGTCTGTCACTCGAGCGGGGGCAGAAGGGTTGCCCTCACCCAAGACCAGAAAGCCTCTGCGCAGCGCCTGCCGTTTTTTGACGCGGCAACCGGGGTTGGCCGCGGCGGATTTCGCGCAAGCCAGCGGCCCCTCGAGGCCTGTAGTGCTGGCCGGAACAGGCCTTTGACGCGTGCGGCGCAACACCTTAGGCCCAGGTGGCTATACCGGCAAGGGGCCGAAGGCCGACCGCCTCAACCTCGGCCTTTGGCCCTTCCCATTGGGTTATCTGCCCCCGAAAGGCCCCCCGTCCCGTGTTAGACTAACCCGCATGAAGTCGTTTCGGACGATTCTTTTTGCCGTGGGAATCGTTTTTTCTGCATTCACGGTGCAGGCCCAGCGCAGCGCGGAGGAGTACTACGCACAGTGCCTGGACTTTTACAGCAAGCGGGCCATAGACCCGGCCCAGTCGGCTTGCCAACTGGCCCTCTCGGTTAACCCCAACCACCTGCCCAGCCTTAAACTGCTGGCCCGCAGCTACCTCGACCGCGAGCAGACCGTGGAGGCCAGCGGCTTCCTCGAGCAGGCCAACACCCTGGCCCCCACCGACCCCGAGGTGCAGTTCCTGGGAGCCAAGTCCAGCTTGCTGCGGGGCGACTTCAACGGGGCGCTGGCCCGCCTGCCCGCCACCCCCAGCACTGAGGTGCTGCTGGTGCGGGGCCAGGCCCTCGAGAATCTCGGGCGCTACGAGGAGGCCCTGCGGGTCTACCGCGAGGCCCCGGACGCCGCCGAGGCCCGGCTGGGGGTGGCCCGCATCCTCGAGCGGCTGCGCCGCCCCTCCGAGGGGTTGGGCCTGCTGGGCAACACCCCCCGCGAGCGGCTGGCCGAGGCCCGACTGCAGTGGCTCTCGGGCAAGCCAGAGCAGGCGGCGCGGGTGCTCGAGGGGGTTCTGCCCCGGCTGGGCCCGTCCGACCCCGACTACACCAAGACCCTCGGCCTGCTGGCCAACGTCTACTACGGCCTGGGCGACTTCGAGAAGGGCGGGCTGGTGATGCGCCAGCTCTCGGCCCGCACCAGCCTGCCCTCGGCCCTGCTGGGCAAGGTCTGGCCCTGGATCCTGGTTTTTCTGGTGTTTTTGGGCCTCATCCTCTACGGCGAGAGCCGCATCGAGCCGATGCGAACGGTGGAGATGACCAGCGAGCGGCGCTACGGCCCCGGCTCGCTGTACGTCTGGCTGCTGGTGGCGGTGGCGGTGGCCGGGCTGGTGGCAGTGGTGGTGGGGCAGGTGCTCTACCAGAACCTGCTGGCGGTCTTCACCCCGGTGCAGGGCGAAGTGGTGCGCCCCATCTTTTACTTGCTGCTGGGCCTGGTGGCCTTCCTGATCACCATGCTGCGGGTCGGGCGCGAGCGCCTCAACGCTGCGCTGGGTCCGCGCTCGAGCTGGTCGGAGGGGGTCTGGGCGGGGGGCGTGCTGCTGGCCATCCTGGCCGCATACGCGCTGCTCGGGCGGCCCCTCGATCTGAGCAACCTCAGCCTGATCTACCCGGTGTTCTTCGGGCTGGCTTTGCTCGAGCTGGTAGTGCGCGGGGTGGGCAGCGGCCTAACCCAGGAGCGCTACCGCGACCTGGGCACCTTCATGACCCCGCTGGTCATGGCGGTCTTCGTCCCCGGCCCCACCCTGTTCTTCCTGCTGGCCAGCGTCTTCCTGGGCTGGCTGCACAAGCGCACCGGCGGCGCGATGCCCGGCGCTATCGCCTGGGTGGTGCTGGGCGTGATCGTGGCGGTGATCGGGAGCCTGCCTGCGGTGCGGACGTTGATGGGGTGAAGGCGGGTAGGGGCGGCGCGGGGCGAATTGCGGCAAAAAAACCGCCGAAAAGCGCCTACAGCCGACTGGATTCGAGGCGTGGCTGTTTCCCGGGGATGGGAGGGGCCGTTGGGTAGGGTGCCCCAGATGCGGAAGTCTTCGGCCTCAATCCCGACCAACACCGCCGAGGAGTGCGGGCAGAAGGCCAAAGCCGACTCTGCCCAGGTTGTGCAGATCGCACCAAGTGTCTGCATAGAAAGATGCCGCCAACCCCGCAGGGAATTGTGCTGGCCACGTCTACCGCATCTGCCGATTACGCACTTCCACCCTGGTGCTTAGCGGGGCGATCAGGCCCACGCCTGCCGCCCTGATCGGCAAAATCACTCCCTAAGAGCGGTTCCCACGCATACTCCCTAAAGCAGTTTTTGCCGTACCGAGTGTTGGTGGGAACCGCGATGAGTTCAACCGCTACTGTTTCACCCTCGCCGCCTTTACCGCCTCCGCATCGCCTCGAGGGCGTCCCACTGGTCCTTGGTGACCGCGTCGAGCACGTTGAACTCGCCCGCGTTCCAGACCGTCTCGCCGCCATCTATGGTGACAATGTCGCCGGTGATGAAGGCGGCATAGTCGGAGATCAGGTAGGAGGCCAGGTTGGCCAGTTCGATGTGCTGGCCGACGCGCCCGAGGGGTATCTTCTTCTCGAACATCTCGGCGATCTCTGGCGTGGGCATCAGGCGAGTCCAGGCCCCCTCGGTGGGGAAGGGGCCGGGCGCGATGGCGTTGAGGCGGATGCCGTACTTGCCCCACTCGGCCGCCAGTGACTTGGTGAGCGTGACCACGCCCGACTTGGCCACCGCCGAGGGCACCACATAACCCGAGCCGGACTGGGCGTAGGTGGTGGCGATGTTGAGCATGGTGCCCTTCTGCTTGGCCGCGATCCAGCGTTTGCCGACCTCGAGAGTGCAGTAAACGGTGCCGTGCAGCACGATGCCCAGCACGGTGTCGAAGGCCCGGTGGGATAGCCGCTCGGTGGGGGAGATGAAGTTGCCCGCCGCGTTGTTCAGGAGCACGTCGACCCGCCCAAACCTTTGCTCCACCGCATCAACCATGGCCTTCACCGCTTCGGGGTCGCGCACATCGCAGCCCACGGCGAAGACCTCGGCCCCGGTTTCGGCGCCCATCTCGAGGGCGGCTTTCTCGATAACCTCCTGCTTGCGACTGGTGATGGCGATTTTGGCCCCCAACTGCCCGAAGCGCGTTGCCATCGAGCGCCCCAGGCCCGTCCCACCGCCCGTCACCAGCACCACTTTGTCCTTGAGCAAACCCGGCTCGAACATGATTTTTCTCCTTGTGAGCTGAAATCTTACACCAGGTTCAAAACCATAGATAGGTTTGGGAAGACAGGTCGAACCTGGGGAGCTGAGAGACGAAGACCTAAGTTGCGCAACAGTGATCGCGTTTTCTACCATTGCCTCCCTCGCGGCGACAGGGAATGTACTCCCTATCGCGGTTCCCACCATTACCTCCCTCGCGGCGGCAGGTAATGTACTCCCTACAGCAAAAACCGCTGTAGGGAGAATGTGTGGGAACCGCTCTATAGCAAAAAGCGCCCGCTTTAGCGCCGTAGTGAGTAGGCGTGGCAACCGCTCTAAGTTTGCGAAACCCTCCTAGCGACAGGGTCAGTGAGCGGCTTAGAGGCACAATTCCCTAACGGGCAGCCGGGTGGCCTTTCGCATCCCAGCTATGGAGACACCTAGATGGGTTCCGGCTGT
This sequence comes from Meiothermus sp., assembly GCA_033762915.1. GTDB lineage: Bacteria > Deinococcota > Deinococci > Deinococcales > Thermaceae > Meiothermus. The sequence continues at coordinate 5,847 of JANRLD010000104.1, read as the reverse complement.
TCAGGTGTGGCTCGAGTCCCCACCCCACCAAAAACCACCCTCATCTCGAGCGCGCCCGTGTACGGCCCGTGTAGTTCCTTCGGGCCGGAGATTGGGATAACCGCGGCCGGGTAAGGTGGCGGGGGGCCCGAGCTGCTTATCCGCCCCGGCCTTCCCGCTGAAACAGGGCGTAGTGGTAGGCGGCGGTCACCAGTTCGTGCACGGCTTCGTGGATGGGCTCATCCGGCTTCAGGAGCAGGCTGCGGGCGCGCTTGGCCCTGCCGCGCAGCAGCTTCTGGGGGTCGGGGAGGACGACGCCCTCGTTGAAGCCGAGGGCGACCTTGCCCTTGGACAGGCCGAGGTAGCAGAACATGTGCCAGGTGGGGTGCTTGTCGAGGCTGTAGCCGACGATGTTCCAGCCCCGGTAGACCCGCTCGGTGGCGTCTGGGCAGCTCTCGAGCACCACCGCCCGCAGCCTCGAGGCCAGCTCGGCGGCCCCCTGCGGCCAGCCCGCGAACAGCGCCTCGGGGGTGTGGGGTCTCATGCGGCCATTATATGTTGTGGGCAGAACGTCAGCCCAGCCGGATTAGGCCCAGGCGCAGCACCAGCAGGGTCAGCAGCGCCCAGCCCGCCAGGCCCGCCAGCACCGAGAGCCACAGCGGCTGACCTCGAGTCAGCAGAAAGGCCGTCAGCAGCACCCACACCGCGGTGGGAATCAGGCCCCACAGCACCCCGAACAGCATCTGGCCGATCTCCGGGCCGGGCCTGCGGTCGTAGACCAGCCACAAGACTGAGAGGCCGGTGATGATGGGCAGCGAGGCCACCCAGCCGCCCAGGCCGGGGTAGCGCTGCGCGACCAGGTTAATCAGGGCGATCAGCAGCCCCGAGACCACCGCCTTGAGGAGAAACTGACTCAACCTTCAACCCTATCCCAGCCCAAGCCGCTTGGCGTCAGCCTTCATGGCGTCGAGCACGAACTGCATGTGCTCGTCCAGCGGGACGCCCAGCTCTGCCGCGCCCCGCTCGATGCCCTCGCGGTCCACGCGGGCCGCGAAGGCCTTGTCCCTGAACTTCTTCTTCAGGCTGTCGAGCTCGAGTCCTGCGATATTCTTGTCCGGGCGCACGTAAACCGCCGCCGTGATGAGCCCGGTCAGCTCATCCACCGCGAAAAGGGTCTTGGCCATCAGGGTCTCTCGAGGAAACTCCGGCAGGTCGGCATGGCCCATGATGGCGTCCAGCACGTCCTGGTGGTAGCCCATCTCGCGCAGCATCTGCACGCCCTTGTGGGGGTGGGTGTCGGGCATCTGCTCGTAGTCGAAGTCGTGCAAAATGCCCACGATGGCCCACTTCTCCTCGGGCTCACCGAACCTCTGGGCGTAGGCCCGCATCCCCGCTTCCACCGACATCATGTGCCGTTGCAAGCTCTCGCTGGGGGTGAACCGCTTCATCAACGCCAGCGCGTCCTCGTAGACCATGTAGATCGCCATGCCTTTATTGTCGAGATTTGATGAGTAAAGCGCAAGGGAGGGAACGGAAGCCGCAACGTGGCACTAGACTCGAGCCCCTCCCAACCGCGAAAATAAGCCCCGTATGCGGATTGGTTATGGCGAAGACTCCCACCGCCTGGCACCGGGGCGCGAACTCTGGCTGGGCGGTGTGCAGGTTGAGAGCGACCGGGGCGCGGTGGCCCACTCCGACGGCGACGTCATACTGCACGCGCTGTCGGACGCGCTGCTGTCGGCCTTTGCGATGGGAGACATCGGCTCGCTGTTCCCCGACACCGACCCCAAGTGGAAGGGCCTCGAGAGCCGGATCATTCTCGAGCTGGTGCTGAATAAAATTCGCGAGAAGGGCTGGCAGTTGCGCCAAGCCTCCATCGTGGTCATGCTCGACCGCCCCAAACTCGGTCCCTACCGCGAGGCCATCCAGGCACAGATCGCCAAGCTCACCGCCCTGCCGCCGGATCGGATCGGCATCACCTTCAAGACCTCGGAGGGCCTAGCGCTGGATCACGCCCAGTGCCGGGCGATGGTATACCTTGAGGAGCTGGAGGCCGTCAGCTAAGGGCATGGACTACCTGACCTTCATCGCCGCCGTCAGTTGGGCCGGAACCATCGCCTTCGCGCTGTCGGGGGCGCTCTTGGGGGTGCAGAAGCGCTTCGACCTGGTGGGGGTGCTGGTGCTGGCGGGGGTGACGGCGGTGGGGGGCGGGGCCATTCGCGACATCGTGGTGGGGATTCTGCCGCCCGCCTCGCTCAGGAACGAGGCTGTCTTATGGGTGGTGTTTGCGGTGGCGCTCCTGGTCTGGCGCTTCTCGAGCCGCATATCTCGGCTCGAGCGCCCCATCTACTATGTGGACACTGTGGCGTTGGGTTTGTTCGCCGCACTGGGGGCCGAGCGCGGGCTGGTGACCGGGCTGGGCTTTTGGGGCTGTGTCTTTGTGGGGACGGTCTCGGGGGTGGGGGGCGGGGTACTGCGCGACATCCTGGCGGGCGAGGTGCCGGGCATCTTCTACCGCAACCGCGACCTCTACGCCTCGGCGGCGGCGGGCGGGGCGGTGGCGGTCTTTTTGGTCTACTCGCTGTTCCCCCAGCTCTCGGCGCTGGCGGTGCTGCTGGGCGCAGCGGTGACGATTGGGCTGCGGTTCTCGAGCCGCTGGCTGGGCGTCGGGCTGCCCGACCCGTTGTAGCCTCGAGCAACCCCGGCTGGTCTACGCTCGAGCAACCCCGGCTCGTCTTCGCTCGAGCATCACATTCCCAAGTCGGCCAAACCGGTAAGAATTGGCCTATGGCCAAGCCGGTCATCATGACCATTGACGACGACGCGCAGGTGCTGGCCGCTATCGCCCAAGACCTGCGGCGTAAGTACGGGGCCGACTACCGCATCGTGCGGGCCAGCTCGGGCATGGAGGCGCTCGAGGCCTTAGCCCAGCTCAAGGAGCGCGGCGACGCGGTGGCGCTGCTCCTGTCCGACCACCGCATGCCCCAGATGGACGGGGTGGAGTTCTTGGAGCGCTCCAAGGCCCTCTGCCCCGACGCCAAGCGTGCCCTGCTGACCGCCTACGCCGACACCGAGGCCGCCATCCGGGCCATCAACAAGGTGCGCATCGACTACTACCTGATGAAGCCCTGGGACCCGCCCGAGACCCAGCTCTACCCGGTCTTGGACGACCTGCTCGAGGACTGGCGGGCCGGGTATCGCCCCCCGTTCGAGGGCGTGCGGCTGCTGGGCAGCCGCTGGCAGCCGGAGTTTCATAACCTCAAAGACTTCCTGGCGCGCAACCACGGTCCTTTCCAAAACCTCGATTTGCAAACCAGCCCCGAGGCCCAGGAGTTGCTGGCCAAGCTGGGCGAGGTGCGCCTGCCGGTGGTGATCCTGCCGGACGGGAGCCGCCTCGAGAGACCCAGCGTGGCCCAGGTGGCCCAGGGGGTCGGCCTCAAGACCCAGGCCATCAGTCCGTTCTACGACCTCGCCATTGTGGGCGGCGGCCCCGCTGGGCTGGCGGCGGCGGTCTACGGCGCGTCCGAGGGCCTGAAGGTGCTGATGATCGAGCGCGAGGCCCCCGGCGGTCAGGCCGGCACCAGCTCGCGCATCGAGAACTACCTGGGTTTTCCCTCCGGTCTCTCCGGCGGGGACCTGGCCCGGCGCGGGGTGGCGCAGGCCAAAAAGTTTGGCGCGGAGATCCTCACCCCGGCCTCGGTTAAGGGCCTGCGGGTAGACGGGCAGTACCGGATTCTGACCCTCGAGGACGGCGCGGAAATTTCCTGCCACGCGCTGCTGGTGGCGACGGGGGTGAACTATCGGAAGCTGCAGCTCGAGGGCGCGGACAGGCTGACCGGCGCGGGAGTCTACTACGGCGCGGCCATCACCGAGGCCCAGGCCTGCCAGAACGAGGACGTCTATATCGTGGGTGGCGGCAACTCGGCGGGGCAGGCCGCCATGTACCTCAGCCAGTTCGCCCGCAGTGTACACATCCTGGTGCGCGGCACCGGCCTGGCCGCCACCATGTCGCAGTACCTGATCGAGCAGATTGCCGCCACGCCCAACATCCGGCTGCACACCTGCACCCAGGTGGTAGCCGTCCATGGCGCCGACCACCTCGAGGCCCTAACCTTGGCGGAAACCCAAGGGGGCCAGACCGAGCGGGTCGAGGCAGGTGCCCTGTTCATCTTCATCGGGGCCATGCCCTACACCGACTGGCTTGAGGGCGCGGTGCTGCGCGACGACAAGGGCTTCGTCCCCACTGGCTCGGACCTGCCCAAGGGGGTGTGGCGGCTCGAGCGCGACCCCTTCTTGCTCGAGACCAGCGTCCCCGGCGTCTTCGCGGCGGGCGACGTGCGTCACGAGTCGGTCAAGCGCGTCGCCAGCGCGGTGGGGGAGGGCAGCATCGCGGTGCAGTTCGTGCACCGGTATCTGGCGACGCTGTGAGCGAGAAAGAGGCCGAAACCAGGGGACCCAAGGGGCCCGTCGGCTTGCGATCTGGGTGACTGCACGGTTGAAGTGCGGGATGCCGCTCCGAAACGCCCGGAGGGAGTTGCCCGTGCGTTCGTCTGTTGCGCCGGGGCACGTTTCCAGGGCGATCAGTCCGTCGGAACCAACCCTTTCAACACGTACGCGCTATCGTTTTTCGGCGCATCCCGGCCAACAATGTTCTGTTCGCCCATCAGCTGCTCGAGCGCCTCCAGGCTGTCGTCCAGGTCCCAGCCAAAAAGCTTTCGCACCTCGCCCAAGGTCGCCGCGCCAACCGAGGCGAAGTAGTTCCGGAGTATCCGGGCCCTCGCCTCCAAACTCCCGATCTTGCTAGCCTTGGTCAGAAACTCGGGGTGGTGCCGGTGGACGCACTCGTACTGGTGCGCGTAGCCCCAGCGGCCGGCCTCCACCACCTTCACCGGCATCACCTTGAAGTCGGCCTGGAGTTCCTCGAGGGCCTTGCCGAAGCGGTACATGTCCTTCCTCAGCCCGGCCTTCTTGCGCAGGGCCTGGGTGTGCAGCGGGCCCTCCGCCAGCAGCACCTCGTAGACCCGCTTGGCCTCGGGGGTCATCCTGCCCTCGCCGAACTGGGCCAGGTAGTCGCTCTCCGGCTCGCCGTAGTTGTGCGATAGGGCGTAGAAGTAGGGGGCGAGCTCGAGGGCAATCAAGGTACCCTTACGGCGCAGCACTTTGGCGTAAAACCACTTCTTCTCGCCCAGCATATGATCTTTCCAGCCCCAGGTGATGTGCGCAGGGTCGCTCTGGTTGCTGGGCACAGGCCGGAAGCCCGCCACCGAGACCCACAGGCTGGGCAGGGTGAAGCCCTGGATCGGCCAAAAGAACACTAGACCCCGCTCGTTCACGAACTTGACGGCCTGGCTCAGCGTCTCGACCTTGCCGGGCTTGAAGGTATTGCGGCGGTGCTGCTCGAGTAACTCGAGGGTGGACATGTCTGGGTCATGGTATGGGGTCGGGTCCGGCCGAAAAGTAATGCGCTCGTGGCTTGTTCCTTGGGGGTTGGGGCGGCTCGAGTCAGCCAATGTTCAGGGGAGGGTCACATAGGTGTTGACAGATTTCAAAGTATTCGGTACTCTCTTCGTTGCGCCTCAAACGGGTAAAGCCGGTGGCGCGGGCACAATGACAGGGTGGCAGCAGTTGGGGAAGAGGCTCCAGGAGGGCAAATCTTACGGTTTGTCTGTGTACCCTGGAGTAAGTGATAAGACCTCTTGGCGGGGGCTTCGGCCTTCGCCTCTGGTAATGAAGGTCAAGATAGGACGGGCACACGGTGGATGCCCTGGCACCTGAACCGAAGAAGGACGCGAATACCTGCGAAAAGCTCGGCGGAGGCGGTAGTAGCCATTGAGGCCGGGGTGTCCGAATGGGGGAACCCAGCCGAGG
>JANRLD010000103.1:0-18101 GCA_033762915.1 Meiothermus sp. | reverse complement strand
CAAGATTCTTGCGGGCGTACCCGGGCTGCACGCCGACCTCGAGCGCGTCCGCAAACACGCCGAGACCTGCCCCGGCTGTCCGAAGTGCGTGGTGGGGGGAAAGATATGAATACCATCCTCGCGCTGCTTACGCTTTTGCTGTTTGCGCTGTTTGCGGCGGTGCTGGTCTACTTCCTTACCCGCATCGCCCAGACCCTCGAGGCCATCGGCTCCCGCGAGCCCTCCTCCATCGGGCGGCGCAGCGCCTATCCCAGCTATCTGGCCCGCATAGCGTTAGGGGTGAGTGCGATTGAGAAAGAAGTCTCCGCGCTAGGCCCCGAGGCCACCAAGCTCAACGAGGGCCTGGGCAAGCTCGCGGGAGGACTCGAGGCCCTCAAGGCCTCGGTCGGTGGAACCATTAAAGCCGTGGAAAAACAGGGAGGTGCCTGATGGAAGGCGCTTATCTGGTTTGGGGGGTCGGTCTGGTGATCGCCTACCTGGCGGTTCCGTTGCTGCTGTGGCTGCTGCTGCGCATCTGGCGGGCGGCCTGGAAGATCGAGCATTATGCCAGGGTCACCCGGCAGTCGACCCAGAAAATCGTGCAGCACCTGGACAACATCCCCGCACTGGGCACCACCGAGGCCGGGCTGCAAGGCGCTAATGCGCTGGGCAAGGATGTGGCGGCGGGGGCCGAGGCCCTAACCGCCCTGCTGGCCCGCCGCTCGGGGGGTGCGTCATGAGCCTCCACGCCCTGTTGACGATTGTGTGGGTTGCGGCGGTGGTGTTGGTGCTGGCTGTGGCGGTCATCGGGACCGGAATCGCGCTGCGTCGGGCCCGGATACATCTCGAGGGCGTGGCCGACGACCTGGAAAGGGTCGCAGAGCAGGCCAAGCCTTTAGAGCCCAAGCTGGCCTCAATCCTGGGCGAGCTGCAGGGCCTGGCTGGATCGCTGGTGCGGGTGGACGCTGGCCTGGGGAAGATTCTCGAGGTGGTCGGCGGTTTGTTGGCGCGCAAGTAGCAAACACAGGGGGTTTACCGGAATGTGCTTTCAATATCTTCCCATCGAGTTCGACGCGTCGGGCAAGGCCAGGCTTAAAGACGACGTGCGCGACCCCTACGGCTACCAGGTGACCGACCTCGGGGCCAACGAGGACAAGCTCAAAGAGCTGTTGGCCCGCAACGGCTTTATCAAGTCGGTCGACTACGACCCCGTGACCCGCGTGGCCGGTGCGCTGGCCTTCCACAGCGTGGTGGACCTGGAGAACCGCACGGTGCTGTCCGCCAACAGCATGGCGACGATTTTTCGCGGCTATGAAGTGATTTTGAAGGGACGCGACCCCAGGGACGCGATTTTCATCTCCTCCCGTGCCTGCGGAGTGTGCGGCGGTGTACACGCCACCGTGAGCGCAGAAGCCCTCGAGATGGCCTTCGACATCCGCCCGCCCAAACTGGGCATCCTGCTGCGCAACCTGCTGCTGGGGCTGGAGTACCTCTACGACCACCCCCTGCACCTGTTTCTGCTGGCGGGCCCGGACTACTCCGAGTCGCTGATCCGCGCCACCAACCCCGGCCTTTGGGACAAGGCCCGCAAGTATCTGGCCCCCCGTGCTGAGCACCACGGCTATGGAACCATGGCCGAATTGCTCACCGACATGAACCCGCTCACCGGCAGTCTGTATCTCGAGGCCCTGCACATGACTCGAGTGGCCCGCGAGGCCTATGTCGTGATTGGCGGCAAGTACCCCCACCCCGAGACGGTAGTCCCGGGCGGGATCAGCGCCACTGTCAGCTTGCAGATGATGAACGAGGTCTACCAGCGCCTCCAGCAGTTCTTCGACTACTCCAAGAAAGTGGTGGCGATCTGGGAGGACATCACCCAGTTCTTCTACGAGTCCGACCCCAAGTACAAGCAGTGCGGTACCCGCGAAGCAAACCTGATCGACACCGGCGTGTGGGACGACCCCGATACCTACGACGCCAGCTACAAAAACATCGAGACCTGGGGTGATCGCCGCTGGTCGGTGCCCGGGGTCATCATCGGCGGTAAACAGGTCACCACCAGCCTGCAGAACATCAACATCGGCCTCGAGGAGTTCATCGAGCGCTCCTACTATCACGACGCCGCCGGCAATCGTTTCCCCCGCGACCCCCTCGGTGCGCCGCTCTCCCCCAACCACCCCTGGAACCGCGACACCAAGCCCCGCCCCGGCCCACAAAACTGGAAAGACCGCTACTCCTGGAGCACCACCCCCCGCTGGGACCGGCAGTCCTGCGAGGCGGGCGCCTACGCCCGCGTGTGGAACGCAGCCGCCGCCAACAAGCTCCCCTACCGCCGCTTTATCGACCCCACCGGCCAGAGCCTCAAGATTCTGGTGCCCGAGGGCAAGCGTCCAGAGCAGGTGCTCGAGTGGCACATTCCCCAGGTTTGGAATGCTTTCGAGCGCAACCTGGCCCGCGCTTACTGCATCCCGTTCAGTGCGATGGCCGCGATGGACAACTGGATGATGGCCATGGAGTGCCTCAAGAAGGGCGACACCGACGTAGCCACGCCCTTTGAGATTCCCCGCAAAGGTACGCACATCGGGGCGGGCTTTTGGGGTGCGGGGCGCGGCTTCCTGACCCACCACATCGTGGCCGACAACGGGGCCATCACCAACTACCAGATCTGCACCCCCTCCACCGTCAACGCCGCCCCCCGAGACCCCTGGGGCCACCCCAGCCCCTACGAGGAGTCGGTGATGAAGACGCCCATCCTCGAGGAGTTCGACAAGCCCGACAACTACACCGGCATCGACATCCTAAGGGCCATCCGCAGCTTCGACCCTTGCATGCCCTGTACCACCCACATCACCGTCGAAAACCACGACCTGATGATCACTCGAGAGGTGAACACCTGCGGTTGCGGGGTGTAGTCGAGATTAGCACGACGAAGTTGACTCTATCGATTTTGCGACCCGGATGACATGGCTGTACGGCTACGCAAATAAAGTGATGAAGCCCTCGGACGCATTGCCGAGGACGTCAGAGGGGCTAACGCCACATGCCTAGATATTGAAGTTTGTGTCTGCCAAGACCACGGAGAAGCCAAGCGTTTAGAGTCGCATTAAGCGAGCCCTCGAGCAGGCCAAAGATGCCAAAGCCGCCAGAGAAGCTGTTGCGTATTTTCGTAGGGCCAAACCCAAGATGAGCACTGCGGAGGCGGGTAAATGGCCCGATGAAGCCGACTGGAATCATGGTGCAGGTAAGACCAAAAAAATGAAGGCCGTGAAGGCGGCCTTTGACACCAGTGTTTACCTCCTTGCGCTCTTGAACCCCAGTGGCGGGGGGTTGCGCTTGCTGAAGTTGGTCAAGTAAAAGAGGCTCAACCTGTACGCCTCGAGGGGACCGCTGACCGAACTCATCGAGGTGGTCGAGAAGTATTTCTCCGACCCCAAAGAGCGGCGCCACATTTGCGAGTACGAACTGGACAAAATGCTTGACTATCGCGTTTCCCACCAATACCTCCCTCACTGCGGCAGGTAATGTACTCCCATCAGCAAAAACCGCCCGCTTTAGCGCCGTAGGGAGTATGCGTGGGAACCGCTCTAGATCGCAAGTTGGGCCCATCTGATGCCCACGGCCAGGGTCAACAAGGTCTCGCCCGGCCCCAACGACGATTTCATCATTGGATTTACCTTCAAAGCCAAGGCAATCCTGCTGGGGACGGAGAGTTCAAAAGACGGCTATCGGTCCATCCTGCCCAAGAGCATGCCCATCGAAGTTCTGAGCGGCAAGGAGGCGTTGAAGCGGTTGACCTCAAAACTGGCAAAGAACTAAACCCATCGTTCGTTCTAAAGGTTTATAATTGCTCCATGTCACAAGCCAAAACCCTAATCGCCGGGGTCGGGCACCGCTTCTGGCGCGACCGCTCGGCAGGGCCGGAGTTTTGTGACCGGCTGGGGCGGCTCGAGTGGCCCCTGCATGTCACCGTGGCCGACTACAGTTTCGGCGCGATCCCAATGATGTACCAACTTCAGGACGACGGGTACGCCCGGGCACTGTTTGTGGCCTCGGAGGCCAGGGGCCGCGAGCCGGGGACGCTGCGGCTCTACCGAGCCGACCCCGAGCTGCCCAAGACCATTGACGTGTTCCAGGAGTACATGAACGAGGCGGGCTCGGGGGTGATCGCCATCGAGCTGCTGCTGGTGATTGCCAAACAGTTCGACGCACTGCCCGAGGAAACCTGGGTGCTCGAGATCGAACCCGTGGAGCCCAACGGTCCCGACGGGCTTACGGCGGAGGTGCAGGCGCTGTACCCGAAGGTAGAAGAGATCGCGCGGGCCTTTGTGGAGGGTACCTTGCCGGCCGAACTGGTTGCGGAACACGCCGAGTTCGGGCTGCAGCGCCCCTTTACCCCGCGCAAAGTGGAGGTACGATGACCCTCGAGGAACTACGGCTGCGCGACGAAATTCTGCAGGTGCTCTACTGGCTTAAGGGCGAAAATCTGGGCGACACGGCCACGGCCGAGCAGGTCTCGGTGTTGGTGGGCTCTACCCCTGAGCAAATCGCCACGGTGTTCGAGATGATGCGGCTCGAGGGTCTGCTGATGGGTGTCGGCGAGGGCACCGTAAGGCTCACCGAGTTGGGCCACAAAGAGGGCGGGCGGCGCTTTAATGACGCCTTTGCCGAACTGACCCACTCTGCCCACGGTGCCTGCGGACCCGACTGCGAGGACTGTATGATCAACGGCCCGGAGAACTGTCAGCACCACAACCGCCGGCCCGATTGGATGTGAACGATGTCGGTTGAAGTCTCCCTAGACGACCTGGTGGCCGAGCTTAATGCGCGGATTCAAAACCTCGAGACCCTGCCCTTCCCGCAGGTGCGCGAGGAGGTGTTCGCGGTACTGCAAATCACCGACTACATCCACCGCGTGGGCGTAGAGCGGTTGGGGGAGCGGCTGGCGCAGGCGGGGATGCTGGACGATATGCTGCAAGACCCTGCAGTAAACCTGCTCTTCACCCTCTACAACCAGAATCCCAACGACCAGGCCTCCCTGGCCGAACAAGCCCTCGAGCTGGTACGCCCCTACATGCAGTCGCACGGCGGCGAGGTGGAGGTGCTGGCGGTTGAAGACGGAACGGTTCACGTTCGGCTTCAAGGCTCCTGCAAGACCTGCGCGGCCTCCGCGGCGACGCTCAAAAACGGCATCGAGGTCGCGCTGCGCAGTGGCCTGCCAGGTTACAAGGGTTTGGTGGTGCACGAGCCAGAACCCGACGAACCCATCCCGGGCCTGATCGAACTCCCGATGGCGGGAATGGGTGCACCCGCGCCGGTGACCGTCCAGGCCCCTGTGTTCACGCAGGTTGCCGAGTTTTCGGACTTGCACGAGGGTCGCGTTGCCCCGGTGTTCGCGGGCGACAAGGAGGTGATTCTGGTGCGGCTGGGGGCCGAGGTCAATGCCTTTGACTGCACCTGCCCGGGGTGCAAGATGTCGCTGGCCGACGCCAAGCTCTCGGGCAATGTGCTGGTCTGCACCTGGCAAAACTGTGCCTACGACGCACGGAATGGGCGTCGGGTGGACGGTGTGGAGGGGGCCTCGCTGCGGATCTACCCGGTCAGCGTCCAGGGCGGTCGGGTCTTGCTGGCCACCGACTTGCAGGCGCGGGAGCTGTTCTCGAGATGATCCTGGTAGCGGGCTTCGGCAACCTGCTGCACCGCGACGACGCCTTCGGGGTGCGGCTGCTGGAGCGCTTGCAGCACAACCCCAAATTGTCCGGCGAGGTCAGGCTGCTGGACGCGGGGATCGGAGGGATGCACTTTGTACAGGAGCTGTTCCGTGGCTACGCGGCAGCGGTGATTCTGGACGCAGTGGAGGGCCGCACTCCCGGCCAGGTACGGGTGCTGCAGGCCGACGTGACCGACCCCCGCTCCTTGCCGCCCCGGGTCGAGAGGGACATGCTGGCCGACCTGCACTACGCTGAACCGGGCCGTGCGATGGCGATGGCCAAGGCGCTGGACAAGCTGCCGCCGAGGGCCTACATCGTGGGCTGCGTGCCGGCGGTGATCGATCTGGGAATTGGGCTGTCGCCCGAGGTGGAAAGCGCCCTGCCCGTCGCAGAGGCGCGCCTGATGGAGTTGTTGACAACGCTACTCACGGCCGAGGAGGTGGGGGGATGATCTCTGAGCTCGAGCACGACGGGAAGATGATGGTACGTGTGATGGCATGTTTCTGCGAAGCTCAGGCGTCTCGAGATGACGCGGAGCACGTCTGCGCCGAGGGCCCCCCCAGACCAGGTTGGTCCGGGCCCATAATCGCCCGTAAAGCGACCTACCGCGACTCGGACTCCGGCTGAATCCGTCCTCTGCTGGCTTTCTCTTCCGCTATATCTGCCACTATGCCTACAGGTGCCCCATGACCCCCTTCGCCAGAGCCCTACAACGTTCGCGCAAAGAGCACAGTTGGAGCCAGGAGCAGTTGGCCCAGAAGCTCGGCATCACCCAGGCCACCGTCTCTTTTTGGGAGAGCGGGGTGGAGTACCCCAGCTTCAAGCACCTGGCCGCCCTGATCGCCCTGATTCCGCAGGTGTTGCCCTACGCCCACGAGGAGGAGCTCGAACTTATCCGCCGGCTGATGCGGGCCGAACGGCTAGCCTTCGGCGGGGGCTGTGCTTGCCAAGGTTGCAACTGTTCCTGATATGCTAAAGCGCATAAGCGGGCTAATATCTCCTGGGTGAGTGTGCGTGTCTCGGCCCGCACTTCCCCGAGAGACTGTGCCCGCCGGTCGCCCGCTGTGAGGGCCGACTCGAGGATTACGCAAACCCCCTATGGCGCAACCCGATACGCGGCCAATCGCGCACCCTTCCAAGGCGCCCCGGACCAGCCGGTTCTCGTCCGATCGGCTGGGCTCCTACGCCCTGGCCTTCGCAACCCTGCTGCTGCTGTGGCAGTTCGCGGCCTGGAGCCTGCCGGACTTCCTGTTGCCCGACCCGCTCAAGGTTCTGGCCCAGTTTCCTGATGCGGTCGTAAGCGGAAGCTTCTGGGCCGGACTGCTGACCAGCCTGGGGCGGCTGCTGACGGCGCTGGCGGCGGCGGCGGCGCTGGGGCTAGGGATGATCTTCCTGGGGGCGGCCTTCCCGGCCTTGCGGGGCTATTTCCGGGCGCTGATGGCACTGCTCCAGGCGGTGCCGCCGGTGGCCTGGTTCCCGCTGCTGCTGCTGTGGTTCGGCTTCGGGCCGCTGCCCATCGTGATCGTGGTGACGCTGGCGGCGCTGTTCCCGCTGGCGATTGCGGGTCTGAGCGCCCTCGAGGGCGTAGAGCGGCGCTGGCTCGAGCTGGCCCGCGTGTTGGGGGCGGGCCGCCGACAGGAGGTGCTGCGGGTCTACTTGCCCGCCGCCCTGCCCGCGGTGCTGGCGGGCCTCGAGATTGGATTCGGCAACGCCTGGCGGGCGCTGATCGCGGTGGAGATGTTGGCGGGGGCGGCGCGGGGGCTGGGCGGCGGCATCCAGCTGGCCGGGCAGCTCGGCGACATGGTGACGGTGCTGCTGGGGATCTGTGTGATTGGTCTCTTGACGGTGCTCCTGGACGGGCTGCTGCTCGAGCCGCTCAAGCGCCGCCTGCTGGCCTGGAGGTACCGGTGAGCCTCGAGCTGCGCGCGGTGGGCATGCGCTTCGGCGATCTGGAGGTGCTCGAGGGCCTGGAGGTGCGCTGCGAGTCAGGGGAGTTCGTGGCGGTGGTGGGGCCTTCGGGATGCGGCAAAAGCACCCTGCTGCGGATCGTGGCGGGACTCGAGCCGCCCTCCTCCGGTGAGGTCCTGTATGGCGGCGCGGCGGTGCGGGGGCCTGGGGCCGAGCGTGCCCTGGTGCAGCAGGAACGGGCCCTCTATCCTTGGCTGACTCTCGAGGCCAGTGTGGCGATGGGGCTCGAGCTGGCCAGACGCCCGCGCCGCGAGGCCCGCCAGATGGCCAGAGCCTGGCTGGCCCGGGTGGGCCTCGAGGGCTTTGAGGGCTACTACCCGCACCAAGTCTCGGGCGGGATGGCCCAGCGGGCCGCGTTGGCCCAGGTGCTGGCGGTGGAGACCCGACTGCTGCTGCTCGACGAGCCCTTCGGCTCGCTCGACGCGCTGACCCGCCTGGGCCTACAGGCCATGCTCCAGCGGCTATGGGCAGAGTTGGGCTTCGGGGCGGTGATGGTGACGCACGACGTGGAAGAAGCGCTATACCTGGCCGACCGTGTGGTGGTGCTAAGCCCCCGGCCCGCCCGGGTGCTGGCCAACCTACGGGTGGGCCTGCCCCGCCCGCGCGGCCGCGACGCCCCAGGTTTTGTCAGCCTGCGGCGCGAGGTGCTGGCACTGTTGGGAGTTCAGACGGAAGCAGAGACTCCGAGGAGGAGATAGGCATGAAGTGGAGAATCATTTTGTTGTTCGGGGTGGTCTTGCTGGGCACGGCGGCGGCGCAGACCCAGAGGGTGCGGATGGGCTACCTGACGGTGCTGCCGATGGGGCTGGGGCTAATCGCGCAGGATCGGGGCTTTTACAAAGAGGGGAACCTCGAGGTCGAGCTGATCCCCTTCAACGACCTGCAGCCCCTGATGACCGCGCTGGCAGCGGGCCAGCTCGAGGCAGCTCAAACAGGTTTTCCCGCCTCTTACGTGTGGGCCGCCAGAGGAGCGCCCATCAAGGTGATCGCTAAGGCCGCCCACCCCGACATCCTGATCCTGGCGCGGGAGGACAGCGGCATCACCGACCCAGAGATGCTGCGCGGGCGCAACCTCGGCACGCCTCCGGTGGGTAGCACCCCGGAGGTGCTGTTCAAGGGCAAGGTGCTGCCCCAGTACCGCCTGCGCCCGAGCGACCTCAACCTGCTGCCCTCCCCGCCCCCCACGCTGGTCGGAGGCCTCGCCACCAAGCGCTTCGACGCCGCCGTGTTCCCCCAGCCCTGGGCCACCATCGCAGAGCTCTCGTTGCCCGTAAGGCGCGTGCTCGATTTCGGCAAGGTCTGGAACAACCAGGTCGGCTCGGTTCTGGCGGTTAACCAGCCCTGGCTTCAGCGCAGCCGCCCCCAGGCTCTCGCGCTGATTCGCGCCCAGCGCAAGGCCGCCGAGTTTATCCGCTCCAACCCCGCCGACGCGGCCCGAATCCTGGCCGCGACCTTCATCCCTCGACCGGTTGACACCCCCAGAGGCCCAGTTCCCGGCCCCGAGGTGATGGCGCGGGCCCTCAAGGAGATGATCTTCGACTGGCGTATCGGACGGTCTGACCTGGCTGCGATGGCCGAGCTCATGGCCACCCTGCACCGCCTCGAGTACGCCCCCAAGGGCGTCACTCTGGCCCAACTGCTCGACACCACCTTGCTCCTCGAGGCCGGACAGTGAGCCTCAAGAAGCTGGTTTTCTTCGTGACCAGTGGCGCGGAAAACCCTAGCCACGCCACTCGGGCCTTCCGCTTCGCCAAGACCGCCCACACCGAGGGCCTGCCCGCCGAGGTGCGCCTGGCGGGCGAGGCGGTGCTGTTCGCCCACAGCCGGCAGTTTGCCGCACTTCCGGCCGATGCACCGCTGCGCGAGCACATGCAGGCGGTGATGGACACCCCCGAGATCGGGGTCACCCTCTGCCCGGTCTCGGCCAAACGCCACGGACTGCCGGAGGGCGAGGTAATCCACCCGCGCTTCGAGTTCAAATACCTGGCCAAGGTGCTCCGGGAGGTCTCGGAAGGGAAATCGGAGTTCATCTACATCGGCTGAACCCTCGCCGAACACACATGGTATGATCTCCGTCAGTTTGTTATAAGTTGGCTAATGGGAGGCTACATGGTTCGAATTTTGGCTCTCGGTCTGGCTGTGTTGTTGGGCCTCGGTCATGCGCAAAAAACCCTGGTGGCTGCTGCTACCAGCGAGCCGCCACACCTCAACCCCGGCATCACTACAGCTGCCAACGTAAACACTGTGGCGGGGTCGGTCTTTAACGGGCTGGTGGGTCTGGACATCAACGCCAACCCGGTGCCCGAACTGGCCGAGCGCTGGGAAGTGCGCGACAACGGCAAGACTTATGTGTTTTTCCTGCGCCAGGGAGTGCGCTGGCACGATGGCCAGCCCTTCACCTCGGCGGACGTGAAGTTCACCTTCGAGGAGGTGCTGCTCAAGTTCCACTCCCGCACCAGGGCGGGCCTCGAGGGCACCCTCACCCGCATCGAGACGCCCAACGCGACCACCGTGGTCTTCCGCTTCGCTAACCCCTACGCCCCGCTTCTGCGACGGCTCGACAACATCGAGGCCCCCATCCTGCCGCGCCACCTCTACCAGGGCACCGACCCGCTGAACAACCCGGTCAATCAGCGCCCCATCGGCACAGGACCGTTCAGGTTCGGCGAGTGGCAGCGCGGACAGCAGGTGATCTTGCTCAGGAACGAGAATTACTGGCGCCAGGGCTTCCCCCGGCTGGACCGGGTGGTCTTCCGCATTATCCCCAACGCCACTGCGGCGGCCACCGCCCTTGAGCGGGGCGAGGTGGACTACCTGTTCGGCGTGGGCGGGGCCGACACTGCGCGGCTGCGGCAGGTGCAGACCGTCCGGCTCGAGCGCAATCCCGCGGGAGCCGGCGGCTCCTACTGCGTGAGTACCCTGGTGCCCAACCTGCGCAACCCTTTCTTCAAGAACCCCCGTGTACGCCAGGCCTTCTACCACGCGATCAACCGCGAGTTCATCCTCGAGCGCGTCAACTTCAACCAGGGCCGGGTGGCCCGTGGCCCCATCGCCTCGACCCTGCCCTTTTTCGACCCCAACATCCCCAGCTACGCTTTCGACGTTAACCGCGCCAACCAGTTGCTGGACGCGGCCGGTTTCCTGCGCCGCGCGAATGGGGTGCGCTTTCAGATCAAGTTCACCTTCGCGCCCGCCAACTTCGGCTCGCTGGGTGATGTCCTGAAGGATCAGTTGCGCCAAGTCGGGATTGACCTGGTGCTCGAGCCCCTGGACTTCAACGCCGCCGTGGATAAGGTTTACGTAAGGAAAGACTTCGACCTCGGCGTGGCCTCGCTGTGCGGCGGCCCCGACCCCGACATCGGTGTGAAGCGCCTTCTGACCTCGAAAAACATTGGCCCCATCACCTTCTCCAACGGCTCGCTATACATCAATCCGCTGGTCGACTCTCTGCTCGACCGCGCCGTGCAGACCGTAGACGACGAGCGGCGGATTGCGATCTACCGGCAGTTGCAGCAGGCCGTGGCCCGTGATCTCCCCTACTTCTGGCTGGTCGAGACCGAGGGCTTCCGCGCCTACCGCAGCGCCGTCCAGGGCATCCAAATCTGGCGCTCCAACACCTTCGAGGGCGCGACGATCGAGGGAAACTGAGTTAGGCCTGGGTAGATGTCCAGGGCCAGCAAGTGCCGCAGCCTCGTACCAAGGTGCAAGCACTGCTGCAAGCAGGGGTACAAGCACGGGTGCAAGAGCGTCTACCGAATAACTCTGTCTGCAGGTTCTGAAGCCCCACCCAACCGCGCCCGGCGTCCCGCAGTTCTCGGTGGATGGGATAGGCACCGGGTGGGATGAGGTCCTAAAAATCGCGATCAAAAGTATCCCGGGTTGAATTGCAAGGTATTGCTCCGGATTGCCCGCCAGTGAGTGGTGCGAGTCCCATGACTGCCGCATCCATCAGTTTTTCAGACCCACCTCGAAGCAACACTAAAGGTTGGAGAAGTAAGCGTTCGTCTTCCTGGGTGAGGACTATAGTTGCGCCAGAGGGTTTGGCTCAACCGCCGAACGAAGTGCGGACGCGCCTGGCACAAGCTACTGCTCGAGTTGTCGGCCGAGCCCTGCGTTGCAGGTCCGAAAGTTCCCAGACGCGATGTTCACCTATGCCGCCCGCCGTCTCCTGATTGCGATCCCGCTACTTTTGGGTATCGCGGCGCTGAACTTTCTGCTCGTGAGCGTGGCCCCCGGCGACCCGGTGATTTACCTGCTGGCCGACAGCTCCGACCCCGGACTGGTGCAGACCTTGCGCGAGCGCTACGGCCTCGATCAGCCGCTGCTGGAGCGGTTTGGGGCGTACATATCCGCGCTTGCTCAAGGCAACCTCGGGCAGTCCATCACCCAGGGGCGTCCGGTCCTCGAGGCCATCGTCGAGCGCATACCCGCCACGTTAATCCTTGCCGGTGCCGCCCTGGTCATCGCCGCCGGTCTGGGCGTCCCCCTTGGGCTGTGGCTGGCAAGGCTGAGCCAGACCAACCCCAGGCTCGAGCGCAGCGCCTTCCTGGGCATCCTGCTGGGCACGGGGCTGCCTCCCTTCCTGCTAGGCCAACTGCTGATTCTGCTGTTTGCGCTCTACCTGGGGCTGCTACCCACCAACGGAATGTACTCGGTACGCGGGACACCCGAGGGGCTGCCGCGCCTCTGGGACCTGCTGGCCCACCTGATCCTGCCTGCGCTGACCCTGGGGCTCCAGCCCCTGGCAACCATCGCCCGAATCACACGGGCGGAGGCCCTGGAGGTAATGGGACAAGACTTCGTGACCACGGCTCGAGCCAAAGGGCTTAACGAGCGGGCGGTGCAGAACAAACACGTCCTTCGCAACGCACTGCCCGCGCCCGTGACCCTGCTGGCGCTCTCGAGCGGACACTGGGTGGGGGGGGCAGTGATCACCGAGACGGTGTTTGCCTGGCCCGGGCTGGGTCGGTTGGCGGTAGACTCCACGCTGGCCAGGGACTATCCGCTGGTAATCGGGGTGATTCTGGCGGGGGCGGTCGGGGTGATCCTGGCCAACCTGATCGCCGACCTGGCGGTGGCGGGTCTCGACCCGAGGGTGCGGTATGGTTGAGATGCGCTTGGGTGACCCCGGCGACGGGTGGCTCCGGTTCAGAGATTCGGGAGGGGTTGTGGAGGGCAGTCCACAAAGACTCTATGCAGACGCTTAGGGGGCCGAAAGCCGCAAACCGTCTCGGAGGCGAGATGGTTTTTGTCCTGTTGATTCTGGGCATGTTGCTCGTCGCGGGTCTGGTTCCCGGTCTTCTGGCCGCACAAGACCCCTGGCGTACGGGGGGCCCCGCATTAGCGGCCCCAGGGGGCGAGTACCTGCTGGGCACCGACCAGCTGGGGCGGGACGTGTGGAGCCGGCTGGTGCACGGGGCCAGGACTTCGCTGCTGGTGGGCGGTCTGGCGACGCTGATCGCACTGGTGCTGGGCGGGCTATTCGGGCTGCTCGCGGGGACGCTGGGCGGCTGGGTGGACGAAGTCTTGATGCGGCTGGCGGAGCTGGTGGACACCGTGCCGGGGTTGCTACTGGCGCTGTTGGTCATCACCCTGATCGGCGCGGGCATCTGGCAGGTGGCGCTGGTGATCGGCCTAACCGGCTGGACCGGGCTGGCCCGGGTCTTGCGCAGCCGGATGGTTTCGATCCGCGAGGAAGAGTTCGTGGTGGGGGCACGGGCGCTGGGGATGAGCGAAGTCCGGGTCGCGTTCAAGCACATGCTCCCGATGGCCTGGCCGGCCCTGCTGGCACTGCTGCCGTTTCGCCTGGAAGGGGCGATTCTGCTGGAAGCTGGCCTCTCGTTCCTGGGCCTGGGTGACGTGAGCCGACCGAGTTGGGGCGGGATGTTGCAGGACGCACAGCCTTACCTGCGGCAGGCCTGGTGGCTGGTGGTGGCCCCCGGCGCGGCACTGGCGCTGACGCTGTTCGCGTTGAGCCTGCTTTCCGATCATCTACAGCGCTGGAGCAACCCCAGGCTGCGCCAGTACGGCAAGGCTTAAGGCGTGGGTGGCTCGAGGTGCCTTAGACTAGGCGCAACTCTCAAGGAGGCTAGCATGGTAAGGGAAACTCCTGTGATTACCGAGGAAATGGTTCAAGGCGCGGTGGCCTTCCACGGTCACCTGTGCCCAGGTCTGGCCATGGGCATTCGGGCCGCAGAGGTCGCGCTGCGTGAGGTGGGACGGGCGACCGAGGAGTGGGAAGTGGCCGCCCAGGTAGAGACCGATATGTGCGCGGTGGATGCCATCCAGTACTTGGTCGGCTGCACTTTCGGGCGCGGCACCCTGTTGCACCTCGACTACGGCAAGAACGCTTACACCTTCAGCAGTCGGGCCGACGGCAAAACTGTCCGCATCGTTTCAAAGGCCACGGCTGGTGGCCCAATGAGCGAGGAGCATCAGGCCTTGTGGCAAAAACTGCGCGACAAGACCATGACGCCCGAGGAAAAGAAGCGCTTTTGGCAGTTGCAAAACGCCCGGGCAAAACTGATTCTGGACGCGCCCCTCGAGACCCTCTACGAGTTTAAACAGCCCCCCGCCCTCCCCCCGCGCCGCAACGGGGCGCCTCTCTACACCCGATGCGAGAGCTGCGGCGAGACGGTAGCCCAGAACAAAGCCCGCACAGTAGACGGCAAAACGCTGTGCGTGCCCTGCACCGAGGCAGCGGTTTAGTAGAGTTTCCTCCCCTTTGGCCTCGCACAATAGCGCGCTAATGTGGGCGCAAGGTGCCACCCACAGCCGCACCCGCGTCGACCTACGCGAGAGCCTCAACCTGGGGAGTGGACCTGTATGATCTCGACCTAAAGCCCCTTATGGCCGAAAACTGTCTTTCGGTACCGAGGGTGCAAGGGCAGCGGAACCGGGCAGAGGTTTATGCCTCGAGCTAGCTCCTTGTAGCGGATTTCAGCCCATGCGCTACAACGACATTGAGGCCGAATTCCCTTGCCCGCCGTGTTTTCGGGTTGCGGTTTGCCGGAGTCAATTTGTAAACCCCTAGATACCTCGGGTTTCGTCGGTACCGTCGTCCGTCGGGGTCCAAACCTTGCTGTAGATTTTGGTCCAGGCCAGCAGAAATCTTCTGGCTCCCATCCGTTCGACACCGCACTTTTTAAGCCTTCTGGAACAGGCCATTAACCACCACTCGGGTTCCCCCCTCGTCCGACGGGGCGGTGATTTCGTAGGTGGGGTGGATGGGTCTAAGGCCGTGTCTGGCCATCCATGCATCGAGTTCGTCTGGCTCCAGGAGCAACATCTTCCGCTCTCCGCGAAAACCCGCGAAGATGTGCGGCTCGAGCTGCTGCAAACCTCTACCTGAGGGGTTAGACCGGGGGCTGAACTGGGTCATCAAAAGCCGGGCGTTGGGCCTGAGGACTCTTGCACTCTCCCCCATGCTCCTATCCCACTCGGCGACGCTCTGCGCGGCGTGGTAGACCCCGAAGCAGACGATTAAGTCGAAAAAGTCGCTATCAAACTGGCCGAGGTCGTCGATTCGTCCCTCGACCACCCGTCGCTTGGCTTCGTCCCGACCGGTGTAGGGCTCGACCCTACTGCGGGTCTTCTCGAGCATGGCCCTGGAGCCGTCGAGGGCGAAGAAGTCGAACCCCTCCCGGGCCAGCCACTCGGTGTTGCGCCCACCCGCGCAGCCCAGGTCGAGCGCCCGCAGGGTTCGGGGCGCGCTTGCCAGAAGCTCCATCATGCGCCGGTCAGGGGGCCGTGCGGCGAACTGCTCGACCACCTCCGGCCGCTCCCAGAAGGGGTTCTCTTGACTCATGGCCCAACCTACCACGGTACTTCTCAAGCTGACAAGGCGACGGCCGCCCGCGAATCGCCACCTCGAGCTAAGGGTTAGCAGCACCAAGACCGGGAGTTTTCCTGATCCAATCTGGACAGCCCGAAAGAAGCCCACACACTCAACACCACACCATCAGATGGGCAGCTGCGCCAAAGATCAAGTGTGTCTAGTGTTGGCCTAAATTTCGCACAACCCTCCTCCCAATACTTAGGGGTGATCGAGACAAGGATTGACCTTGCCCACCCCATAAACAACAGCTCTCTGAAGTCTGGCTTTGCCAGCTTGTGTGGCAGCTTCGAGTTCGCGGCTCTGGCGAGGGCATTACGGGCCTGTCCTGTAATCGCTTGGTAACAGTCCACTCCTAGCCTGAGTGGTGTGCAAGCAGACCAGGAGGTAGGCTATGAACGCCAACGAAACCCTGCAACGTGACGTGGTCGAGCATCTCGAGTGGAGCCCCGCCGTGGACGCCTCGAGCATCGGCGTGACCGCCAAGGACGGCGTGGTCACCCTCTCCGGCTTCGTGCCCAGCTTCGCTGAGAAGCACCTCGCGGTCAGGCTGGCGCAAAAGGTCCGGGGAGTCAGGGGGATTGCCGACGAGCTAGAAGTGGCCCTGCCGCTGGCCATGGAGCGCACCGACAGCGAGATCGCGGCCATGGTGGTCAAGGCCCTGGAGTGGGACGTTAACGTGCCGCACGACCGAATCTGGGTGACGGTGCACGAGGGCCATGTAAAGCTCGAGGGCGAGCTGGAATGGCAGTTTCAGCGCCAGGCGGCTACCAAAGCCATCCTCAAGCTAAGCGGGGTAAAGAGCATCCAAAACCACATCACCATCAAGAACCGCGCCACCCCAAAGGACATCAAGGGGTCTATCGTGGCGGCCCTGCACCGCAGCGCCCAGGACGACGCAGGTCGGATCGGAGTGGAGGTGAGCGGCAACACCGTGACCCTCTCGGGAACCGTCCACACCTACTCGGCCCGCGAGGAAGCTGAGGACGCGGCCTGGGCGGCCGACGGGGTCCGCGAAGTGCACAACCGCATCCTGGTGAAGCCCAGTTCGCTGGTGTACTGATCCGCGCCTAAGCGAGCCTGCGAAGCCCTCGAAAAAAACGCCGCGGCCTTCGGCCGACAGGCTACCCACCCTCGAGCAAGCCGGGCCAAACACTTCATACAAGCTGGTTCACCGTGCAGATAGGAGGGCGTTATGGTCGACTTGGAAGGACTGGAAGCCCGCCTCGAGGGCGAAAACTTGGTGCTGTTTATCCAGGGGGACGGTGAGGAAACCTTGGTGATGCCCGCCCTGGAATTCGCCGAAGCCCTGGTACGGCTGGATGAGAAGCCACCCTCCTTTCTGGGCGGCGTGAGCGATGAGTCGGAGAGCTTTGGTGAGGAACCTATGGCCGTCGAGCGTTTGCTGGCCCCTTGGCAGCCGCCCTTCCCCGAACATCAGCCCGGGGAAGAAAGCTACCGCGCCGCCGATGTCGCCCTGATCGAGCCGCCGGGGATGCTACTGCTCCGGAGGGTCTTTGCCCCCGGTGAAGACATCCTCGAGCTCAACACCCCCAGCAGTTCGGCCTACGAGTTTCCCTACGCCCAGTTGCTGGAATACCTGAGGGATTTCTTGCCGCGCTGAGTGCCGGGTGGGGGAAGGTTTCCAGACGGGTCAGGTGGCCCCATGTCACGCCTTAAAACCCTATTCGTGTGGTGGATCATCAGCCTAAGTCTGATAAGCGCTGTGAACTCTGCCGCCGCTCAGACTACCTGTCTGTACTATTTTTGGGGCGAGGGCTGCCCCCACTGCGCTAAGGTGGCGGGGTTCCTGCCCTCCATCGAGCAGCGTTATCCCTGGCTTCGTCTCGAGCGCTTCGAGATTTACCGCAACCGCGAAAACCTACTCAGACTCAATGCGCTGTTTGATCAGTACCAGGTACCCCAGAATGAGCAGGGCATCCCAGCGGTCTTCATCGGGGGGCGGTACCTAGTGGGTGATACCCCCATCCTGAAGTACCTCGAGAGCCTGGTGCTGAGCCACCGCGGGGCCACTTGCCCCACCCTTGCGGGCACAGGAGTGACCTCGCCCACAGCCACCCCGACCTCGAGCCCCTCGCTGGGTCTCCCCTTCCTGCTGACCCTTCTGGGCGCAGCGCTGGTGGACTCTATAAATCCCTGCGCGATCGCGGTGATCCTGCTGCTGTTTGGCGGGCTGATGATCTTCGAGGACGCCGAAGACCGCCGCCGGGTACTGCGCACCGGGCTGGCCTTCACCCTGGGCATCTTTCTGGCTTACGTGCTATTTGGCCTGGGCATTCTGAGCGCCCTGCGGTTCACCAGCGCCGCGGGCTGGTTCAAAACGGCTGTGGGGGCGCTGGCCATCCTGATCGGGCTGGCCAACCTGAAGGACTACTTCTGGTACGGCGGCGGGGGCTTTGTGACGGAAATCCCCCGGCGCTGGCGGCCCGCCCTGTTCAGCCTGATTCGGCGGGCCACCGACCCGCCAGTGGCTTTCGTGACCGGGGCCGCCGTGACCCTCTTCGAGTTGCCCTGCACCGGCGGACCGTACCTCTTTGTGCTGGGGCTGATGGCCCAGCGCTCGAGCCAGCTCGAGGCGCTTCCTTACCTGC
>JANRLD010000102.1:0-13469 GCA_033762915.1 Meiothermus sp. | reverse complement strand
TCTCGAGGGGGTTGTCGGCGGTGAACTGCACGGCCCCTTCCCTGCGCTGGGTGGCACGGCGAAGGGTGCTCCCGATCTGGGGACACCGGGGTATAGCTCAGCATCAGCTTCTGAATGACCTCGCGCCGGGTTCTCTCGTAGATGGCTTCATATTCCTCGAGGGGGAGCACATCTTGCAAAATCAGGTTCGTCCACCCGACGTAGGTCAGAAACTCTCTGATCATCCGGGGCCGGGCCGTCTTGGCCCTGATCTCAGCCCGGCTCTTGGCGAACACCGAGACTTGAAGCAGGTGATCGGAGAGTTCCTTCAAATATCTGGACATGGATACTAGAGCCCGGTGTATCGCCCGTATGCTCTGGCCGAGTTTCAATGCGGCCTCGAGGCTAGGCCTACCCCCAGTACCCTCGAGGATCAGCTCTATCGCATCGCAACCATCTTTCATTCGCCTTAGGGAGTCTTCGACCTGACCCTCGGCGGCCAGCATCTGCTTGATTACCGCCCGCAGGTGGGCAAAGTCGCTGTCGGTGTTATCAAGGTCTAGCTCGAGGGCTTCAATTTCCCTGGCCAGTTCAGAGATCAAGCTGTACTCCGAGGCCATGTACAGGCGTGCAGCCCTAGCCCCGGTAGTCTTGGGGTCTTTGCGTACACCTTCTTTGACCCGCTTACGGGTACCTGCCCCGTGAACCCGGCAAACCGAGTAGCCCTTGCGGGCGGGTTGGGCACACTGCCAGCCTGCTCTAAGGCCGTTCTTGGTGGTGCCTTGGCAGCGGGGGGTGGTGCGGCCAAACTTTTCCATCGCCCCAAGGTAGGGGGAGCCGTCGGGGTTATATTTGGCGGGTTTTGGGGCCATTTTTCGCTTAAGTATCCTTGGTCATGAGGGGTCTAGGCCAATTGGGCTGGCCCAGGGGCCACTGGGTGAGTTAGTCGTCTGCAGATCGAGGGACAGAAAGGTTGGCCCGTCTCGCGCACTCCAGGGAACTCTATCCCTGGCTCGAGAGGGTCGCCGCTTTCCCTTCTGGGGCCTCTGGAACGAAGACCGGTTCTCAAGCCGGCCTCGAGCCACCCAAGCTCCGCCCTCCCCGCCTGTGCAAGGCGATGCCTACCCCGCAAGCCGCCCGTGGGCGGCCTCCAGGGCTTCGGCGGGCGCGATCCGGCCACCCAAAGTCGGCAGGTTTTGACGAGACAATTTAGCGCGACAAGTTCTGACATGTCGCCGCCGCATCCTACTGCACGTGGAGGTAGTTATGAGCCACGTAAACACAGTCAGGATCGGCAAAAAGCAACTCTTGGTGTGGGCCGCCGTGGTGCTGGCCTTGGTGCTTCCGCTGGCGGGGGGTGCGCACCACAGCACCCCGGTACAGATCGCGGACGGCGGGGGGGTGAAGACGGGGACGGGCGGGTAGAAGCAGGTAAGGGAGGGGGCACTTACCCCCTCCCGGTTTGTGTAAATTGCCCGGTAGGGATGAAGGATATTGCCGCCGCAAAAGGGGCCGTACAACAACTTCTGGAGATGGGTAAGCCCCTCGAGGCCGTCCTGACCCTAGAGAAAGCCGTACAGGCCAGCCCGCGCTACCAGGAGGTGATTCGGCTCGAGCACGAACTCTTGCCGCTATTCCCGCGCGGCCTGTTTCAACTCCACCCGAAGCTCGCACTGCTGGCGGCGAGGGTCTGGTGCGAGGCACGGCGGCCCGGGCCGCTGCTCGAGGCCCTCGAGCCGCTGCTTGAGCACCCCAACACCCTCCCCGCCACCAAGGTCTACCTGGGCTGGGCCTGGCTCCACAGCGCCCAGGCCGGGCGAGCCCTGGCCCTCTCCTTCGCGCCTGGCGAGTTGGATGCGCACCATGCGGGCCTGTGGTCACGCTTCCGGGCCGAGGCCAAGTTCAGGCTGTCCGACCCCACCTGGTTGGAGGAGATGGCCCAGGCCAAGCGGCTGCTGACGGGGCTGGCGCTGGGGCGCTGTCTGCTCGAGGAAGGCACCCTTCTGTCGCTAAAGGGCCAGCTTGGGCGGGCCAGGGGTATCTGGGCCGAGGCCATCGTGCAACTGGCGCCCGACCCCTACTACTGCGCCTGGGCGCACTACAACATCGGCATCGCCTTGCAGTTCAGCGAACCCGGCCGGGCCGAGGGTCACTTCCTCGAGGCCGAAGCCCTGAGCAGCGAGAAGGCCAAAAGCCCCTTCAGGGCCAGGGCCCTGTGCGGGCTGGCGGGGGTTCGGCGGCAACTAGGCGACTGGCAGCGGGCCTTGGACACCTACGGCCGGGCCGCCAAGGCCCCCGGCGACCCCACCGACCGCCTCGAAGCCCTGTGGGGCCAGGGCTTCATGCTGCGGCTGCTGGGCCAGCCCGAGCGGGCCTTACAGGCCCTGCGCGAAGGCCAGAGCCTAAAGCTCCCCGGCGAGCGCTGGATTCACGCCGATGTTGCTGCGGTCAAGCTGATGCTGGGCGACCTCGAGGGCAGCCGGGAGGCCCTTGAGCAGGCCGACGACCTGGGCGAACGCAGTTCCATGCTGGTGCGGGTGGTCACCCTCGAGCAGATGCGCCTGCGGGGCGAACCCCTGCCCCCCCTGGGGCTGCCCCTCGAGCTGCCCTGGCTGGCCTTCGAGGCGCACTGCTTTCCCGGGCTGTTCGAGGCGCTGGGCATTGCCGAGGTCGGGCGGCGGATGGCACCGCCCATCGCGACCAACCGGGTCAGCGTGGCGGCGGCAGATGCCCTCAAGGTGAGTGTTAACGGCCGCCCCCTCGAGCTGCCCCCCAAGGTGGGCGAGTTGCTCGTTCGGCTCTTGGAGGGCGGCGGCGTCGAATCCAGCGAGACCCTGATGGACGACCTCTACCCCAGCCACGGATACGGCAAATCCCGCCAGGCCCGCCAAGCCCTGTGGGAGCTGGGTGATCGCCTCCGGGCCATCCTGGGCTGGGAGGACAGCCTCGATAGCCAGGAGGCCCTCTACCGCCTCGACCCCTCGGCCGTGTGGGACTACGACATGCCCAAGCTGCCGCCCGCCCGTTGGGGCAATTTCCTGCGCGGCAGCACTGCGGATTGGGTGGAGGAGCGGCGGCGGCGGGCTTCGGATTGACACAATCTTGCTAAGGTTATTTGCTGCAATACGTCGGAAAACTTGGGTATCGTCAGAGGATTGACGCGCGGGTTCTATCTTGGGTTACTGCGACAGCGCCATGAACACCTCCGGCCCCGACAACCACCACCGTAAAGCTGTTCGGCTCTTTCGGGTCGTTGAGCTACTGCGGGACAACCACCTCACGGTCCGGGAGCTGCTCTCCCGGTACAACCGGGTCGACAGCCCCGAGGAGCGCATCACCCTGCGCACCCTACAGCGTGCCCTGAAGGACCTGGTGAACGTAGGGCAGGTGGAGTACAACCCGCTGGTCCGCCCCCCGGTCTACAGCGTCTCGTACAAGCTGAGCCCGGTCGAGGCCTTGGTCACCCACAGCGCGCTGCGCCTGCTGTTCCACCACACGCCCGGCTATAACGCGGTGTACTTTCGGGCGCTGGACAAGCTGGCCCACCAGCTGTCCCAGCCGCTGCAGTCCATCGCCCTGCAGAGCATCGAGGAGCGCCGCAGCCTCAACAACGAGCTGGGTCAGGCCCTCGAGGTGGTGGCCGAGGGCTGGGCCAAGCGCCAACCCATCAGCTTCAACTACCTCAAGCCGACCGAGTCGGGCATAGACCGGGGCAATGTTCTCGAGGTGTACTTCGTGGAGATCAGCCGGAGCAACCTGGGCCTGTACGTCATCGGCCTCGAGCGCGGCAAGCGCGGCGAGCGGCGCACCTTCAAGCTCGACCGGATGCGCAACGTGAGCCTGGTCGGGCGGCCCAACGACTACGCGATCCCCGACACCTTCGACCCCCGCGCCTACCTCTCCAAAGCCTGGGGCGTGGTGGGGTCGTCGGGTGGTCAGCCGGTCGAGGTGCGGCTGCGCTTCGCCAAAGAGGCCGCCTACCGCATCCTCGAGGGCGGCTACCCCAACTTATCCATTACCTCGAGGCTTCCCGACGGGGGCCTCGAGGTCTGCATTACCGTGGGCACCAACAACGACAACTTCCCGGTCGAGCTAAAGAGCTGGGTCCAAAGCTGGGGCAGCAGGGTCGAGGTGCTGTGGCCCCAAGACCTGCGTGAGGAGTGGCTCGAGGAAGCTCGGGCCGTGGCTGCGTTGGGGGGTGGAATAAATGCTCCCTGAGCATGCTCGAGCCCTCTGGGCCAAAAGCGAACCTCGGCACGAGTTGTGGCGACATCTGCTTGATATCGCGGCAGTAGCCAAATCGCTCGCTCCACGCTTCTGGCCGGATGGGCCTCTGCCGGTCGGCTGGCTCTGCTTCCTGATCGCACTGCATGACATTGGCAAAGCCGACCCGCTGTTTCAAAGCAAAGCGCCGGAAGCAGTTGATGACGACATCAAGTCGGTGGGGTTGCTGGAAGGCGTAGACCCCGACATGGTGCGGGGTTTCCGACACGAGGCCCGCTCGGCAGAGTGGTTGATTCCTTACCTAGGCAAGCGCGGATGGCCCCCCGAAGTCGTGCGTGTCGTGGCAGCGGTCATCCGGGGGCACCACGGCAACTTTCGCCCTAAGGAGCGTCCCGACGAGCACGCCACACTGTGGAATCCGTTAAGAGAGGAGTTGGTAGAGCTACTCGAGTACGTCCTCCAGCCAGAGCCAGACTTTCGCCCCCAGGCGTTCGTGCACGCCAACGTCTCGGGAGTGCTGTTTGTCGGTCTGGTCGTGCTTTCCGATTGGATCGCCTCGAGCACGCACCCGTTCGGTTATCACTTGATCCCCAAGACTGACGACCCTCAGGAATACTTCGAATTAGCCTGCAAACGTGCGCTCGAGGTCGTCAGCCAACTCGAGCTTGCCGACTTGCCCAACCCCTTCGCTCAAGCGCAGCCTCTCAAGCTGACCCAGGTGTGGCCCGAAATAGCCGCGCTACGGCCCTCGCAGGAAGCCTTGGAAGAAACGGTGCTCGCAGGCGTGTCGCCGGGGCTGGCCATCCTCGAGGCCCCTATGGGTGAGGGGAAGACCGAGAGTGCGGTGTACCTAGCCGAGGAGTGGAACCGCCAGCGCGGTTGTAGTGGTGTTTACATCGCACTCCCCACGATGGCGACCAGCAACCAGATGTACAACCGGTACGCTAGGTACTTGAAAGCTCGTCCTAGTGAACAGGGCCAGCCGCGCCTGATCCACGGCATGGCTTGGTTGGTCGGGGACGACCTGCCCGACGCGCCGCAGACCGACGACGGGCGTGACTCCAAGGAGGCCGCCCGGATTCGGATGTGGCTGGCCTCGCCTAAGCGGGCTCTTCTCGCGCTCGAGGCAGTCGGGACGGTGGATCAGGCCCTAATGTCAGCCCTCAACGTCAAGCACGGGTTTCTACGGCTGTGCGGGCTAGCCCGCAAGGTTCTGGTGATTGACGAAGTTCACGCCTATGACGCCTATATGCAGGCGATCTTGCAGCGCCTACTGGCTTGGTGTCGCGAGTTGCGCGTCCCGGTGATTCTTCTCTCGGCAACCCTGTCCAGGTCGCAGAAAGCGAACCTCATCGCGGCCTACACGGGGCAGGCCCTCGATCCCGTGCCAGGCGTAGAGCCGTACCCACTCCTGACATTTGCTGCGCTCGGACAGCAGCCCTTCGTGGTACAGGCCAAGAGCGCCTACACCCAAAAACATATTGAGCTTCGCCTCGAGCCGGGTCTCTTGCATGATGCCGAAGCTACCGCCCGGAAGGCTGCGTCCTTAGTGGAGGGAGGTGGGTGCGTCTGCGTTTTGGCAAATACGGTGCGCCGCGCCCAAGCGATCTTCGAGGAATTGGGCAGGATGAAGGCGGCGGGGCAGATGTCGAACATCGTAGACTTGCGACTTTTCCACGCCCGCTTTCCGGCAGAGCGGCGGGACGAGATCGAGAAGGATGTTTTCCGGTGCTTTGGAACAATTCGAGACCCTGAAACCAAGTTGGTCATCCCCAACCCAGAGCGCCCGCCACAGGCCATACTCGTAGCAACCCAGGTGGTCGAGCAGTCGTTGGACGTGTGCTTCGACGTGATGCTGTCGGACTTGGCCCCAGTTGACTTGCTGCTCCAGCGGCTGGGGCGGCTGCACCGGCACGTGATCAACCCCAGGTTCGTCCACGAAAAGCCAGTGCTTCACATCCTGCTACCGTCTCTACGGGAGCCGTTTGATTTCGGGCGTATCGAGCTTAAGCGGGGCAAGGACGGCGAGTGGCGTGGTGTCTACGACCGAGCCACCTTGCTGCGGACGCTGGCGGTGCTGCCCAGAGGCCACTTCACCCTGCCTGCCGACTTCCGCGACCTGATCGAGTCCGTCTACGGTGGGGCGACGCTCGAGGCGGATGCTTTGCTGACCTCGGAGATTGCGGACGCAGAGAGGGCGCGGCGGCATCGGGCGGAAGACCTCGAGGCGCGGGCCAAGACCCACCTAATCCCCCTGCCCGACCCCGAGGTGTTTAGCTACGCCCAAGCCACCGAGGCTGTAGATGAGGCTGAGGATGGGCAGCGCCAGAGCTACTTCCGGGCACAGACCCGGCTGGGCGACGATACCCGAGCCGCGATCATCCTGACCCGAAAGAACCTCATCAACGCCTATAAGAACGCACTGGATAAGGCCGCCAAGGACAGGGACTACCAGCCCAAGAAGGACTTCCTCAAGCGCCTGTTCTGGCAGAAGGTGAACCTGCCGGGCTACTGGATGCTGGCCGAGCCCGCCGACGGCTTTGAGCCATTCGACTTCGCGGAGCCCAAAGACCGGCCCGGCTGGCTCCGAAACCACCGCGTGGTTATTGCTCCTGGTGGGGAGTGGTGGGGATTGTTGGATGGGAAGCCGGTTCGGCTAAAAGTGGATGACGTTCTGGGTGTGCTGTTTGAAAGCGACACGAGCCAGACGGAAACGGAGGGGATAGAAGGCGCATGAAACCGAGTTTTGATACCAGTAAGGAGCCGTGTGTACCTGTATACGGTGGCGGTTCGTCAATGGAGTTGTCGTTGCGCGATGCGCTGGTGAGGGCGCACGAATTCCAGGGCATTCGGCACGAACTGCCCACCGTTGAGTTCGGGCTGTACCGTCTGCTAGTAGTCCTGATGGGCGACATCTTCTTCGTGGAGTCCGGCGTACCGCTGAACACCCAGCGGCTGGGCGAGCTGTTGGCTCGAGGCCGGTTCGAGGCAGCTCGAGTGGACGACTACTTCGCCAAGTACCCGCGCTTCGACCTTTTCGACGAGGACAGACCTTTTCTACAGGTTGGCAAAATGCACGAAAAGGAGAAGCCGGTAGCTGGCTTGCTTCATCCGGTGCCTTCAGGCACTAATGTGAATCACTTTCACCATGCCACTGAGGACGAGTTTGCAGTGAGCGCAAAATCGGCATTCCAGCTTGTTGCTGCCTACGGCCTGTTTGCCGTGAGTATGAAAGCTGGCCCCAATGCCCAGTACCCCTATTCGATCAACGGAGCTGCGCCGCCGATTTACGCATTAATAAGGGGTGAAGATCTTTTCCAGACCCTATGTCTCAACCTCTGTGCGTTTGAACTAAGCTATGCCAGAAAAGATACTGCGCTACCCGATGCACCCGCTTGGCGGTGGGAGAGAAGTGTTGGTGGAGTAAGGTCTAGCTCTGGGTATCTGGAATCATTGACTTGGATGCCACGTCGAGTCCAGTTAATACTAGGTGAGGGTGGCAAGTGCAGTATTGACGGCTCGATACATGAACTGCTGGTGCATCGTATGAAGTTTGGCGTGGGCGACAGCACAAAGGATTATTCGGTGAAAAAAAGCAAACCGTTTCCTTGGATTGACCCTAACGTAGCTTATCAGAGGATGGACGAAGGATTGAATGCAGTCAGAATGCGTGAGGAGCGCGAATTATGGAGGGATACTTCTGCACTGGCACTTATTCAAGATGGGGAGCAAATGTTTCAGCGGCCTAGAGTTGTTGATCAGTTCGTCGAGCTTTCCCGTGATGGTCTAACTGGTGGGGAGTCGTTAAGTCTTAACTTGTACGGCTTTCGCACACAAGATGCCAAGTATTGCGAATGGCAATACGACACCTTGATGCTTCCAAAACCTTTGGTCACAAACTCAGTGTTCGGGAGCGAAGTACAAGACTGGATGAGCGGTGCTGAGAAGATCTGCAACGTTCTGGTCGGTGCCATGGGATACCTACACCCTAAAAGGTATCGTCAAGAAAATGAAGCTGCTAACAACCCCAAATCAAAAAGGAAGTTCCGGCGCTGGGAAGACCAAAGCTTTGATAAGGTTAGGTACGAAAACTTCAGAAAAAAGATCACATACATTGAACGTCGGTATTGGGAAAGTCTACGACCTGTGTTCGACGAACTTCTTGGAGAACTGGCCTCTCTCCAAGAAACCACACTTAACCAACGCCAGTCCTTACGTGATACATGGCGAAAAACTCTCGAAAAATCTGCTCGCACAGGGTTTGATCTAGCTATCAAGGGTTTGGAAACGAAGAGTCAAGCCCTTGAGCGCGTGACCCGCGCCCGGAGGCTGCTCGAGTTCGGCCTGAAGCGCGTGTTCGACCCTCCGCCCCCCGACGGCAAGATGGCCGACAAGCCTGGAAGGAAGAAAGGAGTCAAGGCGGAATGACGAGACCCGAGCTTTCCGACGCAGAGCAAATCGTGCGGGCGCTCATGGAGCACTGCGCGGGTTCAACCGCGCAGGGGGCGAGCCTCCGGCGAAGTCAGGGGCGCACCCTGACCGAAGCGAAAGATGTGGGCTGGTTTAGACACTTGCTGGCCCAAATACGGCGCGAGGCCGAGCGGCAAGGCCGCCCCGTTCCTTCCGATGAGACAATCTTCCTGATCGCTACCTTGCTGTCTGGTGACAGGGCCGCCCTGAGGCGCTTCGCCGAGACCGAAGCGCTGGCTGGTGCTCCGGCAAATCTGGGCAAGTCACTTGACGGAGTGGAGTACAAGTTTGATCCCAAAGCCCACGAGAAGAAGATGGAAGCCAAGCCTAACCCACAGCGCCGCGAGAGCCGCTTCGAGCGCAGGCTGAGGCTTTTGCTGGACGCCGAGCTGACCTGGGACGGCCAGGGCGAACTCCCATTCCGCCTGCGTCAGTGCGTGCGTTTCGTGATCTCGGGGAAAGGCGAAATCGCCTGGCCCCAGTTGCTCCTCGACCTGTGGCGCTGGAACTGGCCCAGCCGCCCCGCCCGGCGGGAGTGGGCGCAAGCCTTCTACGGCGATCCCAGAGCCCTGAAGCCGACCCTAAAGACGGGTGACACAGAGCCGCCCGTTGAGCGTGAGACCGACATCGAAGTCTGAAGGAGCCCCCATGCTGATCGAGATTCACATCCTGCAAAACCACTCGCCCTCTAACCTAAACCGAGACGACACCGGCAGCCCAAAGGAGTGCGTGTTCGGCGGGGTGCGCCGAGGGCGCATCTCGAGCCAGTGCCTCAAGCGCACCGTGCGGCGCAGCGACATCTTCCAGACCACCCTCGCCGGGCACCTGGGCACCCGCACCCGACAGCTTCCCGAGCTAGTGCGCGAAGCGTTCGCCAAAGACCCAGCGCTAGCACCGCTGGCCGAACTTGCGGCCAAGAAGACCAGCGGCTTCGGCACTAAGGAAGGCACCGAGCGCCCGGTTGATAAGTCGGGCAAGTACCTAACCGCCCAGACCATGTTCCTAGCCGACTCGGACATCCAAGCTGTAATTGACGTAGTGCGCGGTGAGGCGGCGGGGAAGAGCGCCAAGGATTTCGAGAAAGTCAAGACCAAAGACCTCCAAGCCGCCGCTGTCAGCAACGGCTTCCGCCCGATCTCGGTGGACGTGGCTCTGTTTGGGCGGATGGTTACAAACGAGTCTATACGCGACGTAGAAGCCTCATGCCAGGTGGCCCACGCCCTCAGCACCCATCGAGTGGAGGCGGAGTTCGATTACTTCACCGCCGTGGACGACCTGCAAGGCAAGGACGAGTCGGAGCGCGAGGAGGACTCGGGCGCGGACATGATTGGCGATGTTGAGTACAACAGCGCTTGCTACTACAAGTATTTCTCGGTTGACCTGCGGGCGCTGGTGGACAACATGGCTGGTCGAGGTATCCACAAGGAGGTGCACGCAGAGGAGGAACGGCAGGCCGGCGAGATAGCCCGCAAGGCCGTGCTGGCGATGCTCGAGGCTGCTGTAATGGTCACGCCCAGCGGCAAGCAGAACACCTTCGCCTCGCACACCCTACCGGCGGCGGTGCTGGTCGAGGTGCGCCCGGTTCGCACCCCTATCTCCTACGCCAACGCCTTTGTGAAGCCTGTCCACCACACCGAGAGCCCGGAAGGCCTGGTGCAGGCATCCCTCGAGCGCTTCGGCACCCACATAGAGAAAATCACTCAGGCGTTCGGGCTCCGCTCCGACAGACGGCTCTGGTTCGCACCCGAGCACCTTGTGAACGTCAGCGGCACCGAGAAAGTTGACACCTTGCCTGACCTCTACAAGAAACTCGAGGAGGCGATGGGTGGGTAGCCCGGTGTTACTACTTCGGCTCGAGGGGCCGCTACAGTCGTGGGGCGGGCGCTCACGCTGGGACGTGCGCGACACCCAGCCGGAACCTACAAAGTCAGGTGTGATCGGCTTGTTGGGCTGTGCGATGGGCCTCGAGCGGGGTGATTCTAGACTCGAGGAGCTAGATCGAGGGCTGCGTTTTGGGGTGCGGGTCGAGGCACCAGGGCGGGTTCTCGAGGATTATCAGACGGTAACAGATTTTTTACCCACAGCAGCGAGAGAGTATAAGCACAGCGGAGTGAAGACATCGAAATCGCTTCAAAAGCTCAGAGAAGACCCGACAGTTGAACCGTCCACAATTATCTCCCCACGCTATTACCTCGAGGATGCCTCTTTCCTCGTTGCACTAGAAACCCAGCATCACCTAGGGCCGAGCCTCGCCGAGATCGCTGAAGCAGTGCAGAGTCCTCGCTGGACGCTTTTTCTCGGCAGAAAGTCTTGCGTACCGACACGCCCCGTCTTTGATGCCTACACCGCCCAGTACGAGGGGCTCGAGGACGCGCTGCACAAGCATCCGTGGTCTTGGCTAGGGCGAGATGCCGTGCTGCGGAGGATCAAGCCGGAAAGGCTAGTCGCCTATCTTGAGCAAGAGGACGGCCCCTACCGCCGTCAAGATGCATTCCGGGTCAACCCGCTTCGCCAGTACGGCTTTGTCGCCATGAGGCGAATCTCGGTACAAGGGGTGATCTGATGTTTCTATCGAAACTCGTCCTGAACCCAGGTTCCAAACAAGCCCGCACCGACCTCGCCAGCCCCTATCAACTCCACGCCACCCTCTGCCGCGCCTTCGTTCCCAAAGACCAAATCTCACCCCGCTTCCTCTGGCGCTTGGAAGAAATCAAAACGCCTCAAGTGTTGGTGCAGAGCCCCGAATCGCCCAACTGGGAAATTCTGTTCCAGCGCTTCCCCGGCTACTTCGCCCAAGCTCCTGGGTCCAAACCTCTCCCCCTCGAGCACCTCCAACCCGCCCAAACCCTACGCTTCCGCCTCAAGGCCAACCCCACCGTCACCAAACAGAGTAAGCGCCACGGCTTGAAGGAAATGGCGGAGCAGCTCGAGTGGCTCAACCGTCAGGGCGAGAAGGGCGGCTTTAGGGTTTTAGGCGCGATGGTGGCTCAGAGCGAGCGGGTCAAGATGCATAAGCACGCTAGTGGTAGCCCCATCGTGGTGCAATCCGTACTCTACGAGGGGCACTTGAAGATAGCTGACCTCGAGAGCTTCAAGCGCACACTCGCCACCGGTCTGGGCCATGCCAAGGCGCTGGGCTTTGGGCTCCTCTCCGTCGCCAAGGGGTGATGGCGTGAAGTACGAGACTCGTAACCTCCAAGAACTGCCTAAGTTCCGCGACGGGCTCTCGTACCTCTACCTCGAGCAGGGCCGCCTCGAGCAGCAAGACCATGCTGTGGCGTTTTACAGCCAGGAGGGGGCCGTGGCCATCCCCGCTGCTGCGCTGGGGGTGCTGCTGCTCGGCCCCGGAACTTCTGTCACCCATGCCGCCATTCGGCAGCTTGCCAACAACGGTTGCTCGGTGTTCTGGGTGGGCGAGGAGATGATGCGCTTTTACGCCAGTGGGATGGGGGAAACCCGCTCCAGCGCCAACCTTATGCGACAGGCCCAGGCCTGGTCGGAGTCGTCGGCACACCTCGAGGTGGTCAAGCGGATGTACCGCATGCGCTTCCCCGAGGGCCTACCCAAGGAGCTGACCCTCGAGCAAATCCGGGGCCGGGAGGGTGTGCGGGTGCGCGACACCTACGCCCGCTGGAGCCGCGAAACCGGTGTGGAGTGGAAGGGGCGAATCTACAACCGGGGCAAGTGGGCCGAGGCCGACCCCATCAACCGCGCGCTCTCGGCGGGTGCGGCCTGCCTCTACGGTTTGGCCCACGCCGCCATCGTGTCGGCGGGCTATAGCCCTGCGCTGGGCTTCATCCACACCGGCAAGCAGCTTTCGTTTGTCTATGATGTGGCCGACCTCTATAAGGCCGAGACCCTCATCCCCACCGCCTTCAAGGTGGTGGCCGAGTCGGAGTCTGGGGTGGAGCGGCGGGTGCGCCATACCTTACGAGACCGGCTCAAGGAAGTCAAACTTCTGGAGCGCATCGTCTCGGATTTACACAGCCTATTCGATGCCTTGGAGTTCCCCGACCCCTATGCCGCCGACCCTTCGGCTCCCGGCGAACTGTGGGACCCCGACGGTAACGTGGAAGGCGGCACTGCATACGGCCTCGAGACTCAAGAGTAAGAGTAATCTCCGATGGTCGTGATCGTACTGGAAAAAGTGCCCAAAACCCTTCGAGGCGAACTCTCGAGGTGGATGCTCGAGGTGGCAACGGGGGTGTTTGTGGGCAGCATGTCAGCGATGGTGCGCGACCTGTTGTGGGAGAAGTGCAAGGAGAAGAAAACTGTCGGGCGCTGCTGTCAAATGTACCGCACCAACAACGAGCAAGGTTTTGAGGTGCGCACCCACGGCGATACTACCCGTACTTTGGTAGACTTCGAGGGCCTAACACTGGTCGCAGTTAAAAACGCCGATTGGCAGAAGATGCACGCCATTCGAACGCGAAAGTACACCAAGTATGAAGGCAAGTCGCCACTCCCCGCCCCAGAGGCGGGGGAGGTTCATGACAAAGAGAATGCCGACTCAAGCACTCGGGATTCGGACACTTCCGAGGGGTCAACGGGCTGAAAACCTCGTTATAATCAAGCGTGTTCCCCGCACCCGCGGGGATGAACCGTCATTGGGCAGATCGGCGCGGGCTACGTGGCCGTGTTCCCCGCACCCGCGGGGATGAACCGATCATGGCGAAGAAATTAAGCGAGGCGGCGATCGTGTTCCCCGCACCCGCGGGGATGAACCGGCGCTGCGCCAGCACCAGCAGCCGAAGCGCAAGTGTTCCCCGCACCCGCGGGGATGAACCGGGTGGTGC
>JANRLD010000101.1:0-6534 GCA_033762915.1 Meiothermus sp. | reverse complement strand
CTGGTGATCCTGGACGTGATGCTGCCCGGCCTGGATGGCTTCACCATCTGCGAGAAGGTGCGGGCGGCCAAGAACTTCACCCCCATCCTCTTCCTCACCGCCAAAAACACGGACGATGACCGGGTGCATGGTTTCGAAACCGGCGCCGACGACTACCTGGGCAAGCCCTTCCAGGTGCGGGAGCTGCTCCTCCGGGTGCGGGCCATCCTGCGGCGGGAGTCCTGGTACAAGAGCCGGGAGATCAGCAGCCGGCAGCCCTTCGGGGACTACTGGGTGGACTTCGACAACTTTTGCGGCGAAGGCCCCGGCGGCGCGTTCCAGCTGGGGGTCAAGGAGTGCATGATCCTCAAGCTGCTCATGGAGCGGCCGGGGCAGGTGGTGAGCCGCACGGACATCCTGGACAAGGTGTGGGGGGAGGACGCCTACCCCACCAGCCGCACGGTGGACAACTTCATCGTCCGGCTGCGCCGCCTGTTCGAGCCCGACCCCGCCCACCCGGTTCACTTGCACACGGTCTGGGGTGTGGGGTATCGCTTCACCCCTGAGGCAGAGGCAGAAGTGGTGAGTTATGAGCGGTGAGCTATGAACAAAAGCGCGAAGGCCAAGATCAGCAAGAGCAAAGATCATTGAGGTCAGATGACACAGACACCGACAGCCAACACCACCGCCCCTTTCCTGCGAGCCGCCTGGGGCCAGAACACCCCCAAGGCTCCGGTCTGGGTGATGCGCCAAGCGGGGCGCTATCTGCCCGAGTACCTAGCGGTCAAGGCCAAGTCCAGCTTCTGGGAGATGGTGCGCACCCCCGAACTGGCTGCTGAGGTCACCCTCCAGCCCGTCCACCGCTTTCCGCTGGATGCCGCGATCATCTTCTCCGACATCATGACCCCGTTGGTGCCGATGGGGGTGGACATCGAGTTCAACCCTGGCCCAGTGATTGCGAAGCCTATACGGAGCCAGGGGCAAATCCAAATCCTGCGCGTACCCGAGGGTGGCGAGATTGCCCCGTTCATGGAGGCCGCCCTGCGGCTGGTGCGGCGCGAACTCGAGCCCAAAAACATCCCCCTGATCGGCTTCGGTGGTGCTCCCCTGACCCTGGCCACGTACCTGATTCAGGGTTCTGGCTCCAAGGAGTACGAGGACTTCCGGGCCTTCCTGCGCCTCGAGCCTGCCGCCGCGCACGCGCTCTTGGAGAAGCTCACCGAGGTCTCGATCCGCTACCTCAGAGCCCAGGTGGGGGCGGGCGCACAAGCCATCCAGCTTTTCGACTCTTGGGCCGGGCTGCACGACTGGGCTACCTACCGCGAGTTCGCGCTGCCCTACAACACCACGGTGTTGAGGGCGCTCGAGGGCCTGGGCGTGCCGCGCATCTACCTGGCGGTGGGCGCGTCGCACCTCTACTCGGTGATCGCCGAGCTGCCCTTCGAGGCGGTGAGCTTGGATTGGCGCTTGACCCTAGATGTGATCCGCCCACACTTCGGGCAGCGCACCCTGCAAGGCAACCTTGACCCGAGTGTGTTATTGGCCTCGAGGGAGGTCATTACTCGAGAGGCCCGGAAGGTGCTCGAGGCCGGACTGGGCGGGCCGCACATTTTCAACCTCGGTCATGGCATCCAGCGGCAGACCAACCCCGACCATCTGGCCCATCTGATTGACGTTGTGCATGGGTTTGAACGGCTTTCGAGCCTCGAGGCTCGAAAGCCAAGGGATTGAGCGTGAGGAAGGATTTCGTTTTTGCAGAGGCCCTGCGTTGTGCGGGGTGTAGCCCTTGCCTTGCCTCCTCACAGGCGATGAGCGGTGACGACCTCGCCTGTAGGGTGCGCTCGCGCACCAATGCGCAGCCGACCCCGGTGCTCGGACTGCGTAGCAGTCACAACGTCCTTTCGTCCTCACTTAGTGCGCGAGCGCACCCTACAACGCCCCCACCGGTGGCAATGACGTTGGCGGCCTCGGTGTAGGGACGTATTGCATACACCTTTATGGCCTCGAGCGCAGATCGTATTGACGACCGCTGTGCAGCCTAGGGCAACCCCAAGAGATCGCGGCGCATAGCGCTGCCCTACAAAAGACGGAACCGTTAGGAGAAACAATGGCCGATCAGCCCAACCATACCAACACCCGCGAACCCAACGAGAAGCAAACCCGCCGCATGGTTGACCTCGACCCGGCGGGGCTCATCAGCCGCAAGGCCCCCGACCAGGCCAAGCGGCAATTCCTGAACTATGCCTTTTACAAACTCGACCCGGCCTTCCGGCGACTGAGCCAGAGCAAGAAAACTTCTGCCAAAGCCGAGTTCGCGGAGGTGTGCAACCGCTGGTCGGAGCGTGGTGAAGGCTTCATCCTGCGCAGCTACAGCCTGGTGGGGGTACGGGCCGACGTTGACTTGATGCTCTGGCGCATCAGCTTCGATGTCAACGACTTTCAGGCCATGCAGCGCGAGCTGAACCGTACCCTGCTGGGCGGCTTCCTGACCCAGCCGTACTCCTTCCTCTCGATGCAGAAGCGCTCGATCTACATAGACCGCTTCAACCCCGAGGGCGAGGGCGTGCATTTGATGCCGGGCCAGGGCAACTATTTGTTCGTGTACCCCTTCGTCAAAACCCGCCCTTGGTACGACCTCTCGCCCCAGGCCCGGCAGGGCATGATGGACGAGCACATCTACGTCGCCGCCCCCTTCACCGGGGTCACCCTCAACACCTCGTACTCCTACGGCATAGATGATCAGGAGTTCATCGTGGCCTTCGATTCCAACTACCCCCAAGAGTTCGTAGACCTGGTGCAGCGGCTGCGCTTCACCGAGGCCAGCCAGTACACCCTGCGCGACACCCCCATGTTCACCTGCGTCAAGAAGCCGGTGGCGGAGGTGTTGGAGGATCTGGCGTGAGGTAAAAAATGTCGAAGGTCGAAAGTCCAAGGTCGAATGTCTGTGACGGCCTCGTGTTTTGGCCTTCGCTTTAGCGCACGACCTTCGTCCTTCGACTTATACAACTCAACACCAAAAGGTATCCCTATGAATGTACTCTTCATGGCCTACGGCACCCCCTACAACCGCTCGGAGATCGAGGCTTACTACACCGATATTCGGCGCGGCAGACCACCCGCCAAGGAGCTTTTGGAGGAACTCGAGGAGCGCTACCACCTGATTGGGCGCAGCCCCCTAAACGAGATCACTTTTGCCCAGGCGGCGCGGCTTGAGGCCGCCATCAACCTGGCCGCGCCGCTGTACGCTCAGAACTTCTCCACCTCGCCCGGCCCCCGCGTGCGCGGCCCGGCACGGGTCTACCACGGCACCAAGCATTGGCATCCGTTCATCCCCGAGGCCGTGAAAGCGATGGCCGAGGACGGCGTGCGGCAGGCCGTGAGCGTGGTGGCCGCGCCGCACTTCTCGGCCCGGAGCATCGCTGAATACCGCGAGAAGATCGAGCATACCCTTGAGGAGCTGGGTCGCCCCTTCGAGGTGCGGCACGTGGAGGAGTATTACCAGCACCCCGGCTACATCGGGGCCGTGAGCCACCGGGTCAACGAGCAGCTCTGGCGGCTGCACGACCCCGCCAAGGCGCTGTTCCTCTTCACCGCCCACTCCATACCTGAGCGGGCCGCGCAGGACGGGCGCTACCAGGCCCAGATTCGCGCCACCGCCGAGCTGGTGGCTAAGCGCCTGAACCTGGCCCACTGGGACACCGCCTGGCAGTCGGCGGGCCGCACCCCCGAGCCGTGGATCGGCCCCGACATCAACGACAAGCTGGAGGCCGTCGCCGAGGCGGGCTATAAGGAGGTGGTAGTGACCGCCGTGGGCTTCCCCTCCGATCACCTCGAGGTCTACTTCGACCTCGACTACGAGGCCCAGAACACCGCCCAGCGCCTGAACATGCGCCTCCTGCGCACCCGCAGCCTCAACGCCGATCTCGACTACATCGAGGTGCTGCGCGACGTGGTGGTGGAGCGGTGGCAGGAGTTTTGAAGAAGGTCAAAAGTCCAAGGTCGAGGATCGAAGTTTTCGGGTGGACAAGGTAAAAAGGTCAAAAGTTGAAAAGTGGGGTTCAGGTTGCTCTGATACTTTTTGCTTTTCTACTTGTTCACCTCTCGCTATTTTCAGCCCTTGAGGTTTTTGCTGAGGTGTAAATGTCAAGATGCATCATCATTGGTGGGGGAATGGCGGGGCTGAGCGCTGCCTACTATCTGCAAAAGTTAGCGCCCGAGGTGCGGGTGACGCTGCTCGAGGCCAGCCTGCGCCTGGGTGGGAAGATTGCCACGGTTTCGGAGGATGGGTTTTTGCTCGAGGGCGGCCCGGACGCGGTGGTGCGGTACAAGCCGTGGGCGCTGGAGCTGATGAAGGAGTTGGGGCTCGAGGGGCAGGTGGTGGGTACGGTTCCCGCCAAGCCCTCGGCGCTGATTCACAATGGACAGCAAGCGCTGCCGATCCCGGTGGGCTTGCAAATGGTGGTGCCGGGCGACCTCAAGGCCCTCGCGCTTACGCCGCTGCTGTCGCCGTTCGGGAAGGCCAGGGCGCTGCTCGACTGGATAGTTCCCAAAGGCCCCGTGAGCGACGAGGCGTTTGGGAGTTTCATCCAGCGGCGGCTCGGCAGGCAAGTTTGGGAGCGCTTGGTCGCGCCGCTTTCGGGTGGCATCTACGGTGGCGATCCCGCCGAGCTTTCCACACTGGCGGCTTTCCAGCAGCTCAAGGATCTGGAGCAGCGTCACGGCAGTTTGTTGCGGGGTGCTTTGGAGCAGCGCAAGCAGCGCGGCACCCGCGAGGCCGGGCAGCTCTTCGCCTCGCTGCAAGGCGGGCTGGGGAATTGGGTCGAGGCTTTGGTGTTTGCGCTTGGTGAGGTGGAGATTCGTCTAAGCACACTGGTCGAAAGCATTGAGCGCCAGGGCGATTCCTGGTGGGTTCATACTTCTACAGGTCAGCTCGAGGCCGATGCCTTGATTGTTGCAGTGCCCGCGAACGCCACGGCCCGGCTTCTTGCTTCTCTGCATCCAGCAGCCGCCGCCGCACTGAGTGCCATCCCCTACGGCGACTCGGCCACGGTCTCGCTGGCCTTCCGCGCCGACGCAGTGCCGCCTCGGGTGGGCCACGGGATGCTGATGGCGGCAGGCGGGGGCTTTAGCGTGCGGGGCTTCACCTGGACAGACCAGAAGTGGGCCGGGCGTGCGCCGGAGGGCTTTACGCTCGCCAGGGGCTACTTCTCCGGCGTGGGCGGCAGCGAGGTCGAAGTCACCCGGATGGCCCAGGCCGACCTGAGCAGGCTGTGGGGCCGCGTTCTTACCCCTGAGCGCACCTGGGTCTTCCGCTGGCCCGAGGGGCTGCCGCGCTACACGGTAGGGCACGGGGCTCGAGTGCAGCAAGCCCTCGAGGCCGAACAGCTCCCCGGTTTGTTCTTGGTGGGCGCGGCCTACCACGGGGTGGGCCTGCCCGAGGTGGTGCGCATGGGTGGAGCGAAGGCGAGGGCGGTTGCGGACTTCGTGAGGAGGGGGTGAACTCTGTATCGTTCTACGGCGGGAGGTAGGTTCGGATGGTCGCCCGAAGCGGGTCGTCTCAGCTAGAACTATACGATGCCCTCGCCCTGCTCCCGTTCCCCAGTATCACCCGCTCTTCTCTCCCCGGTTCTCGAGGTGCGACCTGACCACCTCTTCCGTCACACTCCCGCCGTCCGCGCACCGGTATCCCCCGGCTCCGGCAGGCTGCGCTGTGTTACCGGAACTCGTTCAGCGGCGTGTACCAACGATCTCCGGGCCGCGCCGCACAAGCTGCCCCCTAGAGGCGCAGACCCCGTCCGCCAAAAACCTGACCTGCTCCGAGGGGATAGGGGGCCAGTGTCAGCCCGCATCGGTCAAGCAAAGGGCCGCCAAAAGCAAACCAAAAGCAGTTTTGCCTGGTAGCGTATCATCCCTCAGCGTTGTCGATCGCCTCTAATAGTCCTTCCGCGTCCATCTTGGCGTATATTCCCGCCGTATTGAGGTCGGCATGTCCCAGAATCCGAGCGGTGCTCATCAAATCCCGGTTGTTCTTCTTATAAATCCGGGTTCCAGCCGTATGCCGTAGCATGTGTGCCCCGTAGTAGCGCTCGGGGATTTGTAGGTGGGTGTAGAGGGCCTCGAGTTGCTTCCTGATCTGGTGGGGCTTGGTGCCAAGCCCCTTAGCCCGGCGGTTGCCCAAGTTGATGATCAGCACTTGGGTTCCCGCCCTAGCGTGAACGGTTCTCAGTTTGAGCCAGTCGCGTATTTCAGCAACTAAGCTCTTGGGGATAGGAACTGGTCGTACCTTGCCACCTTTACCCCTGACCTCGAGCAGCCGTGTAGCCAAATCAATTTTGTCTACCTCAAGCCCACATACCTCAGCAATCCGCAACCCCATCTCGCCCATCAACCGCAC
This sequence comes from Meiothermus sp., assembly GCA_033762915.1. Classification (GTDB taxonomy): domain Bacteria; phylum Deinococcota; class Deinococci; order Deinococcales; family Thermaceae; genus Meiothermus. The sequence goes on along the minus strand of JANRLD010000101.1, from coordinate 161 downwards.
CACCAGCCGCATTCGCAGTTGTTCTGGTTCTTCACCTTGCAAATGATTCAATAACTCTTGCTTGTAAGTGACTTCAGGCAAGGCGGGTCGTCGGTTCTCAGGTGGGGTGGGGTCGGGGGGTGAAGTCAGGGTGTCCAAGCTAAACTTGTTGACCCCTGCCC
>JANRLD010000100.1:0-54099 GCA_033762915.1 Meiothermus sp. | reverse complement strand
TGCGGTCGAGCGAGGTGTCGGCGTTAGAGAGGTCTTCCAGCCAGTCCTGGCCTTTGGCCTCGAGGTAGGCCCGCAACACCGGGCGGCTGGTCTCCAGGAGCGGCCGCACCACCTTGCCCCGCTTGGGGCGCATCCCCAGGGCGCGGCCCGTTCCCTGTACCTGCTGCAGCAGCACGGTCTCGGCCTGGTCGTCCTGGGTGTGGGCGGTCAGGATGGCCCCGGCCCGGTGCTTCTTGGCCACTCGGGCGAAGAAGCTGTAGCGGATCTCGCGGGCCACCGCCTCGAGGTTTCCCCCCTTCTCCTCCGCAATCTGGGCCACCTGGAAGCGCTCGGTCTCGAAGGCGTAGCCCAGGCGCTCCGCCAGCGCCCGCACCCACTGGGCGTCGGCCTCCGACTCGGGGCGCAGCCCGTGGTCCACGTGGGCCACGATCACCCGCTTGGGGGTCGAGGTCAGCAGCAGCAGCAGCGCCACCGAGTCGCTGCCGCCCGAAACCCCTGCCACCAGCGGCCCCTCGGGCACCAGGTGGGCCAGGTGGTTGGCGAACCGCGCCTCTAGCCGCTCGAAATTGTCCCCCGCTGCCGCCACGTGTCTCCCCTAAGCCCGCCCCATCTCACACTTCGTCGGCCTCAGAAATCCCCCAAAGCGCAACCTATCCTATAGGCTATACCAGTGCCGCCTTCGCTGAGGTTTGATTTCGACCGCTACCCCTACCTGACTCCCAATTTAGCCGGAATCGGCGGGGAAATCCGGCGGCAGAACACCGACTTCCAGGTCACCGAGCTACCCGCCTACCCGCTTTCGGGCGAGGGGGAGCACCTGTTTGTGTACCTCGAGAAAGAAGGCCTGACTACCCGGCAGCTCTTGGAGCGCGTCCGCGACACCCTGGGGGTCAAGGAGAAAGACATCGGAGTGGCGGGCCTCAAGGACAAGCGCGCCCTGACCCGCCAGTGGTTCAGCCTACCCGCCAAGTTCGAGCCCCGCCTGGGCGCCCTGGGCGGCCTGGAGGGCATCCGGGTGCTCGAGGTCGCCCGCCACTCGAACAAGCTGAAGATCGGGCATTTGCGGGGGAATCGGTTTCGGATTTTGATCCGGACCGTCGAGAGTCAAGCCTCGGGGGTCGAGGGCCAAAACCAAAGTTCTGCCGATCCTCGAGGCCCGACGCCCGAGGCCCGACAGGCGCAAGCCTCGGCAATCCTCTCCACCCTGGCCGCCCAGGGCATACCCAACTACTTCGGCCCGCAGCGGTTCGGGCTGGGGGGGCGCAACGCCGAGCGGGGCTACGACCTGGTGACGGGGGGGCGGGTTCACGTGCTCCCCTGGCTGAAGAAGTTTTTGGTCAGCAGCCTGCAAAGCCTGCTGTTCAACGACTGGGTGCAGGTGCGCCTCGAGCAGGGCACCTTTAACCAGGTTATCGAAGGCGACGTGGCCAAGAAGCACGACAGCGGGGGGGAGTTCGTGGTCGAGGACGCCGGGCTCGAGAACCCCAGGGCCTTGCGCTTTGAGATCAGCGCCACGGGGCCGTTGTACGGGAAGAAGTACCGCGAGGCGCAGGGGGCGGCGCGCGCCCTCGAGGACGAAATCCTGGCCCACTACGAGCTGACTCGAGCCCACTTCGACCGCCGCTTCGGCGATCGGCGGCTGATCCGCCTGCCGTTGGCCGACTGGTCGGTGGAGGAAGCCCCCGAGGGCCTGTGGGTCAGCTTTTTCCTCCCTAAGGGGGCCTACGCCACGGCGGTGCTGCGCGAGCTGATGAAGCGCAATCCCGAGGAGGGGGAGGAGGGGGAAGAGGAGCCCGCCGGGCCGGAGGCCGAGGGCCCGGCCTGAGCCCTCCAATCGAACGGCGGGCCGTCCAGGTCGCCATCCCCCATCCGGGGGAGGGGCGGCGGATGTGTCGTCGGGAACACCGTATCGGGGTGGCCCGGTCCGGAGCGTTAAGGGTCCTTAACCCGGACTTTAGTTTTTGACCCAATTCCTCAGCCGGGGTTTGCTACGGTGAGTCATGGCACCCTGCGCCCCGCGCTTTGCCTCCCTGCTGCTCGGCTTTTTGCTGTGTGGCCCGGCGTTCGCTATCGTAGGTGGCGAGCCCGCGAAGACCTGGCCCTTCATGGTGGCGGTTCTGGACACCAAAAAGCGCGACGGGCTGGAAGCCCAGTTCTGCGGTGGGAGCCTGATCTCGGGCCGGTGGATCGTGACCGCCGCGCACTGCGTGGACGGGCAGAGACCCGAGGAACTGCGGGTGCTGCTGGGCTCGCGCTTCCTCAAGGAGGGTGACCTCAAGAAGCGGGTGCGGGTGGCGGAGATCGTGGTGCACCCCAGCTATAGCGACCGCCTCCACGACTACGACATCGCGCTGCTGCGGCTCGAGCGCTGGGTCAGTCTGGCCCCGGTGGCGTTGGCGACCCCGGCCCAACTCGCCCAGGCCGAGCGCCGCCAGGCTCCGGCCCTGGTGATGGGCTGGGGCGGCACCCGACAGGTGCGCAGCCCCTACGACCTCAGGCTGACCGACTTCCCCCGCCAACTGCTGCAAACCTCGGTGCCGGTGCGCCGCCGCGAGGTCTGCCTCGAGCAGGTCGGGGCCGACCGCCTGACCCCCCGCACCCTCTGCGCCGGGCATCCCGAGGGGCTGCGCGACGCCTGCTTCGGCGACTCTGGCGGCCCGCTGCTGCTGCTGGAGCGCCGCCCGGTGTTGCTGGGCATCGTCAGCGGCGGCGACGGCTGCGCCTTCCCCAACCAGCCCACCGTCTACACCAGCGTGGCCGCCCTGCGCGGCTGGATCGGCTCGGTGGCCTGGGGCGCTGCCGCGGCCGCGGGGACCGCCCAGGCTTCGCGGTAAAATACCGGGGTGAACCCCTTAGCCCACCTCCAAGCCCAACTTCCCGCCGTCCTGCAAGACCTCGAGGCCATCACCCGGCTCGAGGCCCCCTCCCACGACCTCGAGGGCCTGAGCAAGGTCGCCGACTGGATCAGCGAGAAGTTCAGTCCGTTTGGGGCTGTACGCCGCGAGGAGACCGTCAACGGCCCGATGCTCGGCCTGAGCCTGGCCGGCTCGGGGAAAAAAGTGCTGGCGCTGTGCCACTTCGACACCGTGCACCCGGTCGGGGCCTTTGACGTGCCGTGGAAGCTCGAGGGCGACCGCGCCTACGGCCCCGGCATTTACGACATGAAGGGCAACATCGTCCAGCTGCTGTGGGCGCTACGGACGGGCCACGAACTGGGCATGGGTGTCCCCAACCTCGAGCTGCTCTTCACCCCCGACGAGGAAGTGGGCTCGCCGGCCTCGAGGGACGCGATCGAGGCTGCTGCCCGGCGCAGCGAGGTGGTGTTGGTGCTCGAGGCCCCGATGGGCAACGGCGACCTCAAGGTGGCGCGCAAGGGCGTGGGCCAGTACAAGCTGACCGCGCTGGGGCAGGCCGCCCACCAGGGCGTCGAGCCGGAGAAGGGCCGCAACGCCATCGTCGAGCTGGCTCACCAGATCCCCAGGGTGGTGGCGCTGCAAGACCTCGAGAAGGGCACCACCCTCGGCCCCAACGTGGTCCGGGGCGGCACCACCTCCAACGTGGTGCCCGACCGGGCCACCGTGGACATAGACCTGCGGGCCTGGACCCAGGCCGAGTCGGAGCGCATTCACGCCGCTATGCACGCGCTAAAACCCGTACTCGAGGGCACCTCGCTGGTGGTGGAGGGCGGCATGAACCGTCCCCCGATGGAGCCCACCCCCGCCTCGATGCAGCTCTTCGAGATGGCCCGGCGGATCGGGGCCGAGGTAGGCCTGCAACTCGGCCCCGGGCGGGTAGGGGGCGGCTCCGACGGCAACCTCACCGCCGCCCTCGGCATACCCACCCTCGATGGCCTGGGCCTCTACGGCGCAGCCGCCCACCAGCTCACCGAAAACATTTTCGTCCCGCAGGTCCCCAACCGCATCGCCATGATCGCGGGGATTTTGGCCGAGTTGGCGAGGTAGGGGAGCGGCTGGGGTGGGGCGGTTGGCGCTCAGCCCTCAGCCGCCTAGCCCCAGCCGCCCCCACAGCGGCGGCACGAACAGCACCAGCCCGATCAGCGCGGCCAGCAGGCTGACCACCAGCACGGCGGCGGCGGCCACGTCCTTGGCGGCTTTGGCCAGGGGGTGAAAGTTGGGCGAGGCCAGGTCCACCACTGCCTCGAGCGCGGTGTTGATCAGCTCAAGGCCCAGCACCAGGGCCACCACCAGCAGCACCAGAACCAGCTCCACCCCCAGCCACAGCGCCATCCCAACCGCGACGACGGCGATGTAGACCTCGAGCCTGAAGTTGCGCTGGCCCTTCCAGGCAAACCGCAGCCCCTGGAGCGCGTACCCGAACGAGGCCCGCAGCCCCCGCAGGGGGAGCGGGTCGGAGCCGGGACGAGCAGGCGCGGGACGCTCGGCGTTTTCGGGGGATTTGGGGGGGTTGGGGGTCGGCACTGCCAAGAGGGAGGAAAAAGGAGGGAGAAACCACTGATTTTCGGTGGCGACTTCTCTTAACTCCTGCCCCCCTTCTCCCTCCTTCCTGCTATAGCTCAAGTATACGCGTCTGCACCCTCCTGAAGCCCGCCCACTCCTTCTCGCTGTTGTGGTCGTGGCCCAGCAGGTGCCACAGCGAGTGGGCGGCCAGGATTTTGACCTCGGCCTCGAGGCTGTGCCGCTGCTCGAGGGCTTGCCGGGCGGCGGTCTCGAGGCTGATCACGATGTCGCCCAGGTGCGGCGGCACAAAGGGGTCGCCGGGCTCGAAGGTGGGGAAGCTCAGCACGTCGGTGGCGGCGTCCTCGCCCCAGTGCTGGAGCTTAAGGGCCCGGATCTCGGCGTCGTCGACGAAGACCACGGTCAAGCCCTTGTCCTCGTGGCCGAGCTCGGCCATTAGGCGCTCGAGGGCGGCCCTGAGTTTCGGGCGGAGGCCCCTGGGGACATTGGTGTTGGCGACGAAATCTACCACCGGCATAAGGGGCTGGGCACTGAGGCTCAGGAGCGAGCCTAACCCCGATCTTCCTTGTCTTCCCGCCGCCCGCTTCCCGCTTCCCGCTCGCTCTCGGCGTGCTCGTAGGCCTTGACGATGCGGGCCACCAGCGGGTGGCGCACCACGTCGGACTCGCGGAAGTACTGCATGTAGATGCCCTGGATGTTCTTGAGGATGCGCATGGCCTCCATCAGGCCGGACTTCTGCATCTTGGGCAGGTCGATCTGCGTCACGTCGCCGGTGATGACCACCTTGGAGTTGAAGCCCATGCGGGTCAGAAACATCTTCATCTGCTCGGGGGTGGTGTTCTGGGCTTCGTCGAGGATGATAAATGCGTCGTTGAGGGTACGCCCGCGCATGAAGGCCAGCGGTGCCACTTCGATGATCCCGGCCTGCAAGTACTGGTCGAAGCGTTCGGCGTCGATCATCTCGAACAGCGCGTCGTAGAGCGGGCGCAGGTAGGGGTCGATCTTGGCTTGCAGGTCGCCGGGCAGGAAGCCCAAGCGTTCCCCGGCCTCGACCGCCGGGCGGGTCAGGATGATGCGCTTGACCTTCTTGGCCTTGAGGTAGGCCACCGCCATCGCCACTGCCAGGTAGCTCTTGCCGGTACCCGCCGGGCCGATTCCCAGGGTGATGTCGTTGGCCGCGATGGCCTCGACGTACTGACGCTGGCCGGGGGTCTTGGGCTTGAGCCGGCCCGGCAAGGCGATCTCGCTGCCTAGGGCGGGGGTCGCGGTCTCGACCGGCAGGCTCTGGCCGCCCTCGGCCACCAAGATGACCTGCTCTAGCGTCCCCGCATCAACCTCGGCCCCCTGACGCACCAAGGTGATCAGGTCGCGCACCACCCGTTCGGCAAGGCGCACGTCTTCGTCGGGTCCGGAGATCTGCACCTCCTGGCCGCGCACCACCAGCTGGGCGGGCAGAAGCTTGCGGAGGTGCTTAAGGTGTTTGTCGCCGTGGCCCAGCAGCGCCAGGGCCTCCTGCGGCGAGCGGAGCGGGATCAGCGTCTTGGCTTCCTTCTTGTTCTCCAATATTGGCTCCTTGGCTCGGACAGGATCTGGTTCCACACGATGCCGTTCACGATATCATGCGGGGTGCTCGAGAACTCCCAGTGCTCGCCCTGGCGGCGCTGGACGGCCGCCGGGGGGGCCACGCGGGGCTGCGGCTGCGCCGGGCGGCTGGGCTGCGGGGGGGGCTGGTTCTGGACCTGGCGAGCCAAGCGCTCGCGCTCGATCTGCTCAAGGGTCTTGCCCACCCTGGGCTGCTGCGGCTGGGAGGGGCGTGGCGGGGGCGGGGGGGTACGACTGCCCGTGGGCGAGACCGGGGCCGGTGCCGGACGCGGCGGCGGGGCAGAGGAGGGGGGGCGGCTCGGCGTTGGCGCACTGGACTGTGCGGGCTGCGCGGACTGGGCCGGCTGGGCCGGCGCAGGCCCGGTGGAGGGCTTGGCCTTGCCCTCGTCGGGCAGCGGGATATTGTCGGGCTCGAAGTCGTCGGGCATCTGCCGCCCGCGCCGCATGAAGCCCTGGATGGCGGGCAGAATTACGAAGAAGAACAGGAAGAGCAGCCCCAGGAGGTCGTCAAGCTGCATAAATCCTCCCTTCTCCCCCTCGAGTCATCGCTGCGTCCCGCTCTGTCCGCTCTCGTCGGGGCTGCTGGCGCGGCTGATGCTCTCGCGCATGTCGGTGTCGGCCTCGACGTTGCGCAATTGGTAGTAGTCCATCACCCCGATCTTGCCGTTGCGCAGTGCCTCGGCCATGCCCAGCGGGACAGCGGCCTGGGCCTCGACCAGCTTGGCCCGCATCCGCTCGACCTCGGCCTTGTTCTCTTGCTCGACGGCGACCGCCATCGCGCGGCGTTCCTCGGCCTTGGCCTGGGCAATCTTCTTATCGGCCTCGGCTTGGTCGGTTCTCAGCTGTGCGCCGATGTTCTTGCCCACGTCCACCTCGGCGATGTCCACCGAGAGGATCTCGAAGGCGGTACCGGCGTCGAGCCCCTTGGCCAGCACCGTCTTGGAGATGCGGTCGGGCTGCTCGAGTACCTGCTTGTGATCCATAGACTGGCCTATCGAGGCCACGATGCCCTCGCCGACGCGGGCCACGATGGTCTCCTCGCCCGCGCCGCCCACCAGGCGGTCGATGTTCGCGCGCACCGTGATTCGCGCCGTGGCCAGGAGCTGGATGCCGTCCTGCGCCATGCCCGCCACCATCGGGCTGGTGATCACCTTGGGGTTGACCGACAGCCGCACCGCGTCCAGCACATCGCGGCCCGCCAGGTCGATGGCGGCGGCGCGGTCGAAGCCTAGCTTGATGCCCGCCTTGTCAGCGGCGATCAGCGCGTCAACCACCCGGTCCACGTTGCCGCCCGCCAGGAACTGCGCCTCGAGCTTGCCTGTCTCCACCGGAATGCCGGCCTTAAAGGCCTTGATCATGGGGTTGACGATCCTCCCGGGCGGAATCCGCCGGAAGCGCATCCCCACCAGCGAGCCCAGCGCCACCCGCACCCCCGAGAACAGCGCGGTGATCCACAGGGGCACCGGAACCAGGTAAAAGAACATGAAGATGCCGATCAAGACCAGACCCGCGATGATGAGCGCTCCGAACTCCATTGATTTCCTCCTAAGGGCGGGGAACCGGGTTCAGGGAAAAGGTCTCAGCGAAAGGCTGCGGTCTGCCGGCAGCTCGAGGTCGGCTGGCCTGAGTCCAGGGCCGACCATCGGTAGCAAAGCAACCCACATCTTTCCACTGTTCCGGTTCCCCGTCTCCCGTTCCCTCATTCATTTCACGCTAAGCGCACCAAGCCTAAGAATCAACCCTCCGCACTACAACTCGCACACCCTCGACCTGCACCACCCGGATACTGTCGCCCCGGCTGATGAAGTCGCCCAGCGTCACCACGTCCACCCGGCGGTCGCCGAACTGGGCGGTTCCGGAGGGGCGTAGGTCGGTGAGGGCGGTGCCCAAGGCCCCCATCAGCGGCTCGAGTTCGTTTGCGGGCGGGGCCACCGATTCCAGAGCCCCGCCCAGCACGAAGGGTCGGGCGGCGCGGCTCTGCGGGATGTAGCGCAGGATCAGGAACAACCCCAGCGCCATCCCAATGATGGCGTAGGAGCCGACCTGGAGGGCGCTGTCGCAGAAGGTGAAGTAGATCGAGGCCCCGATCAGCCCCAGCCCCATGATGCCCGGCACCCCGAAGCCCGGCGTGACGAACAGCTCGAAGACCACCAGCAGAATCCCGCCGAACAGGAGGATGATGCTTAGGGCCGAAGATAGCCCCGCCAGATATCCGCCCAGGAAAAACAGCCCCAGGCTGGTCAGGCCGATAATCGCCGGGACAAAGGTCCCGGGGGTGAAGAACTCCAGGATCAGCCCCAACACCCCGACCGCCAGCAGGATCGCGGCCACGGTGGGGTTGGTCAGGTAGCGGGCCAGAACCACCTGGGGGCCGGGGGTGAGTTCCTGGGTGGCGGCGTTGAAGCCGGCTTTCTCGAGGGCTGCCCGCATCGAGGCCACCTCGGCATTGACCACCTTCAGTTCGACCGCCCGCCGGGCCGAGAGGGTCAGGGGCTCGTCCTTGCCGGTGACGCCGCGAATCTCGACCTCGGGGTCTACCATCGCCTCGGCAATGTTGGCGGGGCGGCCCCGGGCCTCGGCCACCGACCTGAACTTCTCGCGCAGGGCCGAGATCACCTTACGGTCGGCGGCGGTGGCGTTGCCCACCACCGGGGTCACGGTGATGGGCAGGGCGGCCCCGATCTGCGAGCCGGGCAGCATGTAGATCTGCTGGGCCGCCAGCGAGATCAGGGCCCCGGCCGAGAAGGCGTTCTGCACCACCGCGATGGTGGGCAGCGTGGAGGCCAGGATGCGGTCGGTGATCTCGATGGCGGCGTCCACACGCCCGCCGGGGGTGTCCACCATGAACACCACCCCGCTGGCCCCCTCGCGCTCGGCACGGTCCAGGGACTGGTCAATGAAGGTGGCCAGGGGCCCGTCGATGGCGCCGCGTACCGGGATCACATAGCTGGTGGCCTGGGCCGCCCCGGTTAGGCCCACGGCGGCTGCCGCCAGCGCCCATAGCAGCCCCTTCCGCCGCTGCAAGGATCGCGACAACAGAGAAAAAAATATGTTTCTCACTGCGTTTATCTTATCAAGCTGGGGGGAATACTGTGTAACTTGGTTGCTGATTGCGCCAAGCTCTGCTCCCGCCCCTCGCGCGGTGCCCCGCCATCGCCGCCGAACCAAGGGGAAAATCAGCTCTCCCACACCGTTGTGCTGGGGCCAGAGCCCAAGGCCGAGGGCGGGAGCAGCCGAACAGGATCGTCGGCTTGGCCGCCCGAGCCCGGGGCGGAGCGGGTAGAATCCCTGGTGTGAAACTGGGCATCATCGGCTATCCGCTCTCCCACACCATCTCCCCGGCCATGCAGACGGCAGCCCTCGAGGCCGCCGGGATTGAGGCCACCTACCGCGCCATCGAGACCGCCCCGGCTTTCGTCCGCGCCCGCCTGAACGAGGTGCGGCGGGAGTTCCGCGGCGTCAATGTCACCATCCCCCACAAGCAGGCCGTTATCCCCTTCCTCGACGGGCTGTCGCCCGAGGCCAGCGCAATCGGGGCGGTAAACACCGTGGTGGTGCAGGACGGGCAACTGATTGGCCACAACACCGATGCGCCGGGCTTCGTGCGGGGCCTCGAGGAGGCGGGCATTGAGTACCGGGGCCGCAAGGCGCTGCTGTTGGGGGCGGGTGGGGCCGCCAGGGCCATCGCCTACGGGCTGAAACAGGCCGGGGCGCAGGTGGCCATCTCCAACCGTACCCCCGAGCGGGCGCGTGAGCTGGCCGAGGCCGTCGGGGTGGGGTCGGTGTCCGGGTCGCTCCTCGAGGCGGCCCTCAAGACCTGCGACCTGCTGATCAACACCACCAGCGTGGGCCTCAAAGACCCCCAAACCTCCCCCCTGCCCGAGGGTATCCTGCCCCGCCACGCCACCGTGGTGGACATCGTCTACAACCCCCTCGAGACCAAGCTCCTGCGCGACGCCCAGGCGGCGGGCCTCAACACCTTGGGCGGCTTCCCCATGCTGATCTGGCAGGGCGCGCTGGCCTTCGAGCTTTGGACGGGCGTCAAGCCGGACGTGCGGGTGATGTATGCGGCGGCGCAAAAGCAGCTGAAGGTTGAAGGCTGAGGGTCGCAGGTCTTGGGTCGAAGGTCGGGCCCCCGTTCTTCGTCTCCGTTTTTTCCTGACCCCATGCTTACCCTCGAGTCCCCCCACACCCACCGCCTCGAGGTCAGGTACTCGCGCTTTATCGCCCGGGCCGCGCCGGTCGGGTCGCCGGAGGAGGCGCTGGAGTTTCTGGCCCGCGTCCGCGAGCCGGAGGCTACCCACAACTGCTGGGCCTACAAGGTCGGCCAGCTTTACCGTTTCTCCGACGACGGCGAGCCCGGCGGCACGGCAGGCCGCCCCATTCTCAGCGCCATCGAGGGCCAGGGGCTGAACGGGGTGATGGTGGTGGTGACCCGCTACTACGGCGGCGTGAACCTGGGCGCAGGCGGCCTGGTGCGGGCCTACGGGGGCGCTGCGGCCGAGTGTCTGCGCCAGGCCCCCAAGCGCGAGGTTGTCCCCATAGTTCGGGTGCGGCTTGAGGTGCCCTTCGAGCTCACCAACACCGTCTTCCACCTGCTGGCCGGCCACAAGCGCGAACCCGAGGAGTACACGCCGGACGGCCTGGTGGTGATATTGGAGCTGGAGGAGGCCAAACTCGAGGCCTTCGAGGCCCAGCTTCGGGACGCCACCCGGGGAAAGGCTAGGGTCGGTAGGGGGTAGGCCGGGGCGAGGGGTAAGGGAAGCCAACACAACGGGCTCGCCACTTCCCCCGCATTCGCCAGAGGCCGGGGCTCTGAGGCGGTGGGAGTGCTGCCCAACCTGGCCGACCTCGAGCGGATGGCGGGGGCCGCTGACCGCAGCGGCCCCAGGCCATCCTCGAACCCTAGTTGGTCGGCTCGATCAGGCCGTAGTTGCCGTCGCGCCGGGCGTAGATCACGTTGATCTGGTCAGTCTCGGAGTTGCGGAACATGAAGAAAGAGTGGCCCAGGCTCTCCATCTCGAAAGCGGCGTCCTCGGGGGTCATGGGCTTCATGTGGAAGCGCTTGGTGCGCAGGATGACCGGCTCGAGGTCTTGGGTTGTGGACTCGGCGGGCACCGCCCCGGCCGGGGCGGGCGTGGCCACCATCTGGTGGCTGCGGGTGATGTAGCGCTCCTTGTAGCGCTTGAGCTGGTACTCGAGGCGGTCCACCGCACGGTCGATGGCGGCGTACATGTCGGGGTCGGCCTCCTCGACCCGCACAATGCCCTTAGGAACACCGACCTGGATCTCGACCTTGGCCCGCTCGCCGATGCGGGGGCTCTTGGCCAGCGAGAGCACCACTTTGGTGTCGGCCCCTTCGAAGTGACGATCCAGGCGGGTCATCTTCTTGTCGATGTAGTTCTTGATGGCGTCGGTGATTTCGATGTGACGACCTGTCAGCCTGTAGACGTTCATGCTCGACCCCCTTGAGTTTCGGGTGGCTCTGCCCTGGGGTTTCCCCCACCACGGCCATCTCGCCAGAGACGACAAAGCCCCATCAGAAGCCCCTTTCTGGGAGTTCTGAGGGTTCGGGTGAGTTTGTCACCGCTTTGCCTTCCTGGTAGAACCAGTCTACCTCGAGGTCATGAGGGAATAATGTCCGGATTGACCATTAACTGACGTGTTACAGGCGACGAATGGGGGAAGGGGAAGCCGCTATGCGCGTGGTTGAGGTCGTTGCCTTTGGCCTATATCAGGCTGTACTTTCCTCCCCGCTCGTCCCTTACCAGCTGTCCTGCTTTGAGGGTGATGACCCGCTGGGGGTAGGCCTCCACGATCTCGCGGGAGTGGGTGGCCATCAGGACGGTGGCCCCGCGGGCGTGGGCCGTCTTGAAGATGTCGAGGACGGCCAGGGCGTTGGCGGGGTCGAGGTTGCCGGTGGGCTCGTCGGCCATCAGCACCTGGGGGTCGGCGATCAGCGCCCGGGCAATGGCCACCCGCTGCGACTCGCCGACCGACAGCTCCTCGGGGTAGGAGCGCTTCTTGTGGACGATGCCCACCTGGCGTAGCACCCGAAGGGTGTGGCTCTCCCAGTCGGGCTGGGGCACCTCCATCACCCGCAGGGCGAAGCGCAGGTTCTCCTCGACGGTCATGTCCTTGAGCAGCCGGTGGTCCTGGAAGACCATCCCGATTCGGCGGCGGTGCAGGGCGATTTTGTCGCCCCTGAGCGCCTTGAGGTTTTCGCCGTCGAAGTAGACCGCCCCGCTGCTGGGCTCGAGCCGCTTCATAACCAGCGACAGCAGCGAGGACTTGCCCGCCCCCGAGTGCCCCACCAGGAATACAAACTCGCCCTTCTTGATTTCCAGATTCAAATCGTAGAGCGCCTTGGTCTGAGTGCGGGCGTACTCGAGGGTTACGCGGTGGAAATGAATCATCGGCACTCAGTCTAGCAGGGCCGAGGCCGCGTGACCTCATCCCCGGCCGCACACCAAGCCCAAAACGCCGCCGACCTCTGTATCTAAATCATAAATTTGGCTAGGTTGAAATTATGGCCAGCTTACGGTTCTAGCGACGTAACAGAAATGGTGCCAGAAATGGTTATTTTCATCAATATTCGAGATACGTAACAGCTATCATCTTTATTCAACAGGCCAACTTGAAGGGAATCAAGTTGATTGCTGAGGCTGCGCCGCCCAATCCGCCCCCGGCCCTAAGCTATCCTTGCACTCCCTGCGCGCCATACCCTCATATACATACGCGCACACATCTGAAGGAGCAGTACATGAAGAAGAGCGGTTTCACCCTGATCGAGCTGCTAATTGTGATCGCCATCATCGGCATCCTGGCTGCCGTGCTGGTCCCCAACCTGCTCAACGCCCGCAAGACCGCGCAGAGCCGTGCCGAGCAGGCCTACGCCCAGAACGTGTACAAGGCCGCCAACGCCTACCTGGCCGAGAACCCCAGCGCCGCCGCGCTGCCCAGCACCAACTGCATGGGCAGCTACAACGCCGGCAGCTACGGCGCGGGCAGCGCCCCCGGCACTCTGACCGCCTGCACCGTGGCCTACGTCCAGTCCACCCAGCGGGTCACCGTCACCTTCAACGGTAACGGCGTCGGCGCTTCCACCACCATCGGCAACTAAGCGCCTCCCGCGCACGCATAGTCTGGATAGCTCAAGCAAGGCCGGGACAGGGCAGACGATGCCCTGTCCCTTATGTTTGACGCTCGGCGCGGCAGGGCGACGGCAGGGATATGGTCGGGTTTAATGCGCTGATATTTTCCCTACTCGAGGGCGATTCTTGGGCTAGGGCATGCTTCGCCAACAGGTCACGGCCTCACGGCGTGGGCCGGGTTATAAGTTGCGCCAGGTAGAAGTGCGGAATCGGCGGATACGGTAAACACGTTCTTGGGGAGAGTGGCATGCGCCATGGCCGCAGAGCGGCTACCCGGGGCGGAGTGGCTTACGCCATAGCCGCGGAGCGGCTACCCGAGGCGCAATCCCTAAAGGGTCTGCCGGGTCGGCTTTGCGCACTTCAACCATGCAGACTTGGAGCAGTTCCCACCCATACTCTCTACAGCAAAAACCGCTGTAGGGAGTGCATTCCCTGCCGCCGCGAGAGAGGGAATGGTGGAAATGCGATAGGCCCGGACATGACGCCTCGAGGCGCATCCGTAACGAGGCGGTTACGGGTAACGGTTATCTTTCACAGCGACTGAAAAGTCGGGTGCTACACTTTTACCTAGAAGGCGGAAGGGAAGTGACCCACAAACCCCTTCATCGCGGGTAAGGCCAGCCAAGGCTGGAGACACCGGCGAGCGCAACGTTTCGGCACCTCGGCCCTAAGCAATCTCTGCACTACTGTAAGCCCGTGTCCCAATACCCATATACCTTTGGGCGCGGAACCCTGAAGGAGTCTCCATGAAGAAGAGCGGTTTCACCCTGATCGAGCTGCTGATCGTGATCGCCATCATCGGCATCCTGGCTGCCGTGCTGGTCCCCAACCTGCTCAACGCCCGCAAGACCGCGCAGAGCCGCGCCGAGCAGGCCTACGCCCAGAACGTGTACAAGGCCGCCAACGCCTACCTGGCCGAGAACCCCAGCGCCACCGCGCTGCCCGGCACCTCCTGCATGGGCAGCTACAACGCCGGCAGCTACGGCGCGGGCAGCGCCCCCGGCACCCTGACCGCCTGCACCGTGGCCTACACCCAGTCCACCCAGCAGGTCACCGTCACCTTCAACGGTAACGGCGTCGGCGCTTCCACCACCATCGGCAACTAATCGCAGCCAACCCAGGAGACCAGGGCATGGACTGCCCTGGTTTTTTTGTGAAAGCGAGATCCTTATGCGGCAAACCAAGGGGTTCACCCTGATTGAGCTGCTTATTGTGATCGCAATCATCGGGACCATTGCTTCGGTGCTGGTGCCCAACCTGATCCAGGCGCGCCGCAGCGCCCAGATCAGTGCTGAGCGGGCCTACCTGCAAAACGTGTACAAGGCCGCAAACGCCTACCTCTCGGACAACGTCTTTGCTGCGACCGTACCCAACACCGACTGCCGCAGCGGCTACGTGATCGCCGGGTACTCGGTCGAGGCCCCCTCCTCGGGACCCCTCACTGCCTGTACGGTCCTGGTGGTCAGCGCGGCGGCGTCGGTAAGTTACTCGGGCATCTCCGGCACCGGAAATCTTCCCTAAGGCACCCGCACTACATACTGATCGAGATGCCGCCAGCAATGGCGGCTTTTTCCTTGGGCCATATCTCACAGCCTGCCCGGTAGGCAAAACCTACAGTGGGGAGGGGTTCTTGTGGGGCCGTGGGATGCTCCGGGTTGGCTTCCCCGAATCAACAAAGACCCTCGAGCCGCCTATGAACCAGCTCTCCCGAATAGCCCCCTTTGTCCCTCTGGCCCTATCGGCGGCCGTGCTGGGGGGGCTGTACTGGCTCTGGCAGCAGCCGCTCAGCCACTACGACCTACCGCCGTTTTGGTTGGCGGCCCTTGCCGGGCTGACGCTGCTCGCTGTGCGGCTGCCCTGGTATGTGTGGCTGTGGTGGCTGGTGGGCTTGGCCACCCTGGCCTGGAGCCAGACCCCCGGCAACACCTTGGCCGCAGGGATCTGGGAACTGGCCTACCTTGCCGCCTTTGCGGCGGGGACGTGGTGGCGAGGGCTGGCGGGGCTGGGCGCGGTGCTGCTGGGGTACAACCTGTTCACCACCCTCTCGCTCGGCGCCTTCGGGCTGGCCCTGTACTTCTCGGGCTCGGCCCACTACGTCGCGGGTGCCCAGGCCCTGACCCTACTGCCGGTACTATTCCGCTCCGCCCTCGAGCGCTCGCGCTGGCAGTTGACGCTGGGCCTGGGCCTGGTGGCGACGGTCTATCTGGCCCTGCTTTCGGGGGCCAGGGCGGTCTACCTGCCGCTGCTGGTGGTTGGGGTGCTGCTGGCCTGGAGGCTGTGGCAAGAGCGAACCCCCCTGCCACGGCTTGTGGCGGGCTTCGTGGGGGTCGCGGCGGCGGTTGTGCTACTGGACACGGCACTGCCCTTTCACCCGGTGCAGGCCGCCCTGCTGCCCAAGACGGCCGTGGCCAAGCAGGTCAGCGACACCTCGAGCGAGGGCAGCTTCGGTAGCCGCCTGCAGATGTGGGGGCAGACCATAGACATCGCGCTCCAAGCCCCCCTGGGCACCGGCAACGGCAGCTTCAGGGACGTGATGGCGGCCTACCAGCAGTACCCCAGCGTAAACTTCGCCAACGCCCACAACCACTACCTCGAGACCGCCGCCACCGGCGGCTGGCCGCGCCTGATCGTGCTGCTGGGCGTGCTGGGCTGGGTGCTCTGGCGCGGCTGGCGCGGCCCGGCCTGGCCCTGGGCGCTGGGGGCGGCAGGGCTCTGGGCCACCCTGGCTTTCGACATCACCGGGATGTACCCCGCCGTGATGATGTTGGCGTTTGCGGCCTTGGGGGCGGTATACGCCCAGTCCAGACCCGCGCAGATTAGTCTAAGCTCCTTATCGTCATCGGCTTGGGCTTCCAGGGCTGCTGCTGGGGTAGGGCTGGTGGCCGCGGTTGTCCTGGTGTTGTGGTGGTACTGGCCTTGCAGCGGGGTGTGTTCTGCCAGCCGCTACCTGGGTTTCCGCCCGACGGTGCTCAAGGAGGCCACCCAACTGCCCCCAGCCCAGCGCTTGGAACTGCTCGAGCAGGCTGCCCACCTCAACCCCAACAGCCTGTGGGTCTACCGCGCCCAACTGCAATACGCCCAGACCCCCAACGAGCAACTCGAGGTGTTGCGCCAGCTCAACCAGAAGTTTCCCCTGGGCAGCCCCCTATACTACTTGCAACAGGCCAAACTGGAGCGCCAACTGGGCCATAACGCTCAGGCCATCGCGGTACTCGAGCGGGGGTTGTCCCGTTTCCCCGCCGACTTCAGACCCGCCGGGGTGCCGCTGGGCGACAGCGTATACCAGGGTTACATCCGTTGGGGCCAAGAGGCTCCGCAGTTGCTGCAAGAGCTGCAACGCTAATATCGCGGTTCCCACCATTACCTCCCTCGCGGCGGCAGGTAATGTACTCCCTACAGCAAAAACCGCCCGCTTTAGCGCCGTAGGGAGTATTCGTGGGAACCGCTCTAGATCTGTTTTTGTGCCGATTATCCGCAAAGCGGCACAACAGCCCCGGCACGTACGGGACAAATGTAGGAGGCGCAGTCAGTCATTGACCGAAATTTGAGTTGTGGGAAACGTCGTAGGCGTTCCGGGGCGGAGTGGCTTGCGCCATAGCCGCACAGCAGCTACCCGGGGGGGAGTGGCGTGCGCCATAGCCGCACAGCGGCTACCCGGGGCGCAATTCTGCAGGCGTTTGGGGGCGGCGTCTTGCAAGGATGCATATACTTGGCGTTCGGTGTCTTCTGCGAGAAGGCTAATACTTACGGGTGGGTTGGGGCAGGCCCACCGCAACCGGCTGGGCAGCGGGTTTATCTTGGCGTGCGGCCTGCTTTTGCTTAATCCCCTCGAGCACCGCGCAGGCCATCAGCACCCACACCACCCCCTCGGTGTGAAAGGGGACGAACCAGAAAAACAGAAAAGCATGATGAACCCACAGCGCCAGAGCCGCCGGTTTCAGCTGCAATAAGCTGCGCCAGGTGCTGAGCAACAACAGCAAGTACAGGATTAAGCCCGGCCAGCCCAGCCGCAGCCCCAGGTCTAAAAACTGGTTGTGACACTTCCACAAGATGGAACTGTGAAGCTGGGTTTTGTCCTCTTGATCCTTAACCACAAAGATGGGCGGGGCACCGGGTGTGTTGATGAGCTCGACAAACTGTTTGAAGCCCAGCTCGAGCCGAAGGTAGTTCTCGATCTCCTCGCGGGTCATGTAATTTGGGAAGACATAATCGAACCCCCCCGCACCCCAGCCAAACACAGGCTGGGCCATGATTCCGCGCAGGGCGGTCTGCCAGTAGATCAGTCGGGTGGCCCCGGTGGTGCCGTCGGCAAAGTCTTTGCGCACTTGGGCACTCGAGTCCGATCGGGTGGTGTTGAGGGTTTCGATCAGCCTCATGCCGCCCCCAAGCCCCAAGGCCACCAGGATCAGGGCCAGGACGGAGTTGCGGGAGAACCTCGAGAACAGCACTCCGGCCGCCCCGGCCAGCAGCGCGGCGAAGATGGCCGTGCGGGTCAGGGTCAGTCCGATGGCGAAGGCGGTGAGGGGAATGACCGCGCCTGCCCACCTGGGGTTGCGCAGCCACAGCCCCAGCGCCAAAGCCAGCGAAAGGGTAAGGAACCCGGCGTAGTGACCGCGCTGGGGCAGCGTCACCCTGGGGAACAGGCCGGCATCCAGCGGATAAATCAGGCCATGTCTAAACACCGCCTCCACGACGCCCAGGCCCGCCAACACGGCTCCGCTCAGCACCATCGCCCCGATCAGCCGGGCCACCAGACCGCGGTCGCGCAACGCCTGGACCACAATCAGGGCAAACATCAGCGCCAGGGCCAGGATGTGCAGCGCCCCGCCGCCGTCCTTGGGCAGGGTGCCCATCAGGGCGAAGGTCGGCTCGGCGGTGAAGAATGCCGCCACAACCGCCCAGATTCCCAGGAGCAGCCCGGCCAGGACGGGCTTGTAGGCCCACAGCAGGCCGGGCAGGTGGCGCAGACTGCCCGCCGATAGGTGGGGGTGCGAGAGGCCCTCCATCAAGCCCCCGACGCCCAGAAACAACAGGGTCAAAGCCACATGTCCGGCGTAGTTGGACTCGAGGACGTTAAGTTCCCAGGGGATAAACAGCAATGGGTAGAGAAAGACGTAGAGGGGCCACCACCAGCGTTGGATACGGGCCATGCTTAATAAGCTCCTTTGCTCCACAGCACCGCCCAGAAGGTGCGGGCGATCAGGTAGAGGTCGAGCCAGGGCGACCAGTTGCGGACGTAGTAGGTGTCCAGGGATACCCGCTCGGCGTAGCCGGTGTCGTTGCGGCCCGAGACCTGCCACAGCCCGGTGATTCCCGGCAAGACTTGGGTATAGAGGGCGAAGCGATCCCCGTAGCGCTCCACCTCGGCCTGCACGATGGGGCGCGGCCCCACCAGGCTCATCTCGCCCAGCAGCACGTTCCAAATCTGGGGCAATTCGTCTAGGCTGCTGCGCCGAAGCCAGCGGCCCAGCTGGGTTATGCGGGGGTCGTTTCTAAGTTTCTGGTCGCGCTCCCACTCGGCCCTGGCGTTGGGGTTGGTCTCGAGGGTCTGGCGCAGCACCTCATCGGCGTTGTGTACCATGGTGCGGAACTTCCAAGCCCTAAAGGTCTGCCCATTCTTGCCGATGCGCTTGTGGGCAAAGAACACCGGTCCACGCGACTCGAGCTTAATCGCCAGGGCGATCAGCCCCAGCAGCGGCAGCAACAGCAGCCCGCCCGCCAGCACGCCCGCGTAGTCTATGCAGCGTTTCAGGAACTGCGACCAAGGTTGCAGCAGGTTGTGGCGCAGCTCGAGGCCCAGCATCCCCCCCACGTCGGTGGCCGAGACCCACAGGCTGGCCATGCCAAACAGGTTGGGGATCAAGATCAGACGGGGAAAGGCGCTGCCGTATTGCTCGATGACCTGTAGCAGGCGCTCGCGGCTGGCGCTGGGGATGGCCAGCACTGCGTGCCGCACCCGCCACTCCCTAACCAGTCTGGGGGCCATCTCGAGCCGCCCCAGCACCTCCAGCCCGGCCACCTGGCCCTGCTTCTCGTCGTCCAAAAAGGCCACGGCCTTTAGTCCCAACCCCGGCTGGTTGCGCAGGGCCTCGGCCACTGCCTGTCCGGTCTTGCCCGCCCCCAGCACCACCACCGCGTAACCCCACCAGGGCTGGCGGGCCAGGAAGTGCCGCAGGCTGGCGCGGGTCAGCGGTACGGTGAGCAGGCTCAGCGCCCAGGCCACCAGGAAGATAGCCCTCGAGAACACGTCGGCGTTCTGGAGCAGGAAGCTGCTCGAGCCCAGCAGCAAAAACACCAGGGTGTTGCCCGCGAAAATCCGCCGCAACTCCTCGGGCACGCTCAGCCCCACCGCCGGGTACAGCCCCAGGAAGGCGAAGATCGCTGGGAACAGCAGGAGGA
Organism: Meiothermus sp.; assembly: GCA_033762915.1. Taxonomy (GTDB): domain Bacteria; phylum Deinococcota; class Deinococci; order Deinococcales; family Thermaceae; genus Meiothermus. The sequence continues at coordinate 34,508 of JANRLD010000100.1, read as the reverse complement.
TCGGCCAGAGCTGCCAGTACAGGCTCAGCTCGTACTGCCCGCCCAGCATCAGGCGCACCCAGACCACCCCGACCAGCGTGAACGCCAAGGTCAGCACGTCCCCCAGCAACAGTGCCCCTGCCGTCAGCAAGGGCCGGTTGGCGACGGCGGGCCTCGAGCGCGTCGAGGGGGCGGTGGGGAGGCGGGTGCTCATGGGCCTACCCTCCAGGATATCCCCCGCGGCCCCCCGGCCCTACGAATTGGTCACAACCTTCCGCGCCCAGTGCTGCTTCTGTTGGCTCAGGTAGCGGTTGAGCCTCCCCGGCAGGGCGTGGTGGCGCACCCCCATTTGGTAGGCCACGAACTTGAGGGCGGCCTCGAGCACGCTGTAGGGAATCCAGGCCCACTCGCCCTGCCGGGCCAGGTAGCGCACCTGCGCCGACACAAACCTTAATCCCTCGCCCCCCACTTTGGCCCCCTCGAGCATCTCCCCCGCCTGGGCCACGAACACCCCCACGTCGAAAATCCGCCGGAACTGCTGCGCTAGGGGGTAGTGGTGGGAGTGAAACACCTGGGCCTCGGCCTGGTAGGCGACCCGGAGCCCGCTCCGCAGGAGCTTGGCGCAGAAGTAGACGTCCTCATCCACGATCACCCAGTCCGGGTAGCCCCCCATTTCCCAGAAGGTCTCGCGCCGCACCGCCGAGGCCACGTCGGAGTAGAAGAAGGCCTTGAACCCCTTGCGGGGCACGTCCTCGAGGGTTTGCAGGTGGCTCTGGGCGGGGTAGTTGAAGTGCCGGGCGAAGACCTCGGGCGGCGGGGCCTCGGGGTAGGGGAGTTGGCGGGCGTAGGCGGCAGCGGCGGTGCCGCTGTGGATGGGGGAGACCAGGGCCTCGAGAAAGCCCTCGTGGGCGGGCAGCGCGTCCTGGGTCATGAAGACCAGAACCTCGCCTGTGGCCATCCGGGCCCCTAGGTTGCGCGTGGCACCGTGGTTGAATTCGGACTGTGGGATCACCTTGACCATGCACCCCGCGTCTCGAGCGATCTGCGCTGTCTGGTCGGGTGAGGACGAATCGATGACGATGACCTCGAGGGGCCTCAGGGTCTGGGAGTGCAGGGCTTCGAGCAGGGGCTCGAGGTACTTCTCGGCCCGGTAGGTGGGGAGGATCACGGAAACGGTCATACGAATAGCCAGAAGCCCAGGTTGCGGGCCAGCCCGGTGTAGGTCACTCTATTGCGCCACAGCCACAGCCGCCGTGACAAAAAACCGTGGGCCGAGAGGTCAGCAAACTCTTGGATCACTCGAGGGATCTGTCCCCCAAACCTCAGTTGGAAGGCACGGGCCTGTTGCTGGGAAGATCGGATGCTCTGCTGGATGGTGGTGGCTTTACGGCGGATGGTGGCAAGGTTCCAAGCAGCGGCCCCGGTGTCGTTGCTGCCATGCTGTCGGTAGAGGAGGGTCGCGGTGGGGATGTACTCGAGATGCCCAAACACCCCGGCCACCAACCCCAGCCACCAGTCGTGCATCTTGGCCTCAGGCGGTATGGGCATGGCTCTTTCGCATAGGGCCTGGTTAATCATGACCGTACAACCCGTCACAAAGTTTTGTACCAGCAATTTCTTCCAGGGTTGGCCCGAGGCAGGCTCGAGGTGTTGATAGGCCGCCAGCGAGGGGGCGATGGCCTGAAGGTTGCCGTCCACTACGGCTAGGTCGGTACATACCAGGATTGGGGTCTGTCGACCTATAGTGGCCTCGAGGGTCAGCATTGCCCCGAGGGTTTGCTCGATTTTGTTGGGCAGCCAAATATCATCTTGGTCGCAGAACATCACATATGGAGCACGAGAGTGTTGCATCAATCGGGCAAAGTTGCCTTTGGCCCCCAGCCCCAGTTGACCATCCTTGATAATCTCGAGGCGCTGTGGGTAGCGTTCAACAAAATCACGCAGGATTTCTACAGTGCCGTCGCTCGAGCCATCGTCGCGGGCCAGGATGCGCCAGTGCTGGAATGTTTGGCTGAACAGCGACTCGAGCTGGGCCTCCAGATACTTGGCCCCGTTATAGGTAGCCAACAGGATTTCAACATGGGTCTGGAGGGGATTCATAGCGAAATCGTCTTACCTACCTGTTGGGCTAGCGTGTAGCAACGCCTGCATAATCTGAGCTGCGGCATTCCCGCTGCCGTAGGGTTGGGCTGGGTTAGCTCGGTCTTGCTCGAGTGCCCGCTGTACTTCGATTCGCAAATCGAAAGGCCGGGCCGGGTCTACCAAACGGTTCCAACCCAACTCCACCAACTCCACCCACTCGGTCTCGGCCCGCAGCGTGAGGCAGGGCACTTGGTGAAAATAGGCTTCTTTTTGCACCCCACCTGAATCGGTGAGGATCAGCAGTGCCTGTTGCTCGAGCTGCACCATGTCTAGATAGCTCACGGGCTCTGTCAGCAGCAAATGGCCTTGTAGCGCCTCGAGCAACCCCAAACCCTCCATAACCCGCCGGGTACGGGGGTGTACCGGCCAGACCAAGTGGTAGGTTTGGCTCAACTTGAGCAGCCCCTCGGCAATGGCCTGAAGCCGGGCAGGTTGGTCGGTGTTTTCAGCGCGGTGTATGGTCACCAGCACAAACTGTTTGGGTTTAAGCTCGAGGACTTCTACGATGTGACTTTCACTCTGGGCGCGCTGTCCAAAATACAGTGCCGCGTCGTACATCACATCGCCCACTTGGCGCACCATATCACCGCCGATGCCCTCGCGCTCGAGGTTGCTCATGGCGGTGGCAGTAGGAGCAAAGAGCAGGCTTGAGAGGTGATCGGTCAGTACCCGGTTCACCTCCTCGGGCATTTGGCGGTTGAAAGAGCGCAGCCCGGCTTCCACATGAGCCACCGGGATGTGTAGTTTGGAGGCCGCCAAACCCCCGGCTAAGGTGGAGTTGGTGTCGCCATAGACCATTACCCAGTCAGGCTGCTCTTCTTGGAAAATCGGCTCGAGCCGCTCGAGCATCTTCCCGGTTTGCGTCCCGTGCGATCCAGAACCAACCTCTAGGTGGTGCTGCGGCGCGGGGATGCCCAACTCCTCAAAAAACACTGCCGACATATTAGGGTCGTAGTGCTGCCCGGTGTGTACCAGAATTTCTTGAATGCTCGAGTGCCCTTGCAGCAGCCGAGAGACTGTGGCAGCCTTGATGAACTGCGGGCGTGCCCCCACTACAGTCAGGACTTTCATCCTTTGGCCCCCAGTTGCTGGGCAATAAAGCCGTCCAGCCGCTCAAACTGCTCCACCCGCGACAAGCCTTTTTGGGCTGAGGCGGGCAAGTCGGGAATACCCCCACTGCGCTTTTGCTCGAGCAGTTGGGTGAGCCACTGGGCAATCTGGGCAGGGTTCGTAGTAGTCAGGCCCAATCCCCGGCTTAGAATCAGCCGGGCCGCCACGCTATCCTGCGATCCTAGCGTCAAGATGGGGCGCGATGCCCCAATGTACTCAAACAGCTTCCCGGTATAGACCCCGTTTTCTGAAGGGTGATCCCAAGTCAGCAGCAGCAAGGCATCAGCCGATTTTTGCAGCCGTAGCGATTCCTGATAGGGCACGGCCTCGTGTACATGGACACTACCCGCAACTCCTTGAGCTTTGGCCAATGCCTCGACCATCGCTAACTTGCGACCATAAAAATGAGCCTCTATCTCGTTGGCTTGCTCACCCATTTGCCGCAGGGCCTGAAAGAGTGGAGTGGGGTCGCGTTTGCCTGCGTAAATTATGCCTGTGTAGATGATCTGTAGCTTGGGGTTTGGCGGAGTCGTTTGCTTGGGGTAATCCTCGAGGTCAAATCCATTGAGAATCGTCTCGGTCGGTAGACCAAATGTTCTCAAGCTGTCCGCCAATGGCTCGGAAACAGTAATCAGCCCGCTGGCCTGTGAAAGGGTGCGGCGCTCGAGCCGGGTCTCGAGGTCGCGGCGTGGAAATCCATAGGTGTAGTAGTGGTTTTGCGTCCACAAATCGCGTAACTCAGCAAACCAAGGGATGCGATGCCTCGAGGCCAAACGTTCAGCAACTAAAAGGGTGGTCAGCGGATGGGCGCTGGCATAGATAACGTCGGGCTTCCAGCCCTCAAGCAGCTTGTTACTCGCATCCAACGCATAAGGATACCAGCCGATTTTTCCATCGGGAAAATTCACTGTAGCGCGATACAAAGTGGCCAGTTTAGATAGCAGCCCTTGGCGCTCGTCGGTGGTGGCCGATGAGAGTGCATCACCTTTTTCCCTAGACAACAAACGCACCCAGAAGTTGAGGTTGGCCCATTTGCAGTAAGTAACTTGTTGTTGGGGGATGCCTAAGGCGAGGGTCTGTGGCTCGAGTTGATTCTCTGCACTAATCACCCGCACTTCGTGGCCGCGTTCGTGCCAGTATTTCGCCAGCTTGCCCACCCGTACCGCCCCGATGGTGTTGTAGGGCGGGAAGAAATAGGAAAGTATCAATATCCGCATCACGTCTACCAAGTCAGGTTAAAGGATTTGGCCCATACCGCCGCGTTAATCCAACGCCAGACCCGTGGGCTAAAAGGCTTCTGTCCGCTGCGGATGGCCTGCCACTCGGCTCGAGCCGGGGCCGGATTTATTGCCGGAACCGCCCCCAAGTCCCCCAAGTGCGCCTCCACCCAAGGGGCCAGGGTCTCGAGCCAGCGCTGCTCGGGGGTCTGAAACCCAATTTTATCCTTACGATCCAGCACTGCGTCGGGCACAATGCCGCGCATGGCTGCCCGGAACACCGACTTGGTGGTTCCATCGGGGGCGATCAGGTACTCCTCCGGTAGGTTCAGCAGCAGTTGGGTCAGCTTGGGGGTTAGGAAAGGTACTCGGCTCTCGATGGAGTGGGCCATCGAGTTGCGGTCTTCGTAGCGCAACAACATCGGCACGCTGGTTCGAGTCAGGGTGTCGAGCAATTCCTCGCGCATGGCCTGTGACCCTCGAGAGCCAACTTCGAGGGTCAGGTTGGCCCCTTGAGCCTCAAACCAGTGTTCATTAAGCCATTCTGGCAGGTACTCTTTCCCGGTCAGCCTTCGAGCCAGCCGGGTTAGGGCCTCGGGTAGGAAAAAGCGGGCGGCTTTCTTCAGCCCTTCGCTGTCGCCCATCTGCCGGGCTGCTGCTAGGGCCTTGGACAGTCTGCCCTGTTTGAGTAGCGATACCAAGCGGTGGGGGTTGTAGTGGGGAAAGTAGCCCGCCAGCAGCTCGTCGGCCCCTTGTCCGTCTAGCATTACCTTGATTCCGGCTTGTCGGGCCAAACCGAATACCCGGTGCTGGGCATAGATGCTGGTGCTGCCAAAGGGTTCCCCCTGAACCCGAACCAAATGGTCAAGGTCGGCCACCAGTTCTTGGGCGGTGGGCTGAACCTTGTGCACCTGGGCTTTGGCTGCACCACCCACCAAATCTATCCAGCGTTCCTCGGAAATATCGGCCTGTTCGGGGATATAGCTGAAGGTGTGCAGCTCGAGGTCAGGCTCGAGGTGGCGCATCGCCATCACGATGGCCGAGGAGTCAATTCCGCCCGACAGCGCTGCCCCCACTGGAACATCCGAGCGCAAGTGCAGCCGCACGTTTTCTAGGAAGGTTTCCCGCACCTGCTCAGCAGCCTGCTGGAAGGAAAGCTCGAGCGGAGCTTGCAGCGTAAGGGACCAGTAGCGCTTAGGTTGGGCCGATTGGGGGGTTTTCAGATCTACCCTGAGGTAGTGGGCCGCAGGCAGTTGCCGGATGTCGGCAAATAAGGTTTCGCCGCCGTTATCGGTCAGGCCAAAGCGCAGGTAGCTGAAGAGCCGCTCGGGGTTGCCCCGGCGGCTAACTTGGGGCAGCTCGAGCAGCGGCGGAATCTCCGAAGCGAAGGCCAGCCCATCGTTCCAAGCCGCGTAATAGAGCGGCTTGATGCCAAAAAAGTCCCGCACCAAGTGTAGGGTCTGCCCCTGCACATCCAGCAGCGCGAAGGCAAACATCCCCACCAAGCGGTTCAGGCAGTCGGTGCCCCACTGGGCCCAGGCCGCCAGCAGCACCTCGGTGTCGGAGTCAGAGGCGAAGCGGTGGCCCAACTGCTTGAGTTCCTGGCGCAGCTCGAGGAAGTTATAAATCTCGCCGTTAAATGCGATATGCAGTCGCCCGTCCGGGCTTTGCATGGGCTGCCAGCCGGCCTCGGACAGGTCGAGGATGGAGAGGCGGCGGTGCAACAGCAGTAGGCGGCTCGAGCCAGCGAGGGGCTGTCGGCCCCGCTCAGCCGAGTCGCCGTAGGTGAGCCAGCCGTGGTCGTCGGGGCCGCGGTGGTGTAACTGATTGAAGGCGTCGCTACCCCAGTTCAGGTGGTCTGTTTGGCGAAAGACGAGTCCCGCAATTCCGCACACTTAAGCCGCCCCTTCTAACCTCTGCAAGATTTGCTGGTAGCGGTTGATTAGCTTTAGGGCCACAACGGGCGCGCTAAAGCGTTCCACCACCCGTCGCCGGATCTCCTCCGGATCGAACTGCTCTAGATGAGTACCGACTTCCTCAATGGCCGAGGCCAGAGTTTGGCTATCCCCGGCGGGAACCAGGCGTCCTACCTCGGGGGTCACAAATTCCTCCGGACCACCGCTACGGGTTGATATCACCGGCAGACCGGTGGACATAGCCTCGATAAGTACAACCCCAAAAGTCTCGACCTCGCTGCTAAGCACAAACACATCGGCCCGGTGCATCGCCTCGCGAACCTGAGACTGACTCAACAGGCCCAAAAAACGGACTCTGGTTCGTATGCCCAAAGAATCCACTAGCTTTTCTAGGCGCGGTCTCTCTGGCCCGTCGCCTCCCAGCTCGAGTTCGACTTCAAACCCTTGTCGAGCTAGTTCGGCCACTGCCGCCAGGAGTACCTCGAGGCGCTTGAAGGGGGCAAGTAGGGCGATACACAGTACCCGAACCCGGCCTCTTGGCGCTTGACGCTTGCCTAGGGAAAAGAACTGGGTGTCCACCAGATTAGGCACCACCTCGGCATCGGCGAACCCCACCCGCGCAGCCAGGGTCTGCCTCAACCGTTCGCTTACGGAAAAAACGGCTTTGGCGTGCCTTAATGTTGATGTGGTCAGTTCCAATTCGCGAGGGCTTGCCAACCCTTCTTCGTAGCCGGTCCAGTGCTCAGTGATGACTAACGGGAGGCCGTGACGTTCACAAAGGGCCTGAGCGGCTACCCCTGCATAGAGGGTGGTGTGGGCATGAATTATGTCGGGACGGCCAAAGCGTTGACAGTATTGCTTGAATAGACGGAGGGCTGTAGTAGTCATCTGCCATGCGTAAAGCCTCGGGGTTCCCCAACCCTCGTTGCGGACGGTAGGGATGCCGCTCTCTTCGCGTATGATGGTCTGGAAGTGATTGTCCCGGAAACCGGCCAAGCTGAAGGTGCGTAGGCTGCGGAGGTGGGGATAGAGCACTCCTACCGTTGCGCCCGCCTGTCGGAGTGCAACGGCCTGCTCTTGCACGAATGCTCCGTTACGCGGCGAAGTCACACTCGGGTACCAAGCGGGTAGGAGTAGGACGTGCGGGGGCCTCATGGTCTTAGAAGCAGTAGACGTTACAGCCAGGGGTAAAGCGATTGACGGGCAACTCCAGTCGCTCCCCTCGCGGCCCCAGTGCAGCGAATTGGTAAGACAAAGCCGAGAGTAGGTCGAATAGGTCGGACGCCTGGTAGTCGGCGCTCTTGTAGGCTTCGGGGTTGTACTCCAGGATCAGAGCAGGGTGGAATCGCCGTAGGGTGGCGATTCCACCCTTGAGCACGCCCAACTCCGCTCCCTCCACATCAATCTTGATGACATCCACACGGGTCAGCCCCTCTTGGGCCACGATGTGGTCGAGTTGGGCCAGCCTGACCCTAGCGCTTTTGCTCGAGCGGAACTCGCTGGCATAGAGCGAGTACAGCCCTTCGTTGAAGCCGTGATGCTGTTCGAGGTCGTTCGAGGTGAACATCTCGACCTCTCCGTCGGCCTCGCCCAGCGCGAGGTTGAAGGTCCGCACCTGCTCGAATCCGTTGAGGCGGCGGTTGGCCTCGAGTTCAGCGTAATTGTCGGGCATGGGTTCGAAGCTGAGTACGCGGCCTCGCGGCACCCGCTTGGCGGCATACAGGGTCATCACCCCGATGTTGGCCCCGATGTCCAGCATCACCGATTCTGGCTCGAGAAGTTGGTCGAGGATGCTCAGCACGTCGCGCTCGAACAACCCCGACCAGTAGACCTGGCTGCTGATGTAGCGAGAGCGGTCGAGGGTGATGGCGATGTCGCCGTCGAAGTCGCGGATCACCTGCTTGCGATCGGGGTGATCTTGGTATTTTCGCGAATAGTAGCGGCGTAATTGCTCCGACACCCGGCCCATCCCACGCAGCCGAGGGGTCAGTTGGCGCGTCAGCTTGGAAAGCCACTGGTCGGTCTGGGTCATGGTCTCAGATGGCTCCTACGTAGCGTCGCCAGGCCCAAAACGTGAGCAGGCCAAACGTCACACCCCCCAATCCTAAACCAACCCACGGCAGGTAGTGGGTCAAAAAACCGACCCCCAGCAATGCCCCCGACCACCCCAGCCAGAAGGCCCTCATGCCGCTCAACCAGGCCCATAGGTGGCCCTTCGCGAGGCTGAAGATCCAGGCCAAATAGGCCAAATAGATCAAAGATTCCACACTCGAGAAGACCGCCACCGCAACTGTGGCACTGCCCTGCCAGACCCCAACCGCCACGGCCAGCGCCACCGCTAGAATGTTGAAGATGCTGATCCAGAGGGACTCGAGCTGTCGCCCCTGCACCAGGGCAAAGCTGCTAAGCGGGGAGCTGACGAACGAGATCAGAAAAAAAGGGGCCAGAATCTGTGCGTACAGACCTGCAAATCGCCACTCACTTCCGAAGAGCAGGCTGAACAACCAGCTTCCCCCGAGTCCGACCAATGCGAAGACCGGCATTCCCAGCACCAGCAGGGCCGTCGCGGTGCGCTCCAATAACGGGGCCACGTCCACCCCTTGGCGCTGGCGCTGGGCGACCTCGGGGTAAAACACCTGGGCGATGGCCTGCCCTACCAGATTGGCGGGGACTGACAGTACCCGATTGGTCAGGGCGAACCAGCCGACGGTCTCGAGGGGAAAGTAGCGTGCGAAGAGGAAGAAAGGCACGAATGCACCTGCGTTGGTGATTAGGGCCGACCAAGCGTTAATCAAGGGAAAAGCGCGATATTGTTGGGCCAGCCGAATGACCGTGGAGATGTCGGGTGGATAGAGCTTTATGTTCCGTAGTAGCGGGAGCAGGCCAACCAATTGGGACAGCACGAACCCCCAGATGAGCCCTGCCCCGCCTGCATTCAGCCAACCCAACACTAGCTGCGGCACCCCCTGGCCTACAGACCGGCTTAGGCGTGTCCGGCTGAGAGCCCCGAAGTCTTGCCTGCGGGTCGCCCAGTAGGACAGCGACTGATAAAAGCCGACTCCCAGCACCCCCACCGGGATCAACCAAAGTAGAGGAGCTAGCCCAGGCGCTCTGGTCCATTCGACTACCCAATCCCCCAGGCCCCAAAGAACAAGGCCTACTAGCAAACTAATCGCGACGTTGATGGCTAGCGCGAGGCGCAGCAACTCGAGGGCATCCTCGTCGTTCCCGGCCAATGGAATCGCCAACTCGTAGCGCAGCCCGGCCAACACTCCCAGCACGCCCACAATGGCCGAGTAGACTGCAAAAATCCCGAAGGCCTCCGGGGTATAGAGTCGGGTCAAAATCGGCGAAACCAAGATCAGGAATCCTTGACCCAAAAAGGTACTACCCGCCAACAGGGTCACACTGTGAGCGAATCGGCCCAGCAGTAGGTTTGTGCGAAAAGTGCGTAGCCAGTCCATACAGGCTGTTGATTACTCCGCAGTCAAGGGTAAGATTCCGCGCCGCCTAAAGCAGCAACGTCGACAATAGCACACACCTCTGATAAGGCCGGTCATTAACTTGCATTCACTATGCAACTTGTTATACACTTGATGGCGAGGAGGTGAGTTGAATGGTAAAAGAAAAGTTTGTCTGCTGCCCCCTGGGTTCGATGACTGGCTGCTCTTTTGTCATTGCAACCTTCACCGCCTCGAGCCTATAACCCCCCACAAATAGGTTTGAGACTCGGCCCGGAAGCTAGACCGCCCCGCCGACTTTGATGGTTTAACCAGACGGCACCCCCGTCCTGGAACTCAGCGTTTCTTACCCGGAACCGCTCGAGCCATCCCAAAGTCCCCCTTGCACCCAAAGGGAGTGTTTGTTATGCACTACTCACACCAACATGCCGTTCAGCAGGCCGCGCAGGAGCGCTACGACGCCTACCGGCGCGAGGCCGACCAGGCCAGGGCGCTGCAAGCCGCTTACCCCCAGCAGTCGTGGCTGTCAAAGGCACGCAGCCACGCAGCCCGCCAACTGCGCCGGATCGCCGACCTCCTGGCCGCCGACGAAGCCATCAGCGCTTATGACCGCGCCTAGGTTTTGCGCTGCCTGAAAACCGCCGACGGTAACTCGGCGGTTTTTGTTGGATTCCTATGTTTGGCTAGCCCGAGACTCTCCCGGAACCGACCAGACGCGCAACGGAGACCGGCTCTCGAGCCAATCTTCTTTGTGCGCATCGTAAGCAAACTTTTTGCGCAATGACTAAAAAAAAGATGTTCACTTTGCAAGGAAATTGACCAGCCCTGCAGAATGTTGACAAGAATAGAAGCATATGGCAATATATGAGATGCCAGACGCTTCATGTGTAACCCCCCGGTCGCCACCACCGGGGGGTCCTCCATTTGGGCAAGGCTCAGGCTGCTTTGGACTTCTTGGCCGCCTTGGGCGGGGTGGGGGCCAGGGGGTCTTCGGAGAAGTCCACCTCGGCGTCGGCGAAGACCGGCTTGATGCGGGTCAGCTTGGTCACACGCTGCACTTCCAGTAGCCTGCGGTAGCGCTTGAGCCCGGTGGACTTGTCCTCCCAGCTCTCGAGCTTGAGCGAGCCCTCCACCAGCACCGGGGTGCCTTTCTTGAGGTCGGCGAACTGGGCAGCCAGGTCGCGCCAGGCCTCCAGCTCGAGGTAGTGGCTGCGCTCTACCTTTACCTCCCGATCCCAGGTCGAGAAGCCCAGGTTGGCCTTGGCGACGGGGGTCTTCTGGGGGGTCTGGCGGACTTCGGGGTCGGCGGTGAGGCCGCCCACCAGAATCACCCGGTTCTCCGCGCCATACAGCATGGGGCCCTTCTCCTCCTGGCGCACGTCGGCTTGCTCGAGGCGCAGCAGGTCGTCGCCGATGATGCGGACGCGGCTGGCCTTGACGCCGTCCACCTCCCAGGAGTCGTACTCGAGGCGTCCGGTAGCCTGGTAGGCCGCGCCCTCCTGCAGGGCCTCTGCCCAGCCCTCGGCCTGTTTGCCCCAGTAGGTCAGGTCGGCGCGGAAGAAGATGTGGTTCTCGCCGACCTGGCGCTTACCGACCAGCGAGACTTCCAGCAGGGGGGTGCCCTTGGGGGTGTAGCGCAGTTCGTGCTTGCTCAGGGTTCCGCTGACGATGACAAGATTGGTGGACATGATGTTCTCCTTTGTTGGCTGATTGCGTGATGGTCTAGGGGTCGGGTTACAGCAGGGCTGCAACCATGCGGACTAGAGGTATGGGGTTGGGTGGCTCGAGTTCGTAAAGGTCTCCGTTGTGGTCTATGTTGCTTTGGGCCGTGTGCGTTAGGGTCTGTATCTCGAACCAAGCTGAACTTTGCTTGGATGAGGTGATGGTAGCACACGGTTTTGCAAGAGTTGTGAAGGGTGGAGCCTGCCTGGGGCTGAGCAATGGCAATGAGCTATGGGCCACAGCCAGGACCGTCGGGATCGTGAGCGAAACAGGGGGTCGTGAAGGATCTTCAAAGGCCTAAGGGGTGCTCCCACGGTGCTGACGGTGGTCGTCTTTGGGGCGTGCCAGGTGCAACGCGTGGGCGGCGGGAGTCGATATGGGATTCTTCGGTGAGCCTGAGCGGCTGACGGCGGAAGAAACTGGCCGATGACCCATCGCTCACCGTGCAGCTTAGGCTGCTGCTTTGCGCTGCTCGTACAGGTACGCCACGGCCTTGCGCGCCTGGACTCGGGTAAACTCGCCGGGCTCTCCGGGCTGCTCGAAACCCAGGGCTTGGTAGTCCATCGGTTTGAGGTACTTGAAGGCGTAGCCCGCGTAGCGGCGGTCGGCCTCTCCGTGCCTGCCGACGGGCTGGTCGCGGGTGGCCTCGAGGTCGGCCACAAAGCTCTCGAGGCGGGCGTAGGCCTGATCGGCCTCCTCCTCGGTCATGCGCTCGAGGGTGCGCAATTCCTGATAGTACTTCTCCACCGCGTCGCCCAGGATGAAGTTCTGCTCGATGGCGCGGTTCAACAGCAGGGCAAACTTGGCCCGGATTTCGATGTTCTCCTCGACCGGAACCTCGGGGCTGGCGATCACCTCGCCGCTGTCGGAGGTGATCACAAAACCCTGGACGCGCTGCACCGCTGCGCCGGGGGTGTGCCGCTTGCGGGGGTCGCGCAGGGCCACTAAGGTCTCGGGGGCGTCCCTCAGCTCGATGCGGCTGTTGGGAAAGCCGTCCTTGCCCTTGCCCACGGTCACGGTGAGCAGGAAGGGTACGCCGCTGAGGTCGCCCCGGGCGGTCTGCTGGAGCTGGCGCAGGTAGCTGTCGGCCCGCTGCACCGCCCCCATGCCCTTGATATCGATCTGATACACCCCTACGCTGGGCACCCCCACCACCTTGAAGCTAAGGGTGCCGATGGGACGGCAGGCCGGGGGCTGCGGCTTGCCGTTCTGCTCGGTGGGTCTCGAGAAGGGGCAGCCCCGCTCGGCACAGTCCCTGGGCTTGAGGGTGCCGTCGGCCTGCACCTCCTGACCCACCAGCCCGTCCCCTCGACACATCAGGCCGCTGCGGGCGTAGCGCTTGTAGAAGTTGTCCCAGACGGCGGTGGAGAGGTTGTCGGGGAGGTAGACCAGCACCTGCTGGGGCCGCTCGCCGTACAGCTCGTGCACGGGTTGCTCGCCGTCCACCACACGAAAGTAGTCCAGCGCCATCGGGCGCTCGAAGGTGCGCCCGCCGCGCGTGACGGTCTCCTTCTGCCCAATCTTGAACTTGCCAATGCGGACGTAGCGGGTGCGGATTTGCAGACCTTGGATCATGGTGTGTCGGCTCCTTTGCTGACGGAGTGCGTGTCGGTAGATGGGCTAGGGAACGGGGACAGTCGGCAGCGGGAAAGAGCTGGAGAGCCGAGGCACCACGGGGAGCAGACGGGCCTGACTCGAGCCGTGGCTGTGGTGATGCCCCACCCTAAGCTGCCCTCCTCTGCCCCTGGCTGCCGAGCCAGATGACAAAGTCGGCCATCAGTTGTTGGGCCTCGGTGAAGGCGGAAGCGCTGTCCTGGGGCTGGTGGCCGTGGAGTTGCAGGCCAAAGGTGTTGGACTCGCTTGGGGTCTCCCTGGGTTCACTCAGGGCCTCGATGGCTTCCTCGCGGTTGACCACGTAGAGCTTGCGCTCGAGTCGGTCCAGCAGCAGCATCCCGCTGCGGTAGTGGGGCTTGACCGAGGGGTGGGCGGCCCAGAGCAGGTAGGCCCAGGTATTGGCGCTGCCCAGGCCGAAGCCGTCAGCGTAGCACAGCTTGTCGGCTTCGGGCTCGAGGTAGAACACCACTTTGTTGGCGCTGCCGCCGTAACCGAGGATGGCCTCAAATTTGGGGTGAAGGGGTAGCTCGAGGGGTCTCATGATTCACTTCCGTTTGGGTCAGGGTTGCTTTGGGTCGGGTGCGTTGCGGTCGGTCTCGAGGTTTGCTGCTCGCCCCCAGAGTTTTGCTGGGATGTTATTTAGTTTATAACATAATTTGCCGGATGTCCAGCGTGTTGGGTGGGGGTGGGGTCTTCCCTCGAGCCGAGGCCGTTTCCCAAGCTCTGACCTGGCGTAGCATCTTGGCACCGAAAGCTGAGCCCGGGCTGAGTTCGACGAACTTGTGTGCAAGGGTGAAAGTGCAGGCTGGGCGGGCGGATTGCCGCCCGCCCAGCCGACCACCTTGTCAACCCTGCCTCGAAGCGCTAATATGTCATTTACATAATTTGCCCCGGACATAACGGAGTGCCTCATGCCTCGAGCCAAGACCCAGACCCAGACCCAAACGCCCGAACTGGCCGTGGCGCTCACGCACCTGTCGGAGGAGTGTCCCCCGGCCATTGCGTTCTTCCTCCAACACGCCAGCTCGGTCGAACTTGGCGTGGCCTACAAGGCGATGGTGGGGCTCCTGATGGGGGAGGGCCTCGAGGGCGAGGAGGCCGAGGTGGCCCGCCGGACCTATCTGGCCCTCCAACGCGAACTCGACCGCAGACTCCACGCCGCCATTTTGCCCGCCGACGAATCAGAGCCGCTGCCCTTCTGAAGGCGAGAGGGAAGATCCGACCCGCGACCTCAACTCGTGCCGTTCGCCGGTGCGCCCCTAGCCACCCTGCCCCGATTTGCGCCTATGAAACGACTCGTCATCGAACTCGAGAACGACCGCCGGCACTCCCTCACCCCCGCCACTGGGGAGCGCCTCGAGAGCGCTATCCGCAAGCATGCCAGGCACCTCAAGGGGCACCGGCCCCAGCGGGTGCTGATCCAGGAGTACGACGCCCGGCTCTCCACCAAGTTCCGCTATCTGCCCGCGCCGCAGTTGCTCGAGGTGCTGCTGCGCGAGCTGGGCGCGGGTTAAGGCCCCTTATACTCGGGCCTGCCGTGTGTTAAATCCCGCTTCAGGCAACGCCGTGCGTTATGGGCGAGTAACGCTGGGCACGTGTAAAATTACCGGGAAGGGGTTTGCCGGCATGGAATCGGACACCCGGGCGTAACCCGGGTTTTGGGTTGTTTGGTGTCGGATTGGACGTTCAATTGGGTACAATCCAGTGAGCATGAGAGAGTTGCCCGGTCTTATCAAGGTCGATTTCGCCGAGTTTGTGCGGCAGTTACGCCGCAATTGGCTGTGGGTGCTGGGGATTCCGATTCTGGCTGTAGTGGCGGCATTTCTGCTATCGCAACTGCCCACCAAGCAGTACCAGGCCACGGCCCGGCTGCTGGCGGCCCAGCCGACCGCTTTCCAGGGCAACACCGGCAACCTGGGGCAGACCAGCCCCATCGACTCCGAGGCCTACCGCGAGGCCGCCCTGGGTAGCCGGGTGCTTCGCAACGCCTTTGGGGCCGATGTGAACCTGGAGCAACTCCGCCGCATAATCCGGGTGCGCACCAACGACGGGCGTCAGTCCGGGACCATCCTGCTCAACGTGCGCCGCCCCGACCCCAAGCAGGCTGCCGATGAGGCCAACGCCTGGGCCGCCGCCCTGCGCGAGTGGGACGACAATCGGGTGCGGCAGAGCTACAGCCGTACCCGCTCGGTGATTGAGGCCGAGCTGGCCAACGTTCGCACCCAGATCGCCTCGGGGAACCTCTCCGCCGACCGCCTGGCCGCGCTGCGCAGCCGAGAGGGCAGCCTAATCGGCGACCGCGACTCGATCCGGGCGCTCGAGCTGGGAGCCTCGGGCCAGCTATCGGTGCTTGACGAGGCCGAAGTACCCACCCGCTCGGTCTCGCCCCGCCCGGTCCTCAACGCGCTGATCGCGGGCCTGCTGGCCTTCGTGGCCGTGGTGCTGTGGCTGCTGGGCCGCGAAGTCTTGACCAGCTCGGTACGGGGCAGCGAGGACGCCGCCAAGGCCACCGGCCTGACCATCCTGGGTGAATTCCCCGAGCTGCCCGCCGGGGCCGACCGCACCGCCTTGCCCAACCAGGCCGCCAGCTACCTCCGCACCAACGTCAACCACGACCTCGCCGACGAAGAGGTCAAGATCATCGCGGTCACCAGCCCCGACCCCGAGGAGGGCAAGAGCAGCGTGGCGGTGGCGCTGGCGCGGGCCTACGCGCGCACCGGCAAGCCTACGCTGCTCATCGACCTCGACCTGCGCCGCCCGGTGCTGCACAGCCTCTTCGAGATCAGCGAGGGCCCCGACATCACCTCGGTTCTCAACGACCCCTACCTCAACGTCTCAGCCCACAAGATAGACCGCGACCGCCCGCTCTACCTGCTGCCCTGCCTCAAGGACATCGACGAGCCGGTGGGACTGCTGGCCGATCAGTTCCGCTACTTCCTCAACCGGCTGCGTGACTCGGGCGAGTGGAGCCACATCATTATCGACACCGCCCCGGTGCTGGCAGTGGACGACACCCTGGTGATCGCCCCGCAGGTCTCGGGGGTGGTGATGGTCTCGAGCGTGGGCAAGACCAACCGCCGCCACCTGATGGTCGCGGTGGACAGTCTGCGCCGCATCGGGGCCAAGCTGCTGGGCCTCTCGGTAAACCGCGTGCGGGCCGACGAGGGCGTGCTGATGTCGGGTCGGGGCTACGGCTTCGGCTACGGCTACGAGAAGGTCGGCCGCGCCGTGGCGGTGTCCGGCCCTAACTCCTCCCTCGAGCGCACCCCCGAAGAGCCCCGAGCCGCCAAGGACTTAACCGTCGAGGAGGACGAGGACGTGAAGGTCTCGAGGTAGCAGGTAGGAGGCCGAAGGTTAAGGGCCGAAAGCCAAACGTAGACCCAAGACCGCTCCGCGTGGGCGGTCTTCACGTTGCGCCCCTTTTGGCTAAAGCTCTTGACGACGGGCAATGTTCCCCAGCTTCATACTTGGCCTTAAGGTTGCGCCAGGGTGCAAGTGGGGAATCGGCGGATGCGGTAGACACATGCCAACATGCCAAGGCGGAGTGGCGTGCGCCATAGCCGCAGAGCGGCTACCCGAGGCGCAATACCCTGTGGGAGTTGGTGGGCAGCATGTCACAGTTCAGTCATAGAGCGACCTATCGCGTTGCCCACCCTTACCTCTCTCGCGGCGGCAGGAAAGGTACTCCCTACAGCAAAAACCGCTGTAGGGAGAATGTGTGGGAACTGCTCTAGGGCGTAGGGGCCAAAGCCCGTCCCGGGCCGCGTTTGCCAGGTTGGCATGGCCGGGGCCGGCTCGAGTACTGCGTCAGCTCTTGGCCCTTGGCGTTAAGCGGAGGGTGGACCCGACCTGTTTATAAACCGTTAACTCGGCGTAACTGGCGTATCCTAGTAACTAGACTATGAGCAAAGCACCCGACATTGTGGATCTGCTGAACATCTCGGTAGACCGTGGGGCCTCGGACTTGGTCATGACGGTGGGCCTGCCCCCCATGATCAAGGTGGACGGCGAGTTCAACCCCACCGAGTACGAGCCCCTTACCCCCCAGGAGACCCGCCGCCTGACCTACGCGTTGATGGACGAGAAGCAGCAGCGGGTCTTCGAGGAGGAGAAGGAGCTGGACTTCTCCTTCAGCCTGCCCGGCAAGGGCCGCTTCCGCGTCAACATTTTCCAGCAGCGCGGCAGTGTGGGCGGGGTGTTGCGGGTGGTGCCCAGCCAGGTCAAGAGCTTCGAGGAACTGGGCCTGCCCAAGAACATCGCCGAGATTGCCCTGAACCCCCGCGGCCTGGTGCTGGTGACCGGCCCCACCGGCTCCGGCAAGTCCACCACCCTGGCCTCGATGCTGGACTACGTGAACGAGCGCAAGCGCGGTCACATCATGACCATCGAGGACCCCATCGAGTTCTTTCACAAGCACAAGAGCTGCATCGTCAACCAGCGCGAGATCGGGCAGGACACCCACAGCTTCCAGAAGGCCCTCCGCGCGGTGCTGCGCCAGGCCCCCGACATCATCCTGGTGGGCGAGATGCGAGACTACGAAACCATCGCGGCGGCCATAACTGCCGCCGAGACCGGCCACCTGGTCTGCGGGACGCTGCACACCAATTCCGCGCCCGAGACCATTGACCGCATCATCGACGTGTTCCCCGAGGCCCAGCAGGAACAGGTGCGCGTGCAGCTCGCCAACAATCTGGTGGCCGTCATGACCCAGCAACTGATGCCCAAGAGCTTCGGCGGGGGCCGGGTGCTGGCCTACGAGCTGATGATTGCGACCCCGGCGGTGCGGGCCCTGATTCGCGAGGGTAAGAGCCACCAGTTGGTCTCGGTGATTCAGACCGGCGCACAGCACGGCATGATCACGATGGATGCCTATCTGGCCGACCTCTACCGGCGCAAGCTGGTCACATACGAGATGGGGATGTCCAGGGCCGTAGACCCCAAGGAGTTCGGCCGTCTGGCCGGTCAGGCTGTCAACGCCCCCGGTCAGGGCCAGCAAAACCCGGCGATGAAGCGGTGAGGGCCGGGTCGACGGTTGGTGGCGGCTGAGTCATTCGCCATCGGCTGCCGGCTTGCGGTGGATTGCGGGCCTAACCCGGCAAGAACCCAGAGCGGTTCGTGGTCGGTCGCCCACACAAGACGGGTCAGCAGTTTGGACCTCGGCCGAGCCGATCGAGGCCAGCTGGGGTAGGGGAGAACTGCGAGGGGATGGTCTCGAGCCCGAACCCCAACAAAAAAGCGCGGCCTCGAGGCCGCGCTTTTGGCTGTTTGGGCGTAAAACCCACGACGTTCGACGGCTTCCCCTCAGACTGCTCGAGCCTCCACGTACTCGCGCTCGCCCGAGATGATCTGGCGGGCCATCTCGACGTCTCTGGGGTATTCCTTACCCCGGTTAATCAAATAGGTCTCGTAGCGCCCGATCTCGAAGCGCTCCACCACCGCCTTGAGCGCCTTGCCCAGGTCGAACTCCTTGCAGGAGAAGATGTCCACGCTGATGAAGCGCTGGTGGGGGAAGGTGTGAATGGCGATGTGGCTCTCGGCGATCAGCACCACCCCAGTCACGCCCTCGGCCTGGCCCGGGGCCTCGCTGTAGCGCTGCACGATGGGGGGCAACACCTTGGTCATCTCCATCTCGCCCGGCAACTCGTCCAGTACGCGGCGGATTAGCTCGAAGTCGGCCAATTTGTCGGCGTTGGCGGCGTAGCCATCAATCATCAGGTGGGGGCCAAAACCAAAAAGTTCCAACTCGTTCTCCTGGGGTGCTTGCGGCTTCCGAACATCGGCCTGGTGGCGTCCGCCCTGTCCGCAGCGTTTTTCACCTCTGAAACGGCCCGGCCAGCAGGCCGTTTCAACCAACGTGCGCTGTCGAAACACCTACCAGTCGGGTATTTCAACACCTGTGCATTATGGGGCAGGGGAGGGGGGGTGTCAAGGAATGCAGCGGGTTATTTGCACACGGGGGCGGAGTTTTTTGGTGTATGAATAGCCCACCGTGATTCACTCGAGCATTGATCGCCTCAACTCCCAGGCCTGGGAGGCCCGGCTGAACGACCAGGCCCTCTCGTTGGACCTCAGCCGCCGTGCCCTCGAGCAGGCCACCCGGCAGGACTACCCCCTCGGCCAGGGTTATGCCTGGCGCAACATCGGCTTCTATCACTACCAGACCGCCCAGTACGCCGAGGCTGCGCATTGGCTGCGGAGGGGCCTCGAGCTGGCCCGAAAGCACGACGACGCGCCGCTCGAGCGCGACTGCCTGAACTTCCTTAGCGCGGTGCTGGCCCAGCAGGGCGAGGTCGGGGCGGCGCTGGGCTACATCGAGCAGGCCCTGCGAATCAACCAGGCCCTCGGCGACCAGCGGGGCGTCGCGGCCTGCCTGGACAACATGGGCTACCTCCACCAGCGGCTGGGCCAGGACGCCCAGGCGGTTAAGTTGCGCCAGGAGGCCCTTGGGATCAGCCGGAGCATCGGCAACATGGCCCGCGAGGCCCACATATTGGTCAACCTTGCCGCCAACTACAGCCGCCTGGGTCAGCACGCCCAGGCCCTCGAGGCCGCCCGCGGTGGGCTCGAGCTGGCTCGAGTCCACCGCCTGGCCCAGCTCCAGCCGCTGGCGCTGCACAGCCTGGGCGAGGCGCTGGGAGCCGGCGGCGAGCACCTCGAGGCCTTGGTGGTCTTGCAGCAGGCCCTCGAGCAGGCCGAGCGGCTGGGGGCGCGGCAGGTGCTGGCCCAGGGCTGGCTGAGCCTGGGGGTGATTCACCTGCACCTGCACCAGCCGGGCAAGGCCCTCGAGGTGCTCGGGAAAGCCCTGAGCGAGGCCGGACGGCTCGAGCTGGGCGAGGTGCAGGTCCAACTGCACCGCCGCCTGTGCGAGGCCCACAAGCTGCTGGGCCAGTTCGAAAAAGCCCTCTACCACCACGAGTGCTTCTACGCCCTTGAGCGCAGCCTGCGCGACCAGCAGGCCCTTCAGCGCCTGAGCATCCTGAGCGTACAGCGCGAGCTGGAAAAAGCCCGGTCTGAGGCCGAGCTAACCCACCTTAAGAATGTCAGGCTGGCCGAAGCGCTGGAGGCCCTCGAGCGGGCCGACCGCGAGAAAGGCGTCTTGTTGCAAGAGCTCGAGCGGCAGGTCACCCAAGACCCCCTGACCGGCGCATACAACCGGCGCTACCTCGAGACGGTGCTGGCCCAGGAGTTTGCCAAGGCCAGAGCCGCCGAGCGCCTGCTGCCGGTGGCGATCCTGGATGTCGACGACTTCAAGCGGATCAACGACGGCTTCTCCCACCAGACCGGCGATCGGGTCCTGCAGACCCTGACCCAGATCGTCAAGGCCAGCGCCCGGACCGGCGATATTCTGGCCCGCTACGGCGGCGAAGAGTTTGTGCTGGTGCTGCCCAGGGCCAGCTTCGAGCAGGCTATGCTGGTCTGCGACCGGGTGCGCGCGGCGGTGCAGCAGTACCCCTGGGAGGTCGTCCACCCCGGCCTGCGCGTGACCGTCAGCCTGGGCCTGGCTGCCGACACCACCCTGCCCAGCCACGAGAAACTGCTTGACGCCGCCGACCGTAAGCTGTACCGGGCCAAGCGCTCGGGGAAGAACCGGCTGGTGACATAACAGCGGCAGGAGTCGAGGCCGCCGAAGCCAAAACCTCAATAGGGCTCGTCCTTGTTTACGCCCTGGTGTCTTTGCAAAGCCGGCGAACGCGACCGACACGTGTCTGGCGCAAGCCCTTTGATGCGTTTTCCGCGTCACCCTTTCACCTATGTAGATGCCCAGCCTGGAGAGCGGCTACATCAGCCTAGACCTAGGGACCCACGGCCATGATGCCGGGTGCCGAGAATGCCCCGTAGCCTGGGCTCGAGCCTTTCAACTGCCGTGTGACTCGGGTTCAGATTATGCCCAGTACGTAACACTATACAGGCGCACTTCTGTGGTCGCGGGCCGGCAAAATCCTTGAAATTGTTCCATAAAATAAGATTGTCCTCCTGCAAGAATGCGCTCCAGGCTGCGAAAATCCGCCAAGCAGTGTAATGACACAAAGTTACACAGTTTTAGTTTTTAGGAGTATAGTTTAACCGCGATGAGTACGAAACCCGTTGGTACAAACCAAAAGCTGACCGATCGTCAGGACAACTGGTGGATCGAACCGCTGTGGACGGTGATCTCGCTGGGCGCGTTCGGCATCTACACCATGTACGTGGCGATCAGCGAGACCCACTTCCTTTACGAGGGGGGCGGGGCCCATTACCTTTCGCCCTTCTACTCCGTCCCGATTCCCGGGGTCCACTACGAAAACCTCTCCTGGCTGCCCTTCTCGCCTGCGTTCCTCTTCCTGTGGATACCGCTAGGCTTCCGCGCCACCTGCTACTACTACCGTAAGGCCTACTACCGGGCCTTCTTCTGGGACCCGCCCGCCTGCGCCGTGCCCGAGCTGAAGAAGACCGGCTACACCGGCGAGCGGGCCTTCCCCTTCATCCTCAACAATCTGCACCGCTACTTCTGGTACCTCTCGCTGCCGGTGGTGGCCTTCCTTTGGTACGACGCCTTCCGGGCCTTCTTCTTCTCCAACGGCGCGGGCGGGTATCAGTTTGGGGTGAGCGTGGGGGCGCTGGTGATGCTGGCGGGCGTGCTGCTCATCTCCTACTACACCTTCTCCTGCCACGCCTGGCGGCACATCGCGGGTGGCTGCCTGAACTGCATGTCCAAGCACAAGACCCGCTACGGCCTGTGGCAGCGCATCACCCACATCAACGAACAGCACGGCTTCTGGGCCGTGGTGAGCATGTTCGGTGTGTGGGGCGTAGACCTCTACATCCGCCTGTGCTCGATGGGTGTGATCACCGACATCCGCTTCTTTTAGCGCGGCCTGTGGCCTGTGGGTAAAGATGGTTTTGCCACGCGCCGCAAGCTTTCGAGCTAGCCCTCCGAAGGAGAAATAGTGGAATCCTATAAGACGTTTGATTACGACGTTCTGGTGATCGGGGCGGGTGGCGCGGGCCTGCGGGCCGCCATCGCCGCCATCGAGAAGGGCGCTAAGGTCGGCGTCGTCACCAAGAGCCTGTTGGGCAAGGCCCACACCGTGATGGCCGAGGGCGGGATGGCCGCCGCGATGGGCAACGTGCGCTCGGAGGATAACTGGCGGGTCCACTTCCGTGACACCCTCAAGGGCGGCGGGATGCTCAATAACTGGCGGATGGTCGAGAACTACACCAAGGAGGCCCCCGACCGCGTGCGCGAGCTCGAGCAGTGGGGAGCCGTCTTCGACCGCACCCCCGACGGCAAGATCAACCAGCGCAACTTCGGCGGCCACTCCTACCCGCGGCTTGCCCACGTGGGCGACCGCACCGGCCTCGAGCTGATCCGCACCCTTCAGGACCACGCGGTCAAGGTGGGTATTAACGCCCACATGGAGACCACCATCTACCGCCTCCTCACCGACGGCGGCGCAGTGGTGGGCGCGATGGGGTTCGAGCGCCAGAGCGGCGAGTTCTTGGTCTTCCGGGCCAAGGCCGTGATCATGGCCACCGGCGGGCTGGGCCGAATCTACCAGATCACCTCCAACTCCTGGGAGTGCACCGGCGACGGCTTCTCGCTGGCCTCCTCGGTGGGGGCCGACCTGATCGACATGGAGTTCATCCAGTTCCACCCCACCGGCATGATCTGGCCCCCGGGGGTGATGGGTGTGCTGGTGACGGAGGGCGTGCGTGGCGAGGGCGGGGTGCTGAAGAACTCCGAGGGCAAGCGCTTCATGTTCGACAACGTGCCCGACCGCTACAAGGGCGAGTTCGCCGAGAGCGAGGAGGAGGCCGAGAAGTGGCTTAATGGTGACCGCGAGGCCCGCAGGCCGCCCGAGTTGCTCACCCGCGACGTGGTGGCCAGGGCGATCCGCAACGAGGTCAACTCTGGCCGCGGCTCGCCCCACGGCGGCGCCTTCCTCGATATCGCCAGCCGCCGCCCCGCCGACTACATCAAGAAGAAGCTCCCCTCGATGTACCACCAGTTCATGAAGCTGGCCAACCTGGACATCACCAAGGAGCCGATGGAGGTCGGGCCGACCCAGCACTACATGATGGGCGGCATCCGCGTAGACCCCGACACCCAGGCCACCAGTGTCCCCGGCCTGTACGCGGCGGGCGAGTGTGCGGGTGGGCTGCACGGCGCCAACCGCTTGGGCGGTAACTCGCTGTCCGACTTGGTGGTGTTTGGCAACCGCGCGGGCGCTGCGGCGGCTGAGTACGCGGCCGCCAAGGGCGGCAGCTTCAAGGTGGACGAGGCACAAATCCGCGGCTACATCACCGAGGCCACCGCGCCCTTCTCCAACCCCCAGGGCGAGAACCCCTTCACGCTGATGAAGGAACTGCGCGAGACCATGCAGAAGAATGCGGGCATCATGCGCGAAGAGGGCGAGCTGAAGATCCAGCTGGACGTGCTCGCCAAGCTTAAGCAGCGTGCCCGCAACACCACGGCGAGCGGTTCCCGCACCTACAACCCTGGCTGGCACACCGCCATCGACATCGGCCTGATGATCGAGATTTCCGAGGCCGTGGTGCTGGCCGCGATGGCCCGCAAGGAGAGCCGGGGCGGCCACGCGAGACTCGACTATCCCGATCCCGACAACACCTTCGCCAAGCTGAACCACATAATCCGGCGTGGAAAGGACGGCACTCTGAGTGTGGTGACCGAGGCCCTCCCCGAGATGCCCGACAACTACCGAAAGATGGCCGAGGCCAAGGACATCAAGGAACTGAGCGATAAGGTGGGGGCGTAGCGATTCTGAAGGTTGATGGCCGAAAGTCGAAGGTCTAGGCTGGGTGGCCTATAAGAGAGGACAAATGAGCAGCGTAAACTTCAAAGTCTATCGGGGCGACAAGAACGGCGGTGACCTGAAGGACTACACCGTCAATGTCGGCGAGGGGATGGTGGTGCTGGACGCCATCCACCAGATTCAGGCCGAGCAGTCGCCCGATTTGGCCTGCCGCTGGAACTGCAAGGCCGGTAAGTGCGGCTCCTGCGGGGCCGAGGTCAACGGCAAGCCGACCCTGATGTGCATGACCCGCCTCGACTCCATCGACACCTCCAAGCCGGTCACGGTCCGCCCGATGAAGACCTTCCCCCTCATCAAGGACCTGGCCACGGACGTGAAGTGGAACTACGAGGCCAACAAGAAGATCAAGCCCTTCGCGCCCGCCGCCAACACCAACTGGGTCATGATGCAGGAGGACGTGGACCGGGTGCAGGAGTTCAGGAAGTGCATTGAGTGCTTCTTGTGCCAGAACGTCTGTCACGTGCTGCGCGAGCACGACGAGAAGGTGGGCTTCATCGGGCCGCGCCTGCTGGTGCGCACGGCTAGCCTCGAGATGCACCCCCTTGACACCGCCAACCGGCTCGAGATGCTCAAGAACGAGGGTGGCATCGGCTTTTGCAACATTACCAAATGCTGCACCGAGGTCTGCCCCGAGCACATCCACATCACCGACAACGCCATCATCCCGCTCAAGGAGCGCCTGGTGGACGAGTACTACGATCCCATCCTGGGCTTCTTCCGCCGCCTGTTTGGCAGCAAGAAGCGCAGTGAAGTGGCGGGATCGGCCGCGGACGATTGACGCTTTGCTGTAGATTGGGCCCCTCGAGTGCGAGCTCGAGGGGCCCTGCGTATGTCCTCCTAAAGCATTAGAAAACATAGCGCTATGAAGTGTGAACTTTGCCACAGTTAATCCTCACCGACCGACTAAGCTTCAATTCGGTATGAATAACCCCACCGAAAAGATTCTTTCCGTCAAAGAAGCCGCCCAAACCCGCCGTAGCATCCGCAGGTATAGGAGCGAACCTGTTTCGCGCCAACTGCTCGAGGAAGTGCTGAGCATCGCCCAGACCGCCCCCTCGGCCTGGAACCTCCAGCCCTGGCGGTATGTGATCGTGCAAGACCCCGCCCTCAAGACCGAGTTGCAGGCCGCGGCCTTCGGCCAGCCCCAGGTGGCCAGCGCCCCCGCCGTGATCGTGATGTACTCCGACATGAAGGCCACCCTGGACAACCTCGAGGCCGTCGCCCACCCCGGCATGCCCGCCGAGCGTCTGGAGGGCTACTTCGGCAGCATCCGTGGGGCCTTCGCCAACAACAGTGAAGCCCAAACCGAGCAGTGGGGCGCGGGCCAGAGCTACATCGCCCTCGGCTACCTGTTGCTGACCGCACGGGCTTACGGCCTCGACACCAGCCCCATGCTGGGCTTCAACCCCAACAAGGTTAAGGAACTGCTTGGCCTGCCCGCCCACGCCGCCGTTCCCGCCCTGCTCGCCATCGGCTATGCCGACGAGTCCGGTGCGCCTCACCACCGCTACGACGTAAACAAGATCATCACCTGGAAGTAAGAGCGTTTTTACAAAGAGGCCCCTCGAGTGCAAGCTCGAGGGGTTGTTTTATCTGAACCGAGCAAAACGTTGCCGAATGTCGGACATGTACTGGTGCATACCGGTGCCTATTCCGACAAGTGGTGTGGCGATGCCGAGAAGTATCATTACTTCTAAGGCAAGAGACTCACAGCGGTCCCCACCATTACCCCGCACATCCGAGGCACTGCGTGCGTGGTATTCGTGGGAGCCGCTGTGACTTAGCAATTCCCAATACTGACCAAACGATAGACGGCAGGGATAGTTCAGCATGAAACACCCGTCACCAGACAAGGGTATCAGCTAAATCTGGTGGATTGAAAAGAAACAACCTCTTTTTTGAGCGCTTCCAACTGAATCGTAAACTCCTCAACGCCGTATAGTCACCGCTCGAGGAGCGCATGATGGACGAATACTACGACCCCATTCTGGGTTTCTTCCGCAGGCTGTTTGGCAGCAAGAAGCGTGGCGAGGCGGTGGGGTCGGCGGCGGACGATTAGGCCTTGAAGGTTCAATAACTTCCTTACGCCATCGCCACCTCGAGTTGCTTCAACCCTCGCACAGTAAAGTTGTGGCGGTACTCGAGGGTTTGCTTGGGGACACTGAAGTGGGGGAACTTTTGGCGCAAGCGCTCGAGGAAAATCTGGGCCTCGAGGCGGGCTAAGGGTGCGCCTAAGCAATAGTGGGGGCCGCTGGCAAAAGCCACATGACGCTCGGCA
Source organism: Meiothermus sp. (assembly GCA_033762915.1). Taxonomy (GTDB): domain Bacteria; phylum Deinococcota; class Deinococci; order Deinococcales; family Thermaceae; genus Meiothermus. The sequence goes on along the minus strand of JANRLD010000100.1, from coordinate 8,255 downwards.
TTGGGGCGGGTCAGGTTGAAGCGGTCTGGGTTGCTGAACTTTTCGGGGTCGCGGTTGGCTGCGCCCAGCATTAGGTTGATGTTCAACCCTTCGGGGAGGGTCTGGCCTTTCCACTCGGCTTGGTTCCGCAGGACGCGGCTGGTGGCCTGTACGGGCGTGACAAAGCGCAGGCATTCCTCGGCAGCATTGGCGGCCAGGCTGGGGTCTTCGAGCAACTGTCGCCAAGCTTGAGGGTGGCGGGAGAACTCGAGCACTGCCCCTGCAATCAGGTTGGTAGTGGTCTCGAAGCCTGCACCTAGCAGCAGGGCTGCGTTGGCCAGCAATTCATCGGCGCTCAGGCGCTCGCCATCGGCCTCGGCACGGGCCATCGAGGCCAACACGCCAGGGCGGTTGCCCTGGCGCAGTTCATCGGCTACCTCGCGGAAGTAGGCCCGCATATCCGCCACGTCTTGGGACATTTTTGAGGCTTTGGCGGGGTCGTAAGTGGAGCCATCCAACAGGGCCAGCAAGGTATCGGCCCAGGCTCGAAAACGCTCCTGCTCAGCCTCTTGCAAGCCAAGCAAGCGGGCGATCACTTGAAGCGGAAACGGCACCGCGACCTTGGTCATAAAGTCACCGCCCTCGAGGGCATAGCGATCGAGCAACTCATCGACCAACTCGACAATAAACTGGCGGGTTTCGGCTACGGCTTTTGGGGTGAAGGCCATAGAGACCAAGCCCCGCAAACGGGCGTGGGAGGCGTGGTCGTGGAAGAGCATCATCGGCTGAAGCAGCCCATCCCCAGGCCAGTCAGGGCTGGCCTCGCCGATCCGGTTCGCGCTGGCGCTGGGGTGGCGAAAAAAGGCATTCACGGCATCCACACTCAAGGCGAAGGCGCTGTTCAACTCTGGCACTACCAGCAGGTCGCCGTAGGGGCGCAATTTGGCATGGGCGGGGTAGGGGTTTTGGATGGATTCGGGGGCGAAGAGGCTTTGTAAGGCTTGCTCGAGGCTCATGTATTCCAGTCTGGCGGGTTCCTACTCCACAAACCACACAGTTTGTCAAGTAGCAAACAGGTACGGTAAACAATATGGAAGAAGTCGGACGATTTAGGGGAACCCGTATCCCTGTCCCGCAACACTGGAAGCAAGTGACCGATCCTAAAGCCGTGCAACTGTTACTGGATACCAGCATACGGGCAGTGCTCGAGCCGTTTATCCTCGAGGCCCTGACCATCAAAGCGGTTGCCGTGCGACTGGGCCGCCCACTCAATGCGGTGCATCATCGGGTACAGCAGTTTGAGCGGCTGGGGCTGCTCGAGGTCGAGCGCCTCGAGCAACGCCAAGGCCGGGCCATCAAACACTATCAGGCCGTCGCCAAGGGATTCTTTATACCCTTCACCGCCACCGACTCCGACAGCTTGAGCCAGTTTTTGCTCGAGCAACTTACCCCCCTCACCCAACATCTGATTCACAAAACAGCCCGCTCAGGCCAAGGGTTGATTCAAGACATCGCCCAAGTTGGCCTTCGGGTCTACGATGGGGGTGGGTTTGTCAGTACCGACTTCTCGCCTGAAGGGCAGGAGTTTGACTTCTTCAACACCCTACTGTCCCCCGAATCCCCCGCATTGATGTTTTCGGTTTTCCCTCTGCGTCTCTCGAGGGCTGATGCCAAAGCCTTGCAACTCGAGATGGTAGCCCTGATCGAAAAATACAGCCAACGCTCCGGCCCCGAACCCTATCTAGCCCAAATCGCCTTAGTTCCCGAGTAGACGCGGGGTAATGCTCTGGTTAGTACGGGCAAAACGCTCGAAGTCGTATACCTCGAGTGTGAATGAACTCCACCCTCAAACCAAATCCCAATCCCGCTCAGGGCCGTATAATCACCCCTCGAGGTAGACAACATGGACAGAACCGCCCGCCTTCGCGCCGTCGTGGCTGCTGCACAGCAACACCCCGTGTATGCCGAAAAACTCAAGGGCTTTGACTTGAACGGCCTGACCCCCCAGACCGTCTCGAGCCTCCCCCTAACCACTCGCCAGGAATGGCTGGCCTATATTCAGGCCAACCCCAAGGCCCCCAGCGGCTCGAGTTTGATGCACCTGACCCCCAGCCCGGCCATCGGCTGGATGCCCGAGTACCTCTCGGCCGAGGACGTGGAGTACCAAGCCGAGGCCCTGGCGGCCCAGATGCGCCGCCTAGGGGTGGCAGGCAAGAAGGCCCTGGTGGCCTTCGGCTACCACATTTTCGCGGGGGGCTGGCTGTTCCACGAAGCCCTGCAGCGGGCCGGCGCGATGGTGTTCCCCCACGGCCCCGGTGAGGCCGAGCGCATCGCCCAGTTGCAGCAGCAGTACGGCTTCGAGGTGCTGGTCTGTAACCCCAGCTTCGCCCTCAAAATCGCGGCGGCGGGTGGGCGTTTTGAACTGATGATGGCGGGTGGCGAGCCGTTCACCAGCGTGCCGGGTTACCGCGAGAAGATGGAGGCCGCGATTGGGGGCGTGGCAGTGGACGCTTACGGCACTTCCGAGCTGGGCGTGGTGGCAGGGGAGACCTTGGCCAAAGACGGCCTGCGCGAAGTCCCCGAGATGGCGATCACCGAAATCCTCGACCCAGAGACTTTGCAGCCCACCCCCGACGGCGAGAAGGGCGAGATGGTCATCACCGCCCTCAGCCGCACCTTGATGCCGATGATCCGCTTCCGCACCGGCGACCTGGCGGTAGTGAATCATGTAAACGGGGAAATGGTGCTGCCGAGGGGGGTTATCGGGCGTACCGACTTGATGGTTAAGGTCAAGGGGGTCAAGCTCTACCCCACCGAACTGGCCCCGATGCTGATGGCCTTCGGGATAGACCCCCGCACGGGCGCTCAGGTGGTGGTTGAGCGCAACGAGGCCGGAACCGACAAACTGACCCTAAAAATCAAGGCCGAAGCCGTACCGCCCCAATTGGCCCCCGCACTGCAACAGGCCACCGGGATTCGCCTGGACGATGTGGTGGCCGTAGAGGAGATTGAAGGCGGGCCGTTGGTGGATAAGCGGTATTGAGAGGGAGGAGGGAAGAGGGAACAAGGAACACAAAAGGCGACCCCCCACACGTTGTGAGTGACTTGATTTTGTGATGACCCTGTGGGCTTTTAGGCCGTGTAAACATTGGGGCCAAGGTCGAACGCTCTGTGGGGAAGCCTTTGTCCTTTCACCCCCGCCGCTGAATCAGCAGAAACATCACCACGCTCACCAGCATCAGCAGCACTGCCAAAACGGTAGCCTCTTGGAACGGTAGGCTTCCGGGTCGTCCGAGGCGTTCGTAGATGGCTATGGAGAGCGTGGCCCACTCGGGGCGTTGTAGGGTCAGGGTGGCTCCGAACTCGCCCAAAACTGCGGCTAGGGAAAGTGCTAAGCCAGCCCTAGCTGCTGGAGAAATCAGCGGAAGCTCCACAAACCAAAACCGCTGCCAGGGGGTCGCGCCTAAGGTTTGGGCATCCTCGAGCAACTCCTTCGGAAAAGTTTGCAAGGCGGGAAGGATGGCCCTCGCCAGCAGCGGGTAACTGAGCAACGCATAGGCCGCCAGCAAAATCCACAACGAGCCGCGCAAGCTGGGATAGGCCAGCAGATACCCTAGCCCCACCGCCACGGGCGAGACTATCAGCGGCAGAAGCCCAAGGAAGTCCAGGGCCCGGTTGCCGCGCCAGACCGTGTAGGCGTAGCAAAACCCCAAAGGAATCACCAGCAGCAGGGCTAGCCCCGCAAAAGCCAAAGTGTTGCCCAAGGCCAGCCCGGCGGCGGTGAAATCTTCGGCTGTCCAGACCGAGGCCCAGGCTGCGGGGAACTGCGCCGAGCGCCAGATCAAGGCGATAAGGGGGCTGTAGATCAGCGCGAAGGCCAGCCCGACCAGTGCTGCCGTCCGCGCGCCTTGGGGGTGCTTCTTGAGCTGGGGCTGGGCCGCCTCGAGGCTCTCCGCCAACTCCTTTTGCAGCCGCAGATACAACCCCAGCACCAGCCCGCTGACCGCGAACTGCATCAACATCAGCACGCTGGCCTCGCCCAGGTCGAGGCGGAAGGCCAGGGCTTGGTAGATTTCGACCTCGAGCGTAGACCACCCCGGCCCGCCCAGCAGCAGCGGCACCCCGAAGCTGGAAAAGCTATACAGGAAGACCAGGGAGCCGCTCGACAGCAGTACCGGCAGCAGCAGCGGCAGGGCCACGCGGGTGTAGGCCTGGCCCACTGTCGCGCCGTCGAGCTGGGCCACCTCGAGCAGGCTGCCCAGGCTGGGGAGAGTAGCTACCAGGGGCCGCAGCACCAGCCCCAGGTTGTATAGCAGCGCGGCCCACAAGAGTATCCAGACCGTGCCGTAGAGGCTGATCCCCAAAACGCCTCGAGGCCCCACCAGACTCAGAAAGGCCAGCGCCACCACCAGCGTGGGTAGCACGAAGGGCAGGGTCGAGAGGGACAGCAGCAACTCCCGCCCCGGAAACCTCCGGCTGAAGGCGGGGGCCAGGGCCAGCGCCACCCCGATACACAGCGCCGACGACCCCAGCCCGTACAGCAGGCTCCACCCCAGCCGCTCCCAGTAGAACGCGTTGCCCAGCGCCTGCGCTCCCCCCAGCCCCTGCCCCACGATCAGGGCCAGCGGGTACAGCAGACCCAGTCCCAGGAACACCACCACGGGCAGGGCCAGCAGCCAACCGGACATGGATGTGATTGTAAGGCGGCGAGGGGTGGCGAGGGATGGAGGTTCTCGAGACTCTCTCGTCCGCCGTCCCGCGCCCCTCAAGCCGCCCTTCAAGGACACAAGCCCCCCCGCCTGGGGTTTACGGTAGTGCGAAGACAACATCCCCTGCGATCTGCACGGCTGGGAAGGAGCGAGAGCTATGTTCAAGCGGATACTTATACCCACCGACGGCGACGACTTCGGGCAGCAGGCCATGGAGGAGGGGTTCGACTTGGCCCGCGCTGCGGGCGGCGAGGTGACGCTGCTCTTCGCCCTCGAGCCCCCCTACGACCGCACCTACGTCTACGGCCCGCAGCGCCTGGAGGAGATGGGCGAGACCCTCGAGGCCATGCGGCGGCAGGCCAGCCAGAAGCTCGAGACCTTCGCCGCTGAGGCCCAGGCCAGGGGCGTTCCCATCAGCACGCTGATCGTCGAAGATCACCCGGTGCCCGCCATCCTCAGCCACGCCAAGGACTACGACCTGGTGGTGATGGCCAGCCACGGGCGTAAGGGCATAGACCGGGTGCTGATGGGCAGCGTGACCGACAAGGTGCTGCACAACTGCATGACCCCGGTGCTGGTGGTGCGCGGCACAGTGGCCGAGGCGTAGCTGGAGGGCGGATGGTGATGGCCGAAGCGCGTGACCCTGGGCGCAACCGGTAGGCGGGGCCGAGCGCTTCGCCGCTGCTTCGCGGGAGGGTTTGGGAGAGGAACGTCAAAGGGTCCATGCAGAGCCCCGCCGCTGCGCGGGGCGTTGACCTTTGTCCGCGCCCATGCCGTGCCGACTCCTGTACCGGGGGCGCTCGAGCGGGCCAGGCCCCCAAGGTGTCGGTGCCCCTTGGCCGGACTGGGGTAGGCCGTTCACCGGGAGAGGGCGGGTCTGGCATGGCTCGAGTACAGCTCGGTCTGGAAACAAAGCTTCGGCCCGCCTGCAGTCTCGCCGACCCGTTGGAGATCCGCTATTCCCCGACCGTGCCGGGCCAACAACCCCGCGAACTTTTGTTAACCGGGCACTAGCGGTAAGGTATCCCCTATGCGACCCCCGCCCCATGAACCCTACAAGGCCGAGAGAGGCGACGCCAAAAACCTCTGGCGGCTGCTCGAGTACGTCCGGCCCTACCGCACCCTGCTGGTGGTGGCCCTCGTCGCCACGGCGGTCTCCTCGCTCTTGGGCCTGGTCTTCCCCAACGTGGTGGGCCAGCTGATTGACCGGGCCTTGCAGCAGACCAAGGACACCACCAACCTCGACCGGCTGGCGCTGGGGCTGCTGGGCATCTTCGCCCTACAGGCGGCCTTCTCCTACCTCAACACCTCGCTGCTGGTGCGGGTCGGGCAGGGCGTGGTAGCAGACTTGCGGAAGGCCCTGTTCGACCATCTGATGGGCCTGCCGGTGCGCTTCTTCGAGAACCGCAAGACCGGTGAGATCACCTCGAGGCTCACTTCCGACGTGGGCACGGTGCAGACCGCCGTCTCCAACTCGCTGGTGCAGTTCATCTCCCAGGCCATCACCCTGATCGGCGGCGTGGTGATCATCTTCGTGACCAGTTGGAAGCTCTCGTTGGTGATGCTCTCGGTGGTGCCGCTGGTGATCCTGATGGCTTCGTTTGCGGGCCGCAGGCTGCGGAAACTGGCGACCCAGGTCACCGACAAGCTCGCAGACGCGAACGCGAGGGCCGAGGAGGCCATCGTGGGGGTGCGGGTGGTGCAGGCCTTCACGGCGGAGGGGGTGGAGAGCCGCCGCTACGCCGAGAAGATCGCCGACGCCTACCAGACCGCCATCCAGGTGGGCAACCTGCGGGCGCTGTACTTCGGCGCGGGCATCTCCTTCGCGACCTTCGCCAGCCTGGCGCTGGTGATCTGGTTCGGCGGGCGCCTGGTGATCGCGGGCGAGATGAGCGTGGGCGGTCTGGTCTCCTTTCTCTTCTACACCTTTTTCGTGGCGATCTCGATCGCCCAGTTCACCGGCCTCTACGCTACCTTCCAGGAAACCTTGGGTGCGACCAAGCGCATCTTCGGCCTGATGGATGAGCAGTCCGAGATCAAGGCCGAGAACCCCCAGGCCAAGCTGGGCAGCGTGAAGGGGGCCGTCAGGTTCGAGAACGTGGCCTTCCGCTACGGCGACCGGGGTGATACGGACGTGCTCAAGGGGGTCAGCCTCGAGGCCAAGCCCGGCCAGGTGGTGGCGCTGGTCGGGCCCAGCGGAGCCGGCAAGAGCACGGTGGTGGCCCTGATCCCGCGCTACTACGACCCCACCGGCGGGCGCATCCTGCTGGATGGTCAGGACATCCGCCAGTTCGAGCCCACCGAGTTGCGCCGCCACATCGCCATCGTGCCCCAGGAGACCCAGCTTTTCTCCGGCACCGTCGGAGAGAACATCCGCTACGGCAAGCCGGGCGCGACCGACGCCGAACTCGAGGACAGCGCCAAGGCCGCCAACGCCCACGAGTTTATTGCCGCCTTCCCGGACGGCTACAACACCATCGTGGGCGAGCGCGGCGTCAAACTCTCGGGCGGGCAGCGGCAGCGTGTCGCCATCGCCCGGGCGCTGCTCAAAAACCCCGAGATTCTGATTCTCGACGAGGCCACCAGCTCGCTCGACTCGGAGTCGGAGGCGCTGGTGCAGGAGGCCCTTGAGCGCCTGATGCGCGGCCGCACTACCTTCGTGATCGCCCACCGCCTCTCCACCGTGCGCGACGCCGACCAGATCATCGTGCTCGAGAACGGCGCGGTGGCCCAGCAGGGCACGCACCTCGAGCTGCTCGCCAAGGGTGGTCTCTACAAGGAGCTTTACGACCTGCAATTCCGTGAAGAAGACAGCATTGCGGAGGGTCAGTTGCCGTAGCGGAACAGCCCAGGGCCGGTGGGGGTAGACCGGGCGGTTGTGGGTCTGGAACTTCTTCCGGATGCTGTTCTCGAGGTTCAGGACCCGCTTGATGGTGGCGCGGATGCTGCCGTGCGCCGCCACAATAAAGCCCTTGACCCTCGCCGCCCGTCGGCCATGTGCCCGCGCTGCGGGAGTTTTATTGCGGTTTTCAACCGACGCTCTGTCTTCGGGGTGCGGTGTTGTGGCAATCAATTTGCGAACTGCGTTGGGTTTTTTGCTTTCATCGCGTTTCCCACCCGTACCTCTCTCGCGGCGGCAGGCAATGTATTCCCTACAGCAACTCTGTAGGGAGTATGCGTGGGAACCGCTCTCAGTACGACCGCTGCACCACCCTCAGCCCCTGCCCCTCGAGCCACCCCACCAGCCACTCCACCGCCGCGCGGACGCCGGGGGTGCTGAGGGGCGCGCCGAAGCGGGCCAGGCCGACGTAGAGGCCGTGGGCACTAGGGCGGGCCTCCAGCAGCACGTCCTGGATTAGGTCTTCCTCCTCGATGTGGCAGTGGAAGAAGTAGCCCGGGTTTTCATTGGCGGTAGGCAGGGACAGGCTGGCCTCGCGCAGGATGGCGGCACCGCCGTCGAAACGGACGACGGTCTTCTCAAACTTCTCTATGTGGGGCAATTCGCCGCTCAGCAGGGCGTGGGACATGGTCAACCTCTCTAAGGTGGGCCAGGGCTCGGGGTCCTGG
>JANRLD010000099.1:0-28634 GCA_033762915.1 Meiothermus sp. | reverse complement strand
GTCTACGGAATCCTGGAATTCTTTGGAAGAATGTTTTTTTTCAACGCTGTCAGCCTTTGTGTAGTATTTCAATTCTTCCGGAGTCAGTAGCACAGGGCGCGTTGAACTCCAGTAGGAAGAGTCTTTTTTATTGGCTACGGTTCTTGCGAATCTTTCAGAACTCACAAACAACTTTGAAGCTCTACAAGAGGCTTTAATGATTCTAGATAGAACAGGAAATGCGGTTCTTGCTCAGCGCTTCCGGGAACGAATGACCATTATGAGTAACCCAACTAAAAACAATTGATAGGAGAAATCTGATGAATAAACCTCACAAGTCTCTACCACATAAGTTGATTATCAACCCGGCTTGGGCGGCACGTGGTGAAATTGTATCTTTAGAGCAGGAGCCTCAAGGAGCTGATAAATCAATTAATCCTGAAGATGTGTTTATACGGATAATTGATGGAGTGGATCAAGCCTTCTCTGATATTCCAGTGACTAAGTCTGCTAAACCTTCGAACCCGCAAGGAATCACTTTCCTTATACCAAACGATATTTCTGGAGGCCCCAAGAACCTACAACTTTATAGAAGTGGTGTTTTGGTTGGAGAGGGAGAGCTAACTGTTCTGGGGGATGTAGACAAAACACGCGTATTGCTTATCGTAGACCCCAAATATACTGAGGAAAGTTTGCAAAAAGAATTGGACAAGACAGGGCTTGGTCTAGCACTGTTAAGTGGGGGTTTAATTCCCCTTGGTGGGAAGAAAGGCCCCATCAGAAATAATAAATTGGCCTTGGTCGATATTGGGGGGCGACCACTCGGAAAAACCCTTGTTGAACTAAGAAAGAAGACGGATTTTGTTATAGAAGCCGATCCTGAAAGCTTGTGGAAAATCGATCCTGAAAGTGTGTGGAATCGAGGCGTTGTACCACCTGTGTCCGATCTTTTATTCGAGAAAGGTGTTAACCTAAATAACGGCGGACGCGGTATTACTATTGCTATTCTAGATACAGGTATTGATCAGAAGGATTCTCAAGAACAGTTGGAAAATCGTATTCTTGACGGTTTTGACTTTACCAGAACAGGAATTCAAGATCGTTTTTCCTTTACTGGGCCATCTGGGCAAGAGGACTTTGGACATGGTTACAATTTAGCGATACTAGCAGCCGGGAAAGAGAGTAGCCTTTCACGTCAATCTAAAATACTTCCAATTAAAGTTGCCAACAATGTCGGGGAGTGTCGTGCTAGTGATGTTATTCAAGGGCTCAGTTATCTGTTAGCGCAAGAGAAAATCGATCCCAAGAAACTTGTGGTTTTATTGAGTTTGGGCGGAGATACACCCGTTGAAAGCATTAGAAAGATTATTCTTGAAGCTGTCGGGAAGCAAGTAATGTTTATATTTTCAGTGGGTAATGAAGAAAAGGACGTTTCAAAGGGTCGTCCGTCTTCTAAAGCGCATTATCCTGCTAGTTATTCACGCGAAGATGGATTGAAAGATGCAATAGTTGTAGGAGCGGTGAGCAGAGAAAAAACCAATGATAAATTCTTGCGTTCCTCTACAAGTCGGAAAAGTCAAAATTTGGATGTGGTTGTACCCACTGTTAAAGTGCAGGCCCAAAAAATCCCCTTAATTGGAACATCGTTTTCCGCAGCTCTAATTGCGGGTATGGTGGCATATTGGAGATCCAAGAAACCTAACCTGACACCTAAAGAAATCAAAGATCAAATTATCAAGAAAGCACAAGAACGGAAGGATTTGTTTGATAATCTAAACCCAATAGAAATTGGTAACGGCATTCCCTACATTCCGAAAAAGATGAGTTAACCTCAATAGTTGATCTGTATACCCCGTAGATGAGTATGGCCTACCCCCAAACAAATCCGAAACCTTGCAGCTAAACCTTGGCAAAACTTTGCTGTCCTCGAGGCTGTCGATTTTGTTGAGGGTGTGGCTCGAGCCTCCACCACCATCTCGAGGGCCTACTGCGGTACGAAAAGCCCCCACGATTTTCCCCCAAAACTTGAGGGGGTTAACTGGTAGCGCAAATCGTACTGCCAACCCATTGGGTCGAAGCCACCATAGACGATGGCCTCGAGTTCGCTCAGGTCTTCGTTGGTTAGCACAAACCGGGGGTTGTTGCGAGTGAGGCTCGAGCCTACCGCACCACCTCGAGCTTCAAGCCTTTAAAGATAGTTTTATACCAAGCATCGGTAGTGAGCAGACGGTCGGCTTGGTGCAAGGCATGTGCCCCAATCACAAAGTCGGCCAGTATCCGACGGGGGGTTTGGGTGTTTTGTTTGCGGCGGCGCTGGGCGTAGGCGGCAAAGGATTCACCGGCCTCGAGCCAAGTGGCCTCACTGATTTGCCAGTCCACCTCAATTCCCACATCATCCAAAAACTCATCCACCCATAGGCGGGTTTTGCCTGGCGCAGCCACTAGTTCGGCATACACCGGTGGAGCAATGACCAGTGCTCCTATTGCAGCAGCGGCCTCGAGAGCAGCTTCGGCTTTTTGGTTAAAGGGGTGGTGGGGCAACCAAAGCCCAATCAAAACGTTGGTGTCCAGCGCAGTTGTCACTCCTCGCGCCCCCGTAGGGTATTCAACCATTCCTCGGCTTGTTCTTTGGTTTTCAGGTGACCTACCCCTGCCCCCTTGTACTTGCCAAACCGCCCCTGCTGCTTGGCTGGGCGCAACCGTACCTCTCCTGCCGAATCAAGATCGAATTCTACCCGGTCGCCCTCCTTAAGATTGAGGAGCCTACGAAGGGCTATCGGCAAAGTTATTTGACCCTTACTGGTAATGGTGGAGGATGCTCTAACCATGAAAAGAGTATAGTTGTCTCCTTACTTTTGCACAACCATTCCTTACTTTTTCCGTCGTATTTTGCACCCATTAGCCCCTCGAGCCTACCCCCAAACAACTCCGCCGCCTTGCACTTAAACCCTGGCAAAACCTGACCGTCCTCGAGGCTGTCGTTTTGTTGAGGGTGGGGCTCGAGACTACCGCACCACCTTCACTATCCGCACCAGACGCCGCTCCCCGCCGGGCACCGTTTTGTCCACGGCATACAGCTCGTACTTCCAGCTCGTACTTCACCGCGCCCTCGCCCACCTCGAGCAGCGCATACCCTTTAGTCTCGCCGTCGAATAACTCGGGCCACGGCATCAGCTTCTCCACCAAGCCATTTCCGGGCTAGGGCAGCCTCGAGTTGCCGTGACTCGAGCCGCCTTTAAGTTCAAGGCCCCCTCGATGCTGAGGGGGCCCTGGCGTTCGCGGGAAACGACGCCGAGGTTTAGGTACTCGAGACGGGTTCTTTAAGCGGTTCCTCCTTTTCGACCCGTTCTACCTTGATGGTGAGGTTGGCGACCAACGCCGCGATGGCCCCGATGCCCGCCCAGACCGGCAGCAGCACCGCACCCACCACCCCGATGGTCAGGGGGATCTCGATCAGGGTGCGGCCCTCCTCGTTCTTGAGAATGATCCGGCGCACGTTGCCCTCGTGGAGCAGCTCCTTGACCTTGGCCACCACCGACTCACCGCTGAGCTGGAATTCCTCCGTGCGGACGGGTTTGTCTGTCTCCATGTACACCCCTTTCGAGCCGAGGCGTCGGCTCAGACCTACGCAGTATGTCAGGCCGCCATTACCGGGGCATTACCGCACCCAGGGTTGCCCGGTTTGGCGTGCGGGGCCAAGGCTATGCACGGGTCTTGGGTCGGCCCAGCTCTGAGCAGTTCCCACACATACTCCCTACGGCGGTTTTTGCTATGGGGAGTACATTACCTGCCACCGCGAGGGAGGTAATGGTGGGAGACGCGATCAGATGCCGCCCGCCAGTTGCTCGTCCTTGAGCAGACCCGCCACGCGCGCAGCCCACAGGTTGACCGCATCCCAGTCGCGGAAGTCGCCCTCGGGGAAGCCCTTTTGGCGCAGGTGGGCTTCGGCCACGGCAGGAAGTTCTTGGGGCAGGAACTTTCCGGGGAACAGCCCTACCTCGACGGGCTCGAGCAGTTGCCGCACCGGCTTGAGGTAGCCCAGGGCGGTCTGGGCGTGCTCGGGGGTGTCGTCGTGCATGGTCATGGCCAGCAGGAAGTAGAAGACCGGCACCTTGCTGAGCTCGGCAGCGTGCGCACGCACGAAATCCACTGCCGCAGGAAGCCACTCCCCGTCGCGGATGGGGCTGCCCACGATCACCGCCCGGTAGCCGTCAATCCGGCTGATGTTTTCGATCTCCCGCGCCTCCGAGGCCACCCCCATTCGGTCGAGGGCCTGTTCGATCTCCAGGGCGGTGTCGCGGGCGCTGCCCGTGACACTGGTGTAGGCGATAAGAACGGGTTTCTCGAGCATAGTCATCCCCCTGTCACTAGGCTACGGCAAGGGGCGGGGACATTTGGGAATTGGCAGCGAGGGGCGGGAGGGACCGCCCACGGCAAGGCCAGGGCTCTCGGCAGCCGGACTCGAGACGCACCTGGGTCGCCGCTGAGGTTCGCCGCCGACCTTAAGACCTCTATTCCCACCCTTACCCCCGAAGCTCGTTAAGTACACTCTGAGCGGTCTGAGCGGTCTGAGCGGTCTGGTCGGCCTGCCCCCTATCGTCCTTGGGCCGTACGAACTCGCTCATCACCGCGTAGTGAACTCGAGCACAGGGAACCAAAAATACGCTGCCGCTCTCCAGATCGAAGCGCAAAGGCTCGTTCTTCTCGAGGCGGTGGGAGATCTTCTCGAGGGCCTTTTCGGCCTGGGCCTGCTCGTCGTATACGCCGTAGACCAGGCGGGTGGCGGCGGGCGGGACGTTGATGCCGCCGCGCGCGCCGGGAAAGCGAGAGCGGTCGGAGTTGATGATCTCGTTAGCCTGGTCTTCGTGGACCTGTTCGCCGGGGTTGGTCAGCCAGAGCATGATCGAGTACGCCATGGGCCCAGCTTGCAGGCGGCGGATTACCCCGACATGACGCCCCGATGAAAAAGAGTTTGGCCCAAATCCAGGAATCTAGTAGCTTCTCTCTAACATCCAACAAACGCCGCGTTATAGGTGTAAAAGTCCCTGACCGGGGGGATAGGGTGAGGCTGTGAGAGACCTTCGCATCAAAACCTTGGGGGCAGCCGAAGTTTGGCTCGAGGGTCGTCCCGTGCAGTGGCGGGCCGAATCGGCTCGAGAGCTGTTCTTCTACCTGATTTCCAACCCGCACGGCCACAGCCGCGGGCACATCATCGAGCAGCTGTGGGACGTGCCCTGCGACGCCCACGCGTCCAACCGCTTCCGCGTCACCGTCCACCGCGTCCGCCACGCGCTGGGCTGGCACGGCGCGGTGATTGAGGAGCACGGGCGCTACGCCCTGGCCCCCGAGGTGCTGGCCGCCTCCGACCTCGAGGCCTTCGCCGAGGCGCTGCACCAGGCCGAGCAGGCCGCCACGCCGCAGCAGAAAGTGCTGCACTACGAGGCCGCCCTCAACCTATACACCGGAGAGTACCTGGGGGACCTCGAGACCGACTGGGCCACCGAGACCCGGGCCGTGGTACAGCGCCTCTTCGTACAGGCCGAGCTCGAGCTGGCCCGGCTGCTGGACCAGCAGGGGCGGCTCGAGGAGTCCACCCTGGCCCTCTCCTGTGCGCTGCACGCCGACCCCTACCTGGGCGAGAACTACCACCAGACCCTGATCCGCCAGCTGGCCCAGACCGCAGGGAAGTACGCCGCCGTCGAACACTACCGCCGCTTCGTCCACTTCCTCCGCACCGAGGTGGGCGACACCCCCATGCCCGAGACCCTCGAGCTCGTGGAGCAGATCAAGCACAGCGACCTGAACTTCTCCGCCCGCTCGAGCCAGCCGGCCTGATCGCGTTCCTGTCCAATACTCGGCCCACGGTGCGGAGTATTACCCTCGGTACAGCAAACGCCGTACCGAGTGTTCGTGGGAACCGCTCTGAGGGGCCTCGAGTGGGCGCACAGACTGGTTCATTAGGGCAGATTTTAACCTGAGCTCGGCAGAAACCTCTCGCGGGGGGTGTTCGCTGGGGCCGAAGTCCGAACCCTGCAAGGGCGGGGTCGGAGCGGTGGAGTCGACTCGAGAACCGCTGGCGGCTCGCGTTGCGGTCCTGCTGCCGGCGGGCCGCGATCTGTCGGCCTGTCGGCGCGGCTGGGCGGGGCGTGTGGGAGGTTGGCCGCACCGCGCCCCCCTCCCTCGAGGCATGGGGTAAACTGTCCCGCAGTGGTATACCAAACGCGGGGCTTCCATGTCTGAAAACCAACTTTTCGAACAACTCAAGCGCGAGGTGGATTTGCTGGGGCGCTCGCTCGGCGGCGCCATCCGCACACTGTCGGGCGAGCGGATGTACGAGCTCGAAGAGCGCGCCCGCGCCCTCACCAAGGCCCTGCGCCAGAGCTACGACGAGGCCTCCCACGGAGAGCTGCTGGGCCTGGTCAAGGGGCTGAGCCTCGAGGAGGCCGAGAGCCTGATCCGGGCCTTCTCGACCTACTTCCATCTGGTCAACCTGGCCGAGGAGCGCCACCGCGTGCGGGTCAACCGCCAGCGCGAACGGGGCAGCACCCCGGAAAAGCCCAGGGGCGAGTCGTTCCTGTCGGCCATCGGCCAGCTCAAGGCCCAGGGGCTCAGCTACGAGCAGGTGCTGGGGGTGCTGCAAAAGCTGCGCCTCCACCTGACCTTCACCGCCCACCCCACCGAGACCCGCCGCAGAACGCAGCGGTACCACGTAGGCGAGCTCGAGCGGATGCTTGACGCGATCGAGATGGGGAGAAGCAGTGCAAGCCCGGAGTCTTCGAGTCTGCTGACCCCGTCCCCCGATCCTGCCGTGGACGCTCGCGTCACCCTCCTCTGGGGCACCTCCGAGCTGCGCCGCAGCCGACCCACGGTGCAGGACGAGGTGAAGGGCGGGCTGTTCTACACCACCTTCACGCTGTGGCAGGCCATCCCCCGGCTGGTGGAAGGCCTCGAGCGGGCTGTCGAGGCACACTACGGGAGGCGGCCCGACCTCTCCCCTCCCCTGGTCTTTAGGACGTGGATCGGGGGCGACCGCGACGGCAACCCCAATGTGGTACCGGAGGTGACCGCCTTCGCGCAGCGGTACGCCGCCGAGACGGCGGTCCGCAAGTACGTCGAGGACGTGGACAACCTGATTCGCGACCTCTCGCTCAGCAGCGACCGGGTGGCCCTGACCCGCGAGCTGCGGCTGGCCCTCGAGGACAACGAGCGCCACCTGCAACTGCCCGAGCGCTTCGAGAACGAGCCCTACCGGGTTTTTGGGATGGGGCTGCGCTACAAGCTGCGCTCGCTGATCGGCGAGCAGCCGGGGCCAGGCTTCACCTCCACGGCCGAGTTCGTAGGCGACCTGAAGAAGGCCGAGGGGAGCCTGCGGCAGATCGGCCTCGAGTCCATCGCCAACACTGCCGTCAAGCCGGTGCGCCTGAACGCCGAAGCCTTCGGGCTGGACCTGGTGGCCCTCGACCTGCGCGAGGAGTCCAAGCAGCTCACCGAGGCCTGCGCCGAGCTGCTGAGGGTCGGGGGGGTTCACGAGGGCTACGCGGCCCTCTCCCCCGACGAGCGCGAGTCCCTGCTGACCCGCGAACTCGCCACCGCCCGCCCGCTGGCCCCGGTGGGTTATCGGCCCCAGACCAAAGCCCTCCAGACCGCGCTGGGGGCCCTGGGGAACTGGAAATCCAGGGGCGCACACGTGGTCAGCATGACCCACTACGCCTCGGACTTGCTCGAGGTGATCCTGCTGGCCCGCGAATCCGGGCTCTACCGCCCCGGCAAGGCCCTGCCCTTCGACGTGGTGCCGCTGTTCGAGACCCTGGGCGACCTCGAGAACGCCCCCGCCGTGGTGGGCCAGCTGCTGCAAAACCCGCTGTTCGCGGCCCACGTGGCGGGCCGGGGCGGCCTCGAGATCATGATCGGCTACTCCGACTCCAACAAGGACGCGGGCTTCCTGGCCGCCAACTGGGCCCTGTATCGCGCCCAGGAGGCCATCACGGCGGTGGCGCAGGGCTTCGGGGTGACGGTCTACTACTTCCATGGGCGCGGGACCTCCACCGCGCGCGGCGGCGGCACGGCGGGCCGGGCCATCGCCAGCCTGCCGCCCGGTACCGTGGGTAGCCGGATGCGCCTGACCGAGCAAGGCGAGGCCCTGGCGGACCGCTACGCCCACCCCGACCTGGCCCACCGCAACCTCGAGCAGATGCTCTACCACATGACCCTGGCCTCGGCCCGAGACCTGCACGGCCGCTCCGAGCCCATCCGGGGGGAGTGGCTCGAGGCCGCCGAGCGCTCGAGCCGGAAGTCCACCGAGGTCTACCGCGAGCTGCTGCTGCGCCCAGGCTTCTTCGAGTTCTACGAGCAGTTCACCCCCATCCGCGAGATCGGGGCGCTCAACATCGCCAGCCGTCCGGTCTACCGCAGCGGGCGGGTGCGCGAGATTAAGGATTTGCGGGCCATCCCCTGGGTAATGAGCTGGACCCAGGTGCGCCTGCTCATCCCCGGCTGGTACGGCGTGGCCGAAGGGTTGGCGGAAATCCCGCTAGAGCTGCGCCGCGAGATGTACCAGGGCTGGCCCTTCTTTGCCTCCACCCTGGACTCCGCCGCAATGGCGCTGGCCAAGGCCGACCTGAGCATCGCGCGGGAGTACCAGCGCCTGGTGCGGCCCGAGCTGGCCGAGCGCTTCTTCCCCGGCCTCGAGGCCTCCTTCGAACGGGCAGTGGCGACCCTCGAGGAGACCTTCCAGGCCCCCCTGCTGGTGAATCATCCGACCCTGGCCCGCCAGACCGAGCTCCGCAACCCCTACGTCGACCCCATCAGCCAAGTGCAGGTCGAGCTGCTCGAGCGCTACCGCAGGACCCCCACCGAGGCGCCCGAGCGCACCGGACTCGAGCGGGCCCTGATGCTCTCGCTCCTGGGAATCGCGGCGGGGCTGAGGAACGCGGGCTAGGCTGGGGCGCGGACGGCCCGCGCCGGCCACGACTTCGCCGAACGCGCGGGTGCTGGATGAGTCCCGTCCTCATGCACAAACCCGCCCCTTCACAGCGGTTATACTGCGGACGGGGAAGGCAACCCCACTTACTTTTCGAACGGTGAGCCTCATGCGGTTTGTCATACTGAGTGGACAGAGCGGGGCGGGTCTAACCTCGGCGCGGATGGCGCTGGAGGACTTGGGCTATTTCTCGGTGGACAACCTCCCGCCGAAGCTGTGGCCCGAGCTGTTGAAGACCCTCGAGGCCAAGCAGATCACCAAGGTGGCGGCGGTGGTGGACATCCGCACCCGGGAGCTGCTGGGTGAGGTCGAGGAGGTGCTGGGCCGGCTGAAGCCCTTCATCATCTACCTCGAGGCCAAGAGCGACATCCTGCTCAAGCGCTACAACCTCACCCGGCGCCTGCACCCGCTGGGTATGGGCAACCTGCTGCGCGAGATCGACGAGGAGCGCCTGGCCCTGGCCCCCCTGCGCGACCGCGCCGACCTGGTAATCGACACCTCCGAGCGCACCCCGCGCCAGCTCAAGGAGACCCTCGAGTCGGCCCTGGGCGAGGAGGAGGGCTTCCTCCTGCGCATTTTCTCCTTCGGCTTCAAGTGGGGGCCGCCGGTAGACGCCGACTTGGTTCTGGACGTGCGCGGCCTCCCCAACCCCTACTACGACCCCGAACTCAAGCACCAGCCCGGCACCAACCCCAGGGTGGCCGAGTACATCTTCACCGACCCCAAGACCGAGCCCCTCTACCGCGCCCTCCTGACCACCATCGGCCTCTCCGCCGAGGGCGCGCGCCACTCGGGCCGCGCCGCCTACACGGTGGCGATCGGCTGCACCGGCGGTCAGCACCGCAGCGTCGCGGTGGCCGAGCGCCTGGCCCAAGAACTCTCGAGCCGCTTCCGGGTCGAGCTCGAGCACCGGGATCTCGAGAAGGCCCAGCAGGCGGCTTAAGAAGGGCGGCGAGGCGAGAACAAGGCCGTCCGCCCACAGCACAACCCCAGAACCGCCTCTCCATCCAGGCCCCACCCCTTCCTCTGCCGTCTGCCCCCCCGCGAACAGCCGCCCGCCATGATTTGGAAACCCCCCTTCTCCCAGACCGCCGCCGACCTGCGGCGCGGGTTGCGGTCGCACCCGGCGGAGGACTCCTTCCTCAGCATCCTGCGCTGGTGGCTGCCGGGGATGCGGGTCAAGCGCTACGCCTTCATCGCCTTTGGCGGGGTGCTGATGATGTTCCTGGGGGTGGTGCACCTCGCCCTGCAAAGCTCGCTGATCCCGCTGTTCCTCGAGACCCTGCGCTGGGCCAGCTACTTCTCGGTGCCGATGTGGCTGTCGGGGACGATCTGGTTCCTGCTGGGCATGACCCTGTTTTTCGTGGGCATCCGGATGATGAACCGCTCGATGCTCTCAGCCATCACTGACCTCAGCTCGGTGTCCAAGCAGGTCTACATCAAGCGCCGCCTCGAGGCCGGCCCACGCATCGCCGCGCTGGGCGGGGGCACGGGGCTCTCGAGGGTGCTGCGCGGCCTTAAGATCGAGACCGCCAACATCACCGCGGTGGTAGCGGTCAGCGACGACGGCGGCTCCACCGGGCGGCTGCGCAACTCCTTCGGGGTCCCGGCAGTGGGCGACCTGGTGGACTGCCTGGCCGCCCTCTCCGACGCCGACGGCCTGTCCGACCTGATGGAGTACCGCTTCCAGCGCGGCGAGGAGCTGAAGGGCCACACCTTCGGCAACCTGATGCTGGTCTCGCTCTCCGAGCTAAACAACGACTTCGCCCTGGCCATGCGCCAGTCCAACCAGGTTCTGCGGCTGCGCGGGGCGGTCTGGCCCTCCACCTATGAGGCGGTGCGGCTGTGGGCCGAGCGCGGCGACGGCAGCCGGGTCAACGGCGAGTCGGCGCTGCGCGAGAAGCCGGGGCGCATCCGCCGGGTGGGGCTCAACCCCAGCAGCGTCGAGGCCATGCCCGAGGCGGTGGAGGCCATCCGCAAGGCCGACATGATCGTGCTTGGGCCGGGCAGCCTATACAGCAGCGTGATCCCCAGCTTCCTGCCCAAGGGCATCCAGACCGCCATCCAGCACTCGAGGGCCAGGCTGGTCTACATCGCCAACATCATGAGCGAGCGCGGCGAGACCGAGGGCATGGATGCCTTCGACCACTACCATGCGGTGTCCCAGCACCTGGGCCGCAAGCCCAACGTTATCCTGATCAACAGCGCCCTCATCCCCGAAGAGATCCTCAGGCGCTACCGCGCCGAAGGCCAGCGCCCCGTCCCCCTCAGCCGCGAACGCTTCGAGGGCGAGGGTGTTCAGCTTGTGGTCGACGACTTCCTCGAGCAAGGCTTCGCCCAGCACGACCCCGCTAAGATCGTGAAGGCGCTCATGACGCTTCGCTAAGGGCAGAGAAACCCAACCCGTCACGCGCTTTGCCCCGCCCCTATGATCCCCCTCCTCTTCACCGACTCCGCCGGCGACGACTACGGGCTGCTGTACGCCTACCCCAGGGCGGCGCTGTTCGCCGAGGCGGGGTTCGCGGACTTGACCGGGTTTGAAGCCCTCGAGGAGGGCGGCAAGGTGGTGCTGCGGGTCCGGCTGAGCCGGCTGGCCAACCCGCAGAATGCGCCCGGCGGGTTCTCGCTGACCACCGTGGCGGTCTACGTGGACACCGGCCCGGGCGGCGAGACCGAGCTGCCGGGCGCCGGGTTCAGGACACCCGACGACGCGGGGTGGGAGCGGGCCTACCTGCTGACCGGCTGGAAGTCGGAGGAGCGGCGGGCGAACGGCGCCGCGAAGCCGGTGGAGTTCGCGATCAACGGGGAGTGGCTCGAGCTGCGCCCCGATCTGCCCGCGGGCGACTACGGCTACTTCGTGGCAACCGGGCTCTACGACCCCTTCACCGACTGGAATTTCCGGCCGGTGCGGCCCGGCGGGGGGGCCTGGGTACTCGACGGACGGGCCGGCTCGCCCCCGGCGGTGGACATCCTCACCCCCAACCGCAGCCAGACCCGCACCTACCAGGAGGGCGTCTTGCCGCCGGTGCGGGCCACCCAGAACCGCTACTTGTGGGCCGCCCTCAGCGGGGCGGCGGGGCTGCTGATCTTGATGCTGTCGCTGTTCTTGCCACGGCGGTAGGGCTGGGTTTCGGGCCCCGACCCGCCGGCCGCGCCGTGCTTACACCCGGCGCGGGCGAGGCCCAGGGGCGGACGGCCAAGGGCCGTCCGCGCTAAGCTATCGTCATGAAAATGCTCATCGCCCTCGGCTCATGGCTCGTGGCCTTAGCCCTCTCCGCCGGCCACGCCCAGACCCTCACCCTCGGCGCCTACGGGCGGCTCACGCCGGACTACCTCACCCCGACCCTCGAGCTTTCCTACCCCCTTGACGATTTCACACTGGGGGCCCGGGCGCAGCGCGACGCCTTCGGGGTCTCGGTGGAGCGGGCGCTGGACCTGGGCGCAGCGGGGCGGGTGGCCTACGGGGCGCGGGGCAGCCTGGGCTTGGCGGGCTGGGGCGCCGAGGGGTTTGTGCGCGGGGGCGTAGCTCAGTTCGCCCTCGAGGCCCGCCTGGGCTACGCCCCGACCGCCCGCGGCAACCTCTGGGTGGGCGACTCCGACCCTGCCGGTCTCGGCGGCCTGATCTCCGGGCGAGTCCGCCTCTCTTCGGCCCAGACGGCCGGACTGCTGCTGGCCTACGCCGACCCGCTGCTCACCGCCGAAGCCACCCTGGCCTTGCGCGACCGCGCCACCTACACCTTCGGGCTGGGGGTACGCGGCCCCAACCCCTACGCCGTGCTGGGCTGGCGCGGGGAGGTCGGCGAGGAAGGGGCACTGCTGGAGGCGCTGCTGCGGGCTGGGCTCCGCAACGAGCTCGAGGCCGCCCTTTCGCTGCCAGTGGGCGAGGGGGAGAGCATCCTGAAGTTACGGCTGGCCCTGGCCTACGCGCTGGCCTCCAGCCGCCTCACGGCCAGCCTAGGCGCGGAACTGGACAGCTACCGGCTGGACGCCAGCTACGACTGGGGCTTCGGGCTGTGGCTGAGATACACGCTGAATCTGGGCGGGCAATAGCGGCACCCCAGCCTGGGCCAATCCCCAAGGATGACCCCCAGTACGGGCAAGGCTTCGGCGCCCTCAACCGGCCCCAAACGCCCGCCTGACAGAAGCACGGGGGCCATTTGACTGGCACAAACCCGCTACCCTGAGCTTGGGGGTGGCGGGCGGCACGCCGCATCTCAACTACCCAGACACTGCGGAGGACAGCCATGCGTGTTCTGCTGATGACCGACTTTTCGGAGGGCTCGAGCAAGGCGCTCGAGTTTGTGCGTAAGCACTTCCCCGATGCCCAGACGCGGCTGCTGCACGTGGTCGACGTGGCGGGGCTGGGGCAGGTCTCCAAGGCCCGCAGCAAGACCGCCCACACCGCGCTCGAGATGCAGCAGAGCCTCGCCGACGAGGCCGAGCGGCGGCTGGCCGAGTTGGGCGGTGGGGAAGTGCTCTACGGACAGCCTGCCGAGGTGGGCCTCAAGGAGGCCCGCGACTGGGGGACCGACCTGATCGTGGTGGGAACGGCCAACAAGCGGGGCCTCGAGCACCTGTTCATGGGCTCGGTGGCCGAGCGGGTGGCGCGGGAGTCCCCGGTGCCCGTGCTGGTGGTTGGCAACGACGACCGGGTGTGAGGGGCCAAGCATGGCCTTACATGCCTCGAGCCTTCGGGGATAGACTTTCCGCGAGGTAGACCTATGCTCAGAGCCCATCGGGAAAACCACCAATCCGAGCGGATCGGCTGGCTGCGAGCCGCCGTGCTGGGGGCCAATGACGGCGTGGTGTCGGTTGCGAGCGTGGTGGTGGCGGTGGCCACCGCGAGCGGAACCTCGCCGCAGACCATTCTGCTGGCGGGCGTGGCGGCACTGGTAGCGGGCGCGACCTCGATGGCGGCGGGCGAGTACGTCTCGGTGCAGTCGCAGGCCGACACCGAGCGGGCCGACATCGCCAAGGAGACCCGGGAGCTACAAGACGACCCCGAGGGCGAGTTGCGGGAGCTTGCCGGCATCTACGAGCGGCGGGGTCTCGAGCCCGCCCTGGCCCTCCAGGTGGCCCAGCAGCTCACGGCCAAGAACGCCCTCGAGGCCCACGCCCGCGACGAGCTGGGCATCACCGAGACGCTGCGCGCCCGGCCCCTGCAAGCGGCCCTGGCCTCGGCAGCGGCGTTCATGGCGGGGGCCATCATCCCGGTGATCGCCGCGATCCTGCTGCCGCACGCCATCATCAACATCGGCGTGACCGTCGCCACCCTGGTCACCTTGCTGATTCTGGGCGGGCTGGCGGCCTACGCGGGCGGCGCCAACGTGGTCAGGGGAGCGCTTCGGGTAACGCTGTGGGGCGCGGTGGCAATGGCCCTGAGCGCAGCGGTAGGGTCGCTGTTCGGGGTTTCAGGATAGGGGAACGGGGCGGCCCTAGAGGGCCAACCCGCATCTTTAGGCTTCCGCCCAGTTCAAAGGCTGAAGGTATAGCTATTGCCTGTCTTGACCTCGATCCGAACTAGCCCCACCGCGTCGTGGGCGATGATCAGATTGCCGTCGAGGGGGTCTACAAACATCCCACCGCGCAGCATCGGCCCGACCTCGCCGGGGCCGCGCACGCATTGGTACCAGGCCGCGCCGGGGTTCGTGCAGAAGAGGTTGGAACTCACCTTGGGGTCGTCCTCGTTGTTGATGGTCACGGCCCCGATGGCCGAGCCGTTGCCGGTGCCCGAAGTCCAGAGCCAGTTGCGCGTAGCATCCCACACCGAGTAAGAGTCGCCCACGTCGGCCTGCACCACCAGTTCGCGGTTGCCCGTCTCGAGGTTGGTGCGCCAGTAGGTTGAGCCGCTACTGGCATAGAGCCACTTTTGGCCCTTGACTTCGTGATAGAAGAGGTTGGTGGCATTGAAGGTCATATTGGTGATGCCCGCACCCCTGGTCCCCA
This sequence comes from Meiothermus sp., assembly GCA_033762915.1. Taxonomy (GTDB): domain Bacteria; phylum Deinococcota; class Deinococci; order Deinococcales; family Thermaceae; genus Meiothermus. The sequence continues at coordinate 13,729 of JANRLD010000099.1, read as the reverse complement.
CACCAGCGGGTTGACCGAATGTCGGGTCGGCCTTGGTGGTGGCGTTGTCGGCGTAGCGGTTGGAGCCGCCCGCCTTGGCCCGCGTTACCCAACTGCACTCGCTGCCGTCGGCGCCAATCTTGATGATCCCGAAGGGGCTGTTGCGGTCTGCTTGGATCACCGAGAGGTAGAACTCGCCGGTTTGGGGGTTCATCTCGAAGGGGTTCCACAGGCCGTTGATCTGCACGCTGCGCCGCCCGCCACCGGTGATGCCGTCTTTACCCACCACCTGCCCGTTTTCGCACTGGTCTTTAGGGAAGGGATTGGGGTTGTTGTGGAGGATAGCCTTCTCGCTCCAGACGGTGGTGCGGCTACCGCTGGCAGGGTCTATCCGCACCACCGTGGCGGGGTTGCCTGCGTCCTGAGTGAAAGCATACAGGTTCCCATCCTTTCCGCGCCGCAGGGTCTTGACGGTGGAGAGTTTGTCGCCGCTGCCCACATCAACGTCGCCCTGGCGGCTTAAGTACTTCCCGCTGATCACCTTACGGCTGCCCACGTTCTCAGATTTCCAGTCGATGTCCACTTCAAAAATCAAGCCGAAGTTCTTGAGGTCGGGGTTGCCGTCCCTGCCCCGGTTGTCGCTCCAGGTCGCGCCGATGTAAAGTTTGCGCTTTTCATTGTCCAAAAAGCCGCCGAAGTAGCGCACGGTTCCGGGCATGGTGGGGAAGCCCGAGGCCAGTTGGGCCGGGCCAATGCCTGCTCCGAAGCGTGCGCCCTTGCCCCACTGCTCCGAAACGCGCTGACAGCGCCAGTTCCAGTTCTGGGTGGCTTCGGCGGGAGAGGCGGGGCGGCGGTCTAGGCCACGGCAATCAATGGGAAACTCGGTGGGGAGGTTGCGGTTTTGGGCCAAGGGCTGGGCCATGCCGACCAGACCAAGGGCCAGCAGTGAGGCAGTGAGTATGTGTTTCATGGTTGCTCCTTCAGGATTTCGAGTTACTTGCCGCACACGTATGAGACCACCACATCGGCGGAGTAGGGGCTGGCGTTGCCCGCCGCGTCGAAGGCCCTGGCGGTGTAACTCACGTTGTACGAGCCGGTACCGAGACAGGTTTCCTGCCTGAACAGGGTGAACGGGGCCTGGGTAAGTTCGTCGATAGCCAACGTTCTGGTGCCGTTGCGCTGGTAGAACTCGACCCGGATGACGCCCACGTTGTCGGTGCTGCCGCTGGCCTGGAGGTTGTAGGTGAAGCCGGGCGCGACCGTCATGGTGTTGCCCGTGGTGGCCCCATACCCGATGAGCAGGCTGGGCGCGGTGGGGGCTTGGGTGTCGGCCGCGGGCGGCGGGGCGGGGATGTTTATGGTGATGGTCAGGGTTTGGCTGGTCGCTACGTTGCCCGCCGTGTCGAAAACCTTGACAAACAAATCACGCCTTCCGTTGTCGGAGTAGCTGAACTCGAGCCGATACGGAGCCGCTGTGTCGGTGGCCAGGAGTCTTGAGTTGGGTACAGGCGCACTGGTTTGTTGGCTGGAAAGGCGAGCGATATTCTCCCAGAACTCGACCTTTTGGATGCCGCCCGCATCAGCAGTGGACACCTCGAGGCCAATGGCAGCGTTGCTGCCTCCCACAGGATTCACTTGGGTGATGGTGGGTGAGGTGGTGTCGGGCTGTTGCTCGGTTTGTGGCGGCTGGGTCTGCGGGTTTTGGGAGCTCGAGGGGCTTGAGCAAGCAGCCAAGAAAACGGCACAGGCCAACGATAGGATGATGTTTGTGCATTTCACTTTGGTTTCTCCCGGTGATGCTGGTTCCCCGCTCGCCACCCTGCTACACCCTGCTCACTTGAATACCCCGAGCGGCGGAACCAAACATCGGAAGCAAGTGTAGAAAACGACCGCAACAAAACCGCAACGACCCATATACTGCGCTGGTGGACGCGGAAAACGCCGCCGTATTGCGACTGTTTGGGCTGCCTGGATTGAGTGTGGGCAACAGTTTGTTGCGTTTCCCCAGCAAGAAGGGCCTGGCCCTGCTGATGTTGGTAGCCCTCGAGGGTACCCAGAGCCGTGACCAGCTGGCAGCCTGGCTGTGGCCCGACTCCGAGTCACCCCGCGATGCTTTGCGGAACTGCTTGGCTCAGGTCAACAAGGTGCTGACCGCCGTGGGCTTGCAACCCCTCAAGGCCAACCGCCAGCAGATTTCATGGGGTCAGCCGCTCGAGATTGATGTGTTGAATCTCGTGGGCGATGGGTTTGAAGCCACCGTCAAGGAACTCTCTGGGGGCTGGCTCGAGGGCTTCACCCTCGACGAGGCACATGAGTTCGAGGCTTGGGCTGCCGAGCGGGGAGCCTTTTATGCGGGGCAATTGCAGCAAGGGCTCGAGCGCCTGACCGATCAGGCTTTGAGGTCGGGGTTGCTGGAGGATGCGCTGGCTTTTGCCCAGCAACGTTTGCGGCTGGACGCACTGAACGAGGGTGCCTACCAAAGCTTGATGCGGGTTCAGCGCAGCGCCGGGCGTGAGGCAGAGGCCAGGGAAACTTTGCTGCTCTGTCAGACCACCCTCGAGCGCGAGCTGGGCCTAAAGCCAAGCGCCAAGACTTTAGGCGTCCTCAACGAACCGCTGCAGGTGGTGAGGGCGGCCTTTGACGAGTCTCTGGTGGGGCGAGAGGTGGAGCGGGGCTGGCTGGAGCAGCTCTGCGCGCGCAAGGGTCTTGGGCTGTTGTACGGAGAGCCAGGTGCAGGCAAGTCGGCCCTGTTGCGCTCAGGGTTGCCCCATGCGCTGTGGATCGAGTGCCGCCCGAACGATGCGGCCTTGCCTTTCTCGAGCCTATTGCGCGGCCTCCGCAAGCGGTTGCGCGAGACCCCCGGCTTGACTTCCGAACTGCCCGAGTGGGCAAGGCTCGAGCTGTCCAAACTGGCCCCGGAGTTGCATCAGGCCGCAAACCCCGCCGAGCCGTTGAACATCTTGCGGCTCTATGCCGCTTTGAATCAGATCTTTCCCAATGCGGCAGCACTGGTGCTGGACGACTTGCAGTTTATGGACGCCGAGAGCGCGGCTTGGCTGTGGCAGGCCGCCCAGGGCCGCATGGACGAGGCCGCCGCCCCCACTGTGCTGGCGTATCGGGGCGACGAGGTCAACGATGCGTACAAGGCCGCCCTCTCGCGCCTGAGCGCCCAGGGGGCCAGCACCCAGCGGGTGATGCCTCTGGGGATAGGTGATCTCTCGAGCTGGCTGAAGAAAATGGGGCTGCCGCAAAACCTGGCCGCCGAGTTCTTGCAGCTTACGGGCGGTAATGCCTTGTTTTTCAAGGAGGCCTCCAGTGCGTACGGCGGCAGCGGCAGCTTTGGGCGTGGGCTGATCCCGCTGCTGCAAAACCGCCTGAGCCACCTGGGAACCCTCGAGTGGCGACTGGCCCAGTTTGTAGCGGTGGCGGGGGCCGAGTCGTCCCTAACCCTCGCAGCCCAAGTGCTTAACACCGACCAACTGCGCTTGGCCGAAACCTGGGCGCGGCTCGAGCGGCTCGAGGTGTTGCGCGGCAACCGCTTCGCCCACGATTTGCTGCGCGACGCGGCCATGGGGCTGATCCCCGAGACGCTGCAAGAGGCGCTTTCCACGGGCCTGTTGGATGCCCTCGAGGGGCGGTTGCGGCGTGGCGAGAACGTGGCGCCAGCAGTGTTGGCCGAGGTGGCCTTGCGGGCAGGCGATGCGCGGCGCGAGGCCCACTACCGCGTGCAAGCGGGCCTCGAGACCTACCCCCTTGGCCTGACCCGCATCGCTCAGACCCACCTCGAGCGAGCCATCTTGCTGCTGGCCGCCCAGCCCACCTTGTTGAACGGGCCGGACCTAGAAGCGCTCTACCTCAAGCTTACGCCCCTGATTCAAACCAACCTCTACAGCCTGCCGCAGCTCGAGCTGCGGCTCGAACAACTGCTCGGCGTGGCCCGCCAGCGCGGCAGCGTACGGTTCGAGACCGCCGTGATGGCCCTGCAGGCCGACCACGCCGCCCAGGCTCTGCACGACTACCCCAAGGCCCGCGCCCTGTTCGCTGCGGCGCTCGAGCTGGCCGAGGGTAGCGGCGAGGCCCACGCGATGGCGCTGATCCTCGAGCGCCTATCCTGGTTCGAGAACACCCAGGCCCAGACCAGACTGGCCCTCGAGCACGCCCGCCGCGCGCTGGAGTTTGCCGAGCAGCAGGCCGACCTCGCGCTGCACTACCGCAGCCTCGAGGCGGTCTACATGTTCGAGCAAAACCTAGGCCGCTGGGCCGAGGCCAAGGCCCACGCCCTGCAAGCCGCCAACCTGGCCTTACAGTCGCCCCAGACCCGCGTGGGCCGCCCCTACGCCCTCACGATGGCGGCCTTCTGTGCGCTCAACCTGGGCGACCTCCAGACCGCCGAGCGCCACGCCCGCACCGCCCTGGAGCTGCTCGAGGGCAGCGAGTTTCACAACGGCTTGGGTTTTTCCCAGCGCACCTTGGCCCTAACCTTGCTCGAGCGAGACGACCTCAGCCAGGCCCTTGAGCTGGCCTTGGAGTCGACAGAGCACAACCGCCAGATCCAGAACCCCTTCGCGCTGATGAGTTCGCTGGCGACGGTGGCCCGGGTCCACCTCGCCGCAGCCCGCCCCAAGCTGGCCCTGAAGGCCCTCGAGGAGGCCCAAGAAGCCCTGGCAAAAGTCTCGAGTATACGGATCGCGGGCGTGGCCCAGAGCTACCTAGACAACCTGTCTTGTGCGGCCCACAAAGCGCTGGGGGGCAACGTCCTACCGCTGGTTCATCGTGCCCTCGAGGCCCGGCGCGACCTGCCCGAAACCTCGAGCTGGATTCTGCTGGTTCCCCGCCAGCTAGAACTCGAGGCGCTCTGGCAAAACGGCGAGCACGAACTGGCCGAACAAGAGCTGGCGAACTTCTTACAGCTTTACCCCGATAACCCTCGAGTCCAGCTCCTGCACCTGCGGGCACAGGCTGCGCTGCTGCGGCTGAAGGGCGAAGAAGCAGAAGCTCGGGAGTTACTCGAGGTCGCTCACGCCCGGGCGCTCGAGCTGGGCTTCACGATGCAAGCCCGCGAGATTCAGCGGTCGGTTTTTAGCCAGGTCTGACCACACGTTGAGCCCGTCTGCCGGCTCTTGCACACCGGGTCGGGAGGCCCAGGCGGCGGTAGGGGCGGCCAGCAGACCGGTCTCCCGCTTCAAGGGTCAGCCCAGCGCCCGCCTCAGATATTCCCAGGCATCGGGGTCGACCTGCGGCCCCTCGAGCCAGCGCCCCGAGAGGTTGTCCGAGGCGTACAGCGCCTTCAGGCCGGCAGCGGTCGGGCCGTCCCACACGCCCGAGACCGGCGCGGCGCGCAGGCCACGGCGGCTCAGGACCTCTTGCAGCCAGCGCACCTCATCCGGCTCGAGCACCTTGGGGGGCCTCGAGGGCTTCTCCATGTAAATCTGGTGCAGCCCAAGCAGCCGCCGCAATTCCCCGATGGGTTCGGGGTGGTCGTCGGCTCGGAGGTCGAGCCAGCGGTCGTTGAAGCCCATGTAGCCCCGGCCCTCGGCCACCACCAGCAGGGCCGCCGACTGCCTGCCCCGACGGTCGCCCCCGGCCTCATCGCCCGCCGCCAGCGCCGCCAGCAGGCGCTGGGGGAAGGGCAGGCTCGAGGCCAGGAAGGTTTCCGCCATCGCCTCCACCACCTCCGGCCCGGCCAACAGATTGCCCTGCGCTGCGTAGCCCGGCCCAAAGCGCCCACCCGCCCAGGGGTGGCAGCCCTCCCCGGTGAAAGAGAGGCTCGAGCCGTCCTGCGCGACCGCCCCGTACTGCCGCAGGGCCAGCTCGGGGTCGGTGGCCTGGAAGTGCTGGTGGACCGCCTCGAGGCCCCGGCCCTCCTCAAGCATCGCAAACGCCCTCGGCCCGAAGGTGGTGTTGGCGTAAGACTGGGTGGCCAGCGCCCCCACCCCGGCCTTGGCCCACGGCACCACCCCCCCCACCGCGATGAAGCGGCTGGCGACGGCCACTCCCAGGCTGCCGTTCTGGGGGTCAAGGGCCACCAGCGAGAAAGTGGAGACGCTCGGATAGCTCACCCTTGCCTCGCCTTCAGCCAGTCAATTACCGTCTCCCCCGCCAGGGTCTGGGCCTCGGTCAGCAGCTCAAACTCCCGGCCGTACACGGTTTCGTCGGGCATCTCGGTAATGACCTCGATGGGGTGCTCGGCGGTGCCCTCCCGCTCCCAGATCAGGAAGGGGAAGCCCCCGATCAGTCGGTAGGGGTGCTCGAGGGCGTGGGCCTCGCGCCAGCGCAGCGCGTCGTCGGTCAGGCGGCGCAGCGCCTCCCGGCGGTTCATGGCGGCGGCGATGGCCTCGCCCAGCTCGAGGGCCTCCCCCCGACGCTGGGGAGTGAAGTTGAGCACCATCAGCACCCCCATCGGCAGCGCCCAGCCCTCGAAGCCCCTGGGCGAGTAGCCGGTAAAGGGCCGCACCCACTCGTGCGAGGGGTAGCCGTGCAAGTTGAGGTGAACCAGGGGCTGCATCGCCCCAAGCGCCCAGTGCCGTCCGGCGGACTCCCAGCGGGGGCGGGGCTGATCCATGCGGGACTGGAGGTCATCGCCCAGCGCGGTGTAGCGGGCGGGGTGGTGCATATGGTGGGGGGCGAGCTGCATCAGGGCGTGGTGCAGCCGGGTGCCGTCGGGGTTCTCCAGCGGGAAGGCCGCCCAGTTGAGCCCCTCCTCGCTCGCCAGCCGCTCGATTAGCCGCAGCGCCGCCTTGGGGCCGGTGGGCTCGTTGGCGTGCTGCCCGGCGGTGATCAACAGGCCGGGCCGGCCAGGCTGGAAGGGCTTGCTAAGGGCCACCACCGGCCGCCCGTCGTAGCTGTAGGCCCTCACCTCGAGGCGCAGCCCCAGGCGCCGGGCCAGGTGGCGGGCGGTCTGCCAGACCTCTTCGGGCATCAGGGGGCGCGAGGGGAGGGGCAGGGGGCTCGAGCCGGCCTCGCCCTCTAGAAGCCCGCCCTCCCAGGCAGGCCTCCACCCATCGGCCTCGGGGGCGGTCGGCAGGTTTTCACTGCGGCCGCTCGAGGGCGTCGCGAGCCGCTCGGGCGCTTCGGACCCGTTCTCGATCAGGACTACCCGAGCCCGCCCGTCCACCCCCGGAAGGGCCTGCATCACCGGGACGATGCGCCCCACCGGCAGCCCGCGCCCCTGCGCGGGCACCCCCTTGGCCCGCTTGAAGGCCTCGAGGGTGGTGAAGTAGACCTCCTCGGCCAGGGCCTCGGGCATCGAGGCGCACTCCTGCCCCACCCCCAGCCGCACCTCGGGCTCGGAGAGTTCGGCGGCCACGGTGAGGTTGCGGAAGAACGAGCCGTGGTCCTTCCCGGCGGCCAGCTCGAGCACCTGCGGCAACACCTGAGCGTAGAACCAATCCCAGAACAGCTCGGCGTCGGTAGGGATGCGCTCCTCCAGCACCCGGCCACCGGCCTCGAGGCGCAGCAAACCCGTGGTGGCCCAGACCCCGGAGCCGTCCACGGCGGCGCGGCGGTACAGCGGGAGAGGACACTCGAGCTGCCACAGCGCGGTGGCCCCCCTGAGGGCCACGGCCCGGTACCCCATCACCCCGTCGGCCCGGGGCTCCGAGGCGAAGGCGATACCCTCGGCCTCGAGCAGCCCCGCCAGCGGGAAGGTCTCCTGCAAAAAGCGCCAGCTCGGGGGCTCGGCGGCCACGGGGTAGGCCAACCGCAGGCCGTCTGCCCCGTCGCGGCGCAGCCGGGGCAGCACCTCCTCGGTCGCCCAGAAAAGCCCGGTCTTGTAGCTGCTGCGCACCGTCGCCCTGGCCCACACCCCCCGCACGCGCAACTGGGCCTCGGCCTGGAGGGCCAGCATCCGGCGCAGCTCGGGCGACTCGGACAGGTAGCCCAGCACCCGCACCGGGGCAGGCTGGGGTATGTCCAGCCTCGCCAAGGCCTCGAGCCAGCGCCGCCCCTCCCAGGCGAACTCGGCCTTCCAGGTGCGGCGTCGGCCCAGGCTGGCGTCGTGCACCTTCAGCCCGCCCGGGTACCGGCGAACCTTGGGGGGCCGGGCCACGTGCACCGTCCCACCCTCAGCCTCGGCGGCGGCCTGGGCCAGGCGGTGCCAGGGGTTATCGGGGTTGTAGATGTCGGGATTGAGGTTGTCGTCGGGTCTGTTCATGCGCGTCCTAGGGGGTCGAGGCGGTCGCGGAGCCAGTCGCCCAGCAGGTTAAAGCCCAACACGGTGACGGTGATGGCCAGCCCTGGGAACATCGCCACCCACCAGGCGGTCTGGAGGTAGTTGCGCCCGTCAGCCAGCATCCCGCCCCAGGAGGGGATCAGGGGGTCCACGCCCAGGCCCAGGAAGGTCAGCCCTGACTCCAGCAGGATGTTGTTGGCCACATTGAGGGTGGCCAGCACAATTACCGGGCCGACCAGGTTGGGCAGGATATGGCGCAGAATCACCCGCAGGTCGGAGGAGCCCAGGGCTTGGGCGGCGTGGACGAAGTCGCGCTCGCGCAGCGAGAGCACCTGACCCCGCACCAGCCGGGCGTACTGCACCCACTGGGTCACCACCATCACGAAGATAACCTTCCACAACCCCGGCCCCACCACCGCGATCACGGTGATGGCCAGCAAGATGAAGGGGAAGGCCAATTGCACGTCCACCAGACGCATCAACACCGTGTCTACCCAGCCCCGGCGGTACCCGGCGATCAGGCCTACCGCTACCCCAATAATCACCGCCAGCACTACCGAGACGATCCCTACTATCAGCGATATGCGTCCGCCGTAGACCACCCGGGCCAACACGTCGCGCCCGATAGGGTCGGTACCGAAGATGTGGGCAGTGTCAGTGAACGGGGGCACCAAGCGGCTGGTAAGGTCCATCCGGTCGGCCCCGTCTGGGAACAGTACATTCGCGAGGAGCGCGCTGAGCAGCATTACGACGGTAAGAGCCAAGCCCAGCAGCAACTCGGGCTGGTGCAGAAGCCCCAGCAGGCCGCGCCGTGGGGCAGGGGGGGCGGGCTCGAGGGAGGGCCTGGGGCGAACCGCCATTACGACTCCATACTGATGCGCGGATCAATCAGCCCATAGGAAAGATCTATCAGATAGTTCACCAGCACCACCACCGCCGACAGCACGGCCACTGTGCTCTGAAGCACCGGATAGTCACGGTTAGCAATCGCACTGAGGGCCAGCGAGCCCAACCCAGGCCAGGCGAAGACTTGCTCCACAATCACCACCCCGCCAATCAGCCCGCCGAACTGGAGGCCGACAAAAGTCAGAATAGGAATTGAGGCGTTGCGCAGGGCGTGTTTGTAGAGCACCACCCGCTCCGACAGGCCCTTGCTGCGGGCCACCGTCACGTACTGGCTACGCAGCACCTCGAGCATGCTGGCCCGCAGAATCCGCACCGTGGTCGAGGTGAGAATCAGTCCCAGCGTTACGCTGGGCAGCACCAGCGAGGATGCCCCCTCGAAGCCCGAGGGGGGCAGCCAGCGCAGCACCACCCCAAACAGCAGGATCAGCATGATACCCAGCCAGAAGTTGGGGAAGGACAGCCCCACCAGCGAGAGCGCCCGAATCCAAAAATCCACCGCGCCCCCCTTCCGCACTGCTGAATAGACCCCCAGCGGGAAGGAGAGCAGCAGCGAGATGGCCATCGAGCAGACTGCCAGCAACAGCGTGGCTGGCAGCCGCTCGGCGATGAGCTGGGCCACCGGCTGTCCGCTGCGGAAGCTAGTGCCCAGGTCGCCGGTGAAGAAACCGCCCAGGAACTCGAGGTACTGCACCAGGAAGGGGCGGTCAAGACCCAGGGCGCTGCGGATGCGCTCGAGGTCCTCCTTGGTGGGCGCGGATGCACCCTGGAACAGCGCCACGGCGGGGTCGCCGGATAGGCGCACGGTGTAGGCCACGATCAACGTGACCAGCACCACCACCAGCAGCGCTTGGAGGAGCCTCGAGATCGCATACTTGGTCATGCCTGAATACGCTCCGGGCTACCGAACCGAGACAGTAAGCAGGCGGATACGGTCGTCGGCGGGGGCTACGAAGCCCTGAACCCGTTTGTTGACCCCCCATAGGTTGACCGACTGGTACAGCGGCATCTCGATGGCGGTATCGTAGAGGTACTTGGCGATCTGCTGCAAAATCTTCTCGCGCTGGGCTTGGTCGGAGGTGGCCCGCTGGTCGTCGAGCAGTTTGTCAATGGTCTTGTCAGAGAAGACCGGGTTCCAGAACTCGCCGGTGCGGTAGAGCAAGTAAGCGGTGTTGTCGTAGTCCAGCGTCCAGCCGCCCCAGCCCATGTAGTAGAGCTGGCCGTTTTTGTTCTTGGGGATGATGTCGTTGAAGTAGGTGCCAACCTCGTAGGGCTTGAGGTTGATCTTGAACCCCACCGCCTGGAGGTATCCCGCCACTGCCTGCACCACCTCGCGGTTGGTGGCATCGGTGGAGACGAAGTTGATCTCGAGTTCAGTGCCCGCCGCCACCCCGGCCTCTTGCAGCAGCGCCCTGGCCTTGGCGGGGTCGAAGGGGTAGGGCTTGAGGCCCGCATCGAAGCCAAAGGACATGTCGGTCTGGAAGGTGGCGATGGCCTTGCCATAGCCCTGGAGAATGCTGGCGATGATGGCATCGCGGTCAACCGCGTAGAGGATGGCCTGGCGCACCTTGGGGTTGTTGGTAGGGGGGCGGTCGGTGGCGAAGCGCAACTCGTTAACGGTAGGACTGCCGACCGGCACCAGGTTGAGGGTGGCGGCATTCTTGACCACGTTGGCCTGGGCCACTGGCACGCCCTGGGCGATATCTACCCGGCCCGCCTGCAACTCGGCGATGCGGGTGGCGGGCTCCTCAATGAAGCGGTAGACCACGGTCTGCACCCTGGGCCGCCCACCCCAGTAGGTGGTGTTGGCTTGGAGAGTCAGTTGCTGATCCTTGGAGTAGCTGACGAAGCGAAAGGGGCCGGTGCCCACCGGGTTGGTGTTGAAAAAAGCGTCACCCTTCTCCTTGATATACTGCGGCGGGACGATCTTGGCCCCGTACCCGGCCAGCTTGGTGATAAGCACCGGATCGGGTCGCTCCAAGATCAAGTCTACGGTCAGGTTGTTGACCACCCGAGCCTCTTTAATAGCGGTGTAGTTGGCCTGCTGCGGCCCCTTGGCCCCCTCCGGCCCCAAGAGCCGATCGAAGGTGAACTTCACTGCGGCCGCATTGAAGGGCTCGCCGTTGTGGAAGCGCACACCCGAGCGCAGAGTGAAGCGCAGAGTCTTGCCGTTGTCGCGGTATTCCCAGCGGGTGGCCAAGCCCGGCTTGAGCTTAAGGTCGGTACCCCGATCCACCAACCCGTCAAAGATGTTCGACCCCACCATCCCCCAGGCCAGCAGGAAGGTGTCAATCGGATCCCAGCTCTGCGGATCCTGACTGGTGGCGATTACCAGCCGCCCCTGCTGGGCGAAGGCCAGCCCCAGCACCAGCACCAACGCGCCCAACCATCTCACTGCCCACTTCATACTCCCACCTCCTCGACATCCGAACGCCGCAACCAAGCTTTCCAGTCCCACTCGCTCTTGAGGATCTTGGCGATCTGGATGGTTTCGTAGCTGCTGACCCCGCTGATGGCTGGCAGCACCTGGGTCAGGAAACGGTAGAGGGCCTCCATCGAGGGATGCAGGCTTTCGATCACCACATCCGCCGAGCCAATCCCGATGCCCACATAGCGAACCGCCTCGAGACCCGACAGCGCCTCTGCCACCGACTCAACCTTGCCGGGCTGGGTCTTGACTAGGGTCAGCGCGTCCACCTTGACCCCGAATTTCATGGGGTCGCCAGTGGCCAACACCCGCAGCAGACCTCCCTCGACCATCCGCTCGTAGCGCCGCCGCACGGTACCCTCTGAGACCCCCAGCCGCCGCCCGATCTCGCGGAAAGGCATACGCCCGTCCTCTTGCAAGAAGGTGACGATCTCGCGGTCGGTTTGATCCAGGCTGGTGTAGTCCATTGGATTTACCGCTTCTACGCAATGCGTAGAGAAAGACACAGTAACATACGCATTGCGAAATTTGAAGCCAGGTTACAAACGCAATGCACTCGGTTCAGAAAGGCCGCTGCTCGAGGCCAAGAAGTCCCACGGAGCCAAGTTTTTGGGGATCTGATGGCAAGGCAGGTTTGACCGACCCCCCTGTCCGTGCTACCCTCAACTCGAGTTTTAGGCCAACAGGAGGGCGCGTGAGAAGAGCTTCCATGATTCCGACGCACCGCTCTCCACCGTCCGCAACGCGCAAAGGATCCTGGTACTGACCGAAAACGGAATCGCCGAAGAGGGCACGCACGCGCAGTTGATCGTGGCGGGCGGGGTGTTTGCGAACCTGTACAACACGCAGTTGAGTATTTGACTTTCTTTGGTTACCTCGAGGCCGGCAACGTGGTATGAAATACATGTAGGGACGAGCGGCCGCTCGTCCCTACATGGTCGGTGATTTGATATTGCCCCGTTTTTGTCGAGTCGAGGTTAAGCCACCTGCCTAGCATTGTGCTGGTTCTGGTTCTCGAAGTCGAGCGGGGAGAGAAAGCCGAGGGTGGAGTGCCGTCGAGTGCGGTTGTAGAAGGTCTCGATGTAGTCGAAGATGGCGGTCGCCGCTTGCCGACGGGTGTTGTAACCCAGTTTGCCTTGGGGTTTGACCTCCTCGGTCTTGAGGGTGGCAAAGAAGGACTCGGAAACAGCATTATCGAAGCAGTTGCCCTTGCCCGACATGCTTTGGGTGATGCGGTGTTTTTGGAGTTCAAGTATGAAGGCACTGCTGGCGTACTGGCTGCCTTTATCGGAATGGAAAACCAGCCCAGAGAAGTCGGTTTTGCTCTGGGCTGTACGTCGTTGTAGGGCCATTCTCAGAGCTTTCAGGGTGAGGTCATCGGTCATTCGTTCGGACATTGCCCAACCCACCACCCTGCGGGAGTAGATGTCCAAAACAATCGCCAAGTACAACCAGCCCTCCTTGGTGGGAATGTAGGTGATGTCCGAAACCCATTTCTGGTTGGGAGCTTCAGCCCGAAAGTGCTGCACAAGAAGGTTGGGAGCCAAGGCTCTCTTAGGGTTGGTTTTAGTAGTGATTTTGAACTTGCTCTTGCACTTTCCTCTCAAGCCTTGCTGTTTCATCAGCCGTGCCACCCGCTTTCGACTTACCCGTTCACCAGCCGCTTTGAGGTCTTTATGGATACGAGGTACGCCGTAGGTGGCTCGGCTGGCACAGTGAAACACCTCGATCTGCCGGGTCAGCACCTTATCCCGCTCCTGGTGTTTGGATTTCGGCCTTCTGCGCCACTGGTAGAAGCCCTGCTCGCTTACCCCCATCACCCGACACAACAACTCTATGGAATGGTCGCGGCGTTGGGCTTCGATAAAGGCAAATCTCAGCGACTTTCCCTGGCGAAGAAGGCTGTAGCCTTTTTTAGAATCTCCCGCTCCTCCTTCAACTGCTCAACTTCTTTTCTCAGCCGCTGTATCTCGGCTTGTTCTGGACTCAAGGCTTGTTTTCCTTGACCGGGAAAGGCCAATGAACCTTTTTCTGTCTCCTCGGCTATCCAGCGGTGCAGCGACCCACGAGACACTCCAAGGTTCCGGGCTACCTCTTCTACGCTCTCCTGGCCTTTTCGTGTCTCGGCCAAAGCCACGGCTTCTCGTTTGAACTCGGCGGTGTACACCCTCCGTTTTCCTTTACTGTTGCTCATACTGCCTCCTATTCTGGAGGCTTATCCTCTACTCAACAATTTCGGGGTAATTTCA
>JANRLD010000098.1:0-76094 GCA_033762915.1 Meiothermus sp. | reverse complement strand
CCGCAGCGCTCGCTGGCCGAGGAGATCGTGGAGGTGATCCGGGTGCCGGGTGCGGTGGATACCGAGAGCCTGGCGGGTGGGCGGCTACGATTCGTGGAGTACCAGGTGCGCGAGGGCGGCCCTTACGCGGGCAAGGAGCTGGCCCTGCTGGACTGGCCAGACGGCTCCTACCTGGCGGGCCTGCTGCGCGACGACCGCTTCGTAGCCGCCACAGACGACAGCTTCGAGTCTCTGCGGCTCGAGCCCGAAGACCGGGTCTTCTTCATGACCACCGCCCCCGGCTTCGACGCCCTGCAAGCCTGTTTCGCCCCCCGGGCAAAGGTGCGCCGGGTGATGATCGTGGGCGGGGGCAACGTGGGCTTTATGGTGGCCGCCGACCTGATCCGCCTGCGCGTTGAGGCCACCATAATCGACCACAAGTCCGAGCGCTGTGCCTGGCTGGCCGAGCAGCTGCCGGGTGCGCTGGTGCTGGAGGGCGACGGAACCGACCTGGAGTTGCTCGAGTCGGAGGGCCTGGAATCGATCGACGTGATGGTAGCGGTCACCGAGAACGACGAGAAAAACCTGCTGGTGAGCCTACTGGCCAAGCAGATGGGCGTGCCCAAGGTGATCACCCGCGTCAACCGGGCCGACAACCGCCGCCTTTTCGAGCATGTCGGCATCGACATCCCCCTGACCCCGCGCGCGGCGGCAGTGCGCGACGTGATCGACTGGATTGCGCCGGACAACGTGGACCACCTTAAGCTGATGGAAGACCAGATGGAGCTCTTGGAGTTCGAGCTGCCCGCCGACTTCCGCGAGACCTCCTTCGACAACCTTCGCCTACCCAAGGGCGCGGTGGCGGTGGCCCTCGAGCGCGGTACCAAGGTCTACCTCCGCGCCCCACAGATCGCCATCGTCGCTGGCGACAAGCTGCTGGTCCTCACCGACCGGGTAGCCGCACAGACCGTGCTCGACAACGTGCTTTAGGAGTCGCAACTACGCTAAGCCAGCGCCGCCGTGTAAGCCCATAGTCGAAACACCAGCGCCCGAAAGCCTATGTCCCGGTCATTCTGAGGTCCGCATGCCTCCGCGAACTCCACCGCAACCCAGTCCAACCAAGCCCCCGGCTGCACCCGGCGCGACCCTCCAACGGCCCCGAACCCACACCGTGTGGGTGCGAACCTCAAGCTATCCTTGCACTACGTCACCTCGTCCCGCAGTCTGACCGTCGCTCGGGTACCTGGTTTTTCTTCCCACCTATTCACTCCAGACTTTTTTCCCCCGCATCCCGCCATGACCCAACTTCCTGCCTTCCTACCCGTCCGCACCTCCAATCCGGTGCCTGTCTTTACCTACCTTACCGGGCTGGTCTACATGGGGCTGGGGTCGGTGATGGGGCTTCACTTCCTGGCCTGCCTGGTACTGGGCGAGGACGCGCTGGGGTTCGGGGTAGGTGCCCTGGTGGGGATCGCGCTGGGCTACTTGCTCTATCAGATGGGCACCCCGCAAGCCGAGCCGCGCCGGGCCGAGTCGCTGTTCACGGTGGCGACGCTGTGGATTCTGGTGCCAATCTTGGGGGCGGTGCCCTTCTGGCTCTCGGGCGGCCTCAGCTACCTCGACGCCCTATTCGAGGCCACTTCGGGCTTTAGCACCACCGGCGCGACCATCCTCGAGGACTTTCAGCAGTTTGGCCATACCTTGTTTTTCTGGCGTAGCCTGACCCAATGGTTCGGCGGAATGGGGATTCTGCTGCTGTTTATCGTGGTACTCCCGCACCTGGCGCTGGCTGGGCGGCAGATGTTCTTCGCCGAGACCACCGGGGTGCAGAAGCAGCAGCTCACGCCCAAGTTGCGGCAGACCGCCACCGCGATTCTGAGGGTCTACCTGGTGCTCTCGGCCTTCACCCTGACCGCCTACCTGCTGCTGGGAATGCCCCTTTTTGAGGCGGTGTGCAACACGTTCTCCACGGTCTCGGCGGGTGGGTTCAGCCCCAACCCGCAAAGCTTCGCGACCTACGGCCCGATGGTGCACTGGGTGGGGGCGGTGGTGATGTTTTTGACCGGGGTGAACCTGCTCTTGCAGGCCAAGGTGCTGTTCGGTGGCGAGGTACGCGCGCCCTTCCGCGACCCCGAGTTTCGAACCTACGCGGTGATCGTCTTCGGGGTTACGCTGGTGCTGACAGGAATCCTTTTCTTCCGGCACGACTACGGCCTCGAGGGTTCACTGCGCAGCGCCTTCTTCCAGACCACTTCGATCATCACAGGCACCGGCTTCGCCAGCGTGGACTTCGCGCTGTGGGTGGTTCCGGCCCAGGTGCTGCTGGTGATGTTGATGTTTGTGGGCGGCAGCGCCGGCAGCGTGGGCGGTAGTGTTAAGGTCATCCGCTGGCTGGTCATTGGGGCACTGATTAAACGCGAAATGCAACGGGCCTTGCACCCCAACGCGGTGCTGCCGCTGCGCATCGGCAACAAGAACCTTAGTGAGGACATCCTGCGGGCGGTTTCGGCCTTCGTGGCGCTGTACGTATTGATCTTCGCGCTAGGGGTGCTGGTGCTGGGGGTATTGGAGGAAAACTTCGTCACCGCGTTCACCGCCTCGGCCGCCGCTATCGCCAACGTGGGGCCGGGTCTGGGCGAAGTGGGGCCTATGGCCCACTACGGCGATCTGCACGCACCCTCTAAGCTGGTAATGATCGTGCAGATGTGGGCGGGGCGTATCGAGATCATCGCCGTCGTGGCGTTGCTGACGCCGGAGCTGTGGCGCCGCTTGAGGAACTGAGCCGGCGAGTTTGAGGACCTGACGCGTGATGAGCACCCCGAGACCCAGCATCAGCATCGCCGCTGCGGAGCTGCCCAAAATCGCCTACGGGCGCGGCAGCCGGCTCTGGGACACCAGCGGCAAGAGCTACTTGGACGGCTCGGGCGGCCCGGCGGTCTACTGCCTGGGCCACGCCCACCCCGAGGTGAACGCAGCGCTGGTGAGGCAGCTCGAGCAGGTCGCACACGGCTACCGCTACACCTTTACCAGCGACCCCCTCGAGCAGCTCACTGCCCTGGTGTCGGAGGCGTGCGGAGGCAACCTCAAACACATGATCTTTGTCAGCGGCGGCTCGGAGGCGGTGGAGTCGGCGCTAAAGCTCGCGCTGCAGTACCAGACGGCGGTGGGGCAGCCCTCGAGGCGGCACTTCATCGCCCGGCGCCGTTCCTGGCACGGCAACACCCTGGGGGCCATGTCGGTCTCGGGCTTCGAGGAGCGACGGGCGCCCTTCGAGGGGGCGCTGCTCGACACCACCCTACTCTCACCAGTCAACGCCTACCGGCCGATGGCGGGGGCCTCCGCCGAGACCGTGGCCGAGGCCGGGGCGGCGGAACTCGAGGCGGCCATCCGGGCTCGAGGCGAGGAACGGGTCGCAGCTTTCATCTTCGAGCCGATTGTGGGCGCGGCGGGCGGGGCCGTTCCGGCCCCGCCGGGGTACGCCCGGCGGATTCGGGAGGTATGCGACCGCTACGGCGTGTTGATGATCGCCGACGAGGTGATGTGCGGCTCGGGCCGCAGTGGCAACTGGAGAACCCTCGAGCACGATGGCGTCGAACCCGACATCATGACCGTGGCCAAGGGCCTGGGCGGCGGCTACGTCCCGCTGGGTGCCGCGATCTACACCTCCCGCATTCACGAAGCCCTCTCTGCCGCCCACGGCGGCCCGCTGACGGGACACACCTTTACCGGGCATACTTTGGCCTGTGCGGCGGGGGTGGCGGTGCAGAGCATCGTGAAACGCGACGGCCTGGTGGAGCGCGTTCGCACGGCGGGCGAGCGGTTCCAGAACAGCCTGCGCGGGGCGCTGGGCAACCTCGAGCCGGTCGGCGACGTGCGCGGGCGGGGCTTCTTCGTGGGCGTGGAGTTCGTCGCGGATCGGGCAACTAAAGAGCCCTTCCTGGCGGAACACCAGCTCTATTTGCGGGTTCGGCGAAACGCCCTCGAGCGTGGCCTGATCTGCTACCCCTCGGGCGGCAACGTGGACGGCGTGCGGGGCGACACCGCCATTCTCGCGCCGCCCTACAACGCGACGGACGCCGAGCTCCAGGAGATCGTCGATCTGTTCACGTTAGCGGTAAGGGACTCCCTGGCAGAAGTAGGCGCTTTGTAGGTGTATCGCAGCCCCGTGTTTCCGCTAAGTGCCGTAGAAAGCATTCCATACCGGTAGCGGGGGTAGCCGACGGCGGACGTTGGTGCACCGCTCGAACGCCACACCCATAGAGCCGGCTACCTTCTGGGGAAGGTCAGCCGGCGACTCGAGGACCTCGAGAGTTGCCCAAAACCGCAGCGGGGCCTGAGAATAGGGCAAGCCGGCACGCCCCAAGGAGAGTCCATGCTGTTCATGATCGTCGAGCGTTTCAAGGACAACGACATGCTGCCCGTTTACAAGCGGGTGCGCGACGAGGGGCGCATGGTGCCCGAGGGGCTGAAGTACCTGGACAGCTGGGTCGAGCCCAATTTCAGCCGCTGTTTCCAGCTTATGGAGTGTGACGACCTCCGGCTGTTGCAGGAGTGGGTGCTGCGCTGGCGCGGCTGCGGGGCCAGCTTCGAGATCGTGCCGGTGGTGAGCAGCCAGGAGACTCGAGCGGTGGTTGAACCCCACCTGGACGAGGCCTGAGGCAGGTCATCACAATGCTTCAACTTATACCCAGTACAATAATGGTGGAAATATGCTGACCACACCTGAGAAAGTCGCCTTCCTGCTGCTCGTGCTCGCCTCGGTCTACTTCGGCGGGGGAGCGCTCTACCGCGTCTACAAGGCTGTCCGACGGGGGCAGCCCGAGGATCGCTTCGACAACCTGCCCGCCCGCATTGGCCGGGCCCTCTGGCAGACCCTGACGATGCAGACCGTTTTCAAGAAGCGGCCCTGGGTCAGCCTGCTGCACGCCTTCGTGTTCTACGGCTTTGTCTTCTACCTTCTGGTGAACCTGGTAGATGTGCTCGAGGGCCTCTTCCCCTTCAAGGCCAGGGGCGGATTCTGGAACGGCTTCAACATCGTGGCCGATCTCCTCACCGCCTTGATCCTGCTGGGCATCGTGGGGCTGATGATCCGGCGTTTCTCCGGGGCGGGCCGCAAGACCTTCAGTTGGCGCGACAAGACCCCCGTCCACGAAAAGGTGCGGGGCGGCATCCCCACCGACAGCGCCATCGTGGGCAGCTTCATCTTTTTTCACGTCGGCTCGAGGCTGCTGCACAAGGCTGCACAGGCCGCCAACCTGGACTACGGCCCCGACCCGTTTCAGCCCGTCGCCGGATTTGTGTCCAACCTGTTCCTCCAGCTCGACGTGGACCAGGTGGTGGTAGCCGAACACGTCTTCTGGTGGTTCGCCCTCGGCTCGATCCTGCTGTTCGTCCCCTACTTCGCCCGCAGCAAGCACATCCACCTCTTCCTGGCCCCCCTCAACCTGGCCCTTAAGAAGGAAAAGCCGGGGGCACTGGTGCCGATTGCCAAGGACTTCGAGGCGCTCGAGAAGATGGAGAAGTTCGGCGTGGCGAAGCTGGAAGACTACTCCTGGCCGCGGCTGCTCGACGCCTATAGTTGCATCATGTGTAACCGGTGTCAGGAGGTTTGCCCGGCTTACACCACCGGCAAGGCGCTGTCGCCCGCCGCAATCCTGATCTCCGAGCGCTACGAGCTGAACGAGATCCTCCCGGTCTTTTCTGCCGGCAAAGAGAGCCCCCGGCCGCTCATGGACTTCGCCATGAACGACGAGTCCATCTGGGCCTGCACCACCTGCAACGCCTGTGTGGAAGTCTGCCCGGTGGGCAACGAGCAGATGCTGCACATCGTAGACGTGCGCCGAGAGCGGGTGATGATGCAAGGCGAGTTCCCCGCTCAGCTCAACAACGCCTTCAAGGGCATGGAGCGCAACGGCAATCCCTGGAACATCGGCCAGGACAAGCGCATGGGCTGGACGGAGGGGCTGGGCTTCGAGGTGTCGACGGTGAGTCAAAACCCCGAGGCCGAGGTACTCTACTGGGTCGGCTGTGCGCCTTCATACGACCCACGCGCCCAAAAAACCGCCAGGGCCTTCGCCGAAATCCTCCAGGAGTCTGGCACCAACTGGGCGGTGCTGGGCAAGCAGGAGAAGTGCACCGGCGACTCCGCCCGGCGGGCGGGTAACGAGTTTCTGTTCATGCAGCTGGCTACCGAAAACGTGGAAACATTAAATGCCGCGATGGAGGCCAAACCCAAGACCATCGTCACCACCTGCCCCCACTGCTTCCACACCCTCGCCAACGAGTACAAAGACTTCGGCGGAACCTACCAGGTCAAGCACCACACCGACTACATCTCCGAGCTGATCGGCGCCAAGAAGCTCGAGCTGATCCCAATGGCCGGGGACGTGACCTATCACGACCCCTGCTACCTCGGGCGGCACAACGACGTGATCGAGGAGCCTCGAGAGGTCATCAAGGCTGCCGGCCTCAAGCTCAACGAACCCGAACGCCACGGCAAAAACAGCTTCTGCTGCGGGGCAGGAGGGGCGCAGTTTTGGAAGGAGGAAGAGCCCGGCGACGAGCGGGTTTCTGCCAACCGCTACCGCGAGCTAAAAGAGACCAAGGCCGACACCATCGCAGTGGGCTGCCCCTTCTGCATGCAGATGATGAACCTCGAGGCCACCCAGGAGCCCGAGGGTCAAGCCCCCAAGGTGCTCGACATCTCCGAGCTGGTGGTGCAAAACCTGAAGCGCAGGCCAGTCAGAACCGAGGACTCCACAGGTTAGTTGGGTACACTCACGTTGCCGGGCCGACCGGCTTTGATGCGGTCTGGGAACCCCGAGAACCGCAAATTTGGCGCGAAAGTCAGCAGACCGATCCGAGGGCGCTGGGCCAGCACCGCCTGCGGGATGATTGATTCTGCGGGATCAGAATAGGCCAGCGGGGTTCAGCCCCATGGGTAACTGCCGAGGGCACTTCAAGGCGCTCGAGGTAGGGGAAGAGTAGCTGCTGTACGTGAGCACCATGCTCGTTTCCGGAAACCTCTTTCGAGGCATCGACTGAAAGTAACCGATGCTGCAAGACTGCCCGCATCAATTAACCGAAGGTCTCCTGGGCGGACCTCGAGTGCTCCATCAGCTCCACAAGGGAGGGGTCTAGGAGAGCCCGCGATTCCGGCTCGAGCCCTATCGAGTTCGCGTCACCTTGCTCAGGTTGCGCGGAGCATCGGGGTTGAACCCCCGCGCCACCGAGAGCTGCGCCGCGAAGGGGTAGAAGGACTGCGCTAGAAGCATTGAGTCGAGCACCGGGTGTAGCTTGGCGGGCATGGCCAGGGGGGTGTGGGCCAGCTCGAGGGCCTCTGCCTCAGAGGAGGCTACCAGCAGGTGACCGCCCTTGCTGCGAAGGTTCTCCAGCAGCCCCACCATGCCGCGCAGCGGCTTGTCCTTGGGGGCCAACACCAGCAGCGGGAAGCCAGGCTCCACCAGCGCCACCGGCCCGTGCAGGAGCTCGGCACCGGACATGGCCTCGGCGTGAAAGGCCGAGGTCTCTTTCAGCTTGAGGGCGGCCTCGTTGGCAACCGCGAAGGAGAAGCCGCGCCCCACCACAAGCCCGTTGTCGGCCTCCACCAGCGGCTCTATGGCTGGGCTCCAGTCGGCTTGGGAAGCCTTGTAAAGGGCCTCTGGCAGCAGCGGCAGGGCATCGATAAGGTTTTTGTTGTCCGACCAGTGGGCCACCAGCTGGATCAGGGCGGCGAGCGTTGCCAGATAGCTTTTGGTGGCGGCCACCGCCTCCTCGGGGGCAGCCCACAGCGGAAAGACCACCTCTGCCGTTTGGGCCAATGGCGAGGCCTCCTTGTTGACAAAGGCCACGGTCAGGGCGCCAGCCCGCCGGGCCTGGCGGGTGACCTCGATTAGGTCTGGGCTCTCGCCGGACTGCGATACGGCGATCACCAGGGCCTTGTTCAGGCCCAGCGTCGCGCCATAGACGGTAGTGACGGAAGGTATGGCGCTCGAGCAGACCAGACCCAGCATCCCCTCGATGAGGTACTTCCCGTAAAGGGCGGCGTGATCGGAGGAACCCCTAGCCACGGTAAGCGCAAACGGCGGGGCGTTTCTACGCAAGAACCCGGCCAGCTGCTCGACCTCGCCCTGGTTCTCCCGCAACAAGCGCTCCACCACGGCGGGGGCTTGAAGGGACTCCTTGTACATCTTGGTATCGGTAAATTTCATGCTGGCCTCGGTTGTTTTGAGAGCGGAAGACTATTTGTACGGATGGCTAGAGTCCAGAGGCTCGACTCGAGTCGCACTCTAAGCCGTTCAGCCTGCGACCCTTTCGCCTTGTACGTAAACTGCCTCGAGTTCCATTCCCTCGCTCAGCACCACCAGGTCGGCGGGATTGCCCGGCTCGAGGCCGTGCTGTAGGCCCAGGTATTGGGCAGCGTTCCCGGAGGTCATGGCGAGGATGTCTTGCAGCCCGTAGCCCCAGGCGTGCAGGTTTCTGGCAGCCTGACCCATGGTGAGGGCGCTGCCGGCCAGGGTGCCATCGGCCAGGTAGACGCCACCCCCCCTGCGGTAGACCCTGTGCTGGCCCAGGTGGTACTCGCCGTCGGGCATTCCAGCAGCCTCGGCTGCGTCGGTTACGGCGTAGGTCTGGGCGATGTTTTTCCAGACCGTGCGGATGGCGGCAGGGTGTACGTGCAGTCCGTCGGGGATCACCTCGGCCCACTGGGCCTGCTCAAGACCCAGCCCCACCACCCCCGGCTCGCGGTGGCCCAGCGGACTCATGGCATTGAAAAAGTGGGTGAAGCCCTGCGCCCCTGCCGCAAAGCCAGCCTTAGCCTGTTCATAGGTCGCTAGGGTATGGCCCTGCTGCACCCGCACGCCCTGAAGGGTAAGGAACTCGATCAGCTCGAGCGCACCCTCGAGCTCTGCCGCCAACGTGACCACCTTGATGGGGGCCAGACTCAGCCAACGGCGCATCAACCCCAGGTCGGGCTTGAGGGCGAACGGCGGCTGTGCGCCCAGCTTTCGGGGGTTGATGAACGGCCCCTCGAGGTGAACCCCCAGAACCCTGGCCTCGCCCGCCTCTGGACGCTCCATCACCGCGCTTATGCCCCGCAGTGCGGTCTCGATCTCCTCGACGCGAGCGGTGACGGTAGTCGCCAACATCCCAGTGGTCCCGTGGCGGGCGTGGAACCGCGCCACCTGCCGTACGGCCGCCTCGCCGTCCATGCAGTCCGCCCCGCCCCCGCCGTGGACATGGAGGTCCAGGAAGCCCGGAAGAATAACCGGGCCCTCGCCCTTCGGATCCGGGGTGGCAGAAACCACCCGCCGGTCAAAACGCAGCCGGCCCGGGTAGCTTAGGCTCGAGGTGACGATGGTTCCGGTGAGTTCGTTCATAAAAGTTCTTGCAGGCGGTTTACTTTTGGTGTGAAGCGGTGTGGGTAGAGCGGAGAGGGCGGACAGGCCGGGGGTTGGAAGGTTTGATCGCTCGAGACTTGCACCAAGCAGGAGTCGTGCGGCAGGGACCTCGGTTTCCGGTCAGAAGCCCAACGACTACTGCTCCAGCCTCAACCCTATCACCTCGAACGGCGTGTACTCAACCGTGACCACGCCGTTCTCAGGCAGCATGGCCTCGGCGTTGTCCTCCAGAAGGTTGACCCGGCTGACCACCCGAATCCCCAGCCCCGAAACCTCCAGCCGCATCTGGCCCCGGCCCCCCTCCGACTCGTAGAGCCGCAGGATGTATCCCTTGCCGTCCTCGGCCTTCTTAAGCGCGCTTACCCGCAGACCGCCTAGGTCGCGCAGGTGCAGCAGAGACTGGCTCGAGGAGTCTTTACGCCCACTGGCCGGCAGGCTGACCGCCCGTAACGGGGTGTTAAGGTCTTCGGCCTCTTCGACGGTTTGGCCGCGCCAGTCGCCCTCATGGGGGTAGAGGGCGTAGTTGAAACGGTGGGTGCCCACATCAGCGAAGGGGTCGGGCCAAAGGCCGCCACGCAGCAGCGACAAGCCCAGCACGTTGCCCCTGGCGCTGTGGCCGTATTTGCCGTCGTTGAGCAGGCTGACCCCGTACCCGGCCTCGCTCAGATCGGCCCACCGGAGGGCGGGCACCTCGAACTGCGCGGCATCCCAAGAGGTATTGCTGTGGGTGGGACGCTGCACCACCCCGAAAGCGGTCTCGAAGGTGGCCTGGCTCGAGCGCACCGCCAGCGGGAACAGCGCCCGCAGCAGGGTGCGACGTTCCTCCCAGTGGGCGGTGGTCTCGACCTCGAGGCGCGACGATCCCTCCCACAGCCAGTAGACCTGCTCAATCACCGAGGAACCGACCCTCCGCTCCACCCAGATGCCCGCCCGCAAGGGCCCCTGATCGGCCCGTCGGACCTGGGTCGCCAACACCTCCCGGCCCTCGGCCGGGTAGCTGGCGTCCAGGTCCCAGGCCTCCCAGAAGCGGGGCACGTCGGTGTAGGCCCAGATCTGGTTGCCCCGGCCCGCCAGCACCTCGCGCCGCCGAACTTTGTCGTAGACGCGGGCGAGGCTGCCATCGGGGGCCACCTCCACCCGCAGAAAGTGGTTCTCAAGCACACTTTCGCTGGCGGTAAGGCTCGAGGGCACCGGCTTGCGGCCCTCGAGCTTGGTCACCATCGCCAGGGTCAGGTAGCCAAATGCCGGGACCACGACCGAAGTGGAGATCAGAATTTCCTCGCCCGCTTCTTGGAAGGGCACTTCCTCGCCGTGCTTGTCCATCAACCGGAAGAACTGCTGGCTGGGTCGCTTGAACCGGCCCCGCAGCGGGCGCGGCCGGCCGCTGAGATTCCAGATCACAAGATGGGCCTGGGCCTCTGGAAGAATCCGGTCTATAGCGCTCGAAAGTATGCCCAGCGCCTCCTCCCGGATCAGCTCTACCGCCGCCAGCGCTTTAGCCATCTCCTCTACTGCATCCTGGGGTACGCTGCTCACCCCCGAACCGGGCAAGATGTCGTGAAACTGGTTGAGCAGAAGGGTCTTCCAGTAGGTCTCGAGTTCGCCCTTGGGGTAGTGCCCGTCTATGCCCAGGTGCGCTTCTTTGGAGTGGAGTCCCAGCAGCGACCACGCGGTCTCCGCCTCGGTCAGGGCCTGCTCGAGCCTGCGGTGCAGCCGCTTGACCTCGGCCTGGGTGGTGTAGGTTGCGCGGTGCAGCTCGAGGTACATCTCGCCGGACCAGATGGGCAGCGCGGCGGAATAAACCGCCGGGCTCCCGCCACCCTCATCCGGCTCCCCCGCGCTATGCTTGGCCTCCCCCGACCCTACGACCTGCTCATAAAAGGCCTCCACCCTTCCCATCCGTGCGGCCGGCAGCCCGGGAAAAGCCCGGTAGCGCTCGAGCCGCTCCATCATGGCGGCACTGGGGCCACCGCCGCCGTCGCCGTGGCCGACGGCCAGCAGCGAGGCGTGGTGATAGCGCTTTCCCCGAAAACTCTGCCAGGTGCCCGCGAGGTCGGTGGCCTGAAGGCTGCCGTTGTAGCTCTCGTTGGGGTTCCAAAAGCCGTGGGCCAGCACCACCGAGCCGTCCAGCCCCTCCCACTGCCAGAGATCGTGGGGAAAGGGATTGGTTTCGTTCCAGTTCATTTTGGTGGTGAAGAAGTATGGAAGTTCGCCTTTCCTCAAAATCTGGGGCAGATTGGCGGCGAATCCGAAGGTGTCGGGCAGCCAGGCCACCGAACAGCGTTTCCCGAACTTGGCCTTAAAGTAGCCCTGCCCGTAGAGCAACTGTCGCGCCCAGCTTTCCCCGGAGAGCAGGTTACCGTCCGGCTCTACCCACATCCCCCCCACCGGCTCCCAGCGCCCCTCGGCCACCCTGGCCCTGATGCCCTCAAACAACTCGGGGTCGTCCTGCTCGATCCAGGCGTAAGCCTGGGCGCTGGATTGGTTGAAGTGTAGGTCGGGATACTGTTCCATCAGGCGCAGCACGGTGGCAAATGTGCGCTGGATTTTGCGGCGGGTCTCGGCCACCGGCCACAGCCAGGCCAGGTCGATGTGGGCGTGTCCGGTGGTCCAAACCTGTCCCACCGAGGGGTAGCGGCTGGAGAGTTCGGCCAGGCCGTGCAACAGGCGGGTCTTGGCCCGCTCGAGGCTGGCCCGATGTACGTCGGTGAGCGAAATGCCCTGGCCAGCAAACTTCCACTCTTCCCACAGGGTGGCAGTCATAGCAGACCACTCCGAGCGCTCGAGCTGCTCGAGGTAGGGACGGGCCGGGCTGCGCGGCAGCTCGATCAGGGCCACGGTCCGACTGAGCAAATCCAGCAACAGCTGGGCCACATCCGGATGAACATGGGGCACGGCCTCCCAGGCGCAGGTCAGATCCATGAGCAGGTCGCGCACCTGAAGGTCGGGGACAATCAGCACGGCCTCCTCGAGCCGGGGGCCGAGGTTGGGCTGCCCGAACAACCCCCTGGGCACCGCCTCGACCTCGAGGGCGATCACTTCGCCGCCCTTGGCCCGTTCCAACAGGGCATGCTCACGGTGGAAGGGGTTAAGCCCCCCGACAGCCCTGCCGTCCACGCTCAGCAGCGCCTCACCCCCCACATTCAGGCGCGTCCAGACCGGACACCCGGCCCAAGACGCCGGGACTTCGCCCTCCAGGATCATCTGAACCGGAAACTCACGGTGGGGCCAGGGCTGTCCTGGAGCCAGCTCGAGCCACTCCTTGCCCTGCATGAAGGCGGCGCTCAGGGGGGCCGAGAAGAGGTCGCGCCAGCTCGAGAGCTCTCCGAGCCGGACCTTGAGCCGGTCGTGCTGCTGCTGGTGCTCGGGCGAGAGGGTGGGTTTCGGGTGTGGACGCATGGCTCTATCCCTAAATCGACCCGTTCAACTCGAGCTCGAGCCTGGTCTCCACCCAGTCCGCCACGCCCACCAGCGGAGCTTCAGCGCCGAGTTGGGCAGGTTCAACCCTGAGGTGGTCACCCAGGAAGCCCTGAACGCGGGCGATGTACCCCTCCGCAAGGCCCAGTCCACCCCCGACGGCCACACACTCGAGGTTGAGCAGGGCGTGGGCGTCGTAGAGCTTCTCGGCCACGCGGCGGGCACTCTGGTCGAGGGCAGCGGCGGCTTCGGGATCGGTTTGCGACTTCGCCACCACCTCAGCCGCACCGCCCCAACCCCGAGCAACGGCCCAGGCGTCGAGCATCTTGCCCGAGGACAGCAGTTCTAAAAACACTCCGTCGGTCTTGGTGAAGCCAATCTCCGATCCTTCAATCAGCCCGCCATTCAAGATCAGCCCGCTCCCCACGCCCGTCGATATGGTCACGAACATGAAGTTGGACATCCCCCGCCCGGCCCCAAAACGCGCCTCACCCCAGGCCGCGGCGTCGGCATCGTTGAGCACCCAACTCTGGCCGAACTTCTGTCGAAACATCCCCTGAATGTCGGCCTCTATCCAGGGGTAGGTGTCTTGGTTTGGCGCGGTCACCCGGCCTGAGCGGACTGTTCCGGCACAGGCCACCGCCACTGCCTTGGCTCGAGCCACCCAAGGCTCCGCCAGACCCCAAAGCGCGTCCACGATCGCCTCGGGTCTCCTGTCGCTGCCGGCCGGAGTCTGGCGGTGCTCCAACACCTCTCTACCCTGCACCAAAGCCGCCGCCAGCTTGGTTCCTCCGATGTCTAGCGCTACGATCATGGTTTGCCGGGTCTCCTTGTTGGGTCTCATCAGTACGCAGTTGGCTCCGGGCCTAACGTCAACCGCCCGCTTTTGGTTATTCGTCCCCTATCGCTGACTCCTCCCCGAAGGGCATGGTGATGAGCGCTGGTGAGATAAAGCGGCACGGGAAGACTCCGGTGAACAGGCGGGGCCAGGCCAGACGGGGCCGGTTCCACTCGAGTTCGACTCCCGGAAGATTGGGGGCGAAGTGGCGCTCGAAAAGGTCGCGGGCCAGCGGCTCGATACGGCGGTTAATCTCGAGCTCGGCCCCCCACTGGAGGTCGCCGATATCGTAGGGGCTTACCGGCTGCCCGAGGTCGGCGCTCAGTTTGCTTTGCACCTGGGACCGCACCACGCTCTGGTAGAGCCAGTCATCGAGCAGGCGGGCGTAATTGGCCTCGGCCAGCGCGACGGGGTCGCGGTTGTAGAGGGCACAGATGCCCGAGGCGATGGCGCTGCCGATGGTGTTGCCTGCCGTGTTCCAGGCCGCGTAGCCCGCAAAGGTGGTGGGGTTGAGGCCCGCCAAAAGCAGCTTGATGAAGCGGTGGTCGGCACCATTGGCGTAGGCCACGTCGGCCACCGCCACCAGCCGAGCCGCCGCCACGTCGCCCACCAGCCGGTCAAGAAACTCCGGCAGGTTGCGCCCGGAGCTCTCGACTTGCTCGAGGTCGGGCTGGCGGTGGGCCTGGCGCACGGCCGGCGCGTTAACCGCAAGGATAAGGTCGGCCTCCTCGGGGGTGTAGGCCGGAACCGCGCCAGCGGCCCGCAGGTGGGCCTTGACCAGTTCGCCCAACGGACGATCCTCGTAGAGCATCAGCGCTTGCTCTGCGCCACTCGAGGGATACCGCACAAATACCTTCGGCTTGCGCCCGATGCTGTTGACCAAAGCTCTGGCCAGCAGGGTCGCGGCCACTTCGTCGGCACCGGGGTAGATGTCGGCCTCGGTCCACAGACCCTGGTCGTCGAGTTTGGCCTCGAGCCGCCTGCGGTCGAGGGCAGCCAGGCCGTAGGGGGTGGTGTCATCGAGCGTCAGGCAAAGGTGATCGAGGGTGCCGTCGGCCAGCATCTCCACTGCGGCGGCGTGTATGGCGTGGTTGCGGCGGCGCGTGTCAAGCCAGTCGGTCAGCACATCGCGAGGAATGATCACCGAGTTACGGTCTAGCTCGTTCTCGGTGGCCAGACCGCGCTCCACCTTGTCCATCAGCTCCGAGACCCGGCGCAGGTGATTGCCCCAGATGCCAAAGTAGGGCTTCTCTTCCAGGGGGTCGTTGTCGTGCCCCACCCGCACGATCACTCCGTGGGCCAAGATGCGGAGGTCGGGATTCTGGGCCTTGACCTCGCGAATTACCTCGAGCCGCCCCAGCGCCTTGTCGAGGCCATCGGTGATCCGCCGGGCCGGAATCATTCCGCCCAGGGTTAGGGTCTCGAGGGTCACGATGGCCGCGTCGGCGTAGGCGGCCTCGCGCCGAAACCAATCCGCGATCGCGGAAACGTTGCCCGGCTTGTTGAGTTTGTTAAGGATGTCCAGCGGTGGCGAGGTCATCTCGAGGCCCGCCACCTTTGCCAGCTGGTGTGGCAGGTCCAGGGTCGGCGGGCGGGTGTCGCAAGGCAGGAGAATCACACGGTTCATATCAGAGACAGCCTAGTTTATAGCCAAGGCTCGAGATACCCAAAATGTGGGGGTAGGTCAACACGACGTTTCGTTTATTGGTGGGTCGACATTGCCCCGGTGCGGCTTATTGGCCTAAGCGACCCATCAAATACACCAACCATTCGCCGGAAGAGTGGCCAAATGGGCAACCAGCAGCGTCGAGGGGAACTTAGGGTTGGGACGTCTATCCTGGTCTTTTTTCCACTCAACTGCGGGCACCTGGTAATTGAATATGTGAGTAACTCGAGATCTACCAGCCAATTGCGTTTCCCACCACTACTCCGCCCACGGTGCGCTAAAGCGTGTATTAAAGCGGAGTCGTGCACTCGGTACGACCAAAAACCGCCGTATCGAGTGTTCGTGGGAACCGCTCTACAGCGAAAAACGCCCGCTTTAGCGCCGTAGGGAGTATGCGTGGGAACCGCTCTAAGTCTCCAAAATCCGCTTTATCAGACTGGCCAGACGCACAGAAGCGGTCTCGAGGAACTCCTCAAACGACAGTTCGGCCCCCTGGCCTGCACTGTCGGTGATGGCGCGGATCAGGGCCATCGGCATGCCCATTCGACGCGCCGTCCAGAGCGCGGCAGCCCCTTCCATCTCCACAGCGTCTGCTGAGAACACCGCGCGGACCTGGGCGGCCACCAGTGGGTCGGCCAGGAATCGGTCGGCACTGGCCACCCGGCCCAAGAAGAGCGGAACCCCGAGATTCTGTGCGCTGCGCATGACCTTAGAGGTGAGCGCGGCGTCGGCGGGGACGAAGCGCTCGCCGGTGGCCAGCTCGCCCGGCTGGCGCCCAAAGGCGGTGATGTCCACGTCGTACTGCACCGCGTCCTGCCCCACCAGCAAGTCCAAGGGACGCAGCTCGGGGTTCAAGGCCCCCGCGACCCCAACCCAGTAGGCCTGGGTGGGGTTGAATCGCGCTTTAACGTAGGCCACCGAGGCGGCGGCAGCGGCCTTGCCCACGCCCGCCTCGAGCAACAACAGCTCGTAGCGCCCCACCTGGCCGCGATGGATGGGGAACGGCCCGTCCATCACCTCGAGGAGTTCGAGGTGTCGGCGCAAGGCCTGCGCCTCGGCTCCTTCGGCGGCAAATAGGGCGACCATTTGCTAAAGCCTATAGGTAACCCCCATCCGGGGCAAGCGGCGTAACGGGGCGGCGGCAGGCTGTTGGCCTGCTCGGGCACCCGTGCGACGGCCGCAGTCTGGCAATGCGGATAAGCCAATGCCGGAGATGTGCGGCGGTTGGCCGGGCGCATTGAGCCAAGTTAGGGGCTTATCGCCCGCGCTCACCCTCCTATCTCGATGGTCTCCTGCACGTGCAGCCCTTGCTGCAGAACCTTTTGGGCCCAGTTCTTGGCCCCTGCCTCGTCGTGGTCTCGGAAGTTGCCGCACTCGAGTTCGCTGACACCGGGGACTACTTCGCCGTGGGCCACCACGTCCTTGAGGGTGGCCTCGAAGGCACCCAACACCTTTTGCGGCCCCGGCTCGCCCAGCGTGACCATGTAAAAGCCGGTGCGACAGCCCATCGGGGAGATGTCCACGACGCCGTCGAGGTGACCGCGGATATAGGTGGCCAGCAGGTGCTCGAGGGTGTGCAGTGCACCGGTCGCGATGGCGTCCTGGTTGGGCTGCACAAAGCGCAGGTCGTACTTCTCGATGCGGTCTCCCCTGGGGGTCTCTTTGACCCCCGCCAGGCGAACATAGGGGGCCTTGACCCGGAGGTGATCCAGGCGGAAAGACTCGGGAATGGGTGGGTTGGCCATGGGGGTATTGTAGCGAAATGCGGTCAGAAGTGGCGAAATGCGATAAAAAGCGCGGCTGGAGGGAGTAGGGCCGCGAGGGTCGCCGGCCTTGTCGCCGGGGAGTATGCGCTCTCCCGGGCCATTTACCTGCCCATCCCGGCCCATACCCTATATACTTCTATGGCTATGAAGCTTGTCCGATTCGACTCAGGAGACGCGATCCATTGGGGGGTGCTCGAGGGCGAGGCCATCCACGAAACTGACGGCCCGGCGGGCAACCCCACGGGCCGTCACTTTGACCTGGGGGGCATCACCCTCCTGGCCCCTGCCGAGCCCACCAAGATCGTGTGCGTTGGGCGCAACTACCTCGACCACATCAAGGAGATGGGCAACGACGCGACCAACCTGCCCAAAGAGCCGGGGCTCTTTCTGAAGGGCCTGAACACCCTGGCCCATCCGGCCAACCCGGCCCGGCCCGACACCTCGGGCGACGCCGTGCCCTACCCCGAGTTCACCGAACTGCTCCACTTCGAGGGCGAACTGGCGGTGGTGATCGAGCGGCGGATGCGCCAAGTTCGCGAGGAAGAGGCGCTGGACTACGTGATGGGATACACCTGCGCCCTCGATGTGACCGCTCGAGACAAGCAGAAGACCGACCTCCAGTGGGTTCGGGCCAAGTCCGCCGACAAGTTTTGCCCGCTGGGGCCCTGGCTGGTTACGAGCCTCGAGCCCCAGAACACCACCCTCCGGACCTACGTCAACGGCGAACTGCGCCAGGAGGCCCACACCAGCCTGATGATTTTCTCGGTCGCCAAGGTGCTTTCATATATCAGCCAGTTCATGACCTTAGAGCCCGGTGACGTGGTGTTGACCGGAACTCCCGAAGGCGTCGGCGAACTCCGGCGCGGCGATCGGGTCGAGGTGGCGATCGAGGGCGTGGGGGATTTGCACACGCGGATTGCGGGTTGAGCCCAAGGGAACGGCGAGGACAGAGCCACGCGCAGGATTTTTCAATCTCCCTCTCTCCTCGCCGGTGGCCCTTGTGCCTGTAGAATAGCCTCGAGTCTCATCTATGGGTGAACTGCTGAGCAACCAAGTCCTGTGGACGGCGATCCTGGCGAGCGTGTTTGCCCAGATCATCAAGCTATTCATCTACTACTACGTCGAGCGTCGCTGGGAACTCGAGCGCCTCGCCGAGACCGGCGGTATGCCCTCCTCCCACTCGGCCACCGTGGCCGCGTTGGCCACCGGCGTGGGTCTGACCGAGGGTATGGGCAGTGCTCTCTTCGCGATCTGCATCGTGCTGGCGATCATCGTGATGTATGACGCCACCGGCATTCGCCGCGCCGCCGGGCTGCACGCCGAGCGCCTCAACGACCTGGTAGAGGAGTTTCGCACAGTCATCCAGCAAGGGCCACAGCCCGAGCCCCTGAAGGAACTGCTGGGCCACACCTACCTCGAGGTAGCGGTCGGAGCCACTCTAGGGGTGATTTTCGCGCTGCTGAGTTTTACCTTGGTTTGAGTTCGTCGGACTCCTGCCGGCCCTTCAGGCCCAGTGCATCCTGCTAGAGGCCGGCGGACTTCAAGTCGTAGCGGACCTCCGGGGCATGTACGTTGAGCCGGAGGGCGAAGGGCGAGCGGTTACATTAAGGTTGATTCTCTCATCCTGGCTGACAAATCTTGGATGAGGTGCTAATTTTGAAGCCTCACCTATGAAACCTGTTCTGTCTTTGCTCATTGCGGTGGCTTGCTCGCTTTCTAGCCTGGCTTTGGCTCAAACCACAGCCCAGCTCGAGTCGCAAGTCCTGTCGCTCATCAACAGCGCCCGCGCACGGGGTGTGTACTGCCGTGGAGGGGGCGGCGGCGTAGTGCGCCCGCCGCTGCGCTACGACCCGACACTTGCGGTGGCCGCCAAAAGCCACGCGGTCAATATGGGCACCAGGGGCTTCATGTCGCATTACTTCCAAGGTGTGGGGCCGCGCCTGCGGGTGGCCCGAACCGGCTACCGCTACCTTCGGATGTCCGAGATCATCTTCAAAGGCGGTACCAGCAGTCCCGCCCGGGCGGTGCGTTGGTGGCTCAACTCTCCGGTCCACTGCCGCGCCATCATGAGCCCCTATTACACCGAGTTCGGCTCGGGGCTGTCTCGAGTGGGCAACGCCTGGGCGGTGGTGCTGGCCCAGCCCCGCTGACACGCTGGGCTCGAGCCCTAGTGCAGTGCCAGCCGCACCGACTATGGCGGTGGGTCCGGTGGGTGTACTCGGTATAGCCCGCTAGCGTTTTTGCGAGTTTTGTAGTCGCTTTAGCAGCAAGAACATGGCGATGGTCTGGACTATCGGAAAGGCCAGGAGGGTGCCGGTGCTGGGGAAAAGGGCAAAGGCCCCAACCGGTACGGCGGTAGCCACAACGAAGATCCACATCATGTCGGTACGTCCACGTAGGGAGAGCATCCGCCAGACGACAAAGTTGTTAAACAGCGAGAACAGAATCAGCATGATCCAGGCGGCCACGAAGGTGCTCATGTCTGACGTTAATTTACCGGTAATTTCCCGGCGGTAGCATCCCCTCGAGGTTACGCAATGACAAGAGTAATCGCGCCCATTCTGGCACTCGCACTCCTGGCCGCCTTCGGGCTCTCGCAGAACACTGCACCACGGGCCACCCACACCATCGCCCAGATTCGTGCCAACCCGGTCTACGACCAGCGGGTTGTGGTGCGCGGGCAGGTGGTGCGCCAGATCGACCGCAACGACTTCCTGATGCGCGACGCCACCGGGCAGATCGAGGTCGGAGCAAGCCGCCGCGCCCCGCTCAGCCTGCCGGTAGGACAGACCGTCACCCTCGAGGGCGAGGTGGACACCAACGACCGGGGACAGGTCGAGTTGGACGTGTTGCGGTATTGGCTGCCGAATGGTCAAGTCGTGGTGGTGCCTCAAGACGACCGTTAGCCGGGGTGGTTGCGTCTTCACCTTCGGCTCGAAACTGACGAAGGCTCCTCGGTGCTTGTGACCTATGGTTTCCCATAGTTGCAATTCGAAATCTCACCGGCCTATTCCCGCAGGGAATTGCCCCTCGGGTAGCCGCTCCGTGGCCATGGCGCAAGCCACTCCGCCCTGGGTAGCCGCTCTGCGGCTATGGCGCAAGCCGCTCCGCACAGGCACGTGTCTACCGTATCTGTCGATTCTGCTTCTACCTTGGCGCAACCTATAACTCGGTGGCCATGGGCGCACTCGTAAAGGAACTCTCGAGGTGAAGCATCGGCAAAGCACTATCCGAGGTTTGGGGTCTCACGACTAACGAGACAATGACATTTTGGTTGGCGGGTGGGGGCTTTGGTAGGGTTCTACCCTCTCGCCTGGAGATACGACCTTACCTTTGCGGTCTCGATCTGCCACTGGGCCTCGGCAATGTACGGCTTGAAGCCCAGCTCGTAGTTGATTTTGAGCATGGGGGCATTGGAGTCGGCATTGCCGGTGCGGACAAAGCGGGCCTCGGGGAGTTCGCGGGTCACCTTGTCCAGCATGGCCGCCTTTAGCCAGCGCCCCAGCCCGAAGTTGCGGAACTCGGGGAAGACGCCGGTGCCGCCCTGGTACAAGATTTGCCCCCGTTTGGGGTTCCAGGTCATCTCGGTAAAGCCCGCGAATCGCCCGCTGGCCTTCTCTCGAGCCGCCAGGGTCCAGCGCTGGCTGCCGGTAGCGAAGGTCATCTGCTCGATCTGCCGCAACAACTGAGGGGTCATCTTGAAGTCCTCGACCTGCATGCTTCCCCTGGGCGCGGTGTTCATCACGTCCATTAAGGTCGCAATGGCCTCGAGTTGGTCTTCGGGATACGGCCCGTCCCAGAACTGCAGTTCAAAGTCCACTGCCCGTTCTTGCGACCTGGCGATCCACTGGGCGACCATTGAGCGGTCGAGCCCTTCGAGCTCGAGCTGGTTGGTGTGGGTCTCGAGGGCCTTCTCTGCGCCTAGCCCAAGCATGAAGGCCTCGCCGACAGGGACGCGGTCGCTGCTCGAGGCAAGCATGAGGGTACGGCTCTCGAGCTCGACAACCTCGAGGATTTCGCGCAACAGACGGGTCGCCAGTCCCCGCTGGCGAAACTCGGGCAGCACCTCGAGGCTGACCGGCGCGACATGCCGGTTCTGCTCGAGGCGAAAGAGCTGCACATCACCGCTGGCGACAATGCCCTGACCCTGGGGATGGTCCACCACCCAGACCCGCAGCTCCACTACCGGGGGGATGTTCTGGGCCTGCTGGATGGTCTCCTCGAGGGAGCGGGGAGGGTCGTTGGGTAGACGCTCGGCCCGCATCCGGTTGGCAAACTCGTTGAAGGCTGTGTAGTCCGACTGGCTGGCATTTTTTATGTCCACCGAACGGATTTGAAACTCGGCTGCCGTTTTCATAGGTTTCCCCCCGCCGGGTTCTGGTTCACCCGGCTACCTCCGAACACCACGTAGGCCGCAGCACCGGCGATCACTGCGATCACCCCCGCCGCCAAGAACACCTCGCGCACCCCGATCAGGCCCGCCAGCGCTCCCGCAAATGCCATCGATACCAGGTTGGCCGCGCCGATCACCGCGTTCAGCGCGGCCCCCACCCGGCCCCTAATCGCGTCCTCCACCGCGGTCTGCACCAGCGTCCCGATGCCCGCCTGCACCGGGGCAACCATCAGGCCGATCACGAACAGCAGGGCCAGCACGTGCCATAGCTGCCCCACCAGAGCGATCAGCCCCACCGCCAGCCCCATCCCCACCATTCCCAGGCTGACCATCGAGGCCGGTCTGAGACGGGCTGCCAGCAGCGCAACCAGGCCCCCGGCCAGAATCATCCCGGCGGTCTGCGCGGCCTGCACCAGTCCAAATAGGGTGGTGGGGACC
Organism: Meiothermus sp.; assembly: GCA_033762915.1. Lineage (GTDB taxonomy): Bacteria > Deinococcota > Deinococci > Deinococcales > Thermaceae > Meiothermus. Next base: position 54,196 of record JANRLD010000098.1, on the reverse strand, counting down.
TTGAGGTCGTCGGTGAGTAAGGGAATAAAGAGGATGTTGACCGCCCCCAGCCCCAGCATCAGCACGCCGGCGCCGGTCAGGGTGCCCAGCAAAACCCTCGAGCGCCCGATAGTTCCCAGTCCTTCTACCAAGGACTTAAGGACGCCACCAACCTGGGCCGAAGCGCTGGCTGCGAGCCCCGGCACTCTTGTGATCAACACCAGAACGAAGGAGAGCAAAAAGGTTGCCGTGTCGATGGCGAATGCGGGCCAGTAGACCTTGAAAGCGCCGATGATGACCCCAGCCGCCCCCGCCCCTAGCAGTCCCGCCAAGATGCGGCTGGTCTGGGTGATGGAGTTGGCGCTCAGCAGGGCTTCCTTGGGCAGGATCTGGGCAACTACCGCGCCCCTGGCCGGGCCGAAAAAGGTGCCCACCGCCGACTGCAAGAAGCCCAGCACGTAGAGCACCCACAGGTGCTGAGCGTCAACGAACACGAAGCCCAGCACCAGCAAGGCCCGCAGTGCATCAGATACCAGCATGATGGTCTTGCGGTTAAAGCGATCGACGTAAACCCCGGCGACTAGCCCCAGTGTGACCTGCGGGATGGCCAGCACAATCGCCATGGTGGCCAAGGCTGTCGTCGAGCCCGTGAGCTGCTGCACCATGATCAGCAGGGCCAGGCTGGTCAAGCCGTCGCCGAAGTCGGATATGGTCTGGGCCAGCCAGAGGTTGCGGAATCCCGCGTGCCCTAGGGGGTTCAGGCTTGGTGCGCTACTCATCGCCGTCCTCCTCAAGTTCGACCTGGCTGTGGGGATGGAAGGCCATGAACAGGCTGTACGGCCTGGACGTACTGGAGTCGGTTTCGGTTTCGAAAGACTCGAGCAGCGCAGAAACCTTGCCGATAAACTCCTCGGCCTGCTCTGGGGTCAGCTTGACCAGGTTGCGACCCAGGATCAGCCGCTGGTGAGCTGGATACTCATCCCCCACCTTGATCAGGCCGTTCTCGAGGCCCCGCTGGATGTCTTCACTGACGCTCTCGATCAGGTTACCCAGTACTTCGGTCAGACTGCTGCGGTCGGTTTTGTGGATTTCAAAAAGCTTCCGGTCCACCGCGAAGTACCGTGCCATCACCTGGTACTGCTTCTCGATGATTCCCGAGACCACCCGCGTCCCCACCACCCGCACTAGCCCGTGTTCCTCGAGCTGCCCCACGTGGTAGTAGAGCTTGGTTGCCGGCGTTTGGAGGGCCTTGGCCACCGCCTTGACCGTAGCCGGCTTGGCCATCAGCTCCAGAATCTTCATCCGTAGGGGGTCGGTGAGCAGCCTGAGGGTCTCGAGGTTGGTGATGGTAAGCCTGTCCATCGGCTTGCTGGCCTCGAGGGGGGCTGGGGGTTCTTGTTGAGAAGATTTAGACATTCGACTCTCCTACATCATTCAAATAATCTTGAATGATGTTAGAACTTTGAATGACACGTGTCAAGGGTACCGGGGTGATTCAGACTGAAACTACGTAATCTGCACCCAATTTCCTTCTTCCTCGATTATGATGTAAGCCGGCTAGAGCCAATCTATAGAAGTTGGGCTATACAACCAACGTATGAAAAGACCGTTCGAGCATCTGCGCTTCGCCCTGTATTTCTTGGGTGTCTCTTACATTGGTCTGGGTCTGGTGATGCTGGGCCTCGAGGCGCTCTCGCTGGGGCTGCGGGAGTCGCCGTGGGGCTTCCTGTGGGGGGCTGTGCTGGGAATCGGGCTGGGGCTGCTGTTTAGGCGCTTGGGCGACCGCAACCGAGAACCCTCGAGGGCCGAGGCGCTTCTATCGGTCGCGCTCATCTGGCTATTGATCCCTGCGCTAGGGGCAGTGCCCTTCGCAGTGTCGGGCGGGATGAACTACCTCGACGCACTGTTCGAGGCCATGTCGGGCTTTACCACTACTGGGGCCACCGTACTCGCCGACTTCGAAGACTTTGGTTACAGCTTGTTCTTCTGGCGCAGCCTCATGCAGTGGTTCGGCGGGGTGGGGCTGCTGGTGCTGCTGACCTCTATTCTGAGTCACCTTGCGGTGGCCGGGCGGCAACTATTCATCACAGAGAGCACCGGCATCGGCTCACAGAAGGAGCCCTTCACGCCGCGCCTGCGAATCGCTGCCCAGAGCGTGCTACGGGTCTACATCGCCCTCACCATCACCTGCGCGCTGTGCTACGGGATTGCCGGCGTTCCGTGGTTCGAGGCCATCTGCAATGCCCTCACCACCCTGCCCGCCGCGGGGTTTAGCCCCAACCCGCGCAGCTTCGAGGAATACAGCCCACTGGCCCAGTGGTTCGGGACGCTGTTTATGTTCCTGGGCGGGGCCAGTTTCGTGCTGCAGTTCCAGTTGTTGTTCAGGGGAAAGGCCCGACCCTTGTTCGACGACATCGAGTTCAGGGTCTACACGCTGATCATCACCGGGCTCAGCCTGACTCTGGCGATCTACCTGATGACCCACCACGCCAAAGACATGGACTACACCTGGGGTGAGGCCCTGCGCCACGCCTTCTTCAACATCACCTCCATTGTCACCACCACTGGCTATGCCAGCGCGGACTTCGCCCTCTGGGCTCCCGCCGCACAGGCCCTGCTGGTGGCCGCGATGTTCGTGGGAGGCTGCGCGGGCTCGGGCGCGGGCGGCATCAAGGTGATCCGGCTTCTGGTGATCGGGGCCATCGTGCGTCGCGAGCTGCTGCGCTCCCTGCACCCCCAGGCCGTCCTCACCCTTAGGCTGGGCAGCCGCTCGGTCAGTGAGGAAGTTATGCGCTCGGTTTCGGCCTTCATCACGCTTTACGTGCTCGCGCTGGCGGGCGGTGCCCTGACCATCGCCCTGCTCGAGAACGACTTCGTGATCGGTTTTACGGCCGCCGCCCAGGCCATCGGAAACATCGGCCCTGGGCTGGGCGAGATCGGCCCGATGGGCAGTTTCGCCGGCCTCGAGGCCGCCTCCAAGGTCACCCTCATTTTCTTGATGTGGATCGGGCGCATCGAGATCATCCCGGTGTTTTTGCTGTTCATGCCCGAGTTGTGGAAGCGTCTTCGGATCTGAGGCGGGCAGAGGTGGGAATTTGGTTGATGGTTCGGCACTCCAACACGAGCCAAAGACCGGGTCATAAGGTGTCTTTGTTGGCCATTTACACCTGTAGCTTTTCGACTCCGCTGAGGTGGTCTACTGGGTTTGCCTTCACAGCCAAACCGCACCCAGCCGTACCTGGGGGTAAACCATGCTCAGCCACACCCAACGCCGGAGTTGTCCTGGCGCACCTTTCGAGCCTACTCCGCCATTGGTGAACGCTCCAGAAACGACCTGAACGCCTTCTCCAGTCGGAGGGTGCCTGTGGTTCTGGCTGCCCTGTTTGGCCGTAATCAGCACACCCGCTGCATGGGTTTGGAGTAGATTAGGGGAATGAGGACATTCGCCCTCGTTCTTTTTTTCTGCCTTGGTGTTGCACTGGCCGCCAACCCGCAGTCCGCACAACCACAGGCGCAGTCCGCTAAGCGGGTGGACGCGCTCTATTACACCCAGGAAAACCTGCTGGTGAACGGTCAGGTCAAGACCACCACATATCTTCAGCGGATCCCGGTGGGGAGTCTCGAGGAGTTAAACCGCCTGACCCGGCTGATCGATCAGCCCGCCCGGCAGGGGGGCTGGGAGTTCGACGCTGCCCGCAAAAGCTGGATCCTGCGGGACGAGGTCGGGCTGGCGGTGGCCCCAAGAAGGGCCCGCGAACTCTACCAGCGGGCACTCTCCACGGGCCAGCGGGAGTTCTACCTGCCCGTCGCCTACACCCAACCCGGCCGTGGAGCGCTCTACCACTACCGCATAGGTATCCGCCAGATGCTGGCCGAGGCTACCACCAGCTTCGGGGGCAGCAGCCGCGAGCGGGCCTACAACATCTGGCTGGGCGCGCGCAAGCTCAACGGGCAGATCGTGGCCCCGGGCCAGGTCTTTTCATTTTCGGCTCGGATGGGCGACGTCTCTCTGGCGACCGGCTTTCGCAACGCCTTCGTGATCTCTGGTGAGCGCACCGTGGAGGGCGTGGGCGGGGGGATGTGCCAAGTCTCGACCACCCTGTTCCGCTCGGCCTATTTCTCCGGTCTGCCCATTGTGGCCCGCCGCCCCCATAGCTATCAGGTTCGATACTACCTGCCCACCGGGCTAGACGCGGCGGTCTTCCTTCCCCAGCTCGACTTGCGCTTCCGCAACGACACCCCTGGCCACATCATGATCCAGAGCTACGTGGGGCGGGGACGCATCACCTTCCGCATCTTTGGTACCAAAGATCGGAGCGTGAGTTGGACCAACCCGGTGGTCAGCCGAGTGATCCCCGCCCCGGCAACCCGCTTTATCGTCACCGACCAGCTCCCCCGCCAAGCCTTCCGGCAGGTCGACTGGGCGGCCCAGGGCGCGGTGGTCAACGTCTACCGCACGGTGCGCCACAGCGACGGGCGCACCGTGCGCGACACCCTGACCTCGAACTACAAGCCCTGGGGCGCGGTCTGGATGGTCGGGCCGGGCACCCGGCTCCGCGACGGGCGCGTGCTCTACGCAACCAACGACGACGCGGCGGACGACCACGGCTATCAATTGCCGACGCAGACGGCCAGTAGGTAGGCGTCGAGGGCGCCTCGAGGGTCGAAAACGGCTCGGCCGTTCTCCGCTAGGCGTGCAACATTCCGTCAGCAGACAAGGAGTTGGATTGTGGGGATTGTTTTCGGTCTGCTGTCGGCGCTGGGGTGGGGGCTGGGCGACTTCGTATCGAGGTTCGCCAGCCGGCAGTTGGGTGCTTACCGCACGGTCTTCTACTTCAACCTGATTGGCCTGGCGGGGGTGGGGCTGTATGTGCTGCTTAGCGGCGAGTTGGTACGGCGGCTTGAGGGAGGTACGCCCTCGGCCTGGCTTTGGCTGCTGGCGGCCTCGGTGACCGGAAACATCGCCTCGCTCGCGCTGTTTAAGGCCTTCGAGCACGGGGTGCTGGCCCTGGTCTCCCCCATCAGCTCGAGCTACTCCGCCCTTACCACTGCGCTGGCGGTGTTGAGCGGCGAGCGGCTGGGCACCGTGCAATGGATTGGGCTAGGGGTGGTGCTGTTGGCCATCGTGTTGGCCTCGGTCCACCTCGACGAGCACCCTCACCCGGTACGAAAACACCGGGGACTGCCGCCAGGGGTGGGGTGGGCCTTGCTGGCCTCGCTGTGCTTCGGGCTGACCTACTGGATGCTGGGCTTCTACGTGGTTCCCGCACTGGGGAGCTTCGTGCCGAACGTGGTCTCGACCCTGGTCGGGCTGGGGCTGCTGTGGGCAGCCAGCGGCCCCATGAAGGAGCGTCTGACCCTCCCGCCCAGGGGCTCCTGGGGCCTGCTGGCACTCATCGCATTTTTGCTGAACTTCGGCGCCATCGTCAACAACCTGGGCCTCGAGGTTGCCGAGGTCTCGGTCGTGACCGTAGTCAGCTCGCTCTACACCGCATTGACGGTGCTGCTGGCCAGCGTTTTCTTGCGCGAAAGGCTGGCCAAACACCAGTGGGCTGGGGTGGGGCTGGCTTTGGTGGGGATCGGGCTGGTGAACTTGAAGTAACCGACATTAAACTGCAGTCGGCACAATACCCAGTGGCTAGAATCCCAAAGCCGCCGGGTCTGCGGGTCAGCAGGGAGTCCACTCAAAGACGGCCATCTCGTTTGTTTGCGATGGCGTATCCCCCCACCTCAAACCTTCCAACCCTAGGCCTCGAGCAGACGGCGGCAGGGGTGAATGCTCACCCCTGCCGCCTCATCTGAAAACTTGCTCTACTGCGGGGTAATCCTCCAGACCCGCACCGCGCCGTCGAAGCCTCCGGTGTAGAGGCGGGTGCTGTCGGGGCTGAAGACCAGGCTACCCAGTCCCTTGGTGTGGCCGGTCAGCTCCTGCAGTTTGCGGTAGCTGCCCACACTCCAAATCACGGCCTTGTTGTCCTGCCCGGCGCTGGCCAGTAGCTTGCCGTCGGGGCTGAACACCACGTCGTACACGTCTTCCGTGTGGCCCTCGAGCACCCCCACCTGGGCTTGGGTATTCATGTCAAACACGACCACCCTCCCCCCGCTCAGGCCCGCCGCCAGCAGGCTACCGTCGGGACTAAAGCGCAAGGCAAGCACGGTCTCATCTTCTTGGCTCAGGACGAACTCTACCCGCCTCTCGCGGCTCTCGAGGTTCCACACGCCCAGCTTGCCCTCTCCGCCGAAGGCGACGGTCTGATTGTCGGCCCCCATCGCCACCGCCACCAGGCTGAACCCAGTATCGAATCGGCTGGCCCGGCCGGTGGACAGGTTAAAGACATATCCGTGCTCCACCGATTCCTCGTCGCCGTAGGCCACCACGCCCAGCAGGCCGCCGTCGGGGCTGACTTGAGCGAACTGGGCATTGTCAGCGGGAGTGGCGAAGCGGCCCACCAGCTTGCCCCCCTCCCACAGTCCGATGAACTCGGTGGTCTGGAGGACAAAGACGGTGTTGCCCGCGAAGGCCAGGTCGGAAGTGTTCTCGCTGGTCTGGTGACGGGTTACGGCAAAGGTCTGGGTGTTCACCGAGTCCCAGGACTTCTGGTTAAAGTAGCCCACCAGCAGGTTGCCCGCACCGTCCAGGGTCAGCCGGCTGACCTCGTGGTTGGGGTCCGAGTCGCCACCCTCGGAGTCCCCCTCTTCTTCCTCTTCCTCCATAATGCGCGGCCCGTAGGCCCCGCTCAGCCGGACCTGCTCCTGGCCCTGGAGGTTAAAGGCCCGGATGGTGTTGTCCTCGGCGGCGGCGTAGAGCTGGCCCGAGGCGTTGAAGGCTACCCAGTTCAGCTCGGGGCTGTTGGGCAGCTCGCGCACTACCTGGCGGGTGGAGACGCTCCAGATGCGGGCTGCAGCGTCGCCGTCGGCTTCGGCGGCGGCCAGGTAGCGCCCGTCGGGGCTGAAGCTAAGTGAGTCTACAAACAGCTCGCCGCGCAACCGCCCCACCTCGCGTCGGGTGGCCAAGCTCCACAGCTTCACGGTCTCATCATCGGAGGCGCTGGCCAGGGTGCGTCCGTCGGGGCTGAAGGCCACGCTTCGGACATAATCGCCATGGCCGCGCAGGGTGGCGATCAAGGTGCGGCGGTTGGCGTCCCACAGCCGCACCGTCTCATCGTCGGAGCCGGAAGCGATTTGTGCGCCGTTGGGGCTGAAGGCCACGCCGCGCACGAAGTCGGAGTGCCCGGTCATGCGGCCCAGTACGGTCATGTTGGCAGCATTAACCACCCGCACGCTGTTGTCCTCGCTGCCCACCGCGATGCGCTGGCCGTTGGGGCTGAAGGCCAGGCTTAAAACTTCCACGCCCTCGCCAATACTGACCAGACCGACCTGACGGCGGGTGCCCATGTTCCACAGGCGAAGGTTGCCGTTCACATCGCCCGAAACCAGACGGGTGCCGTCGCGGCTGTAGACCAGGGCATTAACCCGGACGCGGTGCCCCTCGAGCCGACCGACCACGCTCCGGGTCTGCAGGTCCCAGACCAGCAGCGTTCCGGTGGTAGATCCCGAGACCAGGAAACGGCCCTGCGGATTGAGGGCGAAGCGGGTAAGGTTGGCGGCCAGCTGATTGGGGCTGGTCGGAGTGGCCGGGGTCGTCGGGGCGGCAGCCTGGCCGACTGCGTTAAGGTTGATGGTGCGCTCGAGGGTGGCGACGGGGCCTTGGGCCAGGGCCGCGCCCAGGAGTGCCGTCACAGCTGAGCTAACGAATCTCGGATACACACTTCCTCCTTGGCGGGCCAAGCCCGCTCCCAAGGGCTACTCGTGGCGGCCGCTGTCCCGGTCCGCCCACCTCTTGCCGAATCAAACCGCCTGCCCAAAACAGCCTCTAGCATAAGCAGACCCCGGAGCACGCGCAGCCGAATGTGAACATCGGCTAAAGCGATAAGGTGATAGAGAAACACAATCGCTAGCCGAGGAGCGCCCTGCGAAGCCAACTCACCTCATGGCGGGGTGCTTGTTGGCCACCTGCCCTGCCCGATCTTAACGGCGCAAACCCGGCTACCCTCACCGTCCACTTACAAACTGGACAACCCTCAGTGACAGACTGGCCTCATGCATTTTAGGTACCCCATCTCCCATCCATCCGATTGCACAGACGAACTCCACGGCCTGAACGTGGCCGACCCCTACCGTTGGCTCGAAGACCCCAACAGCGAAGCCACCAGGCGCTGGGTCGAGGAGCAAAACCAGCTCACCTTCGGGTACCTCGAGCAGCTCCCCGCCCGGCACAGGCTGCTCGAGCGCCTCACCGCGCTATGGAACTTCCCCAAACTTGGCGGCTTTTTCAAGCGCGGCGGGCGGTACTTCAGCTACCGCAACAGCGGGTTGCAGAACCAGAGCGTGCTTTGCGTCCAGGATAGCCTGGACTCCGAGGCCAGGGTTCTGCTGGACCCCAACACGCTGTCCGAGGACGGCACAGTGGCGCTCGGCAGCTCGGCTGTCAGCCGGGACGGCCGGTGGCTGGCCTATTCGCTCAGCTCGAGCGGCTCGGACTGGCAAACCTGGCGGGTGCGAAGCGTGGACACCCAAGAGGACTTGCCCGACGAGCTGCGATGGAGCAAGTTCTCCGGCGCGGCCTGGCTTCCCGACGGCTCGGGGTTTTTCTACAGCCGGTACGACGTGCCGACGGAGGGCCACAACCACACCCAGGCCAACCGCTTTCAGAAGGTTTATCTGCACCGCCTAAACACCCCGCAGGCCCAGGACAGGCTGGTCTACGAGCGCCCCGACCAGCCGGAGTGGGGTTTTGGGACGGAGGTCAGCCATGACGGGCGCTACCTGCTCCTCAACGTGTGGAAGGGCACCTATCCCGAGAACCTGTTCTTCTACCGCGAGCTGGGCTCCGATGGCCCCTTCATCGAGCTGATTCCCGAGTTCAAACACAGCTTCTGGTTTCTGGGAAACGAGGGCTCGAGGTTCTTCTTCCAGACCAACTGGAACGCACCGCGAAAGCAGATCATTGCCCTAGATGTGGTAAACCCCGACCCACAATACTGGCAGACCCTGGTCGCGGAGCGGTCCGACGTGCTCCTTTCCGCCCAGCGGGCCTTCGACGGCTTCGCCTGCGAGTACCTGCACCATGCCCATACCCAGCTGATGCTGTTCGACCTGGAGGGCGGCCAGCGCGGCGAGGTCGCACTGCCCACCCTGGGTACAGCTTACGCCAGCGGAGAGGAGGGCGACCCCGAACTGTTTTTCTCCTTTGAGTCGTTTCTCCACCCGCCCAGCGCTTACGTGTTCGACTTCAACAGTGGCAAGACCCGCGTACTCCACGCCCCCCAGATGGCCTTTGACGCCGACCCCTTCGAGACCCGGCAGGTCTTCGTGCCCGGAAAAGACGGCACCCGGGTCCCCCTCTTTCTGACCCACCGCAAGGGCCTCGAGCGGGGCGCCGGCAACCCCACCCTGCTCTATGGCTACGGTGGCTTTAACGTCTCCGAGACGCCGCGCTTCTCGGTCTCGAGGCTGGTCTGGCTGGAACAAGGCGGTGTCTACGCCCACGCCGTCTTGCGCGGCGGGGGGGAGTACGGCGAGGCCTGGTGGCGGGCGGGAATTCTGGATCGCAAGCAGAACGTTTTTGACGACTTCGCGGCCTGCGCCGAGTGGCTGATCGACCAGAGGTACACCCGACCTGAACGCCTGGCAATCCAGGGCGGCTCTAACGGCGGGTTGCTGGTGGGGGCGTGCATGACCCAGCGGCCTGAACTGTTCGGGGTGGCGCTCCCGGCGGTGGGGGTGATGGACATGCTGCGCTTCCACAAGTTCACCATCGGGTGGGCCTGGACCTCCGACTACGGCTCCCCCGAGGATCCCGAGGCCTTTCGCCACCTTCTGGCCTACTCCCCGCTCCACAACCTGAAGCCGGGGACCTCCTACCCTGCCACCCTCGTCACTACCGCCGACCACGACGACCGGGTGGTTCCGGCCCACTCCTTTAAGTTCGCCGCCGCGCTGCAAGCGGCACACGCCGGCGAGCGGCCGGTGCTGATCCGCGTTCAAACCAAGGCGGGTCACGGCGCGGGCATGCCGACCAAGATGAAGATTGAGGAACTCGCGGACATCTACGCGTTCACCCTCGACCAGATGGGTCTGGGGTAGGAGTCCGGCAAAGCCGACCAAGGGAGTCCAGAGGTTACGGGGCGTGGAGTTTATTTGCGTCTTGATAGACCCCAGGAGCCTCCGTATTAGCTTTCAAAAAACCAATTCACCGAGCAAAACACACCCCACGGCTTTTTCAAGCTCAACTATTACGGAAACTCTTCGAGCGACGAGGTACGGGTCGTCTTGAAGTCCGATGATTTGCAGCGGCATTGGTCTTGACTCACGGGGTTGGCAGAGGCCCTCGAGGCTTGGCCCTTGTCGGGTCGATTCGGCGTGCCGACTCCAGTCGGGGGAGCCAGCCGTGCCCACCCGCCTGCTCTTCGCATTTCCCACCATGACTCCGCCCACGTTGCGGAGTATTGCGCTCGGTACAGCCAAAACCGCCGTACTGATCGCAGTTCCCCTCGTCCAGCTCGGATTGCCGCTTTGGCGGGGTCGGCACAACGCCTTGGATCTCGGGTTTTGCCGGGATTGGCGGTAGGACTTTTTGCCAGCGACCAGCGGCTAACCCTCGTCCGGGGGGTCGGCCTCGAGCACCCCGGTCTCGCCGGTGGCGGCTTCGGGGTCGAGTTCTACGGCCGCCTCCTTGGGGGCGTCTTTCTGGAACTTCCGCAGGCGCCCGCCGAATAGTTTGACCAAGTTTTTGTACTTGGGATCGTCGAGGAGGGTGGTCTGGGTCTCGGCTCTCGCAACAAGCGGGGGCTCACCGTCGCCGAAGGGATCGGACTCACCGAAAGGTGTGTCCTGGGGAGTCCAGTCTTCAAGCGGCGCCAGGTCGGGCTGGGTCGGGGACTCGGGCAGCAATGCCTCGGGTGGGGGTTGGGGGGCTCGAGGGGTGGCCAGCTCCTGGGTCGGGGCCGGCTGGGCCGGGCTGCTAAAGCTTAAAGGGTCGGCAGACTCAGGCGCAGCGTGGCCCGATGGGGGCGGTGCGAAAGGCTGTTCGCCTGGGGAGATGGCGTCCTGGTGCGCAGGCTGAGATGGCGCTACCGAAGGTGGGGTCCGAGGCACAGACGGCTGGCCCAACCCCTCGAACGAGACCGGCGCCCGGGGCGCCTCGGCCCGCGGGGGCTCTGCGGCCCTGGGCGGTTCGGCAGGCCTGGGCTGGGCAGACTCGACCACCTGCGCTGCCAGGCCTCCAAACGACTGCGGGGCGAAGGGTCGGCTGGGGGGCGGGTCATCCGTTAGTTTTTTTTTCCCCAGCATCAGCTCGACATCGTTAATGCCCATCGTTTCCCGGACTGCCCTCTTGATCTCCTCGAGGTTCTTCTGGGCGCTCTGGAAATGGAAGCCGGCCCGCTCGGGAAAGATCAGGGTCACCCGGCCCTCGTCAAACCTCGGCTCGGCCTCGCGCACGAAGCCCCGGATGGTCATCTTGAGGGCACTCATGACCTGTCTCCACTCGGCGGTGAGGTCGCGGACGTTGGTGGGGATGTTGGGGGTTTGGGAGGCGGGTGGACTGTCCGAGACGGAAACTGGAGGGTTGGCGGAAGTGTCCACTCCCGGTTCCCGGTTTCCCGCTCCCTGGGCCGGGGCAGACCGCCGGGGGCGTGGATCGAAGTCGGGTACGGCGGGCGTTGCGGGCTGTTGCGTGACTCGAGCCTCGGCGCCCGCCCCCAGGTCGGCTCCCGGTGTGGGCGGGTGAAGGGCTTGGTAGGCCGCCAGCACCGCTAGCTCGAGCGACAGTGCGTCCGAGCGCTTAAGCAATCGCTCGAGGGTCTCGTCCAGGGCGGTCATGGCAGCAACCAGGCGGTCGAGGTGGGGCCCCAGGTGGGGGCCAGTACCCAGGCCCATCCGACCGTACAGCCCGGCGCGGATGGCCTCGAGGAGCCCCTGGGCCAGGGTGCGGGCGGCGAACCCCTGGGTGTACAGGTTTTGGGACTGCTCCAGGGCCGCCCGGATGTCCCCTCGGTCAAGGGCCTCGGCCACCCCAAACAGTGCCTCCTGCGGGGGAAGGCCCAGCGCGTCCTCGGTCTGCTTAAGGGTGATGGGCCCCTCGAGGGTCAAGAGTCTGTCCATCAGGCTCTCGGCGTCGCGCATCGCGCCGTCGGCCATGCGGGCCACCAGCGCCAGGGCGGCGTGCTCGGCCTCGCGACCGATGCCCTGCAGGATGCGACCCAGCTTCTGCACGATCTCAGCCTCGGAAAGGCGGCGGAAGCGGAAGTGCTGGGTGCGCGAGAGGATGGTGGGGGGCATCCGCTCGGGCTCGGTGGTGGCGAAGACGAAGATAACGTGCGGCGGGGGCTCTTCGAGGGTCTTGAGCAGCGCATTGAAAGCGCTCTTGGACATCATGTGGGCCTCGTCGAGGATTACCACCTTTTTCTCTTGCGGGGAGAGGATAGGGGCCAGCAGGATTCGCTCGCGCAGGTCGCGCACGTCCTCGACCGAGTTGTTGGAGGCCGCGTCGATCTCGAGCACGTCCGGGTGGCGGCCTTCGCGCACCAGTCGGCAGCCCTCGCAGACCCCACAGGGCTTGGGATGCTGGGGAGAGTTGCCGGTAAGCCCTGCAGCCGCCTCCTCGTCAGGGCCGGTGCAGTTGACCGCCTGGGCAATCAGCCGCGCACTGCTGGTCTTGCCCACGCCCCTCGGCCCCGAGAACAGATACGCCTGGGCCAGCCTGCCCTGCCGCAGCGCGTTGCTGAGCACCTCCTTGACGTGCTCCTGACCCACCATCTCGTCGAAGGTGGTCGGGCGGGCCTGGCGGTAAAGGGCGCTCACAGCTTCATAGTCTAAGCGGTGGGGCGGGAAGCGCAAAACTCGAAAGAACCCGCTAGGGACAAACCGCGGGCATCTTGCCTTCCCTGTGCCCCTTCCTCTAGTTCCTCGCCTCGTTCACCCGCATCTGGTCGCCTACGGCGATGCGGTTCTCGGCAAACCAGCCTTTGGGCATCTCGAGGGCCATACGGTAGGCCACACTGGGCTCGTAACTGGGGCAAGTCTTGCCGGGCGGTGGGGTACCGCAGGGCTCGATGTCCATGATGCGTAGGATACGGGCCTGGTCGCGCCGCCCGCTAAAAAAAGCCACCGAGACGCTCTGCTTAAATCCCTGGCCGCTCCAGCTGTCGTCGCGAATCTGGGTGAAGAGGTAAAGGATGCCTTCGTTTTCCCTTAGGGTGCGCTGGTTGGCCAGGAAAAACTGCTGGGGGTTATTGACCTTGTAGACCGGCACCTCGTACTCGCCCGCCGGGTTGGAGAGGGTTACGGTGCTACGGGGCAGGGTGGGCTGACTGGGCGCTGAGGGGGCCAGGGTGCGTCCGGCCAAGAAATACCCGGTGGTCGCCACCGCTACCATCAGCGCGACCAGTCCCAGCAGATAGCTTCTCGAGAGACTTCTCATCAGGAATCGGCTCCCAGCAGTTAGTGGTCCGTCGTTTGCGGTCGTCTTTATGCCTTACGCCCTCGACGATTCGCCTCAGGTCTACAGCCCTCGAACCTAACGCGTAACCGTAATCTCAAAAATGCTGGGCCATAGCTTGCCGGTCACGAAAATGCGGTTGCCCCTGACGTCGTAGGCGATTCCGTTGAGCACGGCGTTGGGGTCGGTGGGACGCACCAGCAGGGTCAGGGCGGCCAAGTCCAGCCAGGCCTCGACCCGTCCGGTCTCGGGGTTGATGATGGCGATGCGATTGGTTTGCCAGACGTTGGCCCACACCCGCCCGTTGATGAACTCCAGTTCGTTCAGCTCCTCCACCGGCTCGCCGTTGGCGGTGACCCTGAGGGTCCGAACCGGCTTGAGGGTGCGGGGGTCGAGGAAATAGAGGTTGGGCGAGCCGTCGGAAAGGATGAGCTGTCGCCCGTTGTGGGTCAGGCCCCAGCCCTCGGTTTCGTAGGTGAACTTTCCGACCGGGTTGAAGTTGAGGTCGTATATGAAGCCCTCCCGGTTCTGCCAGGTGAGCTGGTAGAAGCGGTTCTGGAAGAAGGTGATGCCCTCGCCGAAATAGCGCTGCTCGAGGTTGCGCTGCCGAAGTACCCGGCCCGTCCTCAGCTCGACCTGCCGGATCGAGGAGCGCCCATTGAGTCCAGTGCCCTCGTAGAGAAAGCCGTTCAGGAAAATCAGCCCCTGGGTGAAGGCGTTGGGGTCGTGGGGAAAGGTGTTAACCACCCTGAACCCCCAGGTCGGCGGTTCCTGAGCCAGACCAAGAGGCAGCAGCAGGGTCAGCAGCAGGGCGAGGGCGCGGCGCATACCGCCCCATCCTAAGGAGTTGGGCACCAAAAGACTAGGTCTTAGTCCAAGGATGATCTGCGGAACTTCCCTGCCTTTAGGGCTAGAGGTCGACGTGCCAGCCCGTACCCCCGCACTCGCCGGGTGGACTGGCCCTGGCAGCAGACGCCCCCGGCAGTTGGGAGGGTTTCAGGAACCATTCCCTCTTTTGTCCCCCGGTGCATCTGATAACGTATAGGCAGTTATGGTCGCCGCGTTCCTGGCCGGTTTGCTGTCTTTCCTGTCGCCCTGCGTTCTTCCGCTGGTACCCACCTACCTGCTCTACCTGGGCGGGGACAAGGGTCGGCCCGTGTTTAATGCGCTGTTCTTCGTACTGGGCTTCTCGCTGGTCTTCTTGGTGCTGGGCCTGCCGTTCACCATCCTGGGCGGCCTGCTCTCCGAAAACCGGCAGCTGCTGGCGCAGGTCGGCGGAGTGGTGATGGTTTTGTTCGGGCTGTATATGCTGGGCCTCAAGCCCAAGTGGGGCGTCAATCTGCGCTACCAGGGCCAGACCGACAACCCTTGGGGCGCTTTCGTGCTGGGCGTCGTACTGGGGATCGGCTGGACGCCTTGCATCGGGCCGATCTTGGGCGGCATCCTGACCCTGACCGCAACTGGCCAGGGCGTCGGCCTGCTGCTGACCTACATCGCCGGGCTGGCAGTACCCTTCCTGCTGGTCGCACTGTTCGCCGACCGGGCCAGGGGCTGGGTGCGCAGCGCGGCGCGGTACTCGAGGTACGCCGAACTCACCGCCGGGGTCGCCCTGGTGGCGGTGGGGGTCCTGATGTTCACCGGCACCTTCACCGTACTCAACAGCTTTTTCATTCGCCTTACCCCACAGTGGCTGCTCGAGCGGCTGTGAGCGCTGGGCGGATTCCCACAGAGGCGGGGTTATCAAGGTCGACGACCGATCCCACCCCGCTCACGGCGGCGCAACTTAGGCTAGACTCTTGCCAATGCTGATCGAGGCCAACAAAATCTCCAAGCGCTACGGCCGCGACTGGGTGCTGCGCGACCTCGAGTTCGCCCTTTCCCGAGGTGAGACTGTAGCCCTGATCGGCCCCAACGGGGTCGGGAAGACCACCCTGTTGCGGGTTCTGGCGGGCCTGGTGCGCCCAACCAAGGGCAAGGTCAATCTCTCGGGCCGGGTGGGCGTGCTGGCCAATCCCCCCGCCTTCCATCGGCACTTTAGCGGACTCGAGAACCTGCACTACACCCTGCGGCTGGACGGGGAGCCGGACGACGGGGGCCGGATTCGGACCGCCCTGAGCGAGGTCGGCCTGCCCCTCGACAAGCCCGTGATGAGCTACAGCAGCGGGATGAAAAAGCGCCTGGCGATGGCCAAGCTGCGCCTGCAAAACCCCGACATCTGGCTGCTGGACGAGCCCGAAGCTGCCCTGGACGCCGAGGGCCGGGTGCTGTTGGAAAACCTGGTGGACTTCGCTAAAGGCGCCGGCGGCGTGGTGATCGCCACCCACGACCGGGGGTGGCTCTCGAGGGTGGATCGGGTAGTAGAGCTTAGGGGGGGTTAAGGGGACACCTTTGCTGCTCGGGGAACTCCTGACCTCAAGCCGCGAGGCCTTCTTCTGGGCGCCCTTAAGCTGCCCGTCCGCAGCTACCGACTCTGGCCGGTCCTCCCCTGGCATATCTTGTTCCACACGCTTGACAGGTCAAATCTACTTGCGTAGACTAGCGCGAATCAAACAAACGCTCGTTTGGTAATACTAGAGGACTTCAGAGATGGCTGAAACGGTCGCAGTGCTTGGCGCGGGCACAATGGGGCGTGGCATCGCAGAGGTGGCGGCAATTGCCGGTCACACGGTGCAGCTCTACGACCCTGACGCTGAAGCCCTGAGCAAGGCCATCAAAGTCATCGCCTTTAACCTGCAAAAGTCCGCCGAGGCCGGGCGATTAACCGAGTCTGCCGACGTCGTGGCGGCTCGAGTCCGCCCAACAGGCCAGCTCGAGGCATGCGCCAAAGCCGATTTGGTCATCGAGGCCGCGCCGGAAATCCTCGAGGTTAAGCAAGATCTACTGGGCAAGCTGGGTGCGCTCAATCCATCGAACCTCTTGGCGACCAACACCTCGACCCTTTGCATCTCGGCCATCGCCGCCAGAGTCAAAAACCCCGAGCGGGTGGTCGGTCTGCACTTTTTTAACCCCGCCCAGCGGATGAAGCTGTGGAGGTAATCCCGGCCTTGCAGACCTCCAGCGCGACCCTCGAGCGCGCCATCAAGCTCGCCCAGTCCTGGCACAAAGAGCCCGTACAGGCCGCCGACACCCCCGGTTTTCTGGTCAACCGGGTGGCTCGGCCCTTTTACGGCGAGTCCCTTAGGCTCTATGCCGAAGGCGTCCCCAAGGAGCATATCGACTGGGTCATGAAGGGCACGGGATTTCCGATGGGGCCATTCGAGCTGATGGACCTGATCGGGCTGGACATCAACCTAGCTGCCTCCAACTCAGTTTATCAGGGCTTTTTCGGCGAGCCGCGCTACCGGCCCCACCCCCTCCAAGCCCAGCGGGTCGCCGCTGGGATGCTCGGGCGAAAAACCAACCAGGGCTGGTACAGCTACCCCCCTGGCCCCCCGGCCCCCCAACTTCCGGGCAAGGATGTGTCCGCGGCCCCCACCGCCTACATCGTCGGCCCCAACGCCCTCGCCAAAGAATTGGCCCAGAAGTTCAAAAAGACCGAGAACGTCGCCGAAGCCGACTTCGTCCTGGACTGCCGCGTAGCCTCCGACCGCAAGGAGGATTTCACCGAGCATTTGCCCGTGGTGACACTGGTCTGGGGGCACTCCGCCAGCCTGATCGAGTCAAACTACGGCAAACGCGCCGTGGCCGGCTTCAGCATCGTCTCCCCTATCACCGAAAAGTCCGTCGCGGAGGTTTACGCGCCCCTCAGTGGAACCAACCCTGCGGTGGACATCGCGCTCAAGTACTTTTCTGCCCACGGGCACCTCGCCCTCAGCCTGCCTGACCAGCCTGGGGGGGTCGGGTTCAGGATACTGGCCCTGCTCATCAACGAAGCGGTCTCGGCGGTGGCGGAAGGCATCGCCTCGCCCGCCGACCTCGACAAGGCCATGCGGCTGGGCACGGGCTACCCAAGGGGTCCACTCGAGTGGGCTTCTGTCGTCTGGCTCAAGCCGGTGCTTCGCGCCCTGGACGGCCTCCACGCCGAGCTGGGCGAGGACCGCTACCGTCCGCACCCGCTCCTGCGGCGGATGGTCGCGGCTGGGAAGGAGCAGTTGTTATGAAGTCGTACGCCATAGATTCAGCGTCGTACGCCTTGAGGTTTGTGCACATGACGTACGCCGTACGTCGCAGGACACTCGTACAGGAGGAGACATGAAGCAACTACTCATCGGCGCACTGGTGGCAGGACTGGGCTTAGGGATGGCGCAGCAGGCCGCGCCCCTCAAGATCGGGGTGGTAGTCTCGGCCACGGGGCCGGCAGCCTCGCTGGGTATACCCGAGCGCAACACCCTGGTGCTGCTGCAGGAGCAGGTCAACCGCCGCGGCGGCGTCTCGGGCCGTCCGGTCGAGTTCGTGATCATCGATGACGCCTCCGACACCACCCAGGCGGTGCGGGCCACCCGCCGCTTGATCTCGGAAGAGAACGTGCTGGCCATTATCGGCACCACCACCACCCCGGCCAGCCTGGGGATGATTGACCTGGTGGCTGAGGCAGGGGTCCCCAAGATCTCGATGGCGGCCAACCTCGAGATCGTCTTCCCGGTAGACGAAAAGCGCCGCTGGGTCTTTAAGACCCCCCAGACCGAACAGCAAATGAGCGTGCCCATTGTGCGCGACATGGCCGCCTCCAACGTCAAAGAGGTCGCCTACATCGGATTCAACGACGCCTATGGCGAGGGCTGGGCCAGGGCTTTCGAGGCTGCTGCCAAGGAAGCGGTCATCACGGTGGTGGCTTCCGAGCGCTTCGCCCGCACCGACACTTCCGTAACCGGCCAGATCCTCCGCATCCTCTCCCGCAACCCCGACGCGGTGCTGATCGGGGGCTCGGGCACCGCGCCGGTGCTGCCCCAGCGCACCCTGCGCGAGCGCGGCTACCGGGGACTGATCTACCAGACCCACGGCGTCGCCAACCCCGACTTTCTGCGGGTGGGCGGCGAGTTCGTGGTGGGCACCCGCCTACCCGCCGGACCGGTGCTGGTATTCGACCAGCTGCCCGCCAACTTCCCCAACCGCCAGGTCGCGCTCAACTACGTCCAGCAGTACGAAATCCGCTTCGGCATTGGCAGTTACTCCACCTTCGGTGGGCACGCCTACGACGCCTGGATCATTCTGCGGGCGGCCCTCGAGCGCACTCTGAGCAGCCAGCAGACCACCAACCTGGCCGCCTTCCGTCGCACCCTGCGCGACCAGATCGAAGCCACCCGCAACGTGGTGGGAACGCACGGCATTTTCAACATGAGCCCCACCGACCACCTTGGCCTGCGCTTCCAGGAAGCCGCCGTCATGGTTGAGGTCGTCCGCGAGGCCAACGGGCGTCTGGATTGGAAGTTGCTGCGGACGTTCAGGTAAGCGGCCGGAAGCCAGTGGCCTGTGGCCGAAAGCTAACGGGTGTTGTCGTCCAACTCTGGCTTTTGGCTACGGGCCACCAACAAGGCCGATTTTAGACTCGTCGGGGCGCAAACCGTGGGGCTGAAATCCCTTCCCCGAAGCGTTTACGGGCACGGTTCCGGAATCAAATAACTGCAGTTTCGGCGCACGTCCCTCCTGCCCCTTTGTACTCTATGGATTTCACCATCTTCTCCTTTCTGGCCGCCGACGCCCTCAAGAACGGCACCATCTACGCGCTGCTGGCGCTGACGCTGGTGCTGGTGTTCACGGTTACACGGGTGATTTACGTGCCGCTGGGAGAGTTCTTGGTCTTTGCCCCGCTCACCTATGTGTGGTTTTTGCCGCCCGAAGTCAGTGGCTTAAATCTCAAAGGTCAGATCCCCGGCACGGTCTGGCTGGCGGCGGGGATGCTGCTGTGGTGGGCGGTACTAGAACGCAAAAGACCAGGGTTTTCTTTGCTTCTAGGGGCCGCGGCGTTGGCGGTAGTTGGGGTCGGATGGTGGGGGGCACAGGGCGTGCCGATGTGGCTGGGCTGGCTCTTCGCGGTTCTGATCGTGCTGCCGATTGGGACGGCCAGCTACCGGCTGTTTTTCGAGCCAGCCAAGAACGCCAGCGTACTGACCTATCTGATCATCGCGGTGGGTCTGCACTTTGCCTATCTGGGCCTGGGGCTGGTCATCTTCGGCCCCGAGCAGTACCGCCTACCGCCCATTTTTTCGGGCCAGACCAACATCGGACCCATCCCGGTTAACAACCAGCTCTTCCTGGTGTATGGCTTCGCGCTTTTTACGATGATTGGGCTTTTCCTGTTCTTCACCAAAAGCATCTATGGCAAAGCGCTGCGTGCCGCCGCCGTCAACCGCTACGGTGCAAGGCTGCTGGGAATCTCACCCAGCCAGGCCGGGTACGTTTCGTTCGGGATCGCCACGCTGATCACCTGTGTTGCGGGGATGCTCTTGGCGCCCGAGATTAGCCCCGCCTACTTTCAGGGCTTTTTGCTAGGCCTGAAGGGCTTCATCGCCGGGACACTGGGCGGACTGATCAGCTACCCGCTGGCGGTGGTGGGGGCCATCGCGGTGGGGGGCCTCGAGTCCTACGCCTCCTTCACCGCCAGCGCCTTCAAGGATGCCATCGTGTTCGCCCTGCTGCTGCCGATTTTGCTGTGGCGTAGCCTGCAAAGCCACGAGATTGCGGAGGAGGAGTGATGCCGGAGGTTGGAGAACATCGGTTGAACCAGCGGGTCGGGCTGTTGGCCCTCAGCCTTCGGCCGTCCGTGGTCAGCCACTCGACCCCCAAAGCGTCAGCCTTCGCACCCCAATGGAGCGGCCGATGAGACTTTCTCCCCTTACGCTCGGGGCCGTCGCGGTCTTGCTGGTGCTGCCACTCTTGCTGCCGGCCTCGAGCTTCTACCTCACGCTGGGCAACTACATAGCGTTCGGGGCGCTGGTGGCGCTGGGGCTGTATCTGCTGACCGGGCTCTCGGGGATGACCAGCTTCGGCCAGGCGGCGTTTATGGGCTTGTCGGCCTACACCTCGGCGCTGCTGACGGTTAATCAGGGTTGGAACCCCTGGCTGACGCTGCCGCTGGGACTCCTGATCTCGGTGGGCGGGGCCTTCTTGCTGGGCGGGATCACCGCCCGACTCAAGGGCCACTACTTGCCGCTCTCCACAATCGCCTGGTGCTTCGCGCTGTTCATCCTGATGGGCAGTTGGATCGGGCTGACCGGTGGGCACACTGGCTTGCGGGGGATTCCGCCCATCTCCGTTTTCGGCTGGCAGCTCAACGACTCGAGGAGCTTCTTCTACCTGGCCTGGTTTTTCGTGTTGGTGGGGGCCTGGATGGCCTGGAACCTGACCAACAGCCGCACCGGTCGGGCCATGCGGGCCTCCAAGGGGGACGCCATCGCTGCGGCCAGCTTCGGGGTCAACCCCGCGACCCTCAAAGTGCAGGTCTTCATGCTCTCGGCGCTGTTCGCTGGGCTGGCGGGCTGGCTGTACGTCCACTACCAGAAGTTCATCAGCCCGACGCCCTTCAGCCTTGACAGCTCGATTAAGTACCTCATCGCCGCCGTGGCGGGCGGTGTGGGCAGTATCCCCGGTGTGATCCTGGGTTCGGGTCTGGTCACGGGACTCGAGGAGATGCTCAAGGTGGTGCTGCCGCGTATCTTCGGTCAGACCGGAAATTATGAGATCATCTTCTACGGCCTAATCCTGGTGCTGATCCTGATGTTCGCCCCAAAGGGTTTGTGGCCGTTCGTGGAGCGCTACTTGCCCCAGCCGAATCGGAAGAGTCCAGAGGGCGTTGGGCTGGCCCGGGCAGCCGGCACAAACTCTCCGAGCCCCGCACCCGCGGGCGAGGCCGGAAACCCGAGTGGGGCTGGGGGCAAGCCGCCGGGCGAGGTGGTGCTCGAGGTGCGCGACCTCACCAAGCGCTTCGGCGGGTTGGTGGCCAACAACAAGGTGAGTTTCCAGCTCCGGCGCGGTGAAATCATGGGCCTGATAGGGCCGAACGGGGCGGGCAAATCCACCTGCTTCAACATGATCACCTCGGTCTACCAGCCCACCGAGGGCAAGGTCTTCTTCAAGGGCCGCGATATCACCGGAAAGGCACCTCACGAAGTGCATAAGCTGGGCCTCTCGCGCACCTTCCAGCACCCCCATCTGTTTCCCGAGATGACCGTCCTCGAGAACGCCGCCCTAGGAACCTACGCACGGACCCGGGCCGGCATCACCCAGTCGCTCCTGGCCCTGGACCGCGCCGAAGAGAACGCCGCCATGGTGGAGGCGTTCCAGGCACTAAAGCGGGTTGGGCTTGATCACATCGCACACCAGAAGGCCGACGGCCTGGCGATAGGGCAATTGCGGCTTCTGGAGATTGCTCGAGCCCTGGCCTCAGATCCCGAAGTTCTGCTGCTCGACGAGCCCGCCGCCGGGCTGCGCGCGGGCGAGAAACGCCAGTTCGCCGCCCTGATCCGCAAGCTCGTCAACGAGGGCGTGACGGTGCTGTTGGTAGACCATGACATGGACCTGGTGATGGGTCTGGTAGATCATCTGGTGGTGATGCACTACGGCGAAAAGCTGGCCGAGGGCACGCCCGCCGAAGTACAACGCAACCCCAAGGTGATCGAGGCGTACCTGGGGGTGGCGGCGTGAGTAAGGCGAGGGGAGCAGGACAAACTTCGATTTCCCGGGGCCCAGTGCTGGCCGCCATATCTCGCCTCTGGGTGCTCGGCCCCAGGCCCATGTCTCTCGAGGGATTATGGGGGCACGTATGAGCGTCCTGGAGGTCACCAACCTGACCGTACGCTATGGCGCTGTTGAGGCCGTACGCGGACTCTCGTTGACCGTGGGACCGGGTGAGGCCATTACCTTGATCGGGCCGAACGGAGCCGGCAAGAGCAGTACGCTCAGGGGGATCATCGGGCTGGTCAACGGCGCGGGATCGGTTAAGTATCAGGGTGAAGAACTGCGTAACCGCAGCCCCGAGGCGCTGGCCGCCCGTGGAATCATCATGGTGCCGGAAAAGCGCGAGCTGTTCGCCTCGATGGAGGTTGAGGACAACCTTCTGCTGGGGGCTTTCACCCGCTTCCAGCGGCGCGAGAAGGGGATCAGGGAAGACCTCGATCGCGTTTATGGCATTTTCCCCAGACTTTTGGAGCGGCGCAGGCAGCTGGCCGGAACCATGTCCGGGGGCGAGCAGCAAATGCTTGCGGTCGGTCGGGCGCTGATGGCCAAGCCCAAACTGCTCTTGCTCGACGAGCCCAGCCTTGGTCTGGCTCCGCTTATCGTGCAAGAAATATTCAGGATTCTGGGCGAGCTAAAGAAAGAAGGCGTGCCGATTCTGGTGGTAGAGCAGAACGCCCGCGTGGCGCTAAAACTGGCCGACCAGGGATACGTGCTCGAGGCGGGCGAGTTGGTGATGCAGGGCAAGGGCTCTGACCTGCTGGTGGACCAGCGGGTGATCGACTCCTATCTGGGCATTCGGCAAAAAGAAGGGGTTTGAGCACCCTTCTCGAGTGAGCCTTAGCTACTGTCGACCAGCAATCAAACTCCTGGCCCTGGCCTTCGGTGGCGGCATTTCTTGCGCCAGGGTAGAAGTGCAGAATCGGCGGAAGCGACAAATACGTGCCTGGGCGGATGCCAGAGGCACAACCGGTCCATCCATGGCAGGTTAGCCCGGCCGTCTACCCGGACGGCGGATAAACATCCTGTGGGTCCCGACCTCGAGGGCACTGTACCTAACGAACGTTCGATAGTATTCTGTTCGGGTTCATGGACGCCGTTCAGGACAACTACATGCGGCTGCTGGGCCTCGAGGTCGTTGCGCTCGAGCCGGGCCGCGCTGTCCTGTCGGCCGAGGTGAGGGCCGAGCACCTCAACCTCCACGGAACCTGTCACGGCGGCTTCCTGTACAGTCTGGCCGACGCAGCTTTTGCGCTGGCCTCCAACTCCCATGGGGTGGCGGCGGTGGCGCTAAGCACCAACATGCAGTACTTCAAGGCCGTTCGCCAGGGGGACCACCTCGAGGCCGTTGCCAGCGAGGAAAACCTGGGCCGCAGGGCCGCAACCTACCGCATCGAGATCCGGCGGGGCGAGCACCTGGTTGCGCTGTTCGGGGGCACGGTCTTCCGGGTCGGCGCGGACGGCTGAGCAAGGTATCATCTACCCATGAAAATAATGGATCAGTTCAATCTCGAGGGTGCGACCGCGTTGATTACGGGCGGGTCTCGCGGGCTGGGTCTCGAGATCGCCTTCGGGCTGCGCGAGGCAGGAGCGAAAGTGGCGCTGATGGCGCGGCGAGAAGGCTTTTTTGAGGAAGCCCTGAAATGGATCCCCGACGCCACCCCAATTGTCGGCAACGTGCAGGACGAGAAGACCCTCGAGGCCGCTTTTGCCCAACTGGGCGAGGTTTCGATTCTGGTCAACGCGGCGGGGGTGACCTGGGGGCAGGACGCCCTCGAGGTGCCGGTGGAAAAAGTCCGCGAGGTGTTGGACATCAACATCACCGGGGCGTTCCTGGCCTCGAGGCTTGCGGCTCGGGGCATGAAGGAGCGGGGCTACGGGAAGATCCTCAACATCGCCTCGGTGGCCGGCCTGGGGGGCAGCCCGCCGGAAGTGCTGGACGCGGCGGCCTACTCGGCCTCCAAGGGCGGGATGATCGCGCTGACCCGAGACCTTGCGGTTAAGTGGGGCCGCCACGGCATTCGGGTCAACGCCCTGGCCCCCGGATTCTTCCCCACCCGCATGACCGAGAAGCTGCTGCCGCGAATGGAGCAGATGGTGGTCGAGCGCACCCCGCTGGGGCGCATCGGGAGAACCGGCGAATTGGCGGCGGCGGCGCTTTACCTGTGCAGCCCGGCCTCGGACTACGTCACCGGGCAGGTGCTGGCAGTGGACGGGGGGATGACGGCGCTGTGAGGTAGGGGGGTTGAAGGCAAAGGACGAAGGTGGCGCGCATGAGTGAGGTGTTTCCTCTCCCAGACAACCGGGGCATAATCCGAAGGGCGACTCGAGCCGACGTGCCTGCCATCGTAAAGCTGCACTCTGAGGACGTGCTGGGGCGAACCAGGGAGGCCTATACCGACCCACTTCCGGAGTTGTACTATGGGGCTTTCGAGAGCATCAACGCCGACCCCAACCAGTTTTACGCGGTGCTCGAGCAAAACGGTCTGGTGATCGGGGCCTTACAGCTGACCTTCATCCAGGGGCTCACCTACAAGGGCGCCGTGCGGGCGCAGATCGAGGCTGTGCAGATTGCCGAGCGGCTGCGCGGGCAGCGGCTGGGCGAGGCGCTGGTGAGGTGGGCGGTGGACTATGCCCGCAGCAAGGGTGCACGCATGGCCCAACTCACCTCCAGCAAGTCCCGCCTAGATGCCCACCGCTTCTACGAGCGTCTGGGCTTCAAACGCAGCCACGAGGGGTTCAAGCTCGAGCTATGAATGCTGTTCTGACCCTCCTGCTGGACTGGCCCGTCCACAACTGGATGCGGCGGGTCTCGCTCGAGCTGTACCAGCAGTGCGGGATTGAGATGAACTCTGCCCACAATGCCCCGCACCTGTCGCTGCGAAGCGGCTTCGAGACCATAGACTTGGGGCACCTCGAGCGCTACGCCGCCCAACTCGCGGCCTCGCTCGACCCCCTCCGCGTCACCCTGACCGACCTCAAGCTCTGGGCCAATCCGGGCGAAGCGTGTGTGCTGTATCTCGACGTGGCCGAGCAGGAGATGCTGATGCCCCTTCATCACCGGGTAACTAGAGACCTCAACCTCCCGCTTAACGACTACGACGGCAACCGGTTTCACTTCCACGCCACTGTGATGTGGGAGCCGCTGACGGCGGAGCAGCTCGAGGCTGTTCAATCCCAGTACCTAGGGCGAGCATTCGACCGGCAGGTGAGCATTGACCACCTCTGCTTGTACCTAAAGGTCGACCGCTCTATTCACACCCACCTGATTCTGCCGCTGGGCGGCGAGGACCGTGGAAGGGACCCATGAACCCGCCCTACAGCCCTTCACGACGTGCATCCGCGACCAGACCACCCCACCCTGCGAGGTAAGTCATGCCCATTTTCCAGCCCGAACTCGAGACCCTCCCCCGCCCAAGGCTCACCGCCCTCCAATCCGAGCGGCTGCGCGAGCAGGTCGCCTACGTCTACGAGCGGGTGCCCTTTTACCGGCAGAGTCTGGACCAGAAGGGCCTCAGGCCCTCTGACATCCAGAGCATCGAAGACCTGCACAAGCTGCCGTTCACCCGCAAGAAAGACCTGCGCGACACCTATCCTTTCGGGATGTT
Organism: Meiothermus sp.; assembly: GCA_033762915.1. Lineage (GTDB taxonomy): Bacteria > Deinococcota > Deinococci > Deinococcales > Thermaceae > Meiothermus. Next base: position 28,498 of record JANRLD010000098.1, on the reverse strand, counting down.
CGCGGTAGGTCGCGAAGAACTGGCCCGGATACACGCCTCGTCGGGCACCACCGGCAAGCCGACTGTAGTGGGCTACACCCGGGGCGACCTGGACATCTTCGCCGAGGTGGTGGCGCGGTCGCTGGCGGCGGCGGGCGGCAAGCCGGGAATGATGCTGCACAACGCCTACGGCTACGGGCTGTTCACCGGGGGGCTGGGGCTGCACGGCGGGGCTGAGAGGCTGGGCATGAACGTGGTGCCGATCTCCGGCGGCATGACCGACCGGCAGATCATGCTGATCCAGGACTTCAAGCCCGAGATGATCTCGGCCACGCCCAGCTACGCCCAGACCCTAGCGGAGGAGTTCAAGCGGCGCGGGGTAATGCCCGAAGAACTCAGCCTGAAGTACGCCATCCTGGGCGCGGAGCCGTGGACAGAGGCCATCCGCCGCAGCGTGGACGAGGGGCTGGGGGTGCGGGCCACCAACATCTACGGCCTCTCCGAGATCATGGGGCCGGGGGTCTCAAACGAGGACGTAGACGAGCGGGGAGGCCTCTCTTACATCTGGGAGGATCACTTCTATCCCGAGATCGTAGACCCCGAGACCGGCGACCCGCTGCCCGAGGGCGAGACGGGGGTGCTGGTGTTCACCACCCTGACCAAGAAGGCCATGCCCATTCTGCGCTACTGGACCGGCGACCTCACCTACATCACCCGTGAGCCAGGGGCCTCAGGCCGCACCCACGCCCGCATGGCCCAGATCCGGGGGCGCAGCGACGACATGCTGATCGTGCGGGGGGTTAATCTCTACCCGACCCAACTCGAGGCCGTCCTCAGCGAGATCGCCGAGGTGGAGCCGCATTACCAGATCGTCCTGACCCGCGAGGGAACCATGGACGAAGTGGAGCTCAAACTCGAGGTCTCCGAGCCTTTCTTTCGCGAAGTCGGGCAGAAGATGCTCTCCGACGAGGTGATCGAGGCCGACCACCGGCTGAGCCAGGTGCGCGAGAAGGTCGGCAAGAAGATCAAGGACAACGTGGGGGTGTCGGTGCGGGTCTCGCTGATCAACCCCGGCAGCGCACCCCGCAGCGAGGGGGGCAAGCTCAAGCGCGTGGCCGACTTGCGCAAGCTGTAACGCCGAAGCGACCGTCAAAGGTGTGGTTGCGAAACTGTGGGTTGGCTTATTATGAATCGGTGTTCGAACAAAGTCTGCGAAGCCTGATCGACCGCGCCCCCTTTATGTATGTGCTGACTCGGGCCGAGGGCGGGCGGCCAGTGGTTTTCGACTGCAACGAGCAACTGCTCCAGACACTGGGCTACGACCGGGAGGAGTTGGTGGGGCGCTGGCTGGGCGAGCTGTACGACCCCAGCTCGCGGGCCAAACTGGAGGAAGGCGGGCACCTCGAGACCCCCTCGGGTAACTCAAAGCCCAGTGAGCGCCTGCTGGTCACCCGCGATGGGCGGCAGATTCCGGTTTTGCTCTACGCCCAGCCCGACCGCACACCCGACGGCCAAACCCTGGGAATGCTGGCCGTGTTTGTGGATATCTCCGAGCGCAAAACCCTTGAGGACAACGTGCGCGAGCTCAACCTTAGCCTCGAGCGGCGGGTACAGGAGCGCACCGCCCAGCTCGAGCAGGCCAACCTCGAGCTGCAACACCTGGTCGAGGAGCGCCGCCGGGCCGAGGCCGAGCTGGCCCGCCAACGCGACTTCGGTTTGCTGGTGCTTAACACCATCGGGCAGGGGCTGACCGTAGTCAACCGTGAGGGGCGCTTCGAGTACGTCAACCCGGCCTATGCCCGCATGACCGGCCGCACCGCCGAGGAGCTGATCGGAGCGCCTGTCGAGTCTGTTACCCACCCCGAGGCCCAGCCAGAGTTGGAGCAGGCCTGGCGCAGCCGCCAGACCGGTCATAGCTCCAGCTACGAGAGCCGCCTCACGCGCCCCGACGGGACAGAGGTGGAAGTGCTGATCAACGGGGTGCCGCGCCTGGAGAACGGCGAGGTAGTTGGAACCATCGCGGCCATCACCGACCTAACCGAGCGCAAGCGCATCGAGAAGGCGCTGCGCCAGAGCAACGTCCTGTTGAACGCGCTGAGCCGGTCGCTGATCGAGTACATCGGCGACTCCGACCCCACCGCCCCCTTCGAGTACCTGCTCGAGCGGCTGCTGGAGCTAACCGAAAGCGAGTACGGCTTTATCGGCGAGGTGCTCTACCGTCCCGACGGCACCCCGTTCATGCGCACCCATGCCCTGTCCAACATCGCCTGGAACAACGAGACCCGCGCGCTTTACGAGCGCTTCGCACCCAACCTCGAGTTTCATAACATGCGCACGCTCTTCGGCGCGGCCATCCTGACCCAGCAGCCGGTCATCGCCAACGACCCCCAGACCGACCCCAGGGCCAGCGGTCGGCCCGAGGGCCACCCGCCACTGCGGCGGTTCCTGGGCATCCCCTTCTTCCATGCCGGACGCTTGGTCGGGATGGTGGGGATTGCCAACAGCAGCTGCGACTACGTGCAAAGCACGGTGGACTACCTCCAACCGTTTCTAAACGTCTGTGCCAACATCGTCAACTCCTACCGCAACCACCAGCGTCGCCGCGAGGCCGAGGGGGCGCTGATCCAGCGCACCAGCGAGCTGAGCGCGGCCAACGCCGAGCTCGCGCGGGTCTCGAGGCTCAAGGACGAGTTTCTGGCCAACATGAGCCACGAGCTGCGCACGCCCCTCAACGCTATCCTGGGCTTCTCCGAGGCCTTGACCGAGGGCATCTACGGCTCGCTAAGCGAGCCGCAGAGCGGCACCCTTGGGCTGATCGCCGAGAGTGGGCGCCACCTGCTGTCGCTGATCAACGACATCCTCGACCTCTCCAAGATCGACGCCGGGCGTCTCCACATCCAACACGCCCCAGTGCAGGTCGACGAGGTCTGTCAGGCCAGCCTGCGGATGGTGCGCGAGGCCGCCCACCACAAGCGCCTCAAGGTGGCCTTCATGGCCGACAGCGCGGTCCGCAGTCTGTTCAGCGACGAGCGCCGGCTCAAGCAGATTCTGGTCAACCTACTCTCCAACGCGGTCAAGTTCACCCCCGAAGGCGGACGGGTCGGGCTGGAGGTTGAGGCCGACCCAGGGCACGGAGTGGTGCGCTTCACGGTCTGGGACGAGGGCATCGGCATCGAACCCGAGCACCTCCAGGGGATCTTCAGGCCCTTTGTGCAGGTGGACAGCCGGCTGAACCGCGAGCACCCCGGCACCGGCCTGGGGCTCTCGCTGACCCAGCGCCTGACCGAGCTGCTGGGCGGCAGCGTCTCGGTGGAAAGCCAGCCAGGGCGAGGCAGCCGGTTCACCATCGCGCTGCCCTGGCAGCCGGCACCCCCGATGGGCGATGCCCCAACCCCCGGCGAGGCCACACAGGCCGTCCAAAAGGCCCTGATCGTCGAGGACATGGTGGTATCTGCGGAACACCTGGCCCGCTACCTGCGCGAGCTGGGCATCAGCACCACCATTCTTCCCAGCGGGACCGAAGTGCACCGGCTGGCCGCCCAGACCCGCCCTGACCTGATCTTGCTGGACATCATGCTTCCCGACGTTTCAGGTTGGGAGGTCCTCGAGGCCCTTAAGTCCGACCCCGCCACCGCCCCAATCCCGGTGATGGTAGTCTCGGTGATCGACGACCCCACCAAGGCCCACAGCCTGGGGGCCGCGCAAAGTCTGACTAAGCCCATCAGCCGCGAGCAGCTCCTGGCAGCCCTACGCCAACTGCCCCAGGGTGTCTCCGGCGACCTCAGTTCGGCCTTGGTGGCCACGGTCAGCCCTGGCGAGCAGACGCCGTTGGTGCTCATTGCTGAGGATAACGAGGCCAACGTGGCCCTGTTCAGCAAGGTGATCGAGCACCTCGGCTACCGGATCGTGGTGGCCCGCAACGGCCAAGAGGCCCTCGAGCATGCCCAGGCCTTCCACCCCGACGTGGTCTTGATGGATGTACAGATGCCGGTGTTGGACGGCCTCGAGACCACCCGCCGGATTCGCCAGAGCCCAGACCCGGCGCTGGCCAGAGTGCCGATCATCGCCCTCACCGCCCTGGCCATGAGCGGCGACCGCGCGCGCTGCCTCGAGGCCGGGGCCAACGAGTACCTGCCCAAGCCGGTTGGCCCCAAAGAGCTGCGCCAGGCCATCCATTCGGTGCTGGGAAAACAGGGAGCCAAGGCATGAGCGCTTGTGTGCTGATCGCCGAGGACGACCCCTACAATGCAAAAGCCCTGGCCGCCCTGCTGGCGCGCGAGCCGTACCGTCTGGAGTTCGCCTCCGACGGTCCGCAGGCCATCGAAAAGGCCCAGCGCCTGCTGCCCGACGCCATCCTGCTGGACGTGATGATGCCCGGTCTGGACGGCTTCGAGGTCTGCCGAAAGCTGCGCCTTGACCCCCGATTGAGCGAGGTGCCGATCCTGATGGTTACCGCCCTCGACGACCGGGAGTCGCGCCTTCGCGGCCTCGAGGCCGGGGCCGACGACTTCCTGAGCAAGCCGGTGGACAGCCTCGAGCTGCGCGCCCGGCTGCGCACCACCGTGCGGCTTAATCGTTTCCGCCTGCTGCACGAGGAGCGGGCGCGCTACCAGCAGCTCTTCGAGCTGTCGCCCGTCGGCGTTGCGCTGGTGGGAAAAGATGGACGCATCGTGCTGGCCAACCCCACGTTTATGGCCTTGCTGGGGGTGGGCAACCTCGACCAACTCCAAGCCCACCCGATGCTGGCCAGGGTAGCCCCGGCACATCAGGCGGAATGCCTAGGGTGCCTGATGGCCGTTCTGGGCGGGGACCTGGCCCGCCAGCGCGTTGAGACAGCGTTTTTGAGCTCGGACGGCCATGAAATCCCGGCCGAGGTGACAGTGGGGGCCGTGCCCTTCGCGGGGGGGACCGCAGCTCTGGTCATCGCCCGCGACATGCGCGAGCGATTCGAGGCCGAGTCCCGGCTGCGCTCGGCCTACGGCGAGCTGAACGAGGCCTACGAGAAGACCCTCGAGGGGTGGGTGCGGGCGCTCGACTTGCGCGACCAGGAGACCCAGGGCCACACCGAACGGGTTACCGGGCTGACCCTCGAGCTGGCCGAAACTCTGGGCCTTGAGGACTCGGAGCAACACCTGCGGCGCGGAGCCCTGCTCCACGACGTAGGCAAAATCGGGGTGCCCGATGCGATCTTGCTCAAACCCGGCGCACTCACCGAGGACGAGTGGCAGGTCATGCGGTTGCACCCGATCTATGCCTACCAGTGGCTCTCAAGCGTCCCCTTTTTGGCGTCCGCGCTCGAGATTCCCTACGCCCACCACGAGCGCTGGGACGGTGCGGGCTACCCCCGCGGGCTGCGCGGCGAGGAGATCCCCCTGTCGGCCCGTCTGTTTGCGGTGGTGGACGTCTACGATGCCCTGACCTCCGACCGGCCCTACCGCAAGGCCTGGACGCCCGATCAAGCGCTGACCTACCTCGAGCGACACTCGGGCTCGCAGTTCGACCCCCATGTAACCCAGGTTTTCCTCCGCATGATGCAGTCCAGACTGGGTGCTGACGGCGCAGTGCCTCCCGCATAGCGCATAGGTCTTGCCCTGCCGCCCGAGTGCGTCCCATTCCGGGCTTGCGCAGGGGTGGCCTTGCAGGGAGGTGGTGTCCACCCCTAACCCGCGAAGGGCAGATGAAAGCGTTGTCCAAACCCACCGGGGAAGCACTGTCCCCGCTCCCCGGAGGTTGCGGGGTAGTGACAGCGGTTCCCAGAAATACCACGCACGCAGAGACTCGGATGTACGGGGTACATTACGCTTAACCGCGTGAGGCGTAATGGTGGGAACCGCTGTGAATCCACACTGCGGCTGTGGTAAACCAAGTGACGCGACAGTTGATGTAGGGATGTCGCCCCCAAGTGTCCGTGAGTTGCCGCACTGACGCAACTGCTTCTTCCTCAACCCACGTGTATTCTCCCCAGTGCAGTCAGACCTACCTGCCCCCACCTGGCAGCGCCAGTCCCCGGTCTCGAGGACCTCAGCAAGTTAAGACCGAAAAACCCAACATCTTGTACCCTGGTCTGATGTCCACCAACGGTCACCCCGAACGCCCCCCGGCCCTGGCCAACCGCCGTTTCGGCGAGCACACCGATGCCCTCGAGCCGCTTTCCCTGGCCGAGCGCTTCGGCTACATCCACCGGGTCAATCTCTGGGGCAGCGAACAATCCGATTCGGGGGTGGGCTCCGAACTCTCGGCCACCCGCACCCTTCGTACAGAGATTCCCCGCCTGCTGGAGCGACTCGAGGCCAGAACCCTGCTCGACCTGCCCTGCGGCGACTTCGGCTGGATGCGGCATGTCGACCTGGGCGGGATTAGGTATATCGGCGGCGATATCGTCGAGGCGCTGGTGGCACGAAATCAGGCCAGTTTTGGGGGCCCCGGGCGTGAGTTCGCCCTGCTCGATCTGACCGCCTCCGACCTGCCCAGGGCTGACGTGGTGTTATGCCGCGACTGCCTGGTGCATTTCTCTTACGCAACCGTCTTTGCTGCCTTTGCCAACCTCAGGCGCAGCGGCTCCACCTACCTCCTCACCACCACCTTCCCCGGCCTCAGCTACAACATAGACTGCATGGACGCAGACTGGCGGCCCGTGAACCTACAGAAGGCCCCGTTCAACCTGTCCGAACCGGTAGCTCTAATCAACGAGAACTGCATCGAGGAGGACGGAGCCTACGCCGACAAGTCCCTGGGGCTGTGGCGAATATCCGACCTGCCCCAACTGGGCTAAGCTCGGGCTACCTGGCCTCGGTACCGGCCTTGATGGTCATGGCCCCGGAGTCGACGTTTACAGTATGGCAGCTGGTGCAGTTGTTGCCGCTGCGCTCGGAAAACGTAGACCTGCCACTAACAAAGTTGGGGTTCTGGCTAAGGTGTAGCAGATGAATCACCGAGGTGATGGATCGCCCCTGGCTCTTGTGGCAGGCGATGCACTGGGTGGGGATCGGGACAGCCCCGGTGGTGATGATCTGGCTGACTTCGGGGTGCCGGCCGGTTAGAACGGTGGCCCGAGGAAACACCGCCTGGGCAACGCTGATCGCCTCCTTTGGGCTGCCCTGGCTGGCCCACAGTCGCAGGGTGGTGGTAAGTCTCAGGTCGCGGGTGGCGGTCTGACGGTGGCAGTCCACACATCCGTTGGGCTTGTCGTCGGGGGTGGTGATGCCTGGCCAGACCGGAAGGGCAGTCTGCTGCGCTCCCACCATAAAGAACCCTGTAAGCCCCAGTAAGGTTGCTGCTGTTAGAAGCCTTGACAACATAGACTTCACCTCCAGGTGTTGATTTGTACGTAACTTGATATTTGTACTCTTGGCCGGGATTAGCCAGATTCATTTGTCCCTAATGTGTCCCTGGAGGTGCCGTGTTTTAGCTCGTTCGGTGCTGAACTACGCGGGGACTGCACCCGCAACCATGTGCCCTATGCCGTGGGAAATGGCGGATTGGCGGCTGCGGGCAAGCTGGCATCCGCCCTTGGTGAACTCTGGATACCCCTGTAAACTCAAGAAGCTGCCCCTGCGGCCAGGCCCTCGAGCCTCGAGAGCTCCCCTCATGACTCCCTCTCTCCCCTACCACCGCCTATCTATCGCACCGATGATGGACTGGACGGATCGCCATTTTCGCTTCCTGCTGAGGCGAATCACCCGGCATGCGCTGCTGTACACCGAGATGGTGGTGGACAACTCGATCTTGCTGGGCAACCGGCCCCGACTGCTCGACTTCAGCCCGGAGGAGCACCCCGTAGCGCTGCAGCTGGGCGGCTCGACGCCGGAAAAACTGGCCGAAGCCGCTGGAGCGGGCGAGCATTGGGGTTATGACGAGATCAACCTGAACCTGGGCTGCCCTTCCGAGCGGGTGCAGGGCGGGGGTTTCGGGGCCTGTCTGATGCTCGAGCCCGACCTGGTGGCCGAGTGCATGGATGCCATGAGTCGGGCAGTTAAGGTGCCGGTGAGCGCCAAGCACCGACTGGGGGTGGACGACCTCGAGGACTACGCCTACGTGGCACGGTTCATCGAGAAACTGAGTGCAGTGGGGGTCGAGACCTTCATCGTCCACGCCCGCAAGGCCGTTCTTAAGGGGCTCTCGCCCGCAGAGAACCGCAGCGTGCCACCCCTAAGGTATGAATGGGTGTATCGGCTCAAGCGCGACTTCCCGCACCTCACCCTAATCCTCAACGGCGGGGTGCGGAGCTTAGACGAGGCGGAACAGCACCTCCGGCACGTGGACGGTGTGATGGTGGGCCGCCTTGCTTACGAAGACCCCTTCGCGCTGGCCGAGGTGGACGGGCGGCTGTTTGGTCAGCCTTGGGCGGTCTCGAGGGCCGAGGTCGTCCAATCCATGTTGCCTTACATCGCGGCGCGAATGGAAGCGGGCACGCCGCTGTGGGCGATTGCGCGGCACATGCTCAACCTGTTCAAGGGCCAGCCCGGCGGGCGGCTATGGCGGCAGGTCTTGTCGGCCAAGGCACCCCGGCGGGGCAGCGGCCTCGAGGTGCTGGAAGAGGCCCTCGAGGTGGTTTTGGACCAGCAAAAGACCAGGGATTTTGTGATCGGGTAGGGCCAACCTCATCGTCGGCCAGTCTCTGGCGGAAACAATCCTATCGTTATAGGGGTCAGGTCAGGCGCAAGGCCAGCCCCGACAGATACATTTCGTTTGTCGGTTATCTCCCCAAATCTTGCCCGTAAGTGAGGCAAAAGCGAGGCCCAAAGACCAGGCTTCGTCGCGTCCGGACCGGCAACACTGGCCTTCGGCTATGGAAAACGTCGCTGATCCTCAGGCCAAGGAGTTAGAGAAGGCGGTAGCCCAACTCGAGCAGGCCGCCGCACAACTGCTCGCGTCCCCTGGCCACATGCTCAAGACCGAGCACATCCTCGAGGGGTCTGCTGCACTACGAGAAATCAACCCCCTGAACCCACCTCACTGCGGCTCCTACCACGACTCATCGCGTTTCCGACCCTTACTTCCCTCGCGGTGGCAGGTAATGTACTCCCTCTCCGACCCCCAAACTATTCAGATAACGCCTTTGTTAATTCCGCGTTTACCCGCCCCAGCTAACCTCAGCCGTGGAGGTACACCCGTGAACAAAATACCCTTGTTGGCTGCACTGAGTCTGTTGGCGCTGGCGGGCTGCTCCAATCTCGGCGCCCCGACCTCGAGCGCCGCCGACGTAAGCCTGGCCGGAACCGTGGGCGGCACCGCCAGTCTGCTCACCCTCAACGGGCAGCCGCTCAGCCTGAGCGGGGCCAGCATCACCGTGGACGACGAGCCCGGCAGCCCCGGCGACGTTAAACCCGGCGTGGAAGTCAGCGGAGACGGCAGCGACGACGGCGGAAAGCTCAAGATGCGTCGCCTCGAGGTGCGCTGGCGGGCCAAGGGCGCCGTGGACGCGGTGGACGCGGTGGGCGGCACTGTGGACGTGGTAGGGCTGCGGGCCAAGATCACCGACACCACCCTGCTGGTGCGCGAGGCCGCCGACGGAAGCGAGACCCCCATCACCCTGGCCGACCTCAAAGTGGGCGACTTTGTGAAAGTGGCTGGCCTGCCCCAAGCGGACGACTCCATCCAGGCCACCCGCCTAGAAGTAAAGGTTGAGGACAACCCCAACAAGGTAGACCTTCGGGTGCGGGTGCGCGACCTCAAGAGCGACCTCAAGACCTTCACCTACGGCCTCAAGACCTACACCGTCGACTTCAGCGCCCCCAGCGTCAGGATCGTGGGCACAGTTGCCAACGACGGCTTTGTGCGGGTAAAAGGCCAGCGCCAGGGCAGTACCGTCCTGCCCCAACTGGTGCAGGGCGTGCCCTCGGCCAACCCCGGCAACCCCACCCCGCCGGTGGGCCGCCGCGTCGAGCTCAAGGGCTTGATCTCCGGCCTCAATAAGGACGCCAAGACCTTCAAGGTGCAGGACTTCACCGTGGACTATTCCAGGGCGCTGGTGCGAGGCACCCTCGAGGACGGCAAGCCCGTCGAGGTCAACGGCCTGGCCACCGGGGCCAACGCCGTGCAGGCCGTGCGGGTCGAGGTGCAAGGCGCAGGCGGCGGCGACGAGCGCCCCGAGCGCCCCGGCCGGGAAGCCCGACTCGAGGGCGCCATCAGCGCCTTTGACGGCGCGGCCCAAACCCTCAAGATCGCCAACCTCAGCGTCACGGTCAAACCCACCACCAAGTACGAGATCGCCGACGCCGAGGTGAGCGCGGCCACCTTCTGGGGCACCAACCGCGACGGGACACGCGCCGAGGCCCGAGGCCAGGTCGCGGGCGGAATCTTCACTGCGGACAAGCTGGAGATCAAGTAGTCAAGCAGACGTTATGCGGAAGGTGGTAACCCAGCGGCCAACCCTTTTTGCGTTGGCCGCTGGCTGCCACAGATGGGGGGCAGGCTCGAGCACCGCCCGTGTAAAATGGTCCCAAAGCCGTTGGCTTCGGCTCCGCCTTCCCTGCCCAACCACGATCCGTATGAGAATTCTCTTGGTCGAAGACGAGCCCGGCCTGGCCGCACCGCTCCTTGCCCTGCTGCAGCGGGAGCGGTACGAGGCTGAGTGGGCGGACTGCTTGACACAGGCGCGCCGCCTTTTGGGAGAGTGCGAGCCCGACTTAATCGCCCTCGACGTGATGCTGCCGGAGGGCGAGGACGCGGGGTTCAGGCTGGCTCGAGAGCTGCGCGAGACCGGCTTCGCGGGTGCGATCCTCTTCCTGACCGCCCGAGACACCGTCGAAGACCGGGTGGAGGGCCTCGACCTTGGTGGCGACGACTATCTGGTGAAGCCCTTCTCGCTCCAGGAGTTCCTGGCCCGCGTGCGGGCCCTTCTGCGGCGTGGAGGCGAGCAGCGACAGAACCGCCTCGAGCGCGGCCCGCTGTTGATCGACTTCAAGCGCCGCTCGGTGGTCTGGCAGGAGCAGCCGGTGCAGCTCTCGGAAAAAGAGTTTGCGCTACTCGAGCGTCTGGCCCTCCACCCCGAGCGGGTTTTTGGCATTGACGAGCTCCTCGACAAACTCTTCCCCGACACCGACTCCGGCCACCGCATCCTTCGCGTCTACGTCCACCGCCTGCGCGAGAAACTTGGGCCGCAGGTTATCGCCACACAGTCTGGGGGATATATCTTGGGAGTTTAAACGAGGAAGGAGGGAAGCAAGGGCGAATAGCTGAAGGTCAAGGTCAAAGGACCACACCCCTCGAGTGGACGACCCCGAAAACGCAAACCGCTCTATCCCCTGCCTTGCGTTCGCTTGATATTTGCGTCCAACGGTTTATCCACCCTGTCAACTCCCGCTAGCCCCCAAAGGTTGAAACAAGTAGCACAGCTCGCCCGTACCCATCCTTCGCTCTTTTCATTCCTGCCTCCCACTTTCAGCCTTATGGTCAAACCCTCCCCTACCGAAACCCAACCCCACGCTGTACCGGTGCGGCGGTTTGCAATGACCTGGCGCGGGGGGTTTCGGGCGCGCCTGCAACTGGGGCTGGTGGGGTCGGTATTGCTGACGGCATTGCTGGTCGGCGGGCTGGGGGCCTGGCAGTTTCAGCGAAGCCTCGAGCGAACCGACCGCGAGGAGCTGACCCACTACACCGAGGCCGTGGCCCATGTGGTGGTGATCACCTCCTCGGGGGTCAGCCTCGACCCCGACCGGCTGGACAGCCTTCCGGCCTGGGGCAACGACCGTTTTAGGGTGGTGCGGGAGGGGCAGGTCTACCTCGAGGTAGGCGGCCGCTTTCCCGACAGCCTGGGCGGCTGGCTTTCCTATCGGCAGCCGCTCGAGGGCGGCTATGTGCTCGAGGCGGCCCGCTCCACCGAATCCAGAGCCGAGGCGGTGCGTACCTTCTGGCAGACTGAGCTGCTGGCCCTGCCGCTGGCCCTGTTGCTGGCACTGGGGGCCTCCTACCTTTTGCTGGGCTACCTGCTCTCCCCGGTCCGCCGCTTGACCAAGGCCACCCACGACCTTGCCCAGCAACGCTTCCCCGAGCCGCTGCCGGTACCCCCCGGCGACGACGAGCTGTCCGACCTGGCCCAGAGTTTTAATCGCATGAGCCAGGCGGTGCGGAACTTTCTCGAGCGTGAGCGCAGCTTTGCCCGCTACACCTCCCACGAGCTGCGCACCCCTTTGGCCACTTTGAGGGCGCAGATCGAGTCCCTCGAGCAGGGGCTCCTCCCTCGCGAGGAGAGTCTGCCCGCAATTAAGGGCAGCCTCGAGCGGCTCGAGAAGCTCCTGGCCGGGCTGCTGGCCCTGACCCGCTCGCCCCAGAGCGACCCCACCCCGGTGGCGCTGGCCGACGTGCTCGAGCGCGTTCTGGCCGAGCTGCCTGGGCCTCAGCAGGGCCGAGTGACCGTTGGGGGTCGGCCGCAGTCTCGCGTCTTGGGCTACGAAGAATTGCTACACCAAGCTCTGGGCAACCTGATCCACAACGCCCTCAAGTACAGCCAGGGACTGGTCGAGGTGGAGGTGGGGAGGAACCTGGTGGCCGTGCGCGACAGCGGCCCCGGCGTGCCCGAGGAGGCGCTGGCCCGCCTCGGAGACCCCTTCCTGCGGCTCCAGCCCCGGACCGAGGGTCTGGGCCTGGGTCTAGCCCTGGTGCGTCACATCGCCCAGCTCCTGGGCGGCGAACTGAGCTTCCGCAACCGCCCGCAGGGGGGCCTCGAGGCCGTCCTGACGCTGCCCCCGGAGGGCGACCGTGCGGCCTGAGTTGTGCTGGAACCCGCGGAGCCTGGCGGTACGGCTGGGCCTTATCGGGCTGCTGACGTTCGCCGCGCTGGGACCGCAGCCGCTGCTGGCGGTGGCCCTCGCCGAGGGCAACACCGGCCCCGGCGGAGGCAACTCGGGACCGGGCAACAAAGGGAACGACGACAAGGAGAAGGAGAAGCGGGAGAAGGAAGAGCGGGAGCGCCGCGAGCGCGAGGAACGCGAACGCCGCGAACGCGAAGAGCGCGAACGCCGCGAGCAGGAGCGGCGCAAAGAGGAGGAGCGGCGCAAAGAAGAAGATCGGCGCCGGCAGCAGCCGGGCAATGCGGTCAGTCCGGTCAACCCCGGAAGCCCCGGTTCCGGCCCCGGCCCCGGCAGCTCCGGCAGCCCAAACAACCCGGTCAACTCGGCCCCCCGAAGCTACTACGGTCAGATCACTGTTGCGGCTTCTGGGCAAGTGCTGTGCGGCGACACCCGCGTGCAAAGCGACTCCCCCTGGCTCCGGCTGGCCGCACCCGGAATGTGGCTCGAGGCGGTGGGCACCTGGGAGGGCAACACCTTCAAGGCCGACGAGGTGCAGTTGCGCAGCCCGCAGGCCTGGTCGTTCTACCAGGGCCCGGCCAGTCTGGTGGGGGCGGGCCAGTACCAGTTCGTGAGCGCCTGGCTCTCCACCAGCCGTAGCGCGCCCTTCATTGCCCTGCGGGCCGCCCCCGACCAGACCCCGGTGCGAGTGGTGGCCTACTTCGATGGCTCCAAGCTCCGCGCTGTCCCCGCCAGCTTCCCCGCCCCACCTCCCGGCCTAAAGGTCGGCTGGGTCGAGTTAACCGGTACGGTCGGGGGGCAGGGCTTGGTGTGGGCTTCGGCTAAGGCTTTCCCCTAGCGGCGCTGGCTGGACGGTAGGCGAACGCGGCGGGGAAGTTCCAATCCACTGTTTGGGGCCACTTAGACCTTTTCCAATCCCGTTTTGTATGTTCCCTGCTACCTGTTCCCCGCTCCCCAACTTGTGATAGCTTCTGTATCATGCACCAAGAGCTACTGGAACTGGCATTGCGATACGGTAAACCCCTCGAGCCTGTAGTTACCCTGGGCGATAACAGCTACCTTGCCGTGGCCAGCCCTCGAATCGCCGAGGTGTGCTTGGTGCTGCGCCGGCCCGGCGACACCTTTTTGACGATGACCAAGGGCTTCTACCCGCAAGGCCTTTATCGGCTGCCCACCGGCGGCATGGAGACCGGCGAGATGGTTTCGGAGGCCCTCGAGCGCGAGATTTGGGAGGAGCTGGGTCTCGAGGCCACCATCAAGCGCTTTCTGGCCCACATCACCTACCAGCACAACCAGGGACGGCTTTTCCACAGCTACTGCTTTCTGATCGAGGCCGAAGGCGAGCCCAGCCCCCAGGACCACGCCGAGCAGATCAGCGGTTTCTCCAGCGCGAACGCCGAGGGCCTGCTGGGTATCGCGAGGCAGCTCGAGGCCCTCCAGGAGCAGGAGTCGGAATATCTGAAGGCTAGCTGGAGCGACTGGGGCAAGTTTAGGGCGGTGGTCCACCGCACGGTGGCACAAGCCCTCAGGGGGTAGCCGGCCCGCAGGGCATCCCCGGCTATTGGTCAGGCAAAAACCTGGAGCGACTTAGCGCGCGGCGCGGTGCTCGGCCGCGATGCTGTTTCCCACCGCCTTGCGCAGCTCGAAAATCCCGGTCTCCAGGTGGCGGCTAGGGTGGACGCGGTTGGTGAGAAGCGCCCAGGCGTAGCCGCGCTCGAAGTCCATCCAGACCCCAGTTCCGGTGAAGCCAGTGTGGCCCAAGGTCTGGCGGCTGCACAGGCTGCCGCCGCTGAAGCCCGGCTGGGGGGTCATCCAGCCCAGAGCGCGCTCGGGGTGCTGAGGGCGGCGCATCTCCTCGAGGGCGGCGGGCGAAACCGCCTCGGCGCTCATGAGGGCGCGCGCGCGGCCCAGGACGCCTTCCAGCGTCCCGAACAGCCCGGCGTGGCCGGTTGCGCCCCCAAGCGCGAAGCAGTTCTCGTCGTGGACTTCGCCCTGCAAGACCCGCCCGCGCCAGGGGCAAGCCTCGGTGGCGGCGCAGGCGGTGGGGTTGGGCGGGTTGAAGGCCATACCCGAAGGCAGGTCGAAGGCCGCGATGGTTCTGCCCCGCAAGCGCTCGAGCGCCAGACCCAGCAAAATGTAGCCGATGTCGGAGTAGAGATGGCTCCCCACCGGCTTGACTTCCCAGCGGTGCTGAAGCACCGCCATCTTGAGCGTGGGCAGGTCGGTCCCCCAGCTGTAAACCGGGGCCCAGCCTTCCAGGCCGGCCGTGTGTACGAGCAGCTGGCGTAGGGTGCGCCTCGGCAGTTCGGAGTTCTGCATCCAGGTCATCTCGGGGAAAAACCTTGAGAGCGGGTCGTCGAGGTCGGCCAGACCATCCTCGAGCAGCCTCAGCACTTCGGGAACCGTGAACAGCACCTTGGTCAGGCTGGCCAGGTCGAAAAGGGTCTCCACCCCGACCGGATCAGGCTTCTCGCGGTTCTTGACCCCGAAATAGCGGGTCCACATCGTCCCGCCCAGCTCGACCATGCCCAGCGCCGCGCCCGCGATCCGGCCAGAATCCACCGCTTGGGCAACGAGCCTCGAGGCAGTCTCCACGGGCCGAGTTTACCGATTTTCGCCCCGGTTCGAAAACCCCCAACCGGCCGCCCGCCCAGGGATTTTTACACCGACTCACTTCGGCAGCGGCGGTTTGGCCGAGACTGCCTTAGAATGCCTTGTTTATGCCGCCGTGTACCGGCAGCCTAGCCCCGACCCCATGAGGCGAATTCTGCGCAACACCTTCATTGTCATGCTGGGCACCTTCGCCAGCCGGGTGCTGGGTCAAGTACGGCAGACCGTGCTGACCAACCTGCCTCTCGACGACGTGATCAAGGACGCCTTCTGGGCCGCCTATCGCGTCCCCAACCTCTTCCGCGAACTGCTGGCCGAGGGCGCAATCCAGAACGCCCTGATCCCCGTCCTGACCAAACTGCCCAGCGCGGAGGCGGAGGTCTTCTCGAGGCGCTTTGGGGCCTTTTTGCTGGGCGTCAACCTGATACTGCTGGGGCTGGGCCTGCTATTCGCACCCCAAATTGCGTCGGCCATTCTGTGGCTCTCCGACGCCTCGCACCCCCGCCAGAGCCCGCTGCGCCAGCCGGAGGTCTTCGAGCAGTTGGTTCTGCTGGTGCGGCTGACCCTGCCCTTCCTGCTTACCATCTCGATGGCGGCCCTGTTCACCTCGGTGCTGCAGGCCCAGGAGCGCTTTAAGGTGGCCAGCTTCAGCCCGGTGATGTTTAACCTCGGCTCAGTCGCGTTGATGCTTCTGTTCCCCGGCAGCGTGGTGGCGCTGGGCCTCTCGGTGACGGTTGGGGGCCTGCTGCAAGCCCTGGTACAGATACCCTCGCTGGGCGGGTACCGGCTCGAGTTTCGGTGGCACCCGGCCTTCCGCGAGGCCTTCGCGCGCATCGGCCCTTTCGTGTTCACGACCGGGGTGCGGCAGTTCTTAAACCTGATCCTGCTGGCCATCCTGGCCGCATACCCCTCGGCTGCCATCACCGGATTCCAGAACGGGGAGATCATCTTCACCACCCTGCTGGGGCTGCTGGCGGTCTCACCCGCGATGGCGGCCTTCCCTAGACTCTCGAGCCTGGCCGGGGCTGGGGAGGTGGCTCAGGCCAAAGACCTGCTCTGGCGCATGCTGCTTCGACTCTCAGTGCCTCTAGCCTTCGCGGCCGCGATGATGGTAGCGCTCGCGCCATGGCTCGTGGGCGGACTCTACGCCATCACTGACAACTTTTCCCAGGCCAACCGGGAGTTCACGACCCAGACCGTGGCGGCGCTCGGCTTCGCGCTGCTGCCCTGGGGTCTAAACCAGCTCATCCTGCGCGGCTTCTACGCGGTGGGGCAAGTCTCGGCAGCGGTCAGTGTGACGGTCATGGTGGCGCTGCTGAACACCTTCGGCTACTGGCTCTTAAGGGAGCAGGGGCTATTCCTGCTCAACCTGGCCACAGCCGCCGCGGGCTGGATCGGGTTCGCGGTCTACCTGCGCCGCCTTCAGCGTTTCGGCATGGTGTCTCAGGGCCAGGTCTGGTTGCAGGTCCTCAAGGTGCTGGTCGCGGCCTTGCCGGCGGGCGCGGTGGCCTACTTCGTCGCCATCCAGTTCGGCGTTCCTAAGTTCTTCCTGGCCAACCTGCTGCCGCTGATTGCGGGCGGTGCGGCGGGCCTGACGGTGTTCGGGGTCTTCGCGTGGGCCCTTAAGCTTCCGCTTCGGCTGCGCTGATGCCCGAGGTGGCATCGATCCGCTTCTGCATTCAAGCACCTGCATGGTGCCCCAGGAAAGCCAGAAGCTAACGTGCCCTCCGTGGGCCCAGCAGTACGCAGTTGGAGGACCCTATGGGGCCACTCAAATGAGCCAGGGTCCTGGCTCAGCCAGTAGAGGTAGGCACCCGCATTCCACGGAGCAAGCACGGTGCACGCATGGATTCGAGGACGGCGGCAATCGCCCGCAGCCCTTCCAGGACGACGGTTTGTAGTGGTAACGAAGAGACTTTAGCCACATGCTCGAGGCCAGCTCGAGGTTTTACTCTATGCGATATTTGGCCCCGGGCCAGCCCTGCTACTCGCGTCGTCCATCCATTCCACCTCCCCTCTGCTAGACTCTCCCCTATGAACGACACCTACGAAATGGAGTTGCCGGAGTTCGAGTTCTTGCAGTACAAGGTCGAAGACCACATCGCCACCGTCACCGTCACCCGCCCAAAGGCCCTCAACGCGCTTAATCAGGATGTGCTGATCGAGCTGGCCCAGGCCGTAGATGTGCTAACCCAAGACCCCGAGGTGCGGGTGGCCATCTTCACCGGAGACGGCGACCGGGCCTTCGTGGCGGGCGCTGACATCTCCCAGATCGCCGAGGTACAAGACGTTTTCGCGGCCAGGGAGTTCGCCCTGATGGGCCAGACCGTTTTCACCGAGGTCGCCAACCTGCCTTTCCCCACCATCGCGGCCATCAACGGTTTCGCGCTGGGGGGCGGCCTCGAGCTGGCCCTGGCCTGCGACCTGCGCACGGCCAGCAGCAAGGCCAAGCTGGGCCTGCCCGAGGTGGGGCTGGGCATCATCCCCGGC
Source organism: Meiothermus sp. (assembly GCA_033762915.1). GTDB lineage: Bacteria > Deinococcota > Deinococci > Deinococcales > Thermaceae > Meiothermus. The sequence continues at coordinate 10,670 of JANRLD010000098.1, read as the reverse complement.
TTTGGCGGCACCCAGCGGCTGCCCCGCCTAATCGGGCGCGGACGTGCGCTCGACCTCATCTTCACCGGGCGGCACGTCCCTGCCGAGGAGGCCCTCGGACTGGGTCTGGTCAACCGCGTAGCCGAGAGCGCCCTCGAGGCCGCCCTCGAGATAGCCCGCGCCATCCTAAAGAACGGGCCGGTGGCACTGGCCTTGGCGAAAGAGTCGGTCGGGCGCGGCGAAGCGCTGGACCTGCAGGAAGCCCTCGAGATCGAGGCCGACCTCTTCGGGCTCTCCTGCTCTACCCAGGACATGCGCGAGGGGACCCGGGCCTTCCTGGAGAAGCGGGCCGCGGTGTTCAAGGGCGAGTAAATCTAGAGGAAAGGGAAGGCACGGCGGGTGGGGTTGCTCCGTACTCCTCTTTTCCCACCCATTCCTCGCCGTTCTGCCGTAGTACCCTATTCTCTAATGAGCGACAAGCCCCCGACCCCGGCCCCGACCTTCTCCGAGCGCACCGTCTCGGTATCCAGTCCCAAGGCCAAGCTCTACCTCGAGGCCGACCAGGCCATCCGCGAGGTTTTGCAGCGCCACCCCAAGGCGCTTCAAGCCTACGAGATGATCTCCCAGGACCCCGAGGCCCGGGGCCACTGGGATATGGCCAACTACATCACCGTGCGCAAGCTGGGTTACAACGACCACGGGCGGGTGCACGCCCTGCTGACCGGGGCGGCCAGCGTGGACATTCTGCAGCTGCTGCTCGACCACGGGGTGAGGCCGGACGTGCTCGAGGGCAACTTTGGCGATGTGGAGGACTGCTTCGTGGTGGTGCTGCTCTCCACCATGCTGCACGACATCGGCAACCAGGTTCACCGGGTGGGTCACGAGATGCACAGCGTCCACCTCTCAATCCCCATCCTCGACCGCATCCTGGCCAAGCTCTACCGCGACCCCGAGCAGCGCGTCGAGTTGCGGGCCTTTATGCTGCACTCCATCGCCTGTCACGACCTCAGCCCCGAACCCCTGACCATCGAGGCCGGCATCACCGCCGTCGCCGACGGCACCGACATCACCAAGGGACGCGGACGCAAGGCCTTCGCGCTGGGCTCGGTGGATATCCACTCGATCAGCGCCCTGGCGGTGGACGAGGTGCAGATCATGACCGGCGAGAACGTACCGGTAGAGATCCGGGTGAAGATGAACAACTCAGCCGGCATCTTCCAGGTCGAGGAAGTCCTCACCCGCAAAGTGCTCAACAGCCCCATGCGCCCCTACGTCACCGTCACCGCCACCACCGACGAAGCCACCAATCAAGACCAGCGGATTATTCGCCGGGTTAGGTTGCATGCAAAAGAGCCACGCTTCGTGCTGGACTGACGTAAATCAAAGCGTCACCATCTATGTGCTTGTTTTCACGATAGTCAGTTAGTGAACGATTTATGTGCTCAGTCAGACTTCCTCTTTGCGGTTCCCACGAGCACTCGGTAGGGCAAAAAACTGCCGTACCAAGTGCAATACTCCGGCCACGGTGCGGAGTATTGGAGGGAAACGCGATCAGACCGACAGCGGCTGTTTTTCAATGCTTCGCAGAGACCTTTAGGGCTGAAATCCACTCCCCGGTTTGCCTCGAGGGGTAGGGTGTTGCGAAAATCAATCTGCGAACTGCCGGCAGTCCCTCCTGGGGGGTCTTGCTGAGGAGTCTTGCCGACGGCCCGACCTGGGCTGGTGCGGGATTTTGCCCGCACCCAGCCTGCAAAACGCCGGGTTGTGCACCAGTGCAGACGCAACTTAGCTCTTGATGGGTTCCTTGGCGATCAGTTCGCGCAGCTCTCGGCGCAGCACTTTGCCCACTGCGCTCTTGGGCAGCTCGCTGCGGAAATCGTATGAGCGTGGAATCTTGTAGGCAGCCAGGTTCTCGCGGCAGAACTTGTCAAGGTCTTCCTTGGTCGCACTCTGGCCGGGCTTAAAGACCACAAAGGCGGCCACGCTCTCACCCCGATAGGCGTCGGGTACCCCAATCACAGCGGCTTCCTGAACGGCGGGGTGGGCGTACAGCACTTCCTCAACCTCGCGGGGGTAGATGTTGTAGCCGCCAGCGATGATCATGTCTTTTTTGCGGTCCACGATGTAGAAGTAGCCGTCCTCGTCCACCCTGGCCATGTCGCCCGTCAGCAGCCAGTCAATCTTGATGGTTTTGGCGGTCTCCTCGGGGCGGCCCCAGTAGCCCATCATGATGTTGTCGCCGCGCAGGGCCAGCTCGCCCACCTCGCCCGGTGGCAGCTCGCGCAGGTCTTCGTCCAGCACTTTGGCGTCAATCCCGCTCATCGGCAGGCCGATGCTGCCCTTCTTACGCAGGCCGTTGACGGGGTTGCAATGGGTGCAGGGTGCGGCCTCGGTCAGCCCATACCCCTCGACGATCTTGCCGCCGGTCAGCCGCTCAAACTGCTCGATGACCTCGAGGGGCAGCGGCGCGGAGCCGGAGTTACAGACCTTCACCGAGCCAATTTTGCGCTTCTCGATGCTGGGGAAGTTGTTGAACCCCACGTACAAGGTGGGGACGCCGGGGAAGTGGGTCACACCGTGCTTCTCAATGGCCTCGACGCAAGGCCCCACTTCCGGACGCGGCAACATCACGATCTTGTAGCCCAGCGTGAGCCCGTAGCTCATCGAGACGGTCATGCCGTAGACATGAAAGAAAGGAATCGCGCCCAGCATGACGCCCTTACCCTCCATGGCCTTGGATTCCGGAGACCAAGCCAAGCTCTGGTAGGTGTTGGCGACCAGGTTGCGGTGCGAGAGCATTGCGCCCTTGGAGACGCCGGTGGTTCCGCCGGTGTACTGCAACAAGGCCAGGTCGTCAGGCTGGGCCGGGTGGGGCTGGGCGATGAGGGTAGAGGCCCTAAGCGCGGCCTTGAAATCGGTGCGCTTGGGGTGGGCGGGCAGATTGACCCAGCGCTTCTCCCGGCGCATCTTGAGGGGAAAGAGCAGATTCTTGGGGAAGGGCAGGTAGTCCTGAATCCCGGTGGTGTAGACGCGCTTAACCGGCACCTCGCCCTCCACCTCGGCATAGCGCGGCCAGAGCATGTCGAGGATTACCAGGGTCTCGGCCCCCGCGTCTTTGAGCTGGTGCCTCAGCTCTCGAGGCGTGTACAGCGGGTTTACGTTGACGCAAACCCCGCCGGCCGCTAGAGTGCCGTAGAAAGCCACCACGAACTGCGGACAGTTGGGCAGCATGATCGCCACTCGGTCGCCAGGCTGGAGCCCATTGGCCTTTAGGGCGCCGGCGAACCTTTGAACGTTGTCCCAGAGGGCACGGTAGCCCATGTTGGAGCCGAGGAACTCGAGCGCCACGTTGTCCGGGAACTTTTGGGCCGCCTCGGCCAGCAGCTTCCACAATGGAACCTGCGGGTACTGAATGTCGGCCGGAACGCCCGCGTCGTAGTGTTGGAGCCAGGATTTCTGCATCGCCACTCCTAGGTCGGCCATCCGGCCATAGATCGGGAAGGTGCCCCAAGTCTAGCCTGTCTTTGACCGGGTACAAGGGGCGGCTTCCGAGTCTGTTGCTCTAGTCTAGCCCAGTTCGGTTAGACCTAGTAGTTATGCGGGGTGCAATTTTGAAGTTAATTCAGTTACAAAAGAACCTCCGGGCCCGGGTTTCAGCCTGAAGGTCTGGCTCGAGCTTGGGGGTCTCGGGCTACTTTTTCGGCGGAGACTCTTCGGGGTAGCCCGGCGCGGTGATTGGGGCGCTGCTGATGCTGGGCTCGACGATCGGGGGCTGGGCCTGGCCGCCGCAGGCGGTGCATAGCAACAGAAGCCCCAAAAGGCTCAGCGTGGTGAAAGTACGGGTAAGTTGACGCATCTTCCCTTGCCCTCCACACTTTAAGAAGACCGCAAGGGAGTAGGCCGGGTATTTGACCTGAGTTAATGGGGTTTAAGTAACGGGCAAGAGGCTAAGGGCCGAAGTCCGAGGGCGAAGTGACACCGGTTCAGCCCTCGAGTTCGATCAGCCGTGCCTCGACCCGCCCGCCTTCGACCAGAATTACCCCCAGACTGACCGGCAGGCTGAAGCGCTTTGGCCCCGCCGAACCGGGGTTGAAGTAGACCACCCCGCGCCGGACCTCGACCGAGGGAACGTGCGAGTGTCCGTAGATCACCGCCGCGAACCCGGCCGCCGCGGGCTCAAGGTCGAGTTCATCCAGAATGTGCCGCACGTACAGCGTCAGGCCGCCGACCTCGATAAACTCCACCTCCTTCAGCGAGACTCCAAAAGCTCCCCTGTCCACGTTCCCGCGCACCGCCACTACCGGGGCCAGCCGGCGCAGCCCCTCGAGGACTTCCGGCCCGTCCACGTCCCCCGCGTGCACGATCAAGTCCGAGCCGCGCAGGGCTACCAGCGCCTGAGGGCGCAGCAGGCCATGGGTGTCGGAGATCACTCCGATACGGTAGGTAGACTTGGCCGCCAAGATCACACCCGAATTGTAGCGTGCTGCGGGCCGCAAGAGGGAGACCGCGGTGGGCCCTGCAACCTCGGAGTTGCTTTCCCCTTTTCACTTTTGTCTTTACTGCCTATGCTGAGGGCATGTACGAGACCCTCGAGGGCCAGGTCGTCGCCGCACAGGTCGCCAGCATCCACGGTGCGGTTTTTTACGACGTTGTCGTGCAGACCTCTGTGGGCGGCAGGCGCTTGCGATTTCAGGACACCTTTCTCAGCCCGGCCCCTAAGGCGGGTGAGTTCCTCAGGATTGAGCTGATCCTGGGCAACGTGAACGGCGTCGAGCGTATTGCCCAAAACGCCTGAATACACAGATCTAGACCGCGGGGTACAGGATGTATTTTTCAACTCAAGGCCCAACAATTCCTAAACGAATCTTGAGTCTCAAGCACTCAACTAGCCTAAGTGTAAGATTTGACCCTTTCATGTAACATCCGGTTTGTAGACTGTGTGCATATAGGGCTTGATCGGCTACTTCAGACGTTATGATTAAGTCAAGTCCGCCTCGTCTTTCAGCCGCCGAAAAGACGAGCCCTCTCAGGCGGAACATGAGGTAAAACGAAATGCGCTTAGAGCTTCCAGTTATCCCCCTGCGTAACACGGTGATTTTGCCCCACACCACGACCCCCGTGGATGTTGGTCGGGCGAAGTCCAAACGCGCCGTCGAGGAGGCAATGGGAGCCGACCGCCTGATTTTCCTGGTGGCCCAGCGCGACCCCGAGGTGGACGATCCCACCCCCGACGACCTTTACATCTGGGGCGTACAGGCCGTGGTCAAGCAGGCCATGCGCCTCCCAGACGGCACCCTGCAAGTGATGGTCGAGGCCCGCGCCCGGGCCGAGGTTAAGGACTACATTCCTGGGCCGTTCCTGCGGGCCAGGGGCGAGGTGTTCGGCGAGATGTTCCCCGCCGACGAGGCCGTGACCCGCGTTCTGGTGGACGAGCTTAAAGAGGCTTTCGACAAGTACGTGGCCAACCACAAGTCGCTACGCCTGGACCGCTACCAGCTCGAGGCCGTCAAGGGCACCACCGACCCCGCCATGCTGGCCGATACCATCGCCTATCACGCCACTTGGTCGGTAGCCGAGAAGCAGGAAATCCTCGAGATCACCGAGATCGAGGCCCGGCTCAAGAAGGTACTGGAGTACCTCAGCCGCGACCTCGAGCGCTTCGACCTCGACAAGAAGGTGTCCCAGCGGGTCAAGGACCAGATGGACACCAACCAGCGCGAGTACTACCTGCGCGAGCAGATGAAGGCTATCCAGAAAGAGCTAGGCAGCGGCGAGAACGGCGAGAACGACATGGATGCGCTGCGCCGCAAGCTCGAGGAAGTGGGGATGCCCGATGCCGTCAAGGACAAGGCCCTGAAGGAGCTGAACCGCCTCGAGCGGATGCAGCAGGGCAGCCCCGAGGCCACCGTGGCCCGCACCTACCTCGACTGGCTGACCGACGTGCCCTGGACCAAGGCCGACGAGGAGATTCTCGACATCACCAAGACCCGCGCCGTCCTCGACGAGGACCACTACGGCCTGCGCGACGTGAAGGAGCGCATCCTGGAGTACCTCGCGGTGCGCCAGATGACCGCCAACCTCGAGGTGCGCAACAAAGCGCCCATCCTGGTGCTGGTCGGGCCTCCGGGCGTGGGTAAGACCTCGCTGGGCCGGTCCATCGCCCGCTCGATGAACCGCAAGTTCCACCGCATCTCGTTGGGCGGAGTGCGTGACGAAGCCGAGATCAGGGGCCACCGCCGCACCTACATCGGCGCAATGCCGGGCAAGCTGATCCACGCCATGAAGCAGGTCGGGGTGGTCAACCCGGTGATCCTGCTCGACGAGATCGACAAGATGGCCTCGGACTGGCGCGGCGACCCCGCCTCGGCCATGCGTGAGGTGCTTGACCCCGAGCAGAACAACACCTTCACCGACCACTACCTCGACGTGCAGTACGACCTCTCCAAGGTCTTCTTCATCACCACCGCCAACTCGCTGCAGACCATCCCGCGCCCGCTGCTCGACCGCATGGAGATCATCGAGATCCCCGGCTACACCAACCTCGAGAAATCCTCTATCGCCAAGCAGTACCTCTGGCCCAAGCAGGTCAAGGAGTCGGGCATGGAGGGCAAGATCGACATCACCGAGGCCGCCATCATGCGGGTGATCAACGAATACACCCGCGAGGCCGGCGTGCGCAGCCTCGAGCGCGAGATGGGCAAGGTGGCCCGCAAGGGGGCCAAGTTCTGGCTCGAGGGCAACTGGGAGGGCATTCGCACCGTAGACGCCCCTGAAATCCAGACCTACCTGGGTATCCCCAAGTTCCGCCCCGACAAGGCCGAGACCGACCCCCAGGTCGGGACTGCGCAGGGCCTAGCCTGGACTCCGGTGGGCGGCACCCTGCTCACCATCGAGGTCGCGGCGGTGCCCGGTAACGGCAAGCTCTCGCTGACCGGGTCACTGGGCGACGTGATGAAAGAGTCGGCCCAGGCCGCCCTGACCTACCTCCGCTCGCACTCCAGTGACTACGGCCTGCCCGAGGACTTCCACTCCAAGGTCGACCTGCACGTCCACGTCCCCGACGGCGCGACCCCCAAGGACGGCCCCAGCGCCGGCATCACCATGACCACCGCCATCGCCAGCGCACTGAGCCGGCGCCCGGCCCGCATGGACATCGCCATGACCGGAGAGGTGTCGCTTCGCGGCAAGGTAATGCCCATCGGCGGGGTTAAGGAGAAGCTCCTGGCCGCCCACCAGGCCGGCATCCACAAGATTGTGCTGCCCAAAGACAATGAGCCGCAACTCGAGGACCTGCCCAAGGAAGTGCTCGAGGGCCTCGACATCAAGCTGGTCGAGGACGTGGGCGAGGTGCTCAAAACCCTCCTCCTGCCCGAACCCACCATGCCCCCGGTGATCCAGCCCACCGAGAACCGCCAACAACCCGGGGCGTAAAGCACCTCAACTTGAACCCCTTCTCGCTCTGGAGAGGGGGTTTTCATTTACTGTCCGAAGCCATGGCCCAAGGCAGCCGGGAGGTGCGTGACCAGGGTGACACTGAGCTGGTGCATGGATAACGCCCCAGTGACGGAGGTGCGCCTACACTAAAACCATAGGAGGTCTTTCGTGAAGCTGCTCCGCTCCCTAGCCCTGATTGCGGTGGCCCTGGCCGGCACAGCCCTGGCCGACACCCTCGACGTCTTTGAGTACACCCCTCCGCCCGGATGGAAGAAGACCCCCCTCGAGGGAGGGGTGATGCACGCCCTCCAGACCCCCGAGGCCTTCGGGCTGATCGCGCTATACACCAGCGTTGTGGCGGGCAGCGACGCCAAGCAAAACTTCCAGGGCGAATGGAAACGCCTGGTGAACGAGGGGCTGGGTCTGCGGGGAGAGGCCACGGTCGAGGCTGGCCCGGTGAACGGGGGCTACCAGAACCTGGTCGGTGGCATGGCGGCCACCCAGGATGGCACGCAGATCGTTGTGCTGCTCTCGACCTTCACCGGACTCGGGCGGGTGGCAAGCGTGCTATATCTGACTACCAGCCAGGATCACCTCGAGCTGTTCGACCAGTTCAACGCCTCGCTCAAGCTCAACCGCCCCATAACCAACCAAGCCCCACCCCCGGCCCCGCCGCAAGCTGCCCGCCCCAACCAGGGCAGCAGTCAGGGGGCGGGCCGCAGCATATCCACCCCCACCACCAACTTCGACGACGGCTGGACAGCCTCCGTACAGCGCGACTTCGTGCGGGTCGCCAAGGGCGAGACCCTGGTATTGCTGCACTACGCCCAGCCGCTGCCGGAAAACATGTGGGTCAGCGGCAACGAGAAGGAGCGGGTGATGTATTACTGGAACCGGCTGGTGGCAGGACGCTACCGCGCCGACGGCCCGGTGAAGGTCTTCGACAACGGCATCTGCTACACCTGCCTCTACTTCGGCGAAAGCTCCGCCACCGAGTCCGCTACCGGCCAGGCCAAGCACGTGGCCCTCTACATCCACTTCAACAAAGGCCAGGGCTACGCCATCCAGGTTGTGGCCCCCAACTTCGCGGCCTTCCAGCGCGACTTCCCCAACATCGAGGCGGTGGGGCGGATGGCGGGCTACAACAAGTTTCAGGTCAAGCCCGCCGACCTCACTGGCACCTGGACCGAGAGCAGCAGCAGCGCCCTCATGTACTACAACACCCTCACCGGGGCCAGCGCGGGCATGAACGCGGTCAGCGGCAACAACGAGTTCGCCTTCAACGCCGACGGCAGCTATACCTCCAAGCACGTCGGGGCCTTCGGCTTCGTAGGTTCGCAGACCTTCTATAACGATACCTACCGGGGCCGGGTCAACCTCAGCGGCTGGCGCATGTCCCTGACCAACCGCTTCAAGAACAAAACCGAGGTCTACGAGGCCTACTTCGAGATTACCGGAGGCGGCCCAGTGCTGCGGCTGACACAGGTGGACACTTCGCTCAACTACGCCCTGACCCGCAAGTAGTGAAGTCCTTGGCCCGCCCCCAGCGCTCGGGGTAAGCTCTGGGCCATGGCGGGGCGGTTGCGCTAATGGAGGGCTTCGGGGCCGGGCAGTGGGCCGTGGCCTTGTTGGCGGCGTGGCTGGTCGGGGCCTCCAAGACGGGGCTCTCAGGGGCAGTCACGCTGGCGGTGGTGCTGTTCGCCTCCATCATCCCGGCGCGCGAGGCCACCGGGGCGCTGCTGCCGGTGCTGATCTGCGCGGACTTCATCGCCGTCTCGATGCTGCGCAAGAATGTGCAGTGGCCCGAGCTGGTACGGCTGTTCCCCTGGACTGCCGCCGGCGTAGTTCTGGGCGCGGTGCTGCTCGGCTTTATCAACGACCAGCAGGTGGCGCGGCTGGTGGGGGCGATCATCGTGGCGATGATGCTATGGCAGATGGCCCGAAAGGCCCGGGGCCTCTCCAACGCCAGCGCCTCGGCCCACCCGGCCTTCGCGCCGGTGATGGGCACCGCGGCGGGCTTCACCACCATGGTGGCCAACGCCGCTGGGCCATTCGTGCTGTTGTACATGCTGGCCATGCGAATGAGCAAGCTGAACGTGGTGGGCACCACCGCCTGGTACTTCCTGGTGGTCAACCTCTTCAAGGTGCCGTTTGCGCTCGGACTGGGGCTCATCACCCCGCAATCGCTGGCCTTCAACCTCTGGCTGGTCCCGGCCGTTGTGCTGGGGGCCGTGGCGGGCCGGTGGATGCTGAACCGCATCAACCAGAACAGCTTCGAATGGATGGCCCTGACCCTGGCCCTGCTGGGCGGGCTCCGGCTGCTGCTGACCTAGGGCCGAGCAGGCCCGACGCCGACCAAGGCCCGGCCGGCCCTCGGACCGACCCCAGCCTCTCGAGCCTCAGGTAAACAGGCTCGAGACCGACTCCCCGCGGTGAATCCGCCAGATGGCCTCGGCGAACAGCGGCCCCACGCTGAGCTGTTTGATCTTGGGGCTGGGGCGGGCGGGGTAGATGCAGGTGTTGGTGGCCGCGACCGCACGCAGGGGGGCCTTCTCGATGCGGTCGATGGCCGGGCCGACGTAGACCCCGTGGCTGAAGGCCGCATACACACCCGCTGCACCGTTGTCCATCAGCGACTGGGCGGCCTGCACCAGCGTACCGGCGGTGGACACCTCGTCATCCACTACCAGCGCGGTCTTGCCGCGCACATCGCCCACCAGGCCCCTCGAGGTCACCTCGGTGTCGGAGAGGCGCTGCTTGTCGATAAAGGCGATGGGCAGGGCCAGCCGCCGCCCCAGCGAGCTGGCCCGTTTAATGTCGCCCGCGTCAGGGGCCACTACGACAGAGTTCTCGAGGTTCTCGACGTGGGTCGCAAAGTAGTTGGCGATGACCGGCTCGGCGGACAGGTGGTCCACCGGCACCTTAAAGAAGCCGTGCACCTGGGCCGAGTGCAGGGTCATGGTGAGCACCCGGTCCACCCCAGCGGCCTGGATCAGGTCGGCCACCAGCCGGGCGGTGATGGAGATGCGCGGAGCGTCCTTTTTGTCGCTCCTGGCGTAGGCGTAGTAGGGGATCACGGCGGTGACGCGGGCCGCACTGCTGCTCTTGGCCGCGTCGATCATCATCAGCAGCTCGACGAGGTGATCCTGCACCGGCGGAGTGAGGGACTGGATGATGAATATGTCCCCCTCGCGCAGGCTCTGCTCGTAGCGCACGAACAGGCAGTCGTTGGCGAAGCGCTCGGTCACGCTCTTCCC
>JANRLD010000097.1:0-23439 GCA_033762915.1 Meiothermus sp. | reverse complement strand
ACTACATCGAGACCTTCTACAACCGCACTCGACGGCACTCCACCCTCGGCTTTCTCTCCCCGCTCGACTTCGAGAACCAGAACCAGCACAATGCTAGGCAGGTGGCTTAACCTCGACTCGACAAAAACGGGGCAATATCATGATGCTAAGAGCCGAGAGAAGGCTGAAATGTCTACTATCCCCGCATCGACAAGACTGGATACGAGTTCTCGGTTTGCACCTAAGGGCTTCACAGATTTTTTTGACGCATCAACAATAATGACTTCTTCTGGGTTGAAGGTGTCAATTAAGTCCACTGAGTGTGTACTAAGAAATAGTTGAGTTTTTAGGTCAATGGCAACCTCGCGCAAAAGTTTCCCTAAAGCTCCCTGTAATCTACTGTGCAAGTGGGCATCAGGCTCATCAATAAGCAAAACTGACGGCTTACTAAGGTACAGATAAGCCAACATTTGAATCACTTGTTGCAACCCTGAGCCTGATGAGACAACATCATAGTCTTTTCCGCTCTGCCTGTACTTGACTGTTACGAATTCATCAGTTGTCTCGTTAAAGGCAACGTCACTTACTGTAATCCCGAACAATTTCTCGAGGTGAACATTGATATTGGTCAGAAGTGCAGTATCTCGGTTCTTGAGCTGCATTAAACTACTGCGGAAAATTTCCGAGTATCGGCCTTGCGCCGCCAATGAGTTCCTTCTAGCTGCAGTAGCATACGATTCCTTGACCAAAACTCCTACTAGGCCAGGAATATAGACGACCTCTTGATCGAAGTATTCCTTAATCTCCTCGGAACTGAGATTGCTTTGTAGATTCTCAATCGATGCATGAACTTGCCCAAACTGATACCTAAGTTGAAGTGTGAATTTAGCACCATCATTAAACTCCACTGAAATCTTGATCGGAGTAGTATTGGAGGCCTGTCGCTGATACCACAGCTCACGGGTGTCAGGTGTCGGTACTAACTCCTCTACAGTCGAAATAAATCTCTTGTGGTAAGTTGCTTTTGGTGGATTTCCCTCTATATTGACATAGCCCTTTAACAGAAAAAAGAAAGCTCTCAGAGCATGAAGAATGCTTGTCTTTCCAGAGTTGTTTGGCCCCACCAAAATGTTAATGTCCGATACTTCAAACTTAGTTTCCTTGAACTGTCTGAAGCGTTCTACAGAAAGAGACTTTATTTTCAAGGTTCCTCCATGTGTTTGTTCTCAGAAATCAGTGTAACAAACTACTTGTTTTTTGATAGACCTTTATCATGGTTTCGATACGGATTCACGCATACTTCAAAACAGACTTACCCCACTATCGCGTGGGCGGCTCGAGTTTTGGGTGTCGTCGCTGTGGCCCATATTCCCAAGGGGAGGCAAGTTGTGGTTGCGCGGTCTTAACTCCCCTTGGGCGTTTGGTGGCCGCTGAAGTGGTGGGCACGCGGCTAATTGCAAACATCAGGGGAGGTGCAAGCTGGCGCAAGACAGCCAGCGAAGGGCGGAGTGGTCAGTTTTGCCTCGAGACGAAGTGCAAGCCGGTTTTGCTCGAGTCCTAAGCGAACTCTCGGCCCTTGAGTTGGGCAGCAGTAGGGCGGGCTGCCGTCCACGGGTGAGTACCAAGGTCTCGAGGTGGGCGGCAGAGGAGAGTATGTGGGGTGGTTGTGTCCATAGCGTACCCAATCGATTAGAAGTGGCATCCTGTGACGAAGGCTTGAAGGCTGGGCCGTAGCCTGCTCGAGGCTGAGACTGTTGCCTATTCCCACATTCACGACTTTTTGGTATACCATTGGGGCTATGGACGACCGGATTGTGGCCCTGCGCAAGGACGTGGACAAGATCAACCGCGAGCTGCTCAAGCTGCTGAGCGAGCGTGGCAAACTCGTGACCGAGATCGGGCGTATTCAGACCGAGATCGGGATGACCTCCCACTACGACCCCAAGCGCGAAGACGAGATGCTGGCCTACCTCACCGCCGAGAACCCCGGCCCCTACCCGGCTTCAACCATCAAGCAGCTCTTCAAGGAGATCTTCAAGGCCTCGATGAACCTCGAGGAGCAGAAGGACAAGCAGAAGTTCCTCTACTCGAGGGCGGTCAAGTCCGACGACACCACAGTGAAGGTTGGCGCTGCGGTCTTTGGGGAGGGGAAGATTCTGGTGGCTGGCCCCTGTTCCATAGAATCAGAGGAGCAGATGATGTCTACCGCCAAGTTCCTGGCCTCCAAGGGCATCAAGGTGCTGCGCGGGGGGGCTTACAAGCCCCGCACCTCGCCGTACGGCTTCCAGGGCATGGGGGTGCCGGGGCTACAGCTCGGGCGCAAGGCGGCGGACGCTAACGGAATGGTCTTCGTGACTGAGGTGATGGACACCCGCGACGTGGAGGTGATCGCCGAGTACGCCGACATCCTCCAGGTGGGCACCCGCAACGCCCAAAACTTTGCCCTGCTGCGCGAGGTGGGCCGGGCCAACAAGCCGGTGCTGCTCAAGCGCGGGTTTTCCCAGACCATCGAGGAATGGTTCTACAGCGCCGAGTACATCCTCTCGCAGGGCAACGCCGAGGTGATTCTCTGCGAGCGCGGCATCCGCACCTACGAGAAGTGGACCCGCAACACCCTCGACCTCTCGGCGGCGGTCTTGGCCAAGCAGCTGACCCATCTCCCGGTGATTGTGGACGTGACCCACGCGGCAGGCCGCCGCGACCTGCTGGCCCCGCTCGCCCGGGCGGCCCTGGCCGCCGGTATCGACGGCATCCACGTCGAGGTCCACCCCAACCCCAAGGTGGCCCTTTCCGACAACGAGCAGCAGCTCGACTTCGAGGGCTTCGAGGGCTTCCTCAAGAGCATCGACGACCTGATGCCCAAGGCGGTAGCGCGCTAGGGCGTGGGTTCGGGGTCGTCGCGGGTCGGGGGCCGGAGTGCGCCTGGCCACTGGCCTATGGCTTTTGGCTCGTCGCCCTGTAAAGTGCCCAATTGAGCCTTCGGCACTTGACCCTCGAGCCCGGACTCTCGACAATTTTAACCAATGAACAGGCCCTATCCCACCCGGGAATCCGGCTTTTTTGTGGCGGGCCTCGAGACCCGCACTTCTCCAGAACTCGAGGCCTACCCGCGCACCGCCAAAGTGCCTGCGCTGTGGCAGCAGTTCAACACCGCCGAGTTCTACGCCAAGGTGCCGCGCAAACTGGCCAAGGAGAAGCCCTTCGTGGTCTATCACAGCTACGGGCCGGAGGGCTCGGGGGCCTACTCGGTGACGCTGGGCTACCAGGTTCCCGGCCTCAACGATGTGGCCGAGGGGCTTTCCGGCCTGAACGTACCGCCGGGCCGTTACTTGATGTTCACCGCCGAGGGCAACCCGGCGCTGGCTGTGCCCGCGACCTGGAAAGGGATTCAGGACTACTTCAAGCAGCCCAACGCCCCCCGGCGGGCCTACACTTTCGACTACGAGGTTCACGAGAGCACGGCTCGAGTCTCGATCTTTATCGCGGTGCAGTGAGGCGGCAGGCAGCGGCTGCTGGAATCGTCTCGAGCCTGGTCACAGGGCCAACTCCCACCTTTACCTTCCGGTCTGCTTGCCCTTTGTGCGGGCCGCACTCTTGACTCCCGACCCCCGACTCTCGACAATCCCCTCTATGGAGCTGCGCCAGAAGGTGCTCGAGATCGCCCGGCGGTACCGCCTGGCCCACGCCCCGCTCTCTCCCGAGCGGCTGGCGGCGGGGGTGGGGACCGGGCTGCAGTACGGCAAGCTGCCGGAGGGCAAGTTCGGGGCCTTCTTGCCCGAAAAAAACCAGATCCTCATTGACCAGGAGTCGCCCCCGCGCCGCCAGCGCTTCACCCTGGCCCACGAGGTGATGCACGTCCTGATTCAGAACGACGACGACCTCCTCTCCGACTTGCACGAGGCGTACGAGGGCACCAAGCTCGAGGTCGAGCTCGAGAACCTCTGCAACCTGGGGGCCGCCGAGATGCTGCTTCCGGCCGAGACCGTCGAGGCTGCGATCGCGAAGAAGGGCCAGAGCCCCAAGCTGATCCCCGACCTGGCCGAGTCCCACCAGGTTTCGGAGGAAGTGGTGATCATTGCCCTGGCCGAGCGCGGCCCCACCCCCTCGGTGGTGCTGATGGCGGGCAGCAAGCCCTTGCGGGTCTACTTCAGCGCCAAGCATCCCCGTTTCTTCGACAAGGTTAGCCGGGGAACCGGCTTCCGCCGCGACGACCCGGTGGTGGTGGCCTTCGAGACCGGACTGCCGTACAAGGGCCGGGGGAGCCTGCCCAGCCACTCGGCGACCTACGGCCTCGAGGTCTACCCCAAAAACGGTCGGGTGTATGCGGTGTATCGGGAGTTGCTGAACTGAACCCAACGCTCAGGAACCTTCCGGGGCGGCGACCGGTTTGAGGCTCGAGGGCCGCCAGAACGTTGGCGACGGCGGATGCGGGGCCTGGGATGGGGTTTTGCCACTTTCCACCGTCGTCCCGAAGCGGCGGGAGCGAACGGTCGTCGGCCGAGGGCTATACTGTAGCGGTGAGTGAACCTGTGACCTATTCGGGCTTCGTCGCCATCGTGGGCAAGCCCAACGTCGGTAAGTCCACCCTGCTAAACGCCATGCTGGGCGTGAAGGCCGCGCCCATCTCGCCCAAGCCCCAGACCACCCGCAAGCGTCTGCGCGGAATCGTGACCGAGGGGGATCGTCAGATCGTATTTGTAGACACCCCCGGCTGGCACGAGGCCGCCGACGCGCTCTCCGACTACATGATCCGCCAGATCACCGACGCGCTGGCCGAGGTCAACGCGGTGCTGTGGGTGGTGGACCTGCGTCACCCGCCCACCCGGGAGGACGAGCTGGTGGCCAGGGCGCTGCGCCCCGCCCACGAGCGCAAGGTGCCCATCTTCTTGATCGGCAACAAGGCCGACGCCGCCAAGCGCCCCGACGCGGCCATGGAGGCCTACTCGAGCCTGCTGCCGGGCCTCGAGCTGCGCCAGATCTCCGCCCAGGACGAGCGGGACGCGGCGGCCTTGAGGACCGAGCTGATGGCCCTGCTGCCCCAGGGTCCGTTCTTCTTCCCCATTGACTTCGCCAAGAGCGATCAGAGCCCCGAGGAGTGGGCCGCCGAGATCGTGCGCGAGGAGGCCATGAAGCGGTTGAAGGAGGAGGTGCCGTACTCCATCGCTACCAAGACCGAGGAGTTCGAGCAAAGAGAGAACGGCGTGTTTTACATCATGGTGATGCTCTACGTCGAGCGCGAGGGTCACCGGCCGATCCTAATCGGCGCGGGCGGGCGGATGCTCAAGGAGATCGGGGCGGCGGCGCGCAAGCAGCTCGAGGTGTTCCTGAATAAGAAGGTGTATCTCGAGCTGAAGATCAAGGTCTACCCCAACTGGCGCAAGGACCCCGAGGCCCTGCGCGAGCTGGGTTACGAGGGCTAACCGCGCTTCCCACCATTGCGGCAGAGGTTGGAAAACCTAAATGTTCTCGCTTACCACGCGCCCAGGCGCTCGGTCTCGAGCTGACAGCCGGGGGAGAGCCGGCGGAGGTACGTGCTGAGCTGTTCCCCGGCGGCCTCGAGCTCGGCCGACGCGTAGGGCTCGAGGCTGTCGAGGATGAAGTAGGCATTGGTGCTGTGCTCGGTCAGTCGGGTGCGCAGGCCCTGCCGCCAGTTCCAGGCCCGGCAAGTCACGCCGGCGCGGTCGGCCCAGACCACCTCGCCCGCCTGGGGATGTTCGATGGCCGGCTGCCCGTCTCTGAAGGTGTCGAAGGACTCGCTGCCGTCGGCAAAGCGCAGGTAGAGGTCTCCTTCCAGTCGGTCCCAGTCCTCTCCGCCCACCGGGACCACCCGGCCCACGCTGACCGCGTTGTACAGGTCCACCAGCGCGTTGATGGCGGGCAGCTCGGCCCCCTTGACGGCGCGGGCGATAAGGGCTTCGGCGGAGCAAGGGAACTTGCTGGGCTTGAGCCCGAAAGCCGCGTAAGCTTCGCGCCAGGCCGCGATGTGGGGGTGCTCGGCGGGTCTCTGGTGGGCGAAGCGGGCTCGAGCAGCCGCCTCGGCAGCCCGCAGCTCGGCGGTGCTGTACGGCGTGCTGGGAGTGTTGTGCAGATTCCGGGCGTAGAGCACCAGCAGCCGGTAGTGAGGGAAACTCTCGAGGACGGCGGGATCGGCCAGGACGCGGTACATAAGGCGGCAGTCTACCAGATGGGTCTGGAAGGTTATGGGTGATCCCGGCCGGAACAAGCGCGTGCCGGTGGTAGTGCCTTCAGCCGTTGATGACCTTGCGGGTCGGGTAGGGGATTTCGATCTGCTCTTTGTCTAGGCGCAGCTTGATGCGGCGGCGGAACTCGCGCCCGACTGCCCACTGTTCCTTGGGCTTGGTGTTGAACAGCACGCGGATCATCATCCCGAAGTCGCCCAGGGTCTGCACGCCCAGCATCTCGGGTGGGTCGGAGGTGAACTTGTCGCGCCAGCTTTCGTCGGCGTAGAAGGCCTCGGCCTCGCTCTTGACCACCTCGAGGGCCGAGTCGACCGGGGTCTCGTAGGCCACCTGGACGTCTACCACCGCCCGAGCCCAGTCGCGGCTGGCTACCGTGACCTGCTGGATGGTGGAGTTGGGGATAAAGTGGACCCGGCCCTCGAGGTCGCGCAGCACGGTGATCCGCAGGTTGAAGCGCTCCACCCCGCCCGAAAGCGTCCCCACCGTGA
Organism: Meiothermus sp.; assembly: GCA_033762915.1. Classification (GTDB taxonomy): domain Bacteria; phylum Deinococcota; class Deinococci; order Deinococcales; family Thermaceae; genus Meiothermus. Next base: position 16,772 of record JANRLD010000097.1, on the reverse strand, counting down.
CCACGTCCCCCACCCCGTACTGATCCTCGAGCAGGATGAAGAAGCCGTTGAGCACGTCGCGGATCAGGTTCTGTGCCGCCAGCGAGATGCCCAGCCCCACCACCCCGGCCCCGGCCAGAAGCGCAGTGATGTTGAGTCCCAGGTTGGACAGCGCGAACAGCACCCCCACCACCACAATCAAGACCCTGAGCACCGACTCGAGCACGCTTTTGAGGGTGGTGGCCCGCACCGTTTCCCGGCTGAACTCGCCCGACCCCACCGGCACCCGGCGCAGCATCGCAGGGATCAGGCGGTAGGCCAGGGCGGTGGCCCCGATGATCAGAATCTCGACCAGCCCCCGCTGGCCGAGCCAGGCCGACAGCACCGCCCCCCAGCCCCGCAAGGGCTGCAGCTCGAGCCGCCACACGTCGGCCAGCAGCGCGAGGATCGCCACCACGATCACCGCCCACCAGCCCCACCCCAGCCAGCGGAAGTAGCGGTCGTCTCGGCTGTCGGGCGTCAGGCCTCCCAGCCAGCCGAACAGCCCCGCTCCCAGCGACCCCAGCCAGAATCCCAGAATCAACAGGCCCACACTCATTAGGCTTTGCAGAAGAAGACTGCTGTTCTCCACAGGGGCTTACGTTACAGGACGGGCAGGGGGTGGGACGTGAGAGCGGTTCCCACGAACACTCGGTACGGCGGTTTTGTCCGTACCGAGTGCAATACTCGGCTGTAGCGCACGCTGTAGCGCAGCACCGTCGGCGGAGTATAGGTGGGAAACGCGATAGGAATTACTTTACCTGGCGTCGCGAGAGAGGTAAGGGTGGGAAACGTGATGCGGGGCGGCACTATCCCTACGGCAGGTCGAGGAGGGATTGGGTGACGTCGATGGTGGAAGCTGTGCCCCCCAGGTCGGGGGTTCGCACCCCCGAAGTCAGCACCCGGGCGATGGCCTGCTCGAGTTGGCCGGCCGCCTCAACTTCGCCGAGGTGCTCGAGCATCATCGCGCCGCTCCACACCGCCCCTAGCGGATTGGCGATGCCCCGGCCCACGATGTCCGGCGCGGAGCCGTGTACCGGCTCAAACATCGAGGGGTGTGCCCGCTCGGGGTTGAGGTTGGCCGAGGCCCCGATCCCGATGCTGCCCACGGTGGCGGCGGAGAGGTCGGTCAGGATGTCGCCGAAGAGGTTGCTCCCCACCACTACTCCAAAGCGCTCCGGGGCGAGCACCAGCTTGGCCGCCAGCGCGTCGATGTGCATCTGCTCGCTCTCTAGTTGGGGGTACTCCCTGGCGACGCCCCAGAACACCTCGTCCCAGAAGGGCATCGAGTGGATGATGCCGTTGGACTTGGTGGCCGAGGTCACCCGCGTCTTGCCCTTGGCCTTGGCCAGCTCGAAGGCGTAGCGGATGATGCGTTCGCAGCCGCGCCGGGTAAACACCGCGACCTGGCTGACCACTTCGTGCGGGGTGTCCTGGTAGATGCGCCCGCCGATGGTGGAGTACTCCCCCTCGGTGTTTTCTCGCACAACAACGTAGTCAATCTCGGCACCGGGTCTAAGCGCGAGCGGGCTTTTCACCCCCGGCAAAAGCTTGGCCGGGCGCACACAGGCGTACTGGTCGAAGCCGCGCCGGATGGGGATCAGGAGGCCCCACAGGCTCACGTGGTCGGGCACGCCGGGGAAGCCCACCGCGCCCAGGAAGATTGCGTCGTAGGGCTTGAGGATCTCCAAGCCGTTCTCCGGCATCATCCGGCCGTGCTCGAGGTAGTATGCACAGCTCCAGGGGTAGGGGTCGAACTCGATCGCGAATCCGTGCCGCTGTCCCACCGCCTTCAAAACGGCCTGGGCGCTCTCGAGCACCTCCCCCCCGATGCCGTCGCCGGGAATCGAGGCGATGCGGTAACGCTTCACGGGCGCTCCTTAAAAAACTGTATGAGTTCGCTCGAGGTTTGCTGGGGCAGTTCCTCGGCCAGGTAGTGCCCGCCGGGCAAGGCCTTACCCCGCACGTCGGCCGCGACTTCGGCCCAGTCTTCCAGCGGCTTAAAGCACCGCTCGATCACCCCGTGTTGGCCCCACAGCACCAGCAGGGGGCACTGGATTTTTTGTCCTTTGGCGATGGACTCGCGGTCGTGATCGAGGTCTATGGTCGCCGCGGCCCTATAGTCCTCGCAACTGGCGTGGATGGTCTCTGGAGTGAAACAGCGAACATATTCAGCCCAGGCTTCGGGGGCAAATGGAGCCTTTCCCGCACTTCCTAGGGTCATCTTTTTCTCGAGGTAGACCTGCGGCGCCGCGCCGATCAGGGTCTCGGGGAAAGGCGCGGGTTGGATCAGGAAAAACCAGTGGTAGTAGGCGCTGGCGAAGGTCATGTCGGTTTGCTGGTACATCTTTAGGGTGGGCGAGATGTCCAGCAGTGCAAGCTTTTTCACCCGCTGTGGGTGGTCGAGGGCCAAGCGGTGTGAAACCCGTCCGCCCCGGTCGTGGCCGGCCAGATAGAAGCTGTCGAAACCGAGCTGGGCCATCAGTTCAACCTGATCTTGGGCCATGGCCCGCTTGGAGTAGTTGCTGTGATCGGGCGACCCAACCGGCTTGGAGCTGTCGCCATAGCCGCGCAGGTCGCTGACCACCACGGTGAAGTGTTCGACCAGATAGGGCACAACCCGGTGCCAAATGGTGTGGGTCTGGGGGTAACCGTGCAACAGCAATAAAGGTGGGCCGCTGCCGCCCACCTTGGCGTTTATGCGAATATCCCCAAGTTCAACAGGGGCTGATCTGAAGCCTTCAAACACAGTTCCTCCACAGGCGGTGCAACCTGGCTAAGGATAACGTACTTGTCCTCCAAGGGTGCGCTGCAAAAAATCCAGCATCTTTTGGTACAGTTCGATCCAAAGCTCGGCCCCAGTGGGGAAGTGCCCGCCGTCGTACCAAACCAGCTCGTGAGGTTTGCCCAGTTCGTTGAGGCGCTGGGAATAAAGCTCGATCTGGCGGGTGGGCACACGGCTGTCGTGAAGCCCGTGGATGATCAGCATGGGGGCTTGCACTTGATGGGCATAGGTTATGGGTGAGCTTTCGATGTAGCGCTCCCGTGCCTCGGCGATGGTGCCTTTGAATCGCCCGGCAAATACCATCCGCAGGGCTTCGGTACAGCGCTCGTCCTCGAAGTTGGCAATCCAGTCGGCCACCCCCATCACCGGGATGCCGCCGGCCCAGAGTTCGGGGGCGCGCCCCAGCGCATAGTAGGTAAGAAAGCCGCCGTAGGAGTAGCCGTGCAGGAATACCGCCTCGGGCCGGGCGATACCCTGCTCCACCAGCCAAGCCCGGGCCGCTACCATGTCCTGTAGTTCCAGTTCACCCAGCCGCCCCCAGATGGCCTCCTTGAAGTCGCGCCCGAAGGTGATGCTGCCGCGAAAGTTGAGGGTCAGATAGGCAAAGCCGTGGTCGATAAATGTCTGGGTGCGATGGTTAAACTCATCCAGCTCGACCATCTCTGGGCCGCCGTGCACTTCCATCACCACGGGGAAGGGGCCTTGACCCTCGGGCACGCCCAACCAGCCCTGAATGGTGGTGCCGTCTTGCGACTGAAAAGTTACCGACTTTAGTGTGGTTGAAGGCGGTGTGGTCGCTGCGGGCAGGAGGGTCTTGTCGTATTCTCCCGATTTTGCACTGAAAAGGTCTATCTGGGTCAGGTGGGCCGAGTTTTGCCAGGGAACCAATACCGCATCGTTTCCTAGAAAATAGGGTTCTCCCCTGCGATCTCCTGGGAAGAGCGGTACGGCATCGAGCAGCACCGCCCCGCTGGGGTGGGCAATGCGAGTCAGGTTTCCACCGTCCCGGTCGCAGACCCAAAGCTGCTGGGTGGCCTGGTAGGTCTGGCAGAGCAAGATGCGCTTTCCGTCGGGCGAAAAGCTCAGCCCCAGCACTTCGCCCTGTAGAGAGGGCAGCTCGAGGTCGCGGCGCTCTTGGGTAAGGGGGTTCCACAACAGCGGACGGTAGAAGCCGCTGCGGTTGCTCACTGCCAGCACCCAAGGGGTCGCCTCGGGCGCGAAGTCGAAGGCGAGGAGGTCGGCCTGGAGGCCGTCCCACAGTTCGGCGACCATTTCACCGGAAGCGGTATCAAAAATCATCAAACTGCGCTTACGTTGACCATTGGCCCTCGCGGTGGAGATTAGGCTGGCGTACTTGCCGTCTTGCGAGAGCAGTCCACCAAAAGCCTCGTGCGGGGTACTGGTAAACAACAACTTGGGTTCACCTGGCCCGCCCTCGAGCGGGACAAAGTAGAGATGACAACCCGCCTTGGTGACGGCTGTGAAGGCCATCGCGCTTCCGTCGCGGCTGAAGCCTATGCCTCGAAAAGCGTAGATAGGAAGGTTGGGGGTCAGGTCTTGCGGGGTTCCGCCCTCGTAGGGAACCTGCACCAAATGCCCCAACTCGTTGCCATGCTCGTCGTGATGGTAAACCACAAACCGCCCGTTGGGGTCGAACCAGGCTCGACCCACTCCCTCGAGGGCCGCCAGCGGACGCAGGGTTCCCGCAGGGATGTCCCACGCCTGGGGGGTGACGGTGCGGGCGTTGCGGCTGGTGGTCACGATGCCCCGCGTCGGGTTTTCGGAGGCGATGAGCACGTCTTCAACGCTGGGGGCATAGAAGCGTTGCTTCCACAGGGGGAGTGGGTCTTGGTGGGTTGAGTCGGACATGGCTTTGTTTTCCTCGTCGGGCACTAATAGTCCCGTAGGATTGGCTAGACGGCGGCTCGGAAGAAGTGGGTGCGTCGGTAGGCGATCTTGCCGCCCTTGAGCCGGTATACGTCCGACCAACGCTCTTGAAGCTGTACACCGTCCCTTGATTCGCCCTCGAAAACACCCCAAGTTACAGCTTGATCACCCTCGACCAACAGCCCCTCAAGGGTGTGCCGCCCCCGCCGAATCACCCGTACGCTCTGGTAGAAGTTTCGGATCTGGTCTATTCCCTCCAGCGGGGGATACCCAGGTCGCTCGTAAACGCTGTCCTGGCTGAACTGAGCCAGCGCCGTGTCCAAGTCTCCAGCGTCTATGGCATGGAAATACTGCATCACCACATGCTTGGCGTCATCGGTGTTCATACTTAGCTCTCCGTGACCCTCGAGTCCGCCAACCCACTGCCTTACCGGATCGGGATGCCACCAATCCGGGCCTGGTCATAGCGCTTGACCGCCCCCCTCGAGGCCCAGCCGATTTCCCAGGCGTTCCAACCTGGCACTCCCACTTGGCCAGAGAAGGTCGAGGCCACGTAGTTGTTGAGGCCGCTGCGCACCACCAGCGGGGTTGCGCGAAAGCGCAGCGGCAGCGAGGGCACTTCGTCCGACCAGATCTGCTGGGCTCTGGCGAAGAGTTCCTTGCGCTTGACCGGGTCGAACTCAGTGACGGCCTGGGAGGTCACACGGTCGAACTCGTCGTTGCGCCACCCGCCGAAATTGAGGCCAGAGAAGTTGTTCTCCTTACTGGGCACCAGCACGGTGTTGGAGTTAAGGTTGCGGTACTGGAAGAGGCTGCCATCCTCCTGGAGCGAGCTGAACAAGCCAAACATCAGCATCTGCCACTTGCCCTCTTCGCCCCGCTGGTAAAAATTGCCCGCCAGCAGCACCGAGGCCGGGGCGTTGGTGACCCGTACCGAGATCCCCACCTGCCGCCACTGCTCGTTGAAAAACTGCTGGGTACGCTCACGCACTGCGTTGCCTGCGGTGGTGGAGAACTCGATCTCAAAACGTACCGTCTTGCCCCCGACGGTGCGCTCGAGGATGCCATCCGCCCCCCTGCGCCAGCCCATCGCTGCGAGCAGCTCTGTGGCCCGCTGGGGGTTGTAGGGATACTGGGTCACATCGGGGTTGTACAGCGGATGGGTGGCCGGAATCCAAGCGCTGGCCACTGGCTCAGAGCCCGCAAAAAACGACCGCACCCAAGCCTCGCGGTTGATGGCGAAGAGCATGGCTTGGCGGGTGCGCTTGTCGTCGAGTCCCAGTTCCTTAACGCGGGCAAAGTCCGTGTATTTGTTGAGGGTGATCTTCTCGAAGGCGGTGCTGGGGATGCTCCAGATCTCGAAGCGGCCTGCCGCCCGGCTGGTGAGCTGACGGCTGCGGGCCTGATCGGAGGTGAGCCCCTGGTTGGAGGTAGCGTCGATGCCCCCCCCCAACAGGGCTACCAGCAGGGAATTGGTGTTGGTGATGATACGGTAGATGACTCGCTGCACATACTTGTCAGCCCCACCCTCGGGCGTTATGGCGGTGAAGTTGGGGTTGCGGGCCATGTCAATGGAGTTACCACTCACCCAGCGGGTAGCCCGGAAGGCTCCCGAATAGGCCAACTGACCAGAGTTGATGGCCTGCGGGGTACTAAAGCGCTGGAAGAAGGAACGGTACAGCTCCGAAAGCCGCTCGGCATCTTTGGGTAGCTCGAGGGGTGCTGCCAAGGCTTTTGTCCTGTCCCACTCGGCCCGCATCTTGTGTGAGGGGGCTAGGAAGTTGTCAGCAAACGAGGCGGTGGCATCGTAGTAGTAGGCGGGCTCTAGGACTGCCGTGAAGTTGAGCTTGTCGCGCACCCGGATGTTCAGGCGATCCCACAGGTCGGCGTTGGGCAGGGGCATCCCCTTGGCCTTGGCGACCTCAGCGAAGAAGGCCAGATCGTCGGTGTCCAGCGGGTCGCCGTCCGACCACCGGAGCCCCGACTTGAGGGTGAAGTCCATCTCGAGCCGCCGCTTACCCCCACCGACTTCAGTACTGCGCAGCCGCCCGTTGTTTAGCGAAGGCACCTCGGTCACCAACACCGGCTGAGGCTGTGCTTCGGCGTTGATAACCAACAGGGGAGCCGTCAGATACCCCTCGATCTCGCCCTTGATGACCGAATTGCTGAGGACGTTGAGAAAGTCGCCTGCCAGGACGACCGGCTCGGAGTTGGTGCCCACCACCAGGCTGTTGTCCTGTGGGCCTGCCAGCGCACTTGCACTAGCCACTGTAGCCACTGCAACCAACTGCACCCATCGTTTCATATACTCCTCCCCCTATGCTTCCCTGATGTTTGACTGCTCCCTTGCTGATTCGGATCGACGATCCGAGTGGTGAGGGTCTTACGGGTGTTCTGGATATGCTCCCGCATGGCCTGTTCGGCCAGGGCTGCGTCGTGCGCCTTGAGGGCGTGGAAGATAGCCCAGTGCTCCTCAAAGGCCCGCTCGGTGTGCTCCTGGCTCCGCGCAACCAGCAACAGCGCCAGACGCATCTCGCTCTTGAGCGAGACCACGAACCGCTCTAGCCGCTTGTTGCCGCAGTATTCGGCGATCAGGGTGTGGAACTCAAAATCGGTGCGGGAAAAGCCGGAGACATCTTTTGTGGTGACCATCCGCTCCTGCTCGAGCAGTATGGCCTCGAGCCGCTCAAGCCCAGCGGAGTCAAAGGCCACTGCTGCCAGCCCTGCCGCCTGCCCTTCCAGCGATTCGCGCACCTGGTGGATCTCTAGCAAGTCCGCGACCTCTACCAAGGGAACTACCGGACTCTGCCGGGGCCGATCTATGGCCAGCCCATCCGATACCAACTGACGCACGGCCTCGCGTACCGGACTGCGCGAAACCTGTAGCTGCCTTGCCAACTCGGGGATGCTTAGTCGCGAACCAGGGCGCAGTTTCCCGCTCAGTATGGCCTCTTTAAGACGTGAATAGACGCCATCAAGAATCCGCTCTCTTCCCAACATTGGTTCCATTGTCGGCTTGTCCATTCGGGTCAATTTAGCACATTGCATGCAATATGCAATCAGAGGTATTGCAGAACCTCGTTGGCTGCACGAATCCCGCTATCTATGGCTCCATGAACGGTTTGGGGGATGCTGTGATAGGCGGTGGCTTCACCCGCAAAAAACAGCCTTCCTTCTGGCTTTGCCAGCACTTCCCTGGCCCAGGCCGCCCCAGGGGGAAGGTGAGAATAGGCTCCGAGGGTATAGGGGTCGAGGCCCCAGGATATTCTTTGGGCCTTTACCAGGTTTTCCTCGAGTGTGTCCAGCGGTACACCCAGAAGTCGACCTAAGTCTTGAAGCCCGAGCTGAAGAGCTTCTTTTTCGCCTATCGAATCCACTCGAGTGGCCCGGTCTGCGGTGATGAATGCACAGATTACACTGGCACCCTTGCGCCCGTAGCCCGGTGTCCACCAGCGAGGTGCGAAACCCTGGTGCAGCATATAAGTCAGCTCATCATCCCAAAAAGGGCGGGTAAATCGGTAGATGAGTTTGGTTCCTGCTTGCATCTTAAAAGCCCAAATCGCCTCTTGTTTTTCTTGGCTGAGTGGGGGTGAAAAGGCTATGGTGCCATGTTGCAACAGGCTGACCGGGAGGGTGAGGATACAAGTTTTGGCTCGGAAGACTTGATCGGGTGTGGTGATGGTGACGGCTTCAAAAGTGTCAATGGATGTGACGGGTGTACTGAGGTAGAGTTCTTGATCTTTCGCGAGATATTCCAGGAGGGCCTGATAGCCTTCTCGAATACGGAATTCCAGTTGCCCAGCGTCATATGCCAGTTCCCTCTTAAAATCTTCAATACTCAAGCAATAAATGCTGGCGCAGTTGGGTTGACCCAACAAGATATCGGCTATCGCAATGGCGTTGTAGCTGTAACCTTTTTGCTTAAAGTGTTCTGCCAAAGAGGTATCGGTAGTAAAGGTCTCGTGGGCTAAATCAGCAAAGGCTTTCTTTAAGCTCTTTAGGGTAGCCGACACTTCAGGAGACATTTGCTCATGGCCCAAGGCCGTTGGGCTTCCCCAGCGGAGTTTGGTATAGCGATCCACGGGAAGAACTCCAAGCCCCGCTTCATTGGTCAGTGGGAGGGTTGTAGTTTTTTCGCCGTGGATAAACTCAGCCCCAAGTTCCACTGGAAAATCGGCAAAGTCAAAGTCGGTCCAAACCCTTCCACCGATGCGGGGCCTGGCCTCGAGAAGGGCGACCTTACAACCGGCATTCCTTAACGCCCGAGCAGCACCCAAACCGGCCATACCTGCACCCACAACCAGGGTGTCAAAACCTAGCGTCGGTTTCATTGTAGGCTTGTCCATTTAGGCTAATCTAGCACATTGCATGCAATATGCTATCGTCGGACCGACGCCTTTCGGAGTGGTTCAGCCGGCGCGGGCCGGTCGGGAGGTTTGGGTTAATGAAGACACATCCGATGTTTGAGCAGGCCAAGGGCCCCCTCGAGCCCCGACCTTCCTTGATTGCCCATCCCGAAGCCTCTGCACGAGCCATGGCCGCTCGGGAGGTCAGGCTGTGACCCGGGCCGCTCATACCGTGGTGCTGGGGGGCGGAACTGCGGGGGCCGCTGTAGCGGGGCTGCTGGCCCAAAAGACCGATCTGAGCGTCTTACTGGTCGAGGCCGGCCCCGACTACGGCCCGCCAGAGCGCTGGCCCGGCGAGCTGCTGGACGCGGGCCGGATGCCGATCGGCAGCCACGACTGGGGCTACGCCGACACCACCAGCTACCCGGGGCGCAGGGTCGAGCTCAACCGGGCCCGGGTGCTGGGTGGCTGCTCGGCCATCAACGGCTGCGGGGTGATCTGGGGCCACCGCAGCGACTACGACGGCTGGGCCGCCCTGGGCAACCCGGGTTGGGGGGCCGACGCCATGCTGCCGGTGTTGCGCCGGGCCAGTGAGCGGTTGCGCGGGGCGCTGGGCCGTCTCGAGGACCTCTCGCCCTACCACCGAATGTTCCTGGAGTCGGCCCGGGCCGTGGGGGTGCCGACCCTCGAGGACCTCAACGACCTCGACAGCGGCGAGGGCGCGGGGGTGGCTATGGTCAACATCGTCGACGGGACCCGCTGGAACACTGCGCTGGCCTACCTGGAACCGGTGCGCGGCCGCAAAAACCTCGAGGTCCTCGACCGGACCCTGGTAGACCGGCTGCTGCTGCGGGGCGGCCGGGCCTATGGGGTCGAGCTGATCCGAGCAGGAGAGCGCCTCACGGTACACGCTGAGCGGTTCGTGCTGTGCGGGGGCGCTTACGGCTCGCCGGCCATCCTCCTCCGCTCCGGGGTGGGCGAGCCAGCGGAGCTCGAGGCCGCCGGGGTCCGGCCGCTGCACGCCCTGCCCGGGGTAGGGCAGAACCTACAGGACCACCCCGAGATCGACATGGTTTTCGCCGGTAGTCCCGAGCTGTCCCGGCAGATGCACGCCCACCGGGCCAGCCCCGGCGCTAAGGCCAAGGCGGCCTTCGCCAAGCTGCGCTCCGGCGTCTCCGAGGCCGCCTTCGACCTTCATCTGTACCCTGACCAGATCCTGCGCGAGGGGGCGTGGGTCTGGAACTACGGCATCTCGGCCCAGGTCTCACGCTCGAGGGGGTATCTCCGGATCGACTCCCCCGACCCCGAGGCCGCGCCCCGCATTCACCACGGCTACCTTTCAGATCCCCAGGGCCACGATCTGGCCGTGCTGGCCAACGGCTACGAGCGGCTGCTCGAGCTGCTGCGCTCCGGACCACTGGCCGGTCACCTGGGCGGCGCGCAGGGCGAGTGGGCCGAACTGCGGTCCCGGGCTGAGCTCGAGGCCCTGATCCGCCGGGTAGCCCAGCACACCTGGCACCCGGTGGGCACCTGCCGGATGGGGCCTGCCGCCGACCCGGCCGCTGTGGCGGACCCGGCGGGCCGGGTGCACGGTCTGGAAAACCTGTACCTAGCCGACGCCTCGCTGATGCCGGTCATCACCAAGGGCAACACCAACCTGCCCACCCTGGCCATCGCGGAGAAGGTCGCCGAGGGGCTGATTGGCAGCGCCGGCAAGGAGCAATAGAGGTTCTTGCTGAGCAGCAGTAAACCGCCTGGCTGCGCCGGGTTCTGTGCAAAACATCCGAACGCCGTAATTGATCGACTGCGAGGGATTTTCCACGGCTGGCTGACCCGGAACCTGCCCCAACGCGTCCATAGTGCCTGTTTCGAAGAAATGGGCGATCCATAGGATCTGCTCCTCCGCGCCGCGACCAGAGGACGTGAGGTCTGGTACTGACCGAAAGACCCCTTTACGGTGTCGCCCAAATAACGGGGTGTGCTGGAGATAGTAGGAGCCGGGTATATTTGCTCTCGAGGATCATCCACTCAGATCCGGGATTGCCAGTGTTCCGCAAGAGGCCAAGTCGGGCTGGGGGTGTCTAAGGGGCGGCGGGAATGCTGCGAACCCGCTGCAGTGGAATACGCAGCGAAAAAACGCACCCCCGAAGGGGTGCGTCTCGGACGATGGTGCGCCCGGCAAGACTCGAACTTGCGACCTTGGACTTAGGAAGTCCCTGCTCTATCCAAACTGAGCTACGAGCGCCCGGCGGTGCGGGCAGCAAGGATTGTAGCACGGGAGCCAGGGGTCTTCCAGGGCTCAAAGTGGCTCGCCTGGCCTCGAGGTTGACACACCCCAGAAGAGGGTCTATATTTAGCTTTCTGGGTAGGGACTACCCGCGCAGGGGCTGTTAGCTCAATTGGCAGAGCAAGCGACTCTTAATCGCTAGGTTATAGGTTCGATTCCTATACAGCCCACCAATAAACCCGTGCAGGACAATAAAAAACAGGGGTTATTGACCCCTGTTTTTGTGTTTTTACCGACCAGATACCGACTAGAGTTTTTTAGGCGGTATGCCCTTGGTCGTTCACCGAACCCGTTGGCAACAGCATTCTCGCTAGTTTCGAGGTAGCCCCAAGGTGTAGCTGCACGTCGGGGTGTTGGTAGACGTTGGCGGTAATGCCAATGTTGCTATGACCCGCCCTCTGGCTGGCAGTCTTGAGGTCGCCCGAGGAAACCATGTCGAGGGTGATATTGACGTGGCGCAGGTCGTGGAAGCGGATGAAAGGAACCTTGACGCTGCTCAAGAGGGGCTTGAACTCCCTTTGGTAGAAGTTCGTCGGGTGAATGGGAGTGTGGTAGGTCGAGAGGAACACATAGCCCTCGTCGTTCGGGGTGTATCCCGCCTTAACCAGCTTCACGCGCTCGGCTTCCATTGCGCCCTTGTGGGCTTGGAGGATAGTCCAGACTTCGGAGGGGAGGATCACCGGGCGCTTGCTGCGGTGGGTCTTGGGGTCGTGCTCTACCACCGTGTTACCCGCTACAGTGCGGTTCTTCATGACCGTGACCGACACATAAGCGCCATGCACCGGGTGCTGCTCGAGGGCAATGCAGTTCCACCGCAGGGCGAATAGCTCACCCCGCCTGAACCCGCCCAGCAAGGCCAGAATGTAGAGGGCATAGAACCTGTCACCCTGTGCGGCCTCGAGAAAACGGCGGCTTTCATCAAGGCTCCAGATGGTTGGCTCGAAGGTTTCGCCCTTGGGCAGGGTCACGTCTTCGGCTACATTGGCTATGACGATTTTCCAGCGTCGGGCTTGCTTGAGTGCATTGAAGATAGCCGCATGAACCTGCTTCACTGAGGCAGAAGATAGCCCTTTCTTGGTGAGCTTGCGGTACAGCGCGTCAATATGACGGGTCTCGAGCTTTTGCACTAAAACGCTTCCCAACTCAGGTTTGATATGAAGCCTGACGGCCCGTTCATACCAAGTCTGAGTGGTGATCTTGGTAGACAGCTTCTTATGCTCGAGCCATTCGTCCAAGAGTTGGGCCACAGTCATTTTGTCGGGCTGTAGCGCTATCCCAAGGCCGTACTCTGCCAAAAGTTGGTTCTTCTTCTTGACGATCTCAGCCTCGGTCTTGCCGTAAATGCTTTTGCGGACTCGCTTCCCGTTCTGATAGCCGAGGGCTACCTGGGCCTCATAGGTTCCATCGGCACGGCGGCGGATATGGGCCTCACCGTGGGCTTTGCGGGTTCCCTTTTTGTTAGGCATTCCGCACCACCTCAAGTACGTCATTGGGTTCTACCCGCTTGTGGGTGATGGCTTCCAAGCCTTCAATGACCGCAGCTAAGGTGCTGAAATCCATGCGGATGAGCTTCCCCCCAGTGATGTCATAAACGGTCTTGCGAGACAGCCCCGAAGCCTTCCATAAGGCATATGGGGTCTTTTCGTTTGCGTCGAGGTATTCCTTGACTTTCCACTTCACTGTAATCACTCTCCTATCTTCGGGCTTATTACCCACTTCGGGTCATTACCCTATATCAATACATTACTCTATATCTTTACATATGTCTAGATATGGTGTAATATAAAGGCAGTCAGGAACAAGGCCCGCTAAGACCCAAGTTCCCGACTAATCCCTTTTCAAGGAGTAAGACAATGGTAAACACTCAGCCCACCACCGCGCAAGCCCTAAACGCTCTTTCAGAAATGACCACCACCGAAGCTAACCAGCTTCCCGAAGGTCTAACTTTTATCCAGCTTCGGAACCTGCTCGAGGCTGTCGAAGCCGCCGAATACGTCCTTTCCAAGCTGCGCCGTGCAACCGAGCAGCACATAGGCTGGCTCGAGGAAGCAGGGGAGGAAACTCCCCCCACTCTCGAACTTACCTTGCTTCCCGACTACCGCCCAGCGGCCTAAAGCCCTCTCGCTTGGGGTGGCATTTGTAGTGCCACCCCTTGACCCCATAGGAGTGGATTTATGTTGTACGTCACTGAGCCAGTAAAGGAAAATGGGCGGTTCAAAAGTGAGTATTACGAAGTAAGCATTTACGACTCAACTTGGGCCGAGACTGTACTCTTTGCCAACACATTCATGAAACTGATACAAGAGGCAGGGCTGGACACGGAGTCCACCCCTGCGGGCTGCTTCACAATAAAGGTCAGCACCACTAGCCCCGAATGTACAGAGGCGCTAAGACGGTTCGAGGAGTTGACCAGCAACCTCCTACACATGAGCGTCGAGTTCAAGAAGATAGACTCGCCCTATCCGCCTGGCTCGGGCCTATAGAAACCAACACAACAACCCCGCCACTGCTGGCGGGGTCTCGTTTTGCTCCCCTGTCGGCCATTCAAGCTCCGAACGAAGGTCTAAGGCCATATTTTGAACGACAGGTAATAGGTTTGCTCGTCACACGTAAGTGCTATACCTCTTATGCTGTCAAAACCGTCCACCCGACAACCGATAGCGGAGAGTGATCGAGCCGAAATAAATAGCGTATTCTCGAATATCACGGGGGCAGCATTGAGGGTTAACTTTTGTGAGTTTCCATCCATAGCGTCAATGCGCCCCACAGTTACAAATATCACCCTGTTACCCGCCCTGAAACCGTACTCCTGAGGTTGGCTGGTTGCAAATACAGTTCCACCCATGGCCGCCGCAAGTTCGGTAAGGCGAACATAGGCGGTGTTTGGAAACGCAAAACGCGGCCTCCCAATCTGGGGTGTTCTAGATGTGGGCGGTTGGGAAGGTTGAGGTTGGTTCGCCTGAGTGGCAGCGTTATCTAAGACCATTTCAAAGGTATAGTCGTCGATGATACCAATAGATTTCCCCAGAAAAACGTTTAGACAGCCCTTGACTGAGCAATAGTCTCTACTCAAATTGCCATTATTGGTGCGCCTGAAGGCATTCCTCGGGCGGATGCCGTACTCTTCCGAATAAAGATCGGCATAAAATGACCATCGAGACGCAACATAATCATTATCACCATCGTTTGGCATGTCAAAACAGAGCCAATTTGACTCGCTCCCTTCAACACACTCCTCCACAATAAGACCCAGTTTCCCAATGATAAACTCGGCCCACCTTTGGTGATCGCTTACCCTCAGTTGAGCAAACCCAAAACTCAAAAGAAACATCATCCCGAAAAGAATTGGCCTCATCCCATACCTCACCGAGATTTAGACTGTTCAATCAAAGTATCCAGTTTTTTCAGCATTATGTCGTTTTGGCGTACCTGTGCAAAGTTCAATAGAACGGTAGCCTCAGCCGCTACTTGGGTAACTTCTACTGGGTTTGCGGTGCGCCACATCCTATCTATGGCTTTGGAACTGATAGACTCGGCGGCTCGGTAAACATCATCCTGGTTCAAGCCTGCCCTTATCATTTGGTGTTCGTTCATGGTGAAAAAACCAGCCACCCCCACCCCAGCACCAAACGCCAAGCCAACCAGTACACCTATCCAAAACTTACCCATGCTCACCTCTCCTATCCCCCCTGCTAAACAGCACTCAATCACCGCCAAGGTTGAAGCTGATAACTCTAACTCCGATTAACCTCGAGTCCGCCCCTATAACTTCATTCGACCAATTCCCCTACACCCAATCATTCCATAGCGACGTTGGAAAACCGTTGCATGGTGTTTGGCTGTCCCCTAGCGCTTTTCAGGATAGCCTTAAGGCTAAGGGGCAAAAGTATTTGTCTTGCTTTCTGAGGTAACGGGTCAAAGTACCAAATGATATTTTGACCCTCGAGGCCACTTTCTTTTTTATAGTAATAAGGAAATTCAGGCTATCGCCTTACGATTTGAAACCGAAAACCCCATGAGAGAAGCTGATCTGTTGGAACCCCATGCGAAAACCCCAACTACCTAAGGTGGGGGTCACTTATTCCCAGCGTCGGGAAAAAGTATTCAGGTTCAAACCTGAAAAGCCATATTAGCGGGGTCGCTAATATGGCTACTGGGCGACACTCTCCATTTCAAATGGGGGCTGTAAATGCAATATCAGAACTGGGTTTTTCCATTTGAAATGGAGAAACCTTCTTGACGGCTCCAGCGAAGAGGTCAGGTCTGCTCGAGCCGCTGCTTCATGGCCTCGAGTTGCCTTAACTCCTCGAGGGTCAGCCCTGAAAGGTCGGGTTGCCCATCCGGCCCTACATTGAACCTATGGCTAGCCTCCTCCAACACTTTCCGCTCCTGAGGTGTAAGGCGGGACAGGTCGGGTTCGCTGGGCTGGGTGGCCCTGGCTGCTTCAGCAAATGCCACAAAGTAAAGCATTGACATAGTAGGGGCAGGGTGGGTATGGCTCTGGGCAAGCTCGAGCATTTCTTCAATGTTGCCCTCGGGTATGGCTGGGGGCATAGGGACGTGGTTGGGCCAGATCGCAAGGCTGTTCTCGGCCTCACTTGTCACTCGGTCAAACTCATTGATCCATGTTTCCCAGACCCGTTCGGACTCAGGTTCATTGGGGGCCATAGGGTGCGCGTCTAGCAGCGCTTGCCGTTCATTAGGTGGCTTGCTCGAGAAGTCCTCCCACTGTTCCTTTGCTTCGGGTGTGAGCTTGGCTAGGTAGCTTCGGAAGCGGCGATCCGCGTCCGCGTAGAACTTACGCCATGCCGCCTCGTGGTCAATTTTTGCTTGAGCTTCCAGTTTCTTTAGCTTGGTTTTGGTCATGCTTACCCCGCTTTTTTCTGTGCAGCAGCTATTTCCAGCGCCTCGAGCCGCTTTTCCAAGTCGTGGGCTTCTGTCGCCCTGCTGTAGCTCCCTGCCAATGTAGCCAGGGCAGAAGCCGCTTTGAGTTTGCGGTCTGTGTCCTGAACGGGATCAGTCGCTATTTTCTCGACCTCGAGCAATACCCCCCACAGCGCGGCGCGAAGTTGCCCTAAGTCCCCCGGTTTACGGCGACGTAAGCGCTTGGTTTTTTCGTCAGTGACTATCTCCATACGGTCTACCCCCTACCGTTTACATTCGGCGGATTGAAATCTCTTTTGTCGCATCCGGCTTCATCCAACTTCTTTTAATTCCAAGTCGTTCCAACTTTTTAGGTTGCAACCCGTTGCAGGTTGCTCAGGCTTTGGGCATGGCGGGCAGCCTGCGATTAAGCTTTGCCGCCTCTTGGAGCCAGCCGGACAGGTGTTCTATCGGCGCTTCGAGGTCATTCCCCGCTATTGCGTTGTAGTGGCTCGAGTCAAGGCGCAGGGTAGCCGCCACAAAGCCCTTGAAGTAGGTCAGGCAGCTCAGGGAGGCAAGCCGGAGT
>JANRLD010000096.1:0-46774 GCA_033762915.1 Meiothermus sp. | reverse complement strand
AACCGCCTGGAGCAGCGTGAGTACGACCAGGACTTCTACAAGGAGCGTCACCTCGTCGAGTGCTTCTTCAACAAACTCAAGCAGTTCCGCAGGGTTTTTCGCGTTTTGAGCAGACTGCCAGAAACTTCCTGGCCTTCGCCCACTTCGCTTCTACGATGATGCTGCTCCGCTAAATGTCAACACGGCCTAGTTGAACTGCGAGATGCTGCCCCTAAACGCCCGTAGGGAAATCCGCCCCGGGTAGCCACTCCGCAGCTATGGCGCACGCCACTCCGCCCCGGGTAGCCGCCCCGCGGCTATGGCGCACGCCACTTCGCCCCAGGAACGCAGCTGCTCCCTCTGATCTCGCAGATTCAGTCTGGCGCAACTCAATAACCCTCTCTTGCCCCCTCCCGATGGGAGGGGGTTTTTTGGTTCAGGGGTATTCAGGTGGAAGTCCTCCTCGAGCGGGCTCGAGGAGGACTTCTTAAAACTTGCCTTTTGACCTTCGGCTACTTCTTAAACCTATCCAGCGAGGTCATGTAGCCCTCCAGGAGCGCCCGGAAGTTGTTCACGAACAGGTCGCGCTCGTTGCGGGCCTGCTCGAGGTCGGAGCGCATCCGCTTCATCTGCTCTACAAGTTCTTGCAGGGCGGCCTGGCGCTCGTTCTCGGTCTCGCGCTTGACGATCTCGGCCTCGCGCTCGGCCTGCACCTTGATCTCTCGAGCGATGCGCTCGGCGGCCACCACCGCCCGCTTCAGCTCGGCCTCGCCCTCCCTGGCCTGGGAAAGCTGCTGCTCGAGGTCGCGCATCTGTATGCGCATCCGCTCGTTGTCCTCCACCAGACCGCTCATCTTGTCTGCCACCTGGGCCAGATACTCCCGAACCTCCGCCGCCGCGTAGCCCCGCAGGGTCAGGCGGAACTCCTGGTAGCGAATGTCCAGGGGGGTCAGGTCAATTCGAAACTCACTGGTCAGGCGGTTCTCGTCCACGCCTGTAGCCTACTACAAAAGGCGGTGAGGAGCCGGTAAACCACGCCACGTCGGGCGCAGAGCAGCGCTCGCAGCAGATTTCGACCAATGCCCGGCAAACACCTCGAGCAGTTCGCGCGCATATCCGGTGCGGCGGTCCTTGCCGTGCCGGGTACATTGCGGCACTCGGTGAGCGCTGCAATGGGGGAAAGGCGATTGGGGTTAGATATCCGTTCCTCGCCGCGTTTTCGGAGTGCGGCGAGGTGGGTGTCAACTGGCAAAGCGGTTCATTTGAACAGCGGCCTCTCCAGCACCTTGCTCGAGGCCAACTGCTTGCGGAAAACGGCGGCGAGGGCGGGGATCTTCTGGACGCGCATCTCGGTGTTGTGGGCGGGGTTATTGTCGTTGGGCCAGGCCTCGTTCCACCAGCTAAAGCCGCGCACACTGGGCCAGCGGTTGGAGAGCAGGGCGGTCAGGGCGGCATTGGCCCAGGCGTCCGGGGTGCCCCTGGGGTTCCCCGCCGTGGCCCCAAACTCGGCAACCAGGACGGGCTTGGTGGGGGCCAGCTTGCTCAGGCGGGGAATTACCTCGTCCATGCGCTCGGCGAAGGGGGGCCAGTTGGGGTCGCGGGGCGTCTGGCCGCCATAGACCGAGACCGCCAGCCAGTCCACCACGTCGCCGCCGGGGTAGTAGTTCTCGAGGCGGTTCCAAGCCGCATCGGGGTCGTCGCCCGCGTTGACGTGCCAGACCCAGATCAGGTTGGTGGCCCCCTGGGTGTTCATGATGCCCACCAGCTTGCGGTAGGCCTGGCGGAATTTCTCCGGCCCCTTGCCCGCTCCACCGTTCCAAACCCCGTTCCAGCTAAACCAGCGCCCGTTCATCTCGGTGCCCCACTCCACCATCACCGGCGTCCCAAAAGCCCGTGCGGTCTGGCCCCAGGCCCGCAGGTCGGCGTCGAAGTCGCCGCGCAGAATGGCCTCGAGGGTGTACAGCGGCTCGGGACGGTTGATCTCGGAGTCGCTGCGCAGCATCAGCCGCACGTAGGGCACCGCGCCACGGGCGCGAATCCAGGCAGCGGTCTCGGCGGGGAAGCCACGCCCGTTGTACCAGTTATTGGAGAAGTAGACCACGGCCGCCCGGCGTCCCACGGCGGCCTCGTAGGCCTCGAGGTCGGAGGGCTGCATGTCGTCCTCGTTGCCGGAGTCGGTGCCGGGATAGACCCCGTGGTAGAGCTGGCCTGCGGCGGGGGGCATAAGGGTGAGGGGCTTGGGCTGGGCGGGGACGAGGCCGAGGCAGACGATCACAACAAGAATCCACAGACGTAAACGCATGACGAACCTCAAAGCAGCCCGTACGGCTCGTCTCAGTTTACAGGAGCCCTAAGGCCCGGCGCGTGAGCTGAGCCGAACATCGCCACGTAACGCATTACCGCAAAGCGCCAGCGGCTCGTTGCCTTGGTGAGGTCCTCCCCTGGGCGGAAGGGGGTGAGCTGCGGTAGGTGCGCCCCTTCGGGTTTGCGGAGTCCTCGAGACAGCGCCCGTCGGGGCCGGGTTTCGGCCCACCGACCAAGCCACCGCCAATTTCGCCGCTCTGCTGGTTGGCCGAGGTGGAACGGAAGTCGAGTGCACCCGCCACCAGCCCACGCCACTGGATACGTTGCGCGCTCGCGTTTGAGCCGGCCGTTGCCGCAAACCACTCAGCGGAAGATCGGGTCGGAGATCACCGCCGGGTTGTTCAGCCGCTGGCGGAAGGCCTGGGCCAGTTGGGGGGTCTGCTGTACGCGCATCTCGACGTTGGTGAGGGGCTCGCCGGGGACCAGCTCGCTGCTCCAGGCCTCGTTCCACCAGGAGAAGCCCTTCAGGCTAGGCCAGCGCCCGGCGATCATCTGGCTCAGGGCCCAGTCGGCCCAGACCTCCGGGGTGCCGATGGGGTTGCCCTTGGGCGCGCCGAACTCGGCCACGATCACCGGCTTATAGGGGGCGATCTTGCTCAGGCGGGGCATCACGAAGTCCAGACTGTAGCCGAAGTCGTACCAGAAGGGGTCGAGCTGGGACTGCGCGGCGTAGACCGAAAGCCCGATCCAGTCCACGATGTCGTTGCCGGGGAAGTAGTTCTCGAGCGCGTTCCAGGAGGCCGAGGGGAAGTCCGAGGCGTTGACGTGCCAGACCCAGGTGATGTTATAGGCCCCCTGGTTCTTCATGCTGTAGACCAGGTAGCGGAAGGCCTCTCGGAAGAGCGCCGGGCCGGTGCCCGGCCCGCCGTTCCAGGCCCCGTTCCAGCTAAACCAGTCGCCGTTGGCCTCGGTGCCCCACTCCACGATGATGGGGGTGCCGAAGGCCCGCGCGGCCTGCCCCCAGGCCCTCAACTCGGCGTCGAAGTCGCCGCGCAGAATGGCCTCGAGGGTGTAGCGCGGCTCGGCCACCCCGATCTCCTGGCTGCTGCGCAGCATCAGCCGGATGTAGGGCACCGAACCCCTGGCCCGGATCCATTCGGCGGTGGCGGCGGGGAAGGCGGTGCCGTTGAACCAGTTGTGCGAGAAGTAGACCCAGGCCACCTGCCGGCCCACCGCGTTCTCGTAGGCGTCCAGCAGCGCGGGGGTCGCCACGTCCTCCTGGCCGCTGTCGTCGCCCACATAGACTCCGTGGTAGAGCTGGCCCGCCGCGGGCAGCTGCAGGGCCTGCCCTGGCTGGGGCAGCACCGGGGCAGCAGGCCGAGGGAGCACGCTCGAGCTAGGCCCCTGGGTGTCCCCGCTCGAGGAGCAGCCCACGGCCAACAAGCTCAACGCCAGTAGAATCCCTACCGCTCTGAAGGTTCCCATTCCCCTGCTCTCCTTTGAACGGTGTTTTGCACGGTGCTGGGGAGGAAGGTTGGGAGGAGGAAGCCCAAAATCACCGGCTCATAGCCGCCATGCCCTGCGGATTATGAGCAAAACTACCCACGTCAATTTACATCACAACGCAGCAAAATGTGTCCCGCACACCGTTACCAGAGGCATATCTTAGCCGAAAAGCAGTTGCCATACGCCGCGTACACCGCACGCCCCGATGGGCCGGGCCGCCGACCAACGCCGGCGGCCCGAGCCGACTCTCGAGCCCTGGAGCGGTTCCCACGCATACTCCCTACAGCGTAAAGCGGGCGGTTTTTGCTTTAGGGAGTACATTACCTGCCACCGCGAGGGAGGTAATGGTGTGAAAAGCGATACGCCCTACTGCAAGGTCACGCTGCCCGCGCTGACGTAGCGGTAGCCCAGGGCCTGAATGCTGCGCAGAAACTGCTCGAACTGGGCGGCGGAGATGGCCACCTCGTCGCCCGCGTTGGCGGGGTCGAGGGTGGAGGGGTGGTTGAAGTGCCCAGCCCAGGGGCAGCGCAGCGCGCGGTTGGCCTGGGCGGCCTTGAGCATCCGGTCGAGCAGGAAGCCGGGCTGCACCGAGCCCATCGTCTCGGGGAGCATCAAGGTGCCATTCACGTCCCTCACCGGGTAGGGGAAGAACTGCCCGGCGGTGGTGCCGCCGACGCGGTAGATGCGGCGCTCCATGGCCCGGTTGTAGACGGAATTGAAGCGGCTGTAGTAGGAGGGGTCGGCCTGGTAGTGCGGGGTGACCCATCCGGTGGGATTGAGGCCCAGGCGGGTCAGGAGGCCACGCCCGGTGGCGACCCGCTCGAGCGCGCTTTCGGCGGTCATGCCCGGGATCGGCCCCACGAAGACCCAGCGCTCCTGCGCGTCCAGCGTAACCCGCCAGAATTCGAAATCGGCCCCGGAGATGCCGTAGGGGTTCTCGAGGTTCTCGAACTGGTGGGTGTAGCCGTGCTGGAAGATGGTGCCCCCGGCGGCGGGGATACGCCGGAGCTGGGCCAGGGCGGCGGCAGACTCGGGGTCGTTCCAGTTGCGGGTGATGCTGGGGGTGACGGTGCGGTTGATGTGGACTGGGATGGTGGCGGCGATAAAGGGGATGCCGACCTTCTGGTAGACGCCAATCATCCGCTCGAGGTTCTCGGCGGGGTCGTGCGGGCTCACGTCCTCCATGCGGGCCAGCGCCCTGGGCTCGCAGCTCTGGTCGCGGTCCAGCATGGGGCCGATCAGGTCGGCGAAGACCAAGTAGCGGTCGGTCTCGTGCATGTAGACGAAGGGGTTGTCGGCGATGTACCAGAACCTGCCGCTCTGTAGGGCGTAGGGAATGCGCCGCCCAGCGGTGTTAATCATCTCGGCGTGGACGGTCACGCTCGAGCGGGTCACCGCCACCTCGATGGCCTCCATCGGGGCGACGTACTTGTCGTAGGTGTAGCCCCGGTAGCCGACCCTGTTGTAGGTGGTGGCGTACTCGGGCTGGGCATAGGCGGCGTGCAGGGCAGTGTAGCGCAGCCCCAGCTGGGCCAGGCTGCCCACCCCGGCGCGGTCCAGGTTCCAGATGTGGTAGTTGACCCAGGTGATGGGCGCGCCCTTCATCACGTCGGCGATCAGGGCATCGGGCACCTGCTCGAAGTAGGAGGTGCCGAGGTAGAAGGTGCGGAGGGTGCCCAGCGCGTCGCCGGCCTTGTACTGCGAGAGCGGACGGATGCTGGCATTCAGGTCGGCGTAGCGTCCGATCAGATTGGCCAGGAAGATGGCGTAGATCTGCGCGGCCTCTTGGGGGTTGTAGGCCTGGGCGCTGACCTGCTGGCCGGTCAGGCCGTAGGGCTCGGTCACGTGGTCATAGAGCCCCACCGTGCCAGGCCGGAGCATGCTGCCCGGCTCCAGGCCCTGCGCGGCCCGGACGCTCAGGTTGTTGGCTGCAGCGCCGTCGTTGTAGAGGATCACCACCAGCTTGTCGTCCGCCCTGATTTCCGGCGACTCGATCGGGGGGGCGGGCTGGGGCAGGGCGTTGGAATTCGGCCGTGAAGTGGGGCTCGAGCAAGCAGCAATAAACGCGACCAATCCGACCAGCAATGCCTTGGCAACGGCGAGGTTATGTGCGATTTTGAACTTCATGCTTCCTCCGAATGAGGCACGGCATTAGGACAAACAGCAATCCCTTGCGATAGGAGGCGCACCGGCTGCGATACGGCAGTCTGACACGGGCCGGCATAAATGTGGTCGTTATCGGTCGTGAACCAGTTGCTCCCGGCTGGAGCCAGTTCGAACTTTGGCCTCGAGGCCCCCGATCAGTCCAGGATGGTGATGTTGGGGTTGCGCTCGAGCATCATCTGCTCCTGGGTCTGGAAGATCATCTTGCGCTTGGGGCGCGGCATCAGCTCCATGGTGAGGCGGCTCATGCGTGTCCAGCGCAGCTCGGCCAGGCGCTTGCGAAGCTTCTGCTCGCTAATCAGCTTCTCCGAAAGCAGGATCTCGCCCAGCTTGGGCCGGTTGACCCCGAAGTTCTGCTTCTCCATGGCCTTGGCCAGTTCCTGCGGGGTGATGTCGCCGTGGAAGAGCAGGTGGTCGCCCAGCTTGCGGCGGCTCTCGCGCAGCACTTCCTTGGCCACGTAGCCGCTGCGCTCGGTCTTGTCCCACCTGGGCACCCCGACGGGCTGCGGGGCCTTGGTCTTGGCTCCCGGTTTGGCCTGGCCCCAGTTGGGCAGGTAGTGGATGCGCCATGCGCGCAGGGTCGCCATGGTGTTGATGTAGTTGGCTACCAGCCAGCGCAGCGGCAGGCCGGGCAGCAGCAGCGTCGCCAGCATGGCCTCGCGGGTACCATAAATGGTCTGCACCGAGTGGAAGCGCATGCCCAGACGGAACAGGGTGATCGCCAGCACCAGGAACAAGAGCGCCAGCACCAGCGGGTTCTGTACGCTCTGCCAGCCCAGGAACAGGCCCGCCAGCGAGTACAGCGCCACCGGGTAGCCGATCAGGTGGATCAGGTTGGTCAGCTTGCCCTTCTGGTCGCGCAGCAGGGTCATGCGGTCGTTCTCGGTCAGGCGGCTCTTGTCGATCAGCTTGGGGGTCTGCAGCGCGATGCCGTAGGTCCAGCGGGCCTTCTGCCTGATGGACATCCTCAGCTCGTTGGGGAAGTGCTCGCGCACCGCGACGATCTCCGAGCGCACCTGGCCCTTGTCGTCCATGCGCTGGGTGGGCTGGATGTGGAAGTGCACCTTGTAGCCCATCTGCCACAGCCGCAGGGCCATCTCGTAGTCCTCGGTGAGGGACTTTTCGTTGAAGACCCCGCCGGTGAGGGCCAGGCTGCGCATCACCTCGCGGCGCATGCAAAATCCGGTCCCGGCGCTGGGGACGAACATCCCCAGGTGCTCGCGCACCGGCACGTGGTGGAGATGGTGCTCGGCGAACTCGTCGGCGTAGGTGGAGGCGATCAGCCGGCTGAAGAAGCCCCCTTTGGGGAACAGCGCGAAGACCGGGAGTTGCACCATGTCGTGCTTGTTCAGCAGGGCGCTGTAGAGCTTGAAGGTGTAGGGGTGAACCATGTCCTCGGCGTCGTGCACCGCGACGGCCTCGAACTCGAAGCGGTTCTCGCGCTCAAACTTCTCGATGTAGGAGTAGACGAAGTTGAGGTTCTGGCTCTTGTTGGTGGGGCCAGGCTTGCCGTTGACCACGCAGTGGACGTTGACGTACTCGAGCGACAGATCGCGGACTTCTTCGAGGGTCTCGAGGTCGTTGGGGTAGACGCCGACGAAGAAGTCTATGTGCAGCGGCGAGTAATTGGCTAGAGAGAGGGTCGAGCGGATCATCGGGGCCACCACCCCCGCCTCCTTCCAGGCTGGAATCATCACCGCGATGCGCTTGGGCTTGTCCTTCTCGATCTCCTCGATGCTCAACCCACTGTTCTTGAACTTTTTGTAGCGAAACAGATAGATCAGGTCGAAGATCACGTCGTCAAAGGTGGCAAAGATGTACATGCACAAGACGACGATCACCACACCTGTAAACACCAATTCACCCATAGCGCCTCCGAAAGAGCAGATGTACCTACCGTCGCATTCCGGGGCTGCGAGCGGTGTTGCCTCAAATGGTTTTAGCGGTGTGGGGTTGGCACTGTTCTGACTTTGCTCCGCACCTCTGCCCGTGCCAAGCTTTTGTAGCTTGCGGTGAGCTCTACCCCTGATAGACACTCACCCTTTACCGCCGGTCTAGCCCGGGCCAAGTTCGGCCCTTAACCACCTGCATCGGTACATCCGATGTGAGAGTCATAGTAGCGCACATAGAAGGCAAATTGTGCCGATGATAGCGGCTTAACGCTGCTGTTATGCTCGGTTAACGAGGCTGCTTACCCGCAGCCCTCGAGACCTGGCCAACATTAAAACCCCCGAACCCTACCAAAAGCAATCCCCATGCGGCTTTTGCCAGACCCTAAGAAACGTATCCTGTTTCCGCCTGTAACGCCTAGCGTGAGCGTGAAATTTGGGCACAGCGTGACAGGACGGGTCGGCAGAAGAACGGCAGTGCGTAGGCTGGCCCGCATCGCGCCTGGGCGCCCGGGGTCGAGGACGACCCCCGACCCGCGGTTGGGACCCTTTTCTGGTCGTCCCTTGCCCCCGCCCCCCGCCCGCCCCTGACCCCTTATGCTGTAGCAAATGGGCAATGCGTATGTTTACGGCTATCGCGGCGACGGTCTGATCGAGAACCGGCACCGGGCTTCTATCGCGGTGACGAGCCCGGCCGGGCAACTGCTGGCGTATACCGGCAATCCCGAACTCGAGGTGCACTTGCGTTCCTCGGCCAAGCCCTTCCAGGTGCAGGCTTTGTTCCTCACGGGGGGTTTCGAGCGCTTCGGCATCACCCCCGAGGAGATCGCCCTGAGCTGCGCCTCGCACACCGGCACGCCCCGGCACATCGAGCTGGTCACGGGCTATCTCGAGAAGATCGGCCTCGACGAGACCTACCTCAACTGCGGAGCGCACTACCCCCTCGACGACGAGGCGCGGCGCGAGATGCAGAAGGCCGGAGAAGTGCCCAGCGACCTGCACAACAACTGCTCCGGCAAGCACACCGGGATGCTGGCCACCGCCCTGGCCATGGGGGCCGACCCCAAAGGCTATGAGCTGCCCGAACACCCGGTGCAGCAGCTCAATTTCAAAATTATGCGTGAGCTGTCGGGGCACGACCACATCCCCTTTGGCATAGACGGCTGTAGCGTCCCCGCCTTCGTGCTGCCCCTGGCCCCGGCCGCCCGGATGTTCGCCCTGATGGCCGAGCCGCAGGCCGCCCCACCCGCCTACCACGCGGGCCTCGAGGCCGCCTTCCAGGCCATGAACCGGCATCCCGAGCTGGTGGCCGGTGAAGGGGTAATTGACACCGACCTGATGCGGGCCCTGCCCAACGTTGCGGTCAAGCGTGGGGCCGACGGCTACTACGGCATGGCGATCCGGGGCACCAGGTGGGGCAACGTCGGCGTGACGCTCAAGATCGAGAGCGGCCTCAACGAGTACCGCGAGCCGCTGGTGATTAAGCTGCTCGAGACCCTGGGGGTTCTCTCCCCTGACGCCCCCAGCGCCTATCGCCGCCCCCTCATCTACAACGTCCGGAAGTTGGAAGTGGGCCACATCGAGGCCCGACTCGAGCTGACCTGGGTGAAGGACTGACCGCCTTCAGGGCGCGTCAGGGCAGCTACAAAATCGCCTGAGCTGGGGCCGTGGGAGTGGCTTTCGAGGCTTGGTGGGCCCGAGGACACGGCCCCCCTTTCGCACTTCCCATCTTTACAGCGAAGAGCAGAGCGCCGTGCCGGGTATGCGCGGGAACGGCTCTATTGCAGAGTTCCGGAACTGCGGGGCTGCCAGGTGAGCTTGAGCGGCGGGGCGCCAGGCTTCATCTGAACCTTGCACACGTCCAGCGAGACCTGGGAGGGGTTGGTGGTGGGCGACCAGATCCAGGTCAGGAAGAACATCTGCTGACCCCGGCTGACCACCTGGTACTGGAAAGAGGAAGCACCCGACTGGCGGGCGGACTGCTCGCTGACACGGTAGCCCCTGCTCTCGAGCTGTAACTTGAAGTCCGGCATCACGATGCCGGGCTCGTTGGCCCCCAGGGACCTGAACCAGGCGAAAGCCTCCGCCTCGGGGCAGGTGAAGGGGGCGTCGCGCAGGTCAGCCGCTCGAGCCCGGTTCAGCGCCTCACCCTCGATGCGCTTGGCCCCCCAGTTGATGCGGATGTCGGGCAGCAGGCCGGAGCCGGTGGCCTCGAAGACGTAGGCGGTGGCGCCGTTGATCGTCACCGCCCGCGCGCCAGAGGGAATGTTGGACGGAACACAACTGGCCAGAAGGATCGACAGGGTGAGTAGGGCGAAGCCCTTGCTGAGGAAATTCTTCATACCGCGCACGAGTGTAGCGGAGATCCGGGAGCAGCGAGGTCGAATTTGCACCCCCCCGACTGGCCGACATCCCACCAGGTCCAACCTGTGCCGTAGGCGGCAGGGTAACGAAGGCATCCTGGCGGCCCAGCCGGGGCACGCCCGGAAGAGACCGCCCGCGCTATGGACGTTTGGCCTGTCGGCCCTATAGCATAGCCTCATGAAAATCGAAGCCGCCGAGTTGCGCCAGTTTTCGCTGCCGCTGAAGTTCCGCTTTGAGACCAGCTTCGGGGTGCAGACCGAGCGCCACATCGTGCTGCTGACGCTCTACGGCGAGGGCCTGGAAGGCTACGCCGAGACGGTGATGGAGCACACCCCCCACTACCGCGAGGAGACCATAGCGGGGGCCTGGGACGTGCTCGAGCACCTCCTGCTGCCCAAGGTCATCGGCAAGGAGGTCGCCAACCCCGAACAGCTCTGGGGCATGATCTCGGAGTTCCGGGGCAACAAGATGGCCAAAGCCGCGCTCGAGATGGCCTTCTGGGACCTCTGGTGCAAGAGCCTGAACCAGCCCCTCTGGAAGGTGCTGGGCGGAGTGCGCACCGAGATCCCGGTGGGGGTCAGCCTGGGTATCGACCCCACCCTCGAGGAGACCGTCGAAAAGGTCGGCAAGAACCTCGCGGCGGGCTACAAGCGCATCAAGCTCAAAATCAAGCCCGGCTGGGACGTCAAGCTCCTCGAGGCCGTTCGCGGTGCCCACCCCGACGCCAACCTGACCGTGGACGCCAACTCCGCCTACAGCCTCAACGACATCAAGACCTTCAAGGCCATGGACGCCGCCCGCCTCGACTACATCGAGCAGCCCCTGGCCTTCGACGACATCGTGGACCACGCCAAGCTGCAAGAGGCCATCACCACCTCGATCTGCCTGGACGAGTCCATCACCGGCCCCGAGGATACCCGCAAGGCGCTGGCGCTGGGGGCGGGCCGGGTCATCAACATCAAGCCGGGACGCGTCGGGGGTATCCTGCAAAGCCGCAAGATCCACGACATCACTCAGAGCTACGGCCTGCCGGTCTGGATGGGGGGGATGCTCGAGGGCGGAGTCGGGCGCGCGGCAAACATCCACGTCGCCACCCTGCCGATGTTCGTCAAGCCGGGCGACACCTCCAGCGCCAGCCGCTACTGGAACGAGGACATCATCGAGGAGAACCTCGAGTCCAAGGGCGGCATGATGCCCGTCCCCCAAGGCCCTGGCATCGGAGTTACGCTCAAGCGGGACATGGTGGTGGAGCTGACTCAACGTTCCGCCTACGTTTCGGAGCAGTAGGACGTTTTGGAGGAAAGCGCAAAGAGGAAGGAGAATCCACACGGTCAACCTTCTCTTTCCGCTTTCCTCCTCTTTGCTCTCTATGAACTTTCACATCCGCGAACTCCACGACCCCGACGAGTACGCCCGCGTGGTCGAGCTCGAGACTGCCGTCTGGGGCGACCCCGACGACACCATCCGACCCGGTACCATGATGGCCCTGGTGCACGAGGGGGCGCTGCTGGCTGGGGCGTTCGTCAACGACCCCTCGGCCTTGGGGACAGGGGCCAGGGGCTCGGAGCTGATGGTGGGGTTCGTCCTCGGCTTCCCTACCAACCGGCCTACCGAGCAGCACTCCCACATGGCGGGGGTGATGCCGGAGTACCAGCGGCACAGCGTGGGGCTGATGCTCAAGCGGTACCAGCGCGACTGGTGCCTGAGCCGGGGCTACGAGCGGGTGGTGTGGACCTTCGACCCCCTGCGCGGCCTCAACGCCAACTTCAACTTCAATCGGCTGGGCATCACCTTCGAGCGCTACATCCCCAACTGCTACGGGGTAATGAAAGGCCTCAACGCCGGCGCGGCCTCGGACCGAGCCTACGCGCTGTGGGATTTGCGCTCTGAGCGGGTGTTCCGGCGAATATACGAGAGACTCGATCCACCCGACATGCAGAGCCTGGTACAGGCAAACCGGGTGGAAGACGAGGAGCCAGCGGGCCTCGAGCTCGGCCTGAGTGCCGAGCGCCTCCTCTTACAGATCCCCGAAGACTGGGGTGCCATCATGCAGACCAACCCGGCCCTCGCCCACCGGTGGCGCGAACACAGCCGGGCGGCGTTCGGGCACTACCTCGCGGCGGGCTACGCCGCCACGGGCTTCGTGCGGGGGCCGAACCGGTACCTGCTGGAGAGGAAGTTGTGAGGCTCGAGGGGGTTCGGGAGAAAACCCAACGGCAAAACCCAAGACAACAGCAGCCCCACCCCTGGGCGTCTGCCGTAACCCAGGCTGACCGACAACTGGCCCGAACCCGTCGCCCGAAAGGGAGCCCCTGTACCGCCCCACGGCTTGATTGGCAGAGGCCCACGGGGCCCCGTTTCGGGCCAACCCGTTTGTGCCGGACGGCCTGCCGGCCCGGCGATGATGGCAGTCGCGGGGGGTCGGGAGGACCTGGACTTCCCCCTGACCGCCGGCTCAGCCCGGAGGCCCCATGACCCTCGAGCCCCAGCTCTGGACTGCCGAAGTGGTCTATGCGGGCTTCGGCACTCCGATGCTAGAGGGAGGCCTGGCCATCGTCGGTGAACATGTGGCGGCAGTGGGGGCGCTCAAAGACCTTCAGACCCAGTTCCCCACCGCGCCCGTCGTACATAAGGGCCGGGCCCTCACCCCGCCGACGGTCAACGCCCACACCCACCTCGACCTATCCACGCTGCCCTACTACCAGGGCCCGTACACCGGGTTTATCCGCCATGTCATCGCGAACGGCGCACAGCGCGGCGCCGGGGCGGCAAAGGTGGGGCTCGAGGAGTTGCTGGCCAACCGGACGGGCGCCTACGGCGACATTGCGGCGCGGGACGAGGCGATGGAGGTTTTGCTCGAGACCTCTCCCCTCCCCGGCGTGGCCTACCGCGAGGTCTTGGGGGCCGACCCCACCAAGGCCGACGAGATTTTCGGGACCATGATGCCCAAGCTGCGGGCCTGGAAGCGCCAAGAAGGCCGGGTTAAGGTCGGCATCTCCCCCCACACGGCCCACACCGTCAGCGCCCCGCTGCTGCAAAAGCTCTGTGAGGCCGCCCAGGCCGAAGGCTTCCCGGTTCAAATCCACATCGCCGAGAGCCCCGAAGAGACCGCCTACTTCCGCGACAACAGCGGCCCCATGGCCGCGTTCATGGCCCCGTTCAATCCGGCCTGGCAGGGCCACGGCGTCAGCCCGGTTCAGCACCTCGCCAAGCTGGGCGTGCTCTCGGCCAACCTCACCCTGGTCCACGCCGTCCAGGTAGACGATAACGACGTGCAGACCCTGGCCCAGGCGGGCTGCAGGGTAATCTCTTGTCCCCGCAGCAACCAGGGCCTCGAGTGCGGCCCCCTTCCCTGGGGCCTCTACGCCAAACACCAGGTGGAGGTCGCCCTGGGCACCGACAGCCGGGGCAGTGCGCCCGATCTGGACGTTAGAAATGAGGCGCTTTTCCTCTGGGAAAAGGTGGACAAACGGGTCCTGGTTCGCGCTGCCACCCGCTCGGGCTACCGGGCGCTGGGACTCGAGTGTCCGCGCATCACCCGCGGGAGCCCGGCATCTTCGGTAGAATCGTGGGGATGACGCGGTGGGATGAAGGAAGAGGGAGGAGGGAAGTAAGGGCGTCAGCGAGTATGCGGGAAGGATTCAGACATGACGAATAGACAGGTCTTCAGCAAGTAGAGATTCCGCAGGTGAATCCGGAGACGGTCCTCATGGGCACCAGGTCAAGACCTCGTAAAGACAGCGGTTTTGGTAAGGTGATCTGCGGGCCATACCCCTACTCATAGCCGCCTTCTGCCCACTTCCTCACTTTTCACCTTTTCCCCTCCCCACTCATCCTCTCTATGCAAATCGGCCCCCTCATCCTCTACAGCGCCTTGGTGGGCGCGCTGACAGGTTTGCTGGCGGCGGGGCTGAACTGGCTACTAAACATCATCCAGACCTATGTGCTTGGTCAGACGCTGGGGTATCTGCCGCCGGGGCTGACCAGCGAGGGGGAGCTTTCACAGGCCTTCACCGGGCCGACCTACTGGTGGCTAGTCCTGGTACTGCCGATCATCTTCGCCCTCAGCAGCTATCTCGGCTCTGGGCGGGGGCTGGGCTGGCTGCTGGCAGCCTACCGGCGCGGGCAGAACGTGCGGGCGGTGGAGTACCTGCGCGGGGTGCTGGGGTCGGTGGTGCAGCTCGGCTCGGGCTCGCCGTTTGGGCGTGAGGGGCCGATGGCGGCCATCGGGCTGTGGATCGGGGGGACGCTGGGGCGGCGCATCCCGCTGGGCGAGGGGAGCAAGTTCCTGCCCTTCGCGGGTATGGCGGCGGGCTTCGCGGCGGCCTTCCACGCCCCGATGGCGGGGGCGCTGCTGGCCTCAGAGATCGTCTACCGGGGGCTGGCCCTCGAGGCCGGCGCACTCGCGCCTGCCCTGATCGGTGCGCTGGCGGGTTTCACGGTCTACGGATTTTTACAGGGGTACACGCCCCTGATCGAGCTGACGCCGGGGGCCTTCCAATGGGCGCACCTGGCCTTCGGACTGCTGCTGGGCCTGGTTTGCGCGGGCGTGGGGACGTTGTGGCTGGAGAGCGAGCGCTTCCTGCAAATCTACCTGCGGCGGGTTCGCTTCCCGGTTCGCCACGCCGCCTTCGGGCTGATGTTGGGCGTGGTGCTGCTCTTCATGCCCGAGGCGGTGGGGGGCGGGCTGGCCTGGGTGCAACTGGGGGCCACCCCCATCCTGAGCCTGCAGTTCATCGCAGTGCTGTTCCTGGTGCAGCTCGCGCTGCTGATCCTGGGGGGCGGGGTCCGAACCTACGGCGGACAGCTCACCCCGGCCATCACCCTGGGGGGGCTGGCCGGCCTGATCCTGACCCACCTAGTGGCGCAGGTGTTCCCGTGGATGGCCCCACCGCTCGAGACCGCTGCCCTGGTGGGTATGGCGGCGCTGCTGGCGGGCATCGCCAGGGCGCCCTTCGCAGCGCTGGTCTTTGTGGGGGAGTTGGGGGCCTACAGCCTGCTGCCGGTGGCTCTGGTGGCGGTCTTTGCCGCCTACGCCTTCACCAGCCCCAGGGGCAGCTTCGAGGTAGGCGAGGTCAGCCCGGAGACACCGACCACGCCGCCGGGTTCAGGCCTTAGTCCGGGCCTTAGTTCAGACGTTAGCCCAGGCTTTAGCCCAGGTACGGATGGGCTAAAGGCGACTCGCCCTGAAACTTCTCCGCAAACCTCACCCCCGCCTCCGAACCCAGCCGAAGGCGGTTCGACCTGAACTGCTCGAGGGTGTAGTCCCAGCCGTAGAAGTCGCGGTAGAAACCGAAGACCCTCTCCGCAGCCGCCTGCCCCTCCTCGCCAATGTCGACGTAGACGTTAGGTCGCTGAAGGTCGTTGCGGTGATAGTGGAGCAGCCGGACTGGACTGCGGTGGGCCTCTCCCACCAGCTTGGGCAGTCGGCAGAACTTGAGCGCCGAGAGGGTGGCCCAGTAAGCTGCCCGGTGGTCGGGGTGAACGTCGTGGGGGTTCCAGGTGAATACCACGTCGGCTTTGAAGGCCGCGATGACCTTGGCGATCTCGAGGGCCTCCTCCCGGTCACCCTTCATCCCGGCGTCGGGGAAGTCGAGGAACTGGTATTCCGCCCCCACCATCTCGGCCACCGTCTTGCCGTGGCCCTCGCGCACCCGCGCCACTTCCTCGGGCGCGGTCTCGCCGAACTGAGAGGCCAGCTCGCCCCTGGTGAGCCACAGGATTTTTGCCCGGTCGCCGCGCAGTACGTGCTTGGTGAGGGTGCCGATGGTGCTGATCTCGTCGTCGGGGTGAGGAAAGACGGCCAACAGGCGCATGAGGGGTAGTTTACAGGTCATCGGCCAAGTTATGAGGAAATTACCCGGCTCTGTGTCCACCGGGCGCTACACTCGAGCGGTATGACCGCCGACCTTAGCCTAGCCACCCTGTCCGAGGGGGTCTGTCTGGAAAACCTGGGCAAGCTGCTGCCCTGGAACATCGGCCACCGCGAGGCCCGCGCCCTGCTGGGCCTCGAGACCATGCGCCCGGACAAGATCACCCTGGCCTGGGACAACCAGGTGTGCCTGGACGGCCTGCCCTGCCAGATTGCCGGCAAGTTCATCCTTGAAGAGACCTTCATTCCCGAGAAGCGGGCACTGCGGCTGATCGAGTTCCGCCCCCAGAAGGCCGAGGGCGTCGGTCTAGACGAGTTTTACGCCAACGTCAGGGGCCACCTGGCCCACCACTTCGGCCAGCCCACCCTCGACTACGACGGCTCGGAAGGCAGCCTGCGCTCCTTCAGCGAGTGGGACACCGAGGAGGTGATGGTGATGTGGAAAATCACCCGCTTGAGCCTCGAGGCCGAGGAGGAGTGCGTGGGCGAAATCTGGCGCAAGCCGTTCCCCAAGGAGTACCTCAAGCTGACGCTGAGCAGTTTTTGAGGGCGGAGGCACCATAAACCGTCAGACCCTGACGCAATCCCTCGAGCCGTTGCCGCCGTCTCTGGGTCCACCTCTTGCGCTGCATCTGCGGGGCCGGTGTCGCCGGAATCAACTCGAGAGCCGCTGTGGGCCAGCTGGGAAGCAGACTGCCGAAGGCGTGATGTTCCGAAGACTTGACCTGCGCCCTTTGGCGTCCTACAGCATGCCCGCCAGGAAACCCTGCTCCCGCACGGTGCGGATTAGATCCATCACGGTGAGCTTGTAGGGATCGTATTCGACCTCGAGCTGGCCGGTGTCGCCAGGCCGGATGCTGGCCACGCCGTCAACCCGGCGCAGGGCCATCATCACCTTTTCGGCCTGTTCCGACCGCTCCATCCCCCGAATCCCCAGAAGCACCCGATTCACAGCCCAAGTGTATTGGTTCGACCAGCCCCGCGCGTCGAATTGGTCACAGGCGCGGGGCTCGAGGCCAGATAGGCGTGGGGCTCGGGCGCTCATCGCTTCTACCTTAACCCCGCAACCTCCGGCCCCGCCCATACACCGCCAGCAGCACCAGCAGGATCAGCCCGTAGACGATCTGCCGCCCGAACTCCGGCAGGCCCAGGGTGAAGAGCAGGCTGGCGATCAGGGTGAGCAGCAGCGCTCCGGACATGGTGCCCGCGTAGCCGCCGATGCCGCCCGCTAGCGCGGTGCCGCCCACCACCACGGCGGCGATGGTGGGGAGGGTGTACTGGTCGCCCAGGTTGATGAAGACGTTTTGCAGGTAGCCCAGCAGCACGAAGCCGCCCAGCGCCGAGAACAGGCCCGAGAGTCCGTAGGTGAGGATCAGCATCCGCTCGACCCGGATGCCGGAGAGGCGGGCTGTAGTGCGGTTGGAGCCAATGGCGTAGAGGGCCTTGCCGTAGGCGGTGCGCTGGAGCAGAAAAGTCACACCCAGGCCCAGAATGACCCAGATGAACACGTCGCCAGGGATGCCCAGAACCCAGGGGTCGGAGATGATGGCCTTCATCGAGGGCGGCGTAGCCCCTTGCGGGCGGCCCCCGGTGTAAACCAGGATCAGGCCCTTCACCACCGCCGTCATGCCCAGCGTCATCACCAGCGGCGGAATCCTGATCCAGGCCACCCCGACGCCATTAATCAGCCCGATGGCAAAACCCACCCCCAGCGAGAGCAGCAGCGCGGGCAGCAGCAGTGCGTCGGAACCGCCGGTGAAGCGGTAGATGATGATCGCGCCCAGCGTCACCACCGCCCCCACCGAGAGGTCTATGCCCTCGCCGCCTGCCAAGATAACTAGGGTCTGCCCGATGGCCACAATGCCCAGGAAGGCTGCGATGCGCAGGATGTTGGCGATCTGCTCGAGGGAGGCGAAGCCGGGCCGGTACAGCTCGCCCAGCAGCAGCAGCAACAGGGCCAGGGCCAGGGCGATGACCGGCGGGGTGAGCAGGGCTGACAGCAACCCGGAGGGCTTACCTCGAGTCATGCCCGCCTCCGCAGTTGCTGGGTCAGATAGACCAGCCCCGGCCCCGCCAGTGCCAGCACGATCACAATGCCGGTCAGTAGGGTCTGGAGCTGCGACGACCAGCCGAAGCGGATCACCGCCAGCGCCACCACGTTGATCAGCAGGTAGTAGACCGCCGCCCCCATCATGCTGCCGTAGATGCCGCCTGCCCCGCCCGAGAGGCGCGTCCCCCCGATCACCACCGTCACCACGCTGGCCAGGGTCAGCGGCGCGCCGATCAGCGGGTCGCCAGTGGCCACGTCACCCACCAGGAACAAAGCCCCCACGCCGGTGAAGAAGCCGCCCCCCGCGTAGCTGAGCAGCCGGGTCAGGTCTACGTTGACCCCCGAGGCGTAGGCGGCCTGGGGATTGCCGCCCACTGCGAAGAGCGCCTTGGCGCCCTTGGTGCGCAGGAAAAAGTACCAGCCGAGCCCGAAGAACAGCACCACCCACAGCGTGAAGGGCAGGAGCGCGTTGAGGCGCACTAGGTCTTGCAGCCCCTGTGGCACGTTGCCCCCCGGCTGCGGCAGCACCCACAGCGCCAGCCCACCCCACACGAAGGAGGTGGCGAAGGTGGCGATGATGGGCTGTAAGCGCAGGTAGGCCACAATCCACCCGTTGACCGCACCCGCCAGCGTCGCCACCAGCAGCCCCAGCAGAATCCCGGCGGCGATCCGGTCGGGCGGCACCTCGAACTCTGGGCCGAAGGTTCGCACCATCACCACGCTGCTGAGCGTCAGCATGGCCCCAAGCGAGAGGTCAATCCCGCCGCCGATCACCACGATCGTCTGGGCCACCGCCAGGCAGATCAGCGGCAGGTAGGAGCGCAGGTTATTCCCGAAGGTGCGCGGCTGGAAGAAATTGGGCTGAAACAGTGCAATAACGGCGAAACCCACAATCATCAGGACCAGGGCCAGGAAGTAGGGTTGGGCAACAAGCTGGGAGGTTAAGCGCTTCATAGAAGTCATGGAGGTAAGGGAGGGCGACAACTAGGGTCTCGAGGCTTCCCCTCCCCCGATGGTCTTTGCTCCTTCCTCGCCTTTTAGCCCCAGGCTCGCCTCGACCAGCGCCGCGCGGTTCAAGGCCGCGCCGGACAGTTCGGCCACGATGCAGCCCTCGAGCATCACCAGCACCCGGTCGCAGAGGCTCAGCAGTTCGTCCTCGTCGGAGGAGTTGAAGATCACCGCCATGCCCTCGGCACGGAGGTCGTTGAGCAGGTGGTAGAACTCGGCCTTCGCGCCCACGTCGATGCCCTTGGTGGGGTCGTCGAGCAGCAAGACCTTGGGGTGGCGCAACAGCCACTTGCCCAGCACCACCTTCTGGGCGTTGCCGCCGGAGAGCGAGGTGATGGGCAGCTCGAGGCCGCCGTACTTCAGCTTGAGGCGCTCGCCCGTCTCGATGACGGCTTTTTGGGCGCGCTCCACCTGGAGCACGGTGCCGGTCTTGTAGCCGTCCCAGGCTGGCAGCATGAAGTTCTCGAAGATGGAACGGGTGGCCAGCAGCCCCTCGCGGTTGCGGTCGCCGGGGACATAGGCCAGACCCTGGCGCATGGCCTCGGCGGGGTGGGCGAAGCGGTGTGGCCGCCCCCCCACCTTTAGCTCGCCCACCATCGTCAGCGCGCCGAACAGGGCCAGCAGCAGCTCGCGCTGGCCCTGGCCCTGTAGCCCGCCCAGGCCCAGGACCTCGCCCGGGTAGACCTGAAGCTCGAGAGCCTCCAGCCGCTCGGCCGCGCGCAGGGAAAGCTCGAGGGCGGGCAGGGAGCGGCCGGCCGGGGCCTTGGCCTCGACCTGTAGGGCCCGCTTGGCCTCGCCGGAGATCAGCCCGACCAGGGCCGCGCGGGTGGTGTCCTTCATCTCCACCGAGCCCACCACCCTGCCGTTGCGCAGGACCGTGGCGCGGTCGGCAATCCTGAAGATTTCCTCCATGCGGTGGGTGACGATCACGATGCCCAGGCCCTCGGCCTTCCACCCGCTCACCAGCTCGAAGAGCCGGTCGACCTGCCGGGCCCCCAGGCTAGCGGTGGCCTCGTCGAGGATTAGGATGCGCGGGCGGTTGCCCACCGCCTTGAGGATCTCGACCAGTTGCCGCTCGTCGGGGGCGAGTTCGGCCACCGGGGTCTGGGCCCGAAAGCGGGGACCGGCCACGGGGCGGAACAGGGCCAGGAGTTCGTCGGTTTTCCGGGCGGTCTCCCTGGCGTTGATGCCCAGCAGACCGCCGATCTCGTGCCCCAGCCAGAGGTTGTCCTGCACCGACATGTCCGGCACCAGCGAGAGCTCCTGGTAGACCGCCGCGATGCCCCGCGCGCGGGCCTGGGCCGGCGAGGCGAAGCGCCGCGGCTGTCCCCCGACCCTCAGCTCGCCCGCGTCGGGGGCGACCAGCCCAGTGACGATCTTGCTCAGCGTGGATTTACCCGAGCCGTTGGAGCCCAGCAGGGCGTGCACCTCACCTGCACGCAGCTCGAAGTCGGCCTCCGAGAGGGCCACCGTGGCCCCGTAGCGCTTGGTGAGGTTGTGGGCCTGCAAAAGGAGATCCATAGAAGTTTCCGGATTTGTGGACCGCAGGAAAACTTGTTCCAAAGGGGGCCGGGCGAGAGGCGCCTAGCCGAAAAAAGTAGGGGGGATCGGTCGAACCCGTCCCCCCTACAGCCGGTGCTTAGCGGAACAGGGCGGCGGTCTCGGTGGGGTTGAGGAAGCCGTCCATGGTGTAGGTGTCGGCCTTGCCTTGCCGGACCAGGCGGGAGAGGGTGTCGGCCAGCGAGTTATCGGAGACGCGGGCGGGAACCCGCACAAAGACGGTGTTCCTGGACGCGCCCCTGAGCACGCCGTCCTTAAACTGCCTGCCCTGCATCAAGCCGACCAGCACCCGCAGGCCCGAGGCGCCCACGCCGGGAGGGTTGGCCAGACCGTAGGACTGAAAGCTGGGGTAGTCGCGCTTGATCTGGGTCCACAGCTTCATGTAGCCCACGTAGGCTTCGCCGGAAACCGCCGGCATCTTGGCGGGCTTGGCCGCAATCAGGGCACGCAGCACGCCCTGGGCCATGCCGTCCTGCGAGAAAATGCCGTCGATGTTGGGCTGAGAGGCCAGCACCGCGCTCACCGCCTGCTGGGCCTTGGCTTGGTCCCAGTCGCCGTAGATGGTGTTCAAGACCTTGATGTTGGGGTAGGTTTTCAGCGAGTCGGCGATGCCGGCCTCTCTGGCCTCGTTGGCAGGGTGGCCATCGATACCGTTGACCACCACCACGTTGCCCCGGCCGCCCAGGGTGCGGGCCAGCCAGTCCATCTTGTCCTTGGCCCAGGCCCGCTGGTCGATGGCCACGTTGACGGCGGTGGGGGCCGAGACCTCTTGATCCACCACCACCACCTTGATGCCAGCGTCGGTGGCCTCCTTGATCACGGGATTGAGGGCGGTCTGGGAATTGGGGTTGATGATGATGCCGTTGACGCCCTGGCTGATCAGGTTGCGGATCTGCTGCACCTGGCCCTGCACGTCCACGTCGGCGCTCTGGATCACCAGGTCGATCTTGGTACCAGCCTTGGTGTAGGCGGCGGCCACTTCTTTGATACCGTCGAGCATCTGGGTGCGCCACTCCGAGCCCACGAAGCCGTTGGAGACCCCCACCTTGAAGGTCTGGCCCTGGGCCTGGGCGGGCTGGAAGGAGAGCGCGGTCAGCGCCCCCAGAATTGCCACCGTCGAAACCGCGATAAACCCTCGAGCAAACTTCTGTACCATGCGTGCCTCCTCGTTGAGCGATTGGCCATTAGCGGTCAGCTACTAGCGTTTTGCCGGACGGAACTGTCGCAGAGGGAAAACTCTGCGCGCCAGGGGTGGGGAACGGGGGTCGTTCATAGGCGGACCATGTTTGGGTCAAAACGTGCGCGATCAGCTCTGGGCCTTCGGCCTCTGCGGCAGCTTCTTCACGGCCCCGACCGTCACGGCCTTGCCGGTGTTGGCGGCGCTGATGGCGGCGAAACACAGGGCCAGCGAGCGCAGGTTGTCGCGGGCATTGTTGAGCGGCTGGCGGTCCTGCTCGACCGACAGAAGCAGCTCGCCCATGGTTCCCGCGAAGCCGTCGTTGAACCACTTGCCCTCGAGTAGCGGCGTCGCCGCACCCTTGGCGGTGTGCAGGGTGAGGGTCTGCCGGCCCAGGTCGGGGCCGCTGCTGGTGAGCATCCCCTGCGTCCCCACAACCACGGTGTGGTCGAGCGAGCCGTGTACGGCGTGGGCGTCGAAGACCAGTGAGGCCTGACCGCCCGTGAACTCGATGATGGCCTGGGCCAGCATCGGGACACGGATGCGCTGGCCAACGGCGAACTGACGGCTGGCCATCACCCGCTGTGACCGGTCGCCGATGAGCGAGCTGAGGAAGTCGAACCAGTGGATGGCGAAGTCGTAGAAGATCAGGTCGTGAATCTGCTCGAAGGGCGTGCCCGCCACCCAGGTGTGGTTCCAGTGCACCCCGCAGTGGACGCTCATCACCTCGCCGATCAGCCCCGAGCGCACGGCCTCGCGCATGTAGGCCATGTGCGGGGCCCATCGCCCGTTCTGGTTGACCGCCAGCTTCAGGCCCCGCTGGTCTGCCAGGTCGCAGAGTTGTTCGCCGGTCTTGAGGTCGAGCACGAACGGCTTCTGTGACAAGACGTGCTTGCCCGCCTCGAGCGCCCTCCGCACCAGCGGCACCCGGTCGGCGGGGTGCGGGGTGATGTCGAGAACCTGGATGGAATCGTCTTCGAGCAACTCTGCAGGCCGCGTAGTGACCCTGGCTTTGGGGAAGAACTCCTTGCGCCGCGCCTCGGCCTTCTCGAGGCTCTTGTCGCACAGCGCCACCACCCTGAAGCCCGCCTTTTGGTACGCCTCGAGGTGCGCCCCCGAGATCCCCCCGCACCCGATCAGCCCGATCTCGGGCTTGTACTTCTTCGGCCTAGGCGGCAGGTAGGAGAGCTTGGGGGCCGCCAAGGTTCGGGCCGCCTTGCTCTGCAGGGCGTAGTCGGTCTTGGAGGGGGTTTTCTCGGCCATAAAGTTTGGCTTGCCCCAGCCCTACAGCACAACCGTCCTCTTCTCCACCGCCGACCGCGCCGCTGCATCCACGATCCGCTGGGCGGTCAGGCACAGCTCGGGCTGCAAGGGGCCAATGAAAGCCTCGCCCGTTTCCAGGCAGTGCAGGAAGTGGTTGATGGCGTTGTCGTGCGGGGCCGGGAGGGCGTCCACCGCAACCTCGTGGGCCTCGCGGCGGGCGCGGGTCTGGAGGCGGACCACCGGCTCGTAGTCGTAGCTCGAGATCGTCCCATCGGTGCCCACCAGCACGAAGCCGCACTTGGGCTGGGGCTGGGTGATCCAGGGGTCGGTGAAAGTGCCCCAGCGGGTCTCGTACTTGGAGAGGCCCGAGGCATATCGGCAGACCGTGACCGAGTGCTCGTCGACCTCGAGGCCGGCCCCGCCCCAGGTGGTGGTGGTGACCTCGAGGGGGGCTACCCCGCCGTGATACCACGTCCCCAAGGTGACCCCGTACCCCACGTAGTCCAGGAGCGAACCGCCGCCCGAGGCCTTCTTGTACCACCAGGAGCCGGACTTCTGGGCCTTCACCTCTTCGTCCGTAACTTCGACCTTATCGGCGACGTGGTAGAGCGGCCCCCGGTTGCCGTCGTAGAAGTGGACTTCCAGAATCTCCCCGATGGTGCCCTGGTCCAGCAGGCGCTTGGCGGTGCGATGCGAGGGGTACCAGGCCAGCGGCCAGTTGATCACCATACGCTTGCCGCTCGCTCGCATGGCCTCGATCATCCGCTCGGCGTCGGCGACCGAGGCCGCGAAGGGCTTTTCGACCAGGACATGCACACCGTAGGGCGCCACCCACTCCACGTAGTCGCCGTGCTGGGCGGTGTTGGGGCACAGAATCACCGCGTCCGGCCGGGTGACCTCGAGGCAGTCGCGGAAGTCGGTGAAGACCTGCTCAGGCCGAATCCCAAAGTTCTCTATGGCCTTCTGCATGCGCACCGGGTTCTCGTCGGCGATGCCCACGATCTCAGCGCTGGGGTGCTCAT
Source organism: Meiothermus sp. (assembly GCA_033762915.1). GTDB lineage: Bacteria > Deinococcota > Deinococci > Deinococcales > Thermaceae > Meiothermus. The sequence goes on along the minus strand of JANRLD010000096.1, from coordinate 22,617 downwards.
GCACCAGCCGCAGCAGATCGCCCATGTGCATATGGTCGAAGTTGATGCCCGCGATTTTCCAGGTTTTTGCCATTCAGCGCACTCCGGGAGGCTCCTGCCCGCATCCTGCATGGGGCCGACGGTTTTTTTACTGTAGACTACATTCGTCACTATACTGGTACGAACCACCGGATGTCTAGAGTCAGCGGGGCGGGCCAGAATCCCCGACGTCCAAGGGCATCCACCCCAGCGCGAGGCTAGGCTGCACCGGGGTTCTTGCCCGACCAGCCGAAGTGGCACAGGGGTGCCCCGGTGCGGGCACGGGCGCAATTCCTTATCGCGTTTCCACCATTACCTCCCTCGCGGCGGCAGGTAATGTACTCCCTGCAGCGTTGCTGTAGGGAGTATGCGTAGGAACCGCTCTAGCGGGCGTTTCGGGGCGGCGTCCCGCACCTCCATGCGGGCACCTTGAATGCACCGGATGGCGGTACGCTTGCCGACGGAGCTGACCCCGGCGGGTCGCGGATGCTCGAGGGGGTTTATCCGAGAGCTGGAGCAGTTTTCGGTCTCAGAGCGGTTCCCACGAACACGCGCAGGGGCAGAACCCGCCGCATCGGCGGGGTCGGTAGGGCCAGAATCAACTCGAGAACCGCCGTAGGGCGCTCGGTCTCCCCTACTGCGCCCCGATGTAGCCCAGGTACCAGCCAATTAGGGCCTCGCCGTAGAAGAAGGCCACCAGCCCCCCAATCGCCAGGTACGGCCCGAAGGGGATGGTGCTCTCGCCGGTGATGCGCTTGGCGATCAGACCCAGGATGGCCCCGGCAAAGACCGCCAGGAAGATCCCGGCCCCGAAGTTGGCGAAGCCCAGCCACGCGCCCAGAAAACCTGCCAGCACCACGTCGCCGTAGCCCATGACGGTCACATAGCCGCCAGGGTCTTCGGCGTGGTCTTCCTCAGTCACTTTGTCAGAGGGGTTGCGAATCCACCAGTAGATCATGGCGGCCAGGGCGATGGCGCCGGTGGAGATGAGCATCCCCCGGGCAGACTCGAGGGCCAGCCCGCCTCCCCCCATCGCCCAAGCGATGAAGGGGGTGACGGCGGCGATCCCCAGGGTGATGGCGTCGTGCAGACCGCTGGGCTTGCCGGTACGGGCGCTGAGCATCCAGCTCAGGACTCCAGCCAGAATGCCCAGCATCCCCAGCCAGACCCCGCCGACTGTACCCACCATGCCCCCAATCGCCCCAAACATCGCGGCCAGGTGAACCTGATGCTGTCCCACGGGAATGGCAGCGGGGCTGTTTCGGAACTTGTTGTAGATCAGCCCACCGAAGCCGGCGAACAGCGCGATGGTGCCCGCCCCCATGAAGGCCGCATCGAGGGCCTGGGAGAAGTCGGGCAACGGGTAGGCCAGCGCGGCGGCCCCGACCAGACCCAGCGCCAGACCACCGAAGTTGAGCGAGTTGGGCAGGGTTTTGGTGTCGAAGTCTATGAACGAGAGGGCGATCAGCAGGGCAATGAAGGCCCAGATGAAGAGCAGGTCGGGGAAGACCGGGCGGAGCAGGGCTGCGCCCAGGAACAGCAGTCCGGTCAGCCCCTCCACCAACGCGTAGCGCGGCGAGATGGGGGCCTTGCAGTTACGACACTTGCCACCCTGTACCGCCCAGGAGACGATGGGGATCAGCTCACCCGCCGAGAGGACGTGCCCGCATTTGGGACAGCGGCTGCGCGGAAAGACCACCGAGACGCCGGCGGGTACGCGGTAAATCACCACATTCAGGAATGACCCAATCAGGGTGCCGAGCACGAAGGCGAAGACCGCCAGCAGCGGCAGGGGGAGGACATCCACCCCGCCATTGTAGGCGGCGGGGGTGGGGGTACGTGTGACATACTAACGGCGACATAACGCCCCCCGCCCTAGACTCGGCCCCAGGCAGCCAGAAGATATTGCCCAAAGGAGTGGTGAACGATGCGCGCGATGAACAAGATGCTGGTTTTGGCTTTGCTGCTGGTGGGCTCACTTGGCTGGGCCTAGGGCGCCAACCGCAGTGCCTTCGGGGTATACCTGATCGGCGTGCAGTACAGCATAGACCTGAGCGCCGCCGAATTGCGCCTAGGCCTGGGCTTTCCGCTGCTGGTGGGCGGCGGTCTGCTCAACGGGAGCGTGGAGGTGCTGTTCCCGATGGGTAGCCTCAACGCCAGCACCCGCTAGGCCATAGGGGCGGGAACCGAGGTCTACGTGCCTTTCGGAGCCGGCGTCGCGGGGGTGGTGCTGACCCCCAGGGGCTTCGCCAACTTCGAGTTCGGGGGCGACGGGTTTAGCTTCTTCCTCGAGGGCGAGGTTCAGGGGGTGATCGGCATCGGGGGCGGCTCGGTGTTCGGGGGCAGCGTGCTGATCCCCCACGGACGGCTGGGGGTGAACTTCCGCTAGCCCAAGTACGGATAACCTCCCGCGTTGCCCGCTGTCGTAACGGCCAACGTTATCCGCTTCGGCCCGGTCGCCAGCAAACAATTACCTGTAACGCCAACACCCCCGCGTCCAGTCAACGTCGCCTTTACGCCCCAGCCGCACGCGCTTAACGTCGGCCGGGGTGATTTCTTGGCTACCCTACAGCTAACTCCAGCCCCGCTGGAGTTCTGAGGGCTGAGGTGAAGCTTGCGACTTTTTCACGCATTGGGGGGCAGCCTGTGCATTTATGTGGCCTTGGCACGAACCTCAGCCCCGCGGCTCGAGGCCGTGCTGCAAGCCTAATCTCAGCCGCCAGCCTGACAGCCGGCCCAGATCAAGCCGCAGAGCGCGTTAGACGTGAACCTGACCGGAGGTATTCGATGATCGAGATTTTTGGCTACAGAATTACGCCCGAGGGGATAGAAAAAGGCGAGACCCAAGGGGAGGGCACCCAAGAGCTCGGCAGTGGATCGGGGAGCCAGGAACGGGGAGCAGAAGACAACCCAACCCCCAACCTCGAGGCCAACCCCGCCTTTGCTCCCCTGCCCCACCGCTTCCCTCCCCAGCCCGCCTCCCCCCTACTCCCCCTCACCCCCTCCCTCACCGTCAAGCCCTTCGTGCTGATCTGGGTGCTGGCGCTGTTCCTGCCGATGGCCTTGGCCTAAAGCCTCAGCCCCACAACGGTAAACCGTGCCCTCAGGCAGGCCACCCAACTGGCCAGCCAGGGGGCCACGCGGAATAAGTCCAAACGTGGCATCATTGAGCTATTCGAAGAGTCAAAATGATCCACAACGACCAAAAATTCGCCACCACCCAGGAGCGCATTGGCAAGTTCCAGAGCTTGCTTTTGCAAATGCGCCAAACCACCAAAGCGGCCTGCTCGAGTGGCGTGAAGGAAGCTAAGTTTGCTTCAGCCAAACCAAACAAGCCCGAATGTTTTCGGCCTCGAGTTCGGGAAATTCCTCCAGGTGATTCGCAAACCACGAATGGACGACTGACCGCTGCGTTTTCCGGGCTCGAGGACGGTGCGCTCGAGGGGTTTCCACAGGAACATGCTTAGTAGGAAACACAACTACATGATCGCGTATTCTGCTCACTAGTCCTATTTCTTCTGGCCTTCTTTGAATAAGGAGAGGGCTGCGACCTGAGAACTACCAAATGATCGGTGTGAAACGAGGGAAGCCTCAGTGTCATATAACCTCAACACTTCATCAATCTGAAGCCTGTATAAGGTGGGAAACCACTCAGGGGGCTCTGAAAGGAACGTTGTCAACACATCTTTGGCATCAGGGTAATAGAAATAAACACCAGGATAGACCTGACGATTTCCGAATTCATTGAACTCTGCGGCACCCAAGGATAATAAGAATTCTCCAAGCCAAAAAGACTGCTCAGGTGACACCTCGCCGTTGTTTACATACTCAACAATCCACCCGTCCTTTCGTACTAGAACATCGAAAATCCGCGCACCAATAGGTTCATGCAAACGCTGTGTATGGATGTGTTGGAAAAGTTCACTAGACTCCCTCAACTCCCAAAGACCCCAAAAGATATTCGCAGTTTTTGACTTGACAGAGTGCCGTCTCGGACGAAAAGGTGTATCAAGAACAGTTCTCAACAGTCTTGGACGGTTATAAAGCCCCCCAACAACAAATGCAGCATAAACGGCCAAAACCAAGGGGTATTGTCGAACGGTTTCTCCGATACTCGTAAATGTACCCCTTGGTTCATAGTCTCTCCCCACTATTGAAATGGCACGCTTAAGTGCTGTGAAGAGTTCCCCTCCTTCGTCATAAGCAGCAATACTAGCTACTGTGCCCACAAACGACTTACAGGCTGACTCGAGAAAATGAATGACCGCTTTCGCAGTTGCGCCATCACTAGGTTGCAAACTCCAAGGCAAAATTTTCGCGTCCGCAGTTTCGATTTGCTCCCGCAAACTTATTGCTGACTGAACAATATCTGTGGCTAGGAGATCAACAGGTCTACGGTATCTTTGTCTAACCCTAGTAGGTAGGTCAAGTCCAGCATCAGAGGCTATCGTCAATGCTAAGTTCTCAGCCTCAAGGGGTTGAGAGTTGGCACCTAAAACACGATTGGATAAGCCTTGTATCAGACGAAAAACACCATCTTCCTGTCGTTGCTTAAGAGTTTCAATCTCAAAACTGAGTCTGCTCAATCTATCAACAAGCGGATCCACGGCTGTTTGAACAGCTTTGCGCAGTATTCGTGCATAGTCTTCTGGGGAAGCGGGGCCGCTGCTACTTCCAACATGCACAAACCACTCACCCTTCGCGGGACTGCCATTAAAGTCACGAATAAACATGTGCGGTTGTTGATGAGACGGCTCGATTAGGATTGCTCCCCACCAATTGTTGTTGTCACCAAAAATCTTTACATGGAAATGAGGGTAAGGCTGTAGATACTCTTTGACTTTAGATTCTAGTTCCGTCTGAAGCTTCTCTACATCGGGCTTTGGCATATTTGAAATTCCGACAATTGAACCCCTAGTTGCCCCAAACACAATAACTCCGAAATCACCAAAATGATCTGGATGGTCGGTATTTGCTATGGAAGATATGTCCTTACAAAATTCCACTTTTTCTTGTTTTGTTGTGTAATTGAGTTGTAGCTTTACATCAAATTTCGGCCCCTCGAGAGAAGAGGTCACCCACTCTTGAAGAAGCTTTTCGAGTTCTTCATCAGTCCAAGGCAAGTATCCAGCCATGAAATTCATTTTACATTATGTTATCTACGTAAGACAAACCCAAGCAAAAACCCCGCCTTCCGACGGGGCTTTCAAGCAGCTTTTTTTTCCTTACAGCCCAGCGCCCTTCTCGAGGTGCGCCGACACAATCCCCGATTCCTCGGCGTCGCGGGCCAGAATTGCGGCCTTAATGCGCTTGAGGGTGGTGACTTCCTCGAGCGCCCGCTGGTCCAGGGTATCGGAGACGAACTTGATCTGCTCGTTGATCTCCGGGATGGCGATCTGCTCGAGGGCGTTCACGCGGCGGTTGGTTTTCTTGATCTCCTCGCCGATGCGCCGCAGACGGTTCTCGGTGTTGGCGACCGCCGTGATGGCATCGGCCAGGGCGCGGAAAGCGGTGGCGGCCTCGAGGGTCTTGGCCCCCACCCCGATTGGGCTGAAGGACAGCCCGCCCCCAACCTGGGGCGCCGAAAGCTTGGGCACCTTTACGCCGTAGAGGCTCTCGATGGTCATGTCCACTTGCATGGGGCTGCTCGAGAGCGACTCCACCGCCTCGGGGGTGTCGAAGGCCTTGGCGATCAGCAGGCTAAAGTAGGCGTCCTTGGCGGCGCTGTTGAGGGCCTCGCGGGCTTTGAGCGAGTCCTGCACCAGGGCGAAAAACTCCCCGATCAAGGCGTCCCGCTTATTCTTCAACAGATCCGCCCCCTGCAAAGCCAGGCGCTTCTGGTCGCGCTTGGCCAGCAGGGTGGAGCGTGTGGGTGAGACTTGTTCAGCCATTGGCACCTCCGGTGCGTCATACGTCTTGGGTCAAACGTCTTACGCCTTTTGTAACTTCCGCGTACGACGTACGACGTACGACCGCATCGCTTACGCTCCCACCAGCTCTTCCAGCTTGCCCGTCTTCTGGTGATAGGTCTCGATGTACTCCTTGCGGATGCGCTTCAGCTCGGAGGGGGGGAAGTCGGAGAGCAGGGCCCAGCCGATGTTGAGGCTGTCCTCGATGGAGCGCTCGTTCTGGCCCTGGTTGATGAACTTTTGCTCGAAGTTGGAGGCGAAGCGCAGGTACTTCTTGTCGGTCTCGGTCAGGGCGTCCTCGCCGGTGATCGCCACCAGGCGGCGCAGGTTGACGCCGCGGGCGTAGGAGCTGAAGAGCTGGTCGGCCAGCTCCTTGTGGTCGGCGCGGGTCTTGCCCTTACCGATGCCGTTGTTCATGAGGCGCGACAGGCTGGGCTGGACGTTGATGGGCGGGAAGATGCCCTGCTGGGCCAGGTCGCGGGCGATGAAAATCTGCCCCTCGGTGATGTAGCCAGTCAGGTCGGGGATGGGGTGGGTGATGTCGTCGCCGGGCATCGACAAGATGGGGATCTGGGTAACCGAGCCCTTCTTGCCGTGGACGACGCCCGCGCGCTCGTAGAGGTTGGCCAGGTCGGTGTACATGTAGCCGGGGTAGCCGCGGCGACCGGGAATCTCCTCGCGCGCACCGCCGATCTCGCGCAGCGCCTCGCAGTAGTTGGTCAGGTCGGTCAGGATCACCAGCACGTGGTAGTCGTGCTCGAAGGCCAGGTACTCAGCCGCCGTGAGGGCCATGCGGGGCGTGAGGAGACGCTCCACGGTGGGGTCGTCGGCCTTGTTCAAGAACAGCACCGAGCGGCTCAGGGCCCCCGTGCGCTCGAACTCCTGCATGAAGTAGCTCACCTCGCGCTGGGTGATCCCCATCGCCGCGAATACCACCGCGAAGCCCTCGCCCTCGCCCAGCACCTTGGCCTGACGCGCGATCTGAGCGGCCAGCTCGTTGTGGGGCAGGCCCGAGCCGGAGAAGATCGGCAGCTTCTGGCCGCGCACCAGGGTCATGTTCACATCAATGGCCGAGACACCGGTCTGGATGAACTCCTCGGGCTTCTCCCTCGCCACCGGGTTGATGGGCGCGCCGTTGATGGGCAAGCGGGTATCGGCCACCACCGGGGGCAGGCCGTCGATGGGGCGGCCGATGCCGTTGAAGGCCCGGCCCACCATCTCCTTGCTCACGCCCAGCCGTGCCACATCCTCCACCAGGCTCACGGTGGTCTTGTCGAGGTTGAGGCCGGAGGTCTCCTCGAAGACCTGGAGCACGGTGTACTGGTCAGAGACCTCGATCACCTGACCGCCGCGCACCCGGCCCGAGCCGTCGTCGATGTTCACGATCGCGCCGTACGCCAGGTCGGCGGCGCCCTCGAGGAAGAGGAGCGGGCCGGAGACGTAGGTCACGGCGTTGTATTCTTTTTTGAGCATTTGGTTACCTCCTGTCTTACGTCTTACGTCATACGCCCTGCGCGATTGGTCTTGCGTTTGACGTGCGACATTCGACGTTCGACGGGCGCTCTGCGCCCTACGCCTTCACCGCTCCCATGAACGCACTCTTGATCGCCGCGTCGAACTCCGCCTTGTAGGCCGGGAACTCGTTCTCGGGGACGTAGCGGGCACGGCCGATCTTCTCGATGACGGGGTCGGACAGGAAGTCGGAGATGGTGCCGCCCTTGGAGAGCGCGACCTCGCCCTGACGGTAGGCAGCGATGATCATCTGCATGATGCCCAGCGCCTTGGACATCGAGCAGCTGGCGTCCACCTTGTCGTAGCCGTTCTGCTGCAAGAAGTCCTCGCGGGCGATGCGGCCGATCTCGAGGCTAAGCCGCTCGGCGTCCTGCAAGGCGTCGGGGCCGACCAGCTGAACGACTTGCTGGAGTTCGGCCTCGCGCTGCAACAGGGTGATGATGTTGGCGCGGACCTCGGGGTAGTCGGCGGCGACGTTCTGGCGGTACCAGGGCTCGAGGATGTTCAGGAACAGCGAGTAGGAGCGCGCCCAGTTGATGGCGGGGAAGTGACGGGCCCTCGCCAGACCGGCGTCGAGCGCCCAGAAGCCGCCGGTGATGCGCAGGGTGGACTGGGTGACGGGCTCGGAGAAGTCGCCGCCCGCCGGGCTCACCGCGCCGATCACCGAGACAGCGCCCTGCTCGCCCGCGAGGGTGGTAACCTTGCCGGCGCGCTCGTAGAAGCTGCTGAGGCGCGAGGAGAGGTAGGGGGGGTAGCCTTCCTCGGCGGGCATCTCCTCCAGGCGCGAGGCGATCTCGCGCAGGGCCTCGGCCCAGCGGCTGGTGGAGTCGGCCATCAGCGAGACCTTGTAGCCCTGGTCGCGGAAGTACTCGGCCAGGGTGATGCCCGTGTAGAGCGAGGCCTCCCGTGCGGCCACCGGCATGTTGGAGGTGTTGGCAACCAGGATGGTGCGCTCCATCAGGGGCTTGCCGGTCTGGGGGTCCTCGAGCTCGGGGAACTCCACCAGCACGTCGGTCATCTCGTTGCCGCGCTCGCCGCAGCCCACGTAGACCACGATGTTGGCGTCGCCGAACTTGGCGATGGACTGCTGGGTGACGGTCTTGCCCGAGCCGAAGGGGCCAGGGATGGCCGCCGTGCCGCCTGCCGTGAGGGGGAACAGCACGTCCAGAATGCGCATCCCGGTCAGGAAGGGCTGGTTGGGGTCTTGCTTGCGCTGAATGGGGCGGGCCTTGCGCACCGGCCAGAAGTGGGCCATGCGCAGCTTGGTGCCGTCCTCGAGTTCGGCGATGGTGTCGTCAATGGTGTACTGGCCAGCACCCACCATGCTCTTGATCTTGCCGCCCTTATCAGGCGGCACCAGAATCTTGTGGGTGAAGCTAAACTCTGGCACCGTGCCCAGGATGTCGCCGCCGGAGACGGTATCGCCGGCCTTCTTGCTGGGGGTGAAGTCCCACTTCTTGGCGCGGTCGAGCGAGGACACCTCGATACCCCGGCTGATGAAGATGCCTGAGGCGGCCTGGATCTTGTCCAACGGGCGCAGAATCCCGTCGAAGATACCGTTGAGCAGGCCGGGGCCAAGCTCCAGGGCCAGCGGCAGCCCGGTAGTCACGATGGGCTCGCCCACCTGGAGGCCGTTGGTGTCCTCGTAGACCTGCACAAAGCAGGTATTCCCGTCCAGGCGGATGATCTCACCCACCAGTTTTTCGTTACCCACGCGCACGATGTCAAACATCTTGGCGTTCTCGAGGTTCTCAGCAATGACTGCTGGCCCCGCTATCTTTTTGATCGTTCCCACTATTGTTCCTCCTTGTGTGGGGTGTGGTTGGGTCTGACTTTTTGCAGTTAGCGCTTAGCAGTCAGCAAAGTCAAAACCAAAAGAGCTAACTGCCAATTGCCAATCGCCCTCCACGAAACAGCGCTCACAACTTAATGTCGAAGCCTATAGTCTCCCGCACCAACTGCCGCATGTAGGCCTTGGCGTCCCCGCCGCCGCTGAAGGTGTCGAGCAGGTTGGGGAGGGTCAGGAGGACGGGGGCACTGCGCCCGCGCATGGTACGCTCGGCGGCCTTGTTGGGGTCGGCCAGGAGGCTCTCGTCTACCGCCACCAGGGCGTACTGGTCGGACTGAATCATCTGCACCAGCTTGGAGGCGGCGTCTTCCTTGGAGGCGGTGACAGCCTCGAGGCCCGCCAAGCGGTAACCTGAGGCGGTCTCGGGGTCGGTCAGGACACCGATCTTCATAGCGACACCTCCTTTGCCACTGCGTCGGCGGGCAGATTGAAGTAGGCACGCCTGGCCAGCAGACGAATGCGCGAGCCCTCCCACTCCTTCTTGCGGATGTAGTCGAGGGCCAACCCTGCCCCAAGCGCGTCCTTGCCGCCCTGAGCAGCCTTATCCATTAAGATTCTGCGCAGCGCACGCTCGAGGTCGCCCAAGTTGCGTGCGCTCGAGGCACCAGCCAAGGCGGTGTTCGCCAGCGCCTCCATAGCGCCGGAGTCGCCGCCCGCGATGCGGCTGAACAGCACCTGATTAACCACGCTGCCACCGGGGACGAAGTAGGTCTCTACACCCGAGACATTCTGCCCTTGCAGCTTGAAGGCGGTGGAGAGGTTGGTAGCGTCTACCTGCATTACGAAATAAGAGGCCAGCGCGGGCTGTCGAAGGCGGCGAGCCTTTTCCAGGCTGTAGGCGAAGAAATCGCGGTCGAGCGCGACCTCGACCGAAAGCGGGTCAGAGTTGCCCACTACCGCGTTGCGCAGGGCCTTCGCCAGCGGATGCGTGGGCAACTGGAGTACCTGGGCCACCGACTGCGCATCGGGGGCCTGAAGCATAGCGTTCACCAGCACTTCGGGTAGAGTGCCACCCACCAGCTTGGTCTTGATATCTTCCGGCGCAGTTCCGGCAGCCTTGCCACGCAGGATGGCCTTTAGATTGGTCAGGTCGGACTGGAGCAACAGGAGCCCAACCGCCTCGCGGTTGGAGCCAGTGACCAAGCCCGGCAGGTCGGCTACCGTGCGGCGCATGTGATTGGCAATGGCCCGATCCACGTCGGCCAAGGTGTCACCCTGAAGGTCAGGGCCGTAGATGGTGTCGCCCAGCGAACGCACAAAGTCGGGAAAGGGCAGGTTCAGCGCCTGCTGATACCACGAGTCCGGCACCACTTGGCTGCGGCGGTTACGGACACGGGCATTAAGGTAGGCGTAGCTCACTGCTCACCCCCAGATGGCTTTCGCAGCTCTTGCCGAGAGGGCGTCCCAGGAGCGCTCAAGGCGCTCCCCCAGCGCGTTCTGCACAAAGGACTTGCTGCCCTCGGCCACCACCCGCACACCGTTCTGGACGGCGGGACTGGACTCCAGCCTGAGACCCTGGGCCTTGGCCCATCCCTCAAGCAAGCTCAGGTGGGCGGGGTTCACGACCACGCTCTCGGCTTTACCCACGCTCTTGATGGCCTCATCGGCCAGGCGTTTGAGTACGTCACCGAAAGAGGCCTGACCGACCAAGCTAGTCAGCTCTTTCTGCACACCCGATTTGACCTGATCCACGGCCCTGCCGCGTGCGGCGATGCGAGCCTGGTTCAAGAGCAACTCGGCGGCTGACTCGGCGCGGCGCAGGGCGGCGGCGTTCTCGGCCTCGAGTTGCCGGGACTTGGAGGCCTTGAGGGCCTCGGCCTTCTCCATTGCCGCGGCGACGATGGCCTTAGCCTTGGCCTCCCCCGCCCCCTGGATCGCCGCGATCTCGGTGGTGATTTCGTTTTGAAGGATGTCTTCGAGTTTGGACATGAAGCTCCTGCGGGGCGCTGAAAGTTGAACGCTGAGAGTTGAAAGCTGCTGCTGGCTTCGGGCCTTTTGCTCTTGGCCGTTGACTTTGAACTAACGGCTAGCGCCCTCAACCTTCAACGGTCGACCTTCAACCGCCTTAGTTGATGAGGAACGAGAAGGCCAGGCCGAAGATCGCCAGCGTCTCGGGCAGCAGGAAGAATAGCAGGGCCGTACCGAAGTTGCGGCGGTCTTCCACCACTGCACCCAGCGCAGCTGCACCAATAGCCGACTGTGCCACGCCCGTGCCCAAAATACCCAAGCCGATGGCCAAGCCCTTACCGATGGCGGCGTAGCTCACAGCGGCCGCCGCCCCTTCCTCGGCGGCGAACGCCACAGTTGCCAGAATCACGATTGCCACGAACAGAACCAGCTTGGTCACTTTGATGCTTTTCGTCATGTGTATCTCTCCTTTTACTGCCTGTTTTGGTTCCGGGGTGCTTTTGGGCACTTTAGGATCTAATCGAGTTTTCGGGCGCTGAGCCCCTAGTGGTCTGGCAGCTAGCTCTTAGCTATTTATCTTTTCAGCGCATGGCTGTGCCGACTGCCTTAACCTTGCTGCTCACTGCGAACCGACTTGAACGGCCTATAGGGTCTACCCGACTCGTCATAGAAGCCATAGTTGGTGCCAAACTCGATCCACATCAGACGGATGGGCTGGAGCAAGTGGCCCAGGGTGGTGATGGCGATGATGAAGAGCAGCAGCACCAACCCGATCACGAAGCCCAGCACGCCGCCGATGAAGCCCCATTCGCGGGCCATCGCAAAGCCAACCTGGTTGGCCAGGCTGGCTAGCACCGCGCCCGCCACGCCAACCGCGTACAGACGGATGAAGCTGAGGATTTGCCCTCCTTTACCCAGGAATTCGGCAAACATCAGGGGGATGCCCGAGCGGATGGCGGCGAAGACGAAGAGGGCCAAGCCCCCGATTACGATGGCTAGTAGGATGGGATTGTTGACCCCAGCCAGGAACATGTAAGCACCCACGATCAGGGCCACGCTGCTGCTAAAGTAGCCCAGTCCCTCCCAGAAGTGGCTCATGTGGCCGTGCTTGAGGCCCTCCTGCATCCGAACAAAGAAGGCGTAGAGCACGATGGCCACCCCGAACATCACGCTGAAGAGCATTAGGCCGTTGGCGGTGAGGGCGAAGTCCAGGCGGTTGATGATGATCTCGATAAAGCCAGGATGGTTATCGAACTCACCGGTGGGGTAGAACAGGGTGTAGCCGTTCCAGATCTTGAGCTTCTCGAGGAACGTCCCGAAGAACTCGCCGTACAAGAAGCCCCAGACCACCGCCCAGAAGGTCATCGCCCAGAGTACGCGGCTGAGGCTGCTGAGCACGTCCGGCCCCAGGTTGGCCCCCAGGAAGCTGATCTCCCAGTTCTCCTTGCGTCGGGCCTTGCCGCCCAGCCACCAGGCCAGCAGGCCGAACAACAGACCCAAGCCCATGTCGCCCACCACGATCCCGAAGAACAGCGGGAAGAATAGCGCGATAATGATGGTGGGGTCGTAGGAGCCGTAGCGCGGGGTGTTGAGGAAGCCGTGCAGCAACTCGTAAGGCTTGGCCCAGCCGGGGTTGTCGAGCGTCACGGGGACCTGGTGACCCTCGTGGTGCTCGTCCACCGGCTCGAAAGCATAGACGATCTGGTCACGCAGACGACCCAGTGCCTCCTCGACCTTACCCTTGGCCTTCTGCGGCACCCAGCCCATCAGGGCCGCGCCGTACTTACCGGCGGCCATGTCGGCGGTAGTCTTGTAGCGGGCCGACTCGTCCTTGGCCCGCGTCCAGATGGTGCCGAGGGTATCCTTGGAGTCGCGCCCCAGCCTCTCGACCTCCTGGAGGGTTCCCGCCAAGTCACGAGGGGCCGAAGCAGCACGCTCCTTCATGCGGGCCGCCGCCTGGCTGAGGGGTAGGGTGCCGTAGACGCCGGGGAAGCGTAGTTCGGCCAGACCGAGCCTCGAGAGGGCCGAGCGAGCGACCTCAGTCTCCTCCTTCTTCACCACCAGCACCGCCGCCACACTGCTCTCGAGGGTGTCGGTGTCAAAGGCGTAGCGGTCTTGCAGGGCGGCGCCGAGGGCGCTCTGCACGGCAGTGACTTCCTCAACCTTAGAGAGCAGGAAGGGGATCACCGTGAGGCGGGGGCTACGATCCAACCCTTGAGCTAAGCCGGATAGCTTGTCAGCGGCCTTGCTGAAGAGGTCTATGGTCTGGATCTCCTCCTCAAGGCCCGCCTTCTCCTTACCCAGTTGCTCGGCGCGGGAGTAGACCGGCTTGAGGGCTGCCTCGGCTTCCTCGAGCGAGCCAGTGAAAGGCCGGGCAGCCGCCACCGCCTTTGCGCCCAGCACATTCAGGGCCTGCTCGGCCTGGGTGACCGCGCCCTCCCAGCGGCGCATCTCGGCCTCCTCGGAAGGGCTCAGACGGTACTCGCCCAGCTCCTCGGGGCGCAGGGGGTCGATGTGTACCACCCCGGCCTTTTGCAGGTCGGCCAGCAGCTCACGCGCCAGCCGCTTGGGCGCGGCGACGACGAGCTTCTCCATCGGGGCGATCAAGGCAGAACCTCCCTGAGCACCGCCTGCACCGCGCCCGCAACCTTGGGCGCGGCCGCGTCAGCGATGGCACGGCCCTCGGCCTCGGCCTTGGCTTTGGCCTCAGCCTCGATTTTGGCCACGGCCTCGGCGGTCGCGGCGCGGGCCTTAGTCTCCATCTCGCGCATCGCGGCCTCGGCCTCGGCCAAGATCTGGGCGGCCCTGGCCTCGGCCTCCTGCACCTTGGCGGCGGCGGCCCCCTTGGCCTCGTCGAGCTGCCTCGAGAGCGCGGCTTCGCGCTCGGCTAGGCTCTTGATTAGTCCTGATCCAGCCACTCTTTTCCCTCCCTTCCTTCCCTGCCCAACCGTGCCGCTTCGCGGCTCGGTTTCGTTCACTTTGGTCGAACGTCAGGTAGATCTGCAATCCTATTCTGACGGATTCCCCTCAGCGACTTTGTGAAATAACGTGCAAACAAAGCCCCAAGAATCATAGCGATTCATGAGACTTGTTGTCAACGCGCAACAGCATACACTAACGCCCGTTTAAAACTTCTAGTGTGGGCGTACAGATTAAGGTCGTAACGGCGCGGAAAAACTTGGCCTCTGGGGCGGCACATCGGCAATGGTTCCAGGCCGCGCAAACTATAAAGTCGGGAGGCTGAAGGAAAGCCGTGAGGCGGGCTGAAGGGGCCGCCCCTGGCCCCACGCTTCCTCACCTCACAGCCCCTGTTCCTGACGTAATCGGATGGCCTCCTTCAACGCGACAGGCAGCGGGTCAATGTCCACACCTCCAGGCCCTGCTCTGCAAGCTGCCGGACCAGTTGCGCGGCAACCTGTAATCAGCCCGTGCCACCGATGAGGACCACTCGAGGCCTCTCCCGCACAATCGTCTCGAGCGGCCCCGCCGTCAGTTCATCGGCGCTCAGGCGGAGGTAGTCGCCCTGCTGTTGCGACAAACGCAAGCTGGCCTCCCCTGCCCCGACGACGGGAATGTTGACCAGCGCTCGAGCCTCTCGTACCCCGACGTCCGACGTGCAGTCCACGATTACCGCATCTAGAGCGGTTCCCACGCATACTCCCTACAGCGATTTTCACCATACCGAGTGCAATACTCCGCTTTAGCGCACGCTTTAGCGCCGCACTGTGGGCGAAGTATGGGTGGGAAACGCGACGGGGAGTACATTACCTGCCGCCGCGAGGGAGGTAATGGTGGAAAACGCGATTTGCTGTCCTGCTGGGCCTGAACCATTTTTGCCCCACGCCGGAGGTTGCGATGGTTTCGTCCTCGGCGGTGCGGATGGCCAGGGGGCCTTGCTCGAGTTGAAAATGCTCGAGCACCACCCCTGGCCTACGCAGCATCGCCAGATCTTGCGCGATAGCCTTAAGGGTTTCAGGGCGATAGTCGGCGGTGGGGGCGATGATTCGGATACGCATAGATGGTCCGGTACGTTTACCCTTCTTCATTGCTCTGCCTTCGCCTGCCCGTATAGCTGTTAGACTCTCCTGGTGAAAATACGCATCTCCCCCAAAGGCGCAGCGCGGCTTTTGGCCCGTCACCCTTGGGTCTATAAGTCTGATGTTATTGAAGGACCCGAAACAGCGGGTCTGTACCCGGTACAGGCAACTAAAGGCATCCTGGGTTTGGCGATCTACAACCCCAAGTCCGAGATCACCGTGCGGGCCTTCGCGTACGGCGACGCGGGCCGGCCCGGCGAGGTGCTGCTGAATAACCTGCGCAAGGCGCTCGAGCGGCGCAAGGCCGCCGTCAGCGCCCAGCCAAACGGGGCCTTCCGGCTCGTCCACGCCGAGGGCGACCTGCTTCCCGCGCTGGTGGCCGACTACTACGCCGGGCACGTGGTGCTGCAGGTGGGGAGCGCAGCCTTGGAGCCCCTCACCCCCGACCTGGTAGAGGTCATTAAGGCTGAGCTTCCGGTCGAGAGCATCCTGGCCAAGAACGACCAGAGGAGCCGCACCCTCGAGGGTCTGGAGCTCGAGGTAAAACCGCTGCACGGCCTGGTTCCCCCGTCGGTGACGGTCGAGGAGGGCGGCATACGGTATCAGGTTGACCTCGAGGGCGGCCAAAAGACCGGGGCCTTCATAGACCAGCGCGACAACCGCCTCCGCCTGCGCGAGTTCCGGGGCAAATCCGCCCTGGATGTGTTCAGCTACCACGGCTCCTTCGCGCTGCACCTCGCCAAGAACTTCGAGCAGGTCATCGCGGTGGACTCCTCGGCGGCGGCGCTGGCCAGGGCGCTGGAGAACGGGCGGGCCAACGGCCTGATAAACCTCCAGACCGTCGAGGCCAACGCCTTCGAGTTCCTGCGCTCGGAGGAGAAGCGCCAGGCCCGGTACGACCTGATCGTGCTCGACCCGCCCGCCCTGGTCAAGAACAGGCGCGACGTCGAGCGGGCCTACGCGGCCTACAAGGAGCTGAACCTGCGGGCCATGAAGCTGCTTCCCCCTGGCGGCATCCTGGCGACGGCGAGCTGTAGCCACCACCTTCAGGAGCCAATGTTCTACCAGATGCTCGCCGAGGCCGCCGCCGACGCCCACCGCACCGTGCGCGTCATCGAAAGGCGCGGCCAGGCCTGGGACCACCCGGTGCTCCTAAACGTGCCGGAGACGCAGTACCTGAAGTTCGGGCTGCTCGAGGTCTTGTAGGGCAGCCAGCCGCCCCACAGGCCACCGGGCCGCAGACACGGGCACCAAGCGCATCAACCTCGGCCCCGAAGGGCCGCATCGGCGGCAAGCCGTGAGGTAGACCCAAAGAAAAAGGCCCCCCTCGAGCATCGCGAGGGGGGCCTCTCTAAAGGCTAACCGCTAACCGCTACCTAGCCCGGTTAAGGTTCAGCCGCACCTGCTCGGCCCGACCGACACTCAGGTTCACGTCGCGGAACTCCACGCGGTAGCCAGGGGCGATGGCGACGACCTGGACGCGACCGGGGTTGAGGTCGGAGAGCACCAGGGTGCCGTTCTGGGTCTGGCCCACCTCCTGTCCGTCTACGAAGATGCGGGCGGGGACGTTGGTGAAGACCTGGAGGGTAGAGCGCAGGGCCTGCAAGCCCACGTTGACGGGGGTCACCTGGCCGCTGTTGATCTGCACGCTCTGGCGGAAGGTGTTATAGCCGGATAGGCGCAGCTCGAGGTCGTAGCGGCCGGCGTTCAGGCTCAGGTTGAGCGGGGTCTGGCCCACCACCCGGCCGTTCAGCAGCACCTGTGCGCCCTGCGGGTTGGAGTTTACCTGCAGCGTCCCGGCGATGGGCTGGGGCTGCGGCTGGGGGGCTGCGGCCCGGCCCACGATGAAGAAGGCCACGTTGGACACCCAGTCGTTGTCGGGCAGGGGCGTAACCACGATGGAGAGCGCTCGAGCCAGGTTGTCGGCCCCCTGAACGCGGCTGCGCCCGGTCTGGATGTCGATGATCTGGTTGACGTTGAGTGCGGTGCGGGTCGCCACGGCCAGCACCCGGTCCTGGCCCTCGGGGCCGTCCACATTGAACTGGTAGCGGGCGCCCTGGGGCGGGAACAGGCGGGTCTCCCCGGCCCGCAGGAAGTTGTTCTGCTCGAAGTTATTGGGCAGAATCGGGCTGATCTCGCCGGTGGCGCGCACGCTGAACAAGTAGACGTAGGCGTCCTGATTAACGCTCACCCCGATCTGGATGCGCTCACCGATTTGGTAAACCGGATTGCCGGTCTTGTTGGGGTCTTTGTTAACCCAGGTGCGCACCTCGAGGTCGGTCGGGATGGGGTTGACGATGATGCCCTGGGGCGAGAGCTGGGGCGCGGCGCTGACCGCCCCCGTCAGGCCCACCAGACCCAGTACCATGGTCGAAAGAAGTCTATTCATGTGTTCACTCCTCTTGGGATTTTACTCTCCGCGATTTAGGGCTATGCCCCGACTACACCATCAGCATAGAAAATCCCGCCCAGCACAGATTAGGCGGGATTCAGCGATTGTTTAACTTGGCCTTGAGGCGTTCTTTAAGTTGCGCCGCCGTCTGCGGGACAACAGACCCCAACTTCAAATCAGCGAAAGCCTTAAAGCCGAAAACCGTCCCCACAAACGCAGCGGGGACGGCAGTGGCGGAATCGAGTCAAGAACCGCCGCAGTCGGATCACAGCGGTGCGGGAGGTGCGAAGGGCGAGAGGAGGGGAAGGGGAATCGTGTGCTTTCCCTCCTCCTTAGACTCTGCGGTTGCGCCTGGGCAGCAGTGTGCAATCAGCGGAGCGAATGCGTGCCCGGCGCAATTGCCTGCGGTGTTGGCGGTCGGCACGTCGCATTTCAACTATGCAGACGCTTCCTTAGCCGCCCCTCCGCCTTCGGGCTCAGTACTCCAGCCGGTTCTTACCGCTTCGCTTGGCCACGTAGAGCTTGGCATCGGCGGTGTCGAGCATCTTCTCGTGGTTGGGGTGGCTGGTGTCGGCGGTCAGGCCCATGCTGATGGTCACCCGCAGGTCGGGATGAACCTTGGCCCAGTCGTGGTTCTGGATGGTCTCGCGCAGCCGCTCGCAGGCAATCACGGCCTGCTTGATGGGGGTATAGGGCATCACCACCACAAACTCTTCGCCGCCGTAGCGGGCCACGATATCCGAGCCCCGGCAGTGGTCGCGCATCAGGTAGGCCACGGTCTGGAGCACCACATCGCCGATCTGGTGGCTGAAGTTGTCGTTAATCTTCTTAAAGTTGTCCACGTCGCACAGCATCACCGAGAGCTTCTGGTCATTGTTCTGGGCCTCGGCGTAGTGGTGGGAGAGGGTCTGCTCGAGGTAGCGGCGGTTGTAGAGCTGGGTCAGAGGATCCTGGGTGGCCTGAACCTCCAGCTCCTTGGTCTTGTGGCGCAGTTCGCGCTCGGTGCGCTCGAGGCGGTCGATCAGCTCCTTGAGCTTGACGTTCTCCAGGTGGGCGATCTTGGCCTCGTCCTGAGCCTTCTCGAGCTTGCGCTGGGTGCCGAATACGCGCATCTTTCTCTCGATCTGCTCGGCCCGCAGGTCGCGCTCGAGGGCGTGGTAGATCTGGTAGTGCTCGAGCGCCGACTCGAAGCGTCCGTCCAGGCAGTAGGCCTCGGACATCCGTTGGTGTATCTGGGCCTGAAGCTCTCTGGCCCCCAGCATTTGGGCGATCTCGAGGGCGTGGGTCAGGGAGGCGATGGCGGGGTCGGGTAGCTTCTCGGCCAGGTACACCAGCGACATGTTGAGGTTGCAGTAAACCTCGCCCTCGCGCATCCCCATCTCCCGCACCCGGGACTCGGCCCTGCTCAACACCTCGCGGGCCTCGTTAAAACGCCCCAGCTTGCCCAGGGCCTCGCCCAGGTTCACCAGGGTGCGGACTTCCACGTCCGGGCGACCCTTGTCGGCCACGAACTGTAGCAGTTCGTGGGCGGAGGCGACGGCCCGCTCGAGCTGGCCCACGTGGTTGTAGGAGACCACGAGGTTGCCCCAGAAAGTGGCCTCGCGGGTCTGGTCGCCGTTCTTCCGGGTGATCTCGACGGCCTCGAGCTTGGACTCCAGCGCTTCCTGGTAGCGGCCCATCTGGTCGTAGAGGTTGCCCAGGTTGTTAAGGCTGGCCGAGACCCCGCCGGGGTCGCCGAGTTGCAGGCTAGCCTGGTAGGCCTGCTCGACGCTCTCGAGGGCGCTGTCAAGCTCGCCCAGCATCGAGAAGACCGCCCCCAGGTAGCTGAGGCAGTCCCGCTCGGTGGCCCAGTCGTGGAGCTGGTGGGCCAGGTCGCGGCCCTGGGTCAGGGCCGCGAAGGCCTCCTCGTGCCTGGCCTGGAGATAGTAGGCCACCCCGAGGGTGCGCAGGGCCTGGGCCTCGCCGTCCTTGAAGCCGACCTTGCGGGCCTGCTCGAGGGCCTGCTGGGCCAGGGCAACAGCCTGGGGCACCTCAGTCCGGGTGAGGGCCCAGGCCTGAAGGTTGAGCCGGAGGATATCCTCCAGACCAGACCCGTTTGCTTCCACGAGCATCTCCATAGTTAGCCAAGGCAGCGAACAAAAACGGTCGTTGCTGCCTCAAGTATAGGCAGTGGGCGGGGTCGGGGGTGGTCATTATTGCCGTGCCTTGAGCCGACCAGGTAACGGCCCGGGGCGGGGTTCGGCCCCCACTCGGCGAACGCAACAGATACGTGCCTGGCGCAACCCCTACTTGCGCCCTCGGCCGCATCCTCCCAGCGGTTGTCGAGCCAATTCCGTAGACGCGGTACAGCGGTGTTTACCAAGCCGGGTATTCGGGAGAACCGCGACATCTTGGGGTGAATGGACTTGTATCTGCACAAAAAAGCCCTCTCCCGGGGGAGAGGGGAAAAACGGCAGAGGGTACTTGTGTTGCCAGGGTGAGGGGCCGTGGGGCTCTTGCGACGCCCCGAGTACTGAAGCAGGTTAAGAGGAGACGCCCGCCAGTTCCTGCGCAGTCTGAGCGGCCCGGCTATGCCCCAGCAGGTAGCCCACTACGTCCTGGGCACCGTAACTGCTGGAGTGCTGGGCCACGAAACGGGCGATGCGCTCGAGGTCGTCGCCACTGGTGACCAGCGGCAGTTCCTCCTCGCCGCCCTTCTGCACCTGACCCATCCCCGCCGCCGCCATCAGGGCGTTGCAGAGGCACTTGCGCCCCTCGGTCTGGGCCAGTTCGCCGCCCTTGGCGAGGTACTGATCCACGGGCTCGGAGGCGCAGCGGAAGCCGATCTTGCCCTCGGCCTTCTGGTAAGGCTCGCGGAGGTAGCCCAGGTCGCAGACCCTGGCGCGGGCCTCGTAGACCTCCGGCTGGGAGAGGGTGCCCTCCACCTCGGCGACCTTGAAGGGAAAGCCGGTGGGCGAGGCCTTGGGGTCGGTGAAGACCTTGACCTCGCCGCGCAGGGCGCGCTCGAGGATGTCTCGCTTGAGCTCGTTCAGGAAGCCCGACTCGCGGCTGTAGGCGAAGAGGGTACCCACCTGGATGCCCGCCGCGCCCTGCTCCAGAGCCTGCTGCAACCCCTCCGGCGAGCCGGTGCCGCCGGCCAACCAGAAGGGCAGCCCGAGCTGGGCTAGCGCGTGCAAGTCCACCACGTCACGCTCGCCGTAGACCGGCTGGCCGCGCCCGTCGAAGACCGGAGCGCCGCGCGGGGGGGCGTTGTGCCCGCCCGCCGTGGGGCCTTCGACCACGAAGCCCTGGATAGTGCCGGTGACCTTGCGGGCCAGTAGGGTGGCCAGCGAGTTGGAGGCGATGATGGGCAGGAAAGCCGGGCGGGGCAGGGTCAGGTGGGCTCCCGCGGCCTCGAGGGGGTTGAAGAGTATGCGGGCCGCCTCGGCCCCAGTCCAGCCGGAAACGTCGACCTTGAGCGAGGCAGTCTCCCCCGCCGCCAGCCGGTCGAGCGCCTCCGGGATCTCGCGGGGAATGCCCGCGCCCATCAGCACGTAGTCGACCTTAGCCAGCATCGCGCCGTAGAGTGAACCCAGGGTGGGAATTTGCAGCTTGGTCAGGAGGTTGATGCCCACCAGACCACCGTGGCCCTCTTTGGCCAGGAACACCTCGACGAAACTCCCCACTGCGAAGAGCATCTGCGAGGCGGTGTCGCCCAAGTGGGTGGGCATAGGCAGGCGCTTGTAGGGCTGGCCTTTGGGGCGGCCCTCAGGCTGGAAGTATTTGTCCAGTATGGGCTTAACCCACTGCTGGAGCGGGAAGGCCGCCAGGGCGCGGCGCACCAGGCCGCCGGGGTCGCCGTCCTGAAGTCGGCGCACCATCACGGTGTCCATGCAGGTACCCGAGACCACACCGAGCTGGCCAAGCTGCGAGACCGCTCGAGCCAAGCGCCAGTTTGAGACCGAGACGCCCATTCCCCCCTGGATGATCTGGGGCAAGCTCTTGGGCAAGGCTATGGTGGCTGTTTGCATCCTTCTAGACCTCCAGCGACCCGCAGGGCTGTACTGCGTAGCACCCCCAGGGTAGCAAAATCCCCAGATTTTACCGGGTATTCCCGTGAGGGTTGCGAGACTTTCCTACCCCTTGGCCTCTTGGCTGAACCGAGTACAGGAAAATGGGGGCCGCCCTAGGCCTAACGTCGAGCGGCGGAAGCTACGACCAGAACGGGTTTCGCCTGACTTTTCCGGGTACACCGGGCAGGGTCATCTGTTAACACGAAAGCCAGACGTCAGGACGACCCTGCTGCCGAAGGGCGAATTGGGTGCCTGGACGGTCGAACTGCAGAAAGCCGTCCCAAAGCACCCGCTTTAAGGAGCTATCTCAGGGCGGCACGCTGGACATAAAGAAACCTGTTGTGCCTTGAGCGTCCTGCCCGCTTACTCCTGCTCGGCAAATAGGGAAGTGGAGAGGTACTTCGCCCCCGAGTCGCAGGCCACCGTGACCACCCGCTTGCCCTCGCCCAACTCCTTGGCGACCTGCACGGCGGCCCAGATCATCCCGCCCGCGCTCATCCCCACAAACAGACCCTCCTCCTTGGCGAGGCGGCGGGCCAGCGGGAAGGCTTCCTCTTCCCAGACCTGGATCACCCGGTCGATCATCTTTACATCGAGGTTGGGCGGGATGAAACCCGGCCCCATGCCCTGGAACTGGTGTTGGCCCATCTGTCCGCCCGAGAGCACGTTGGAGCGCCCCGGCTCGCAGACGATGATCTTCACCTCCGGCAACTGTTCGCGGAGGTACTTCCCCACCCCCATGATGGTGCCCCCGGTGCCCGAGCCGTACACGAAGGCGTCTATCTTGCCCCCCGCCTGTTCAAAAATCTCCGGCCCGGTGGTGGTGTAGTGGGCCTTAACATTGGCTGGGTTGTCGAACTGGTCGGGCATAAAACCGCCAGTCTCGGCGGCAATTTCCTGGGCCTTTTCCCTGGCCGCCAGCATCCGCCGGGCCGGGTCG
>JANRLD010000095.1:0-17112 GCA_033762915.1 Meiothermus sp. | reverse complement strand
CACTTCCGCGCCGATCCTCGAGCTGAAGGATATCCACACCTACTACGGCCACACCTACGCCCTCAAGGGCATCAACCTGACCGTGGGGCTGGGCGAGATCGTGACCCTGATCGGCGGCAACGGGGCGGGCAAGTCCACCACCCTGCGCACCATCAGCGGCATGGTCAAGGCCCGGCGCGGCAGCGTGACCTACCAGGGCCAGGACATCTCCAAGGTGGCCGCCGAGCGGATCGTGGCGATGGGGCTGGGCCACGTGCCCGAGGGGCGGCGCATCTTCCCCCGCCTGACCGTGGAGGAGAACCTCGAGATCGGGGCCTACCTCCTGAACGACAAGAAGGTCGTGGCGGAGCGCAAGGAGGTGGCCTTCCAGATGTTCCCCCGCCTGCACGAGCGGCGCATCCAGAAGGGCGGCACCCTTTCGGGCGGCGAGCAGCAGATGCTGGCCATCGGGCGTGCCCTGATGCAGGACCCCAAGCTGCTCCTGATGGACGAGCCCTCGATGGGGCTGGCCCCGGTGCTGGTAGACTTCATCTTCGAGACCATCCAGAACCTCAACAAGCAGGGCAAGACCATCCTGCTGGTCGAGCAGAACGCGAGGCTGGCCCTCCAGATCGCCCACCGGGGCTATGTGCTCCAGACCGGCCAGCTCACCATGAGCGGCCCGGCGGCGGAGCTGGCCGCCAAGCCGGAGATTCAAGAGGCTTACCTGGGCGGGCATTAAGTTGCGCCATAGTGAGATTGCAAGACTTCAGCACAGCCTCATCAGCGAGCGGCTTGTGGGCGCAATTTCCCGATCTATCGGTGAGTGCGGATGCTGCAATTCCACTATGGAGATACTTAGGATCTTCGCCCGCAAGGAGGTTTAGCCTGACCCCCCAACGCGCCAATCCGAGCTGATGGTGGATGTTTGGGCTGCTGCAGTCATAAGTGTCTCCATGGGGAAATCGCGAAATGGCTCCCCGGGATGTCCGCAGGGGATTGCGCTAGGCAGTTGATTGCTGCGTCCAGCGGTTTCGCAAACCTACCCTGGGGCAACTTAAACCCAGACGCGGCACCCCGTCGCACGGATTAGTTGCGCCAGGGCGAATCAGCGAAATCAGAGGGGACAACGGTGACGTCCCTAGCGCAATTCCCTACAGGTATTTCGGGGCACCATCTCGCAGTTCAACTGTCGAGACCCTTAGGGCGCTAGGGCGTTTGTCCTCCAGTCGTAGGGCTTATACACCCACCTGCGCCCCAGAACCTCGGCCGTCTCGAGCCCAAGGTGTCGTCCCAGCAGCTCCGCCAGACCCTTGCGCCCGCCGAAGTCACCCGCATACCACCTGAGAATTTGCGGCAGCCGCAGCACCCCGCCCGCGGGCTCCACCTCCGAGCCGAGGTAGGAGGCCGTGGCCAGCTCGAGCTGATCCTCTAGCCCGTCGGCCCGATAGACCCCGATGGGTGGGCAACTCCTGGCCCCGCAGTTGAGGACGAAGTGGATGCGGGGCTCGAGCGGCAGCACCCAGGGCCGCCGGGGGTCGCCGGGGCCGAGCTGCGGCAGCGGGTAGAAGGGGTGGCGGCGGTTGCCTCTCAGGAGGCCGTGTTCGAGGTCGTCGAGGCTGAGGCGCCGTCCCCCAACGATCCAGATTCTGCGGTTAAAAAAGGCAAGCTGGCGCAGCGGGTTGGTGCCGGGATGGCCACGCGTCACCACCGCGTGCATCACCAACACGTTGTAGAGGTTGATCCAAAAGGCTCGCCCCTCGAACTGCGGCCAGGCGGTGGGCTCAAGGGCGCGGAGCTGATCGAGGCAGTCCTCGAGTTCGGCCCACAGGGGCCCTGTGCTCAGCCCCGCGTAGTCCACGCCCTGGCCTTTAAGCCCGAGGTTCTGGGCCTTTACGCGGTGCATCAGCCCGCGCAACCGGGCAGCAAGCCGGGGCTCCTGGGTGTCTAGGACCATCTTGCCCTGATACTAACCGGCCTCAGGCCACGCACCGTGTCTGGGGCCGACATGGCAGCTCTTTCCTCCGTACTCCCTCCTCCTGTATCGTTTCCCCATGCGCCCCGCCTGGCTCGAGGTCAACTTCGACACGCTCGCCCACAACCTTCATGCCCTGCGCGCCAGGGCCGGCAACGTCCCCGCCGTGGGGGTGATTAAGGCCAACGCCTACGGGCACGGGGCGGCCGAGGTTGGCAAGGAGTTGTTGCGGCTGGGGGTCTGGGGGCTGGCGGTGGCGACCACGGGGGAAGCTCGCGAACTGCGCCGGGCGGGCATCGTGGCTCGAGTACTCCTGATGGGCAGCCTGCACCCCCAGCAAGCCGTGGAGGTAGCGGAGCTGGACTTGATCCCTTCGGTCTCCACCTTCGAGGGCGCCGAGGCCTTGAACGCGCTGGGGAAACCCGTCTCGGTTCATCTCGAGTTCGACACCGGCATGGGTCGGGTGGGCTTTCGGCCCGGGCAGGCCGCCGAGGTCAGGCAGCGGTTTGCGGGCTACCCGAACCTGTTGGTTCAGGGGATATACTCCCACTTCGCCGACGCCGAGGAGGACGTGGCCTGGACTTCCGAACAGATCGCCCAGTTTCGCCACGTCCAGTCGGTTTTCGGCGAGGGCTACTTCTACCACCTCTGCAACACGGCGGGCACGGTCAACTTCCCTCAAATGGGGCTGAGCGCGGTGCGTCCCGGCATCGGGCTGTACGGGCTGATTCCTGGATGGGGCGTGCGGCCGATTGCTCGAGTACTGGCCAAGCCCACCCAGGTCAAACTCGTCCCCGCAGGCCACAGGATTGGCTACAACGGCCTGTACACCACGCAGGGCCAGGAGTGGATTGCGACCCTTCCCGTCGGCTACGCCGACGGGATGCCGCGCACCGTATTCAATCGCGCCACCGTGAAGCTGGATGGCCAACCCTGCTTGGTGGTGGGGCGGGTCTCGATGGATCAGATCACCGTCAGGATTCCCGGCCCGGTGTCGCTAGACCGGGTGTTCGAGGTCGCCTCGTCCGACTTCGACCCCACCGGCTCCATCTGGGGCTGGGCCGAGTTGGTGGGCACCAGCAGCTACGAGCCCGCCGTGCGTCTGGCCCACCGCCTGCCGAGGGTCTACGTGCGCGAAGGGAAGGAAGTGGCAAGGCTCGAGCCGTAGTTCTCGTGGGATTTGTGAATCCCCACAAGATCCCTACATGATTGACAATTCATAAGTAGTCGCTTATATATTAAGCATGCAACCCGTAGTCGCGGCCCAAGACCGAGTCTTTCATGCGCTGGCGGATCGCAGCCGCCGGGCCATCTTCGAGTCGCTGCTGCGCGGCGAGGCGGCGGTGAAAGAGATCACTGCCCGCTTCGAGATCTCGCAGCCCGCCGTCTCTCAGCACCTCGCCACCCTAAAGGAGGCTGGTCTGGTGCAGGCCCGCCGCGAGGGGCGTAGCGTCTACTACCGGGTCGAGCCGCGGGGGATGCAGCCACTGTTCGACTGGATCGCCCACTACCGCGCCTTCTGGCCCCTGCACGTGGGCCGCCTCGAGCGCCTGCTGGAAGGGATGGACGAATGACCCTCAGCGACACCACCGCCCCCGCCCAGACCGAGGCCGTCTCCTTCGAGTTCGACCTTCGCCACAAGCCGGAGAAGGTCTGGCGTGCCCTCACCGACCCCGCGCTGCTGGCAGAGTGGCTGCTGCCCGTGACGGGTTTCAGCCTCGAGCCGGAGACGGCTTTCGCCTTCAAGGCCCCACCGGCGCCGGGCTGGGACGGCACCGTTAACTGCCGGCTGCTCGAGGTCGAGCCGCACCGGATGCTCAGCTACGCCTGGGTGGTCGGCGACATAGACACCGTGGTGACCTTCGTCCTCACCCCCACGCCCTCGGGCACCCGCCTGACGCTGGTGCAGACGGGCTTCAAGCCGCACCAGCGGCAGAACTTCGGCGGAGCGAAGTACGGCTGGAAGCTGATGGGCGGGAGGTTGCTCGAGCTGCTGGAGAAGGCTGTCTGACAGCGGTTCCCACCATTACGCCTCACGCGGTGATGCGCTGAAGCGGGCGTAATGTACCCCGCACATCCGAGTCTCTGCGTGCGTGGTGTTCGTGGGAACCGCTGTGAGCCAACCCAGGCGACCTTATGAGGGAGGTTTGACATGAACGCAAACGGGAACAGGCTGATTCGGCAGGCCCACCGCTGGCTGTCCGTGATCTTCACGGCGGCGGTCGTGGTCTGCTTCGTCGCTGCCCTGCAGAAGGAGCCCGCTGCCTGGGTCTTCTACCTGCCGCTGCCCCCGCTGGCCCTGCTGCTGTTCAGCGGCCTCTACCTGTTCGTCCTGCCCTACGCCACCCGGTGGCGCAAGGCACGACCGCTGTCCGACTGACCCCGGCGCCCCACGCCGACCGAAGACAACAATGCAAGGAGCCCGAGTCATGACCGTAAAACAAGGCGACGAACTGCTGAAGGTGCTGAAAACCCGTTTCGAGAAGAACATGAAGCGCCACCGGGGCCTGAGCTGGGCCGAGCTACAGAACCGCCTCGAGGCCCACCCCGACAAGCTGGCCTCGCTCTATCAGATGGAGCAGACCGGGGGCGAGCCGGATGTGATCGGCCACGACGCTCGGACCGGCGAGTACATCTTCTGCGACTGCTCGGCCGAGAGCCCCAAGGGTCGCCGGAGCCTCTGTTTCGACCACGCCGCGCTCAACTCTAGAAAAGAGAATAAGCCCGAAGACTCCGCCATGAACATGGCTTCGGCGATGGGTATCGAACTGCTGACCGAGGCAGAGTACCGGGCCTTGCAGCAGCTCGGCGAGTTCGACACCAAGACCTCGAGCTGGATACAGACCCCGCCCGAGATCCGCAAGCTGGGCGGTGCCCTCTTCTGCGACCGCCGCTACAACACCGTCTTCCTATACCACAACGGCGCGGAGTCCTACTACGCCGCCAGGGGATTTCGCGGCTCGCTGCGGGTCTGAACCCGGGGCTCAGGGAGTTCTTGGAGCAATGCACCAACCTTCAGTACTCCGCCAAGTACTGATCCAACTCCCACTGGTGCACTGCAATTCGGTACGAGCCCCACTCGAGCTGCTTCGCATCCAAAAAATTGTCGTAGATCTGCTTGCCCAGCGCCTCGCGGATGGCCCGATTCTTGCGGAGGGCCTCGAGGGCTTCGCCCAGGGTGACCGGCAGCTCGCTTACCCGGTACTTGCGGCGGTCGCGCACCGAGAGGTCGTAGACATTGCGCTCGATGGGCGGGGGAGGGGTCAGGTTGCCCTCGATGCCCTCCATGCCCGCGCCCGCCATCGCGGCCAGGGCCAGGTAGGGGTTGCAACTGGGGTCGGGGACGCGGTACTCGACCCTGGTTCCGCCCCCGCGCCGCGCCGGAATCCGGATCATGGCGCTGCGGTATGAGACCGACCAGGCCACGCTGGTCGGGGCCTCGAAGCCGGGGGTCAGGCGCTTGTAGGAGTTCACCAGCGGGTTGGTGATAGCCACCATGCCGTCGGCGTGCTCGAACAGACCCGCCACGAAGCGAAGGGCTTCTTTGGAGAGCTGGTACTGGCCCTTGGCCTCGTAGAAGGCGTTGTGACCGCCCTTGAACAGCGAGAGGTGGAAGTGCATCCCCGAGCCGCTGATGCCGGCCCTGGGCTTGGGCATGAAGGTGGCGTGCAGCCCGTGGTTGATGGCCACGCGCTTAACCACGTACTTAAAGGTGGTGATGTTGTCGGCGGTCTTGAGCGCGTCGGAGTATTTGAAGTCAATCTCGTGCTGGCCCGGAGCGCCCTCGTGGTGGGCGGCCTCGATCTGGAAGCCCATCTCGGTGAGGGTATTGACCATCTCGCGCCGCGCCTCCTCGCCCTTGTCGGTGGAGGCGAGGTCGAAGTAGCTGGCCTGGTCGGTGGTTTCGGTGGTGGCCTCGCCGTTTGGGGCGCGCTTGAAGAGGAAGAACTCCGGCTCTACACCCACGTAGAGGTTGTCATAACCCTTCTTCTGTACCCGCTCGACCTGGCGCTTTAAGGCACGGCGGGGGTCGCCCTCGTAGGGCTTGCCGTTGGACTCGGCCACGTCGCAGATCAGGCGGGCGATCTGGCCGTGGGGCGTGGGCTCGAGGCTCTTGGGGTAGACCACAAAAGTGTCGTAGTCGGGGCGCAGGAACATGTCCGACTCCTCGGTGTCGGCCCGCCCGAAGCCCTCAATGCTGCGCCCGTCGAAGACAATCTCGCCGTCGAGGGCCTTCTCGAACTGCGAAGCCGGCAGCTCGACCACCTTGTTGATGCCCAGGATGTCGGTGAACTGCAAACGCAGGATGCTGACGTGATTGGCCTTTAGGGCTTGCAGGAGGTCGGTCTTGCTCTGTGCCATGCCGGGTATCATACAACGCCAGGGCCAAATTT
Source organism: Meiothermus sp. (assembly GCA_033762915.1). GTDB lineage: Bacteria > Deinococcota > Deinococci > Deinococcales > Thermaceae > Meiothermus. Next base: position 10,764 of record JANRLD010000095.1, on the reverse strand, counting down.
GCCGGAAATCGGCGCTAGCGTGCAGCAAAAAATGCCGCTTTGACACTTTTTTTCTGTACGTCGAACCCTACTCGGCAGGCTCGAGCGAAGACGAGCCACTAGCAGGCTCGAGCCGGAGATAGGGGAGAAGGCTGAGCCGCAGGAGTTGCACCAGCTCCGGGTCGCCGTAGCTGTACTGGTCTGGGATGTCCAGCACCCCCACCCGTTTGCCGTGCAGGGCCTCGGGGAACCGCTGCCACAGCCTCTCGCAGTGGCGCTTCTCCATCACGAAGATAAGATCGGCCCAGCGCAGCAGGGCCTCGTTTACCCTGCGCCGGGCGCTGGGCTCGGTGCCCGCCGAACGGGCCTCGTAGCTTTGGCTCCCGACGAATAAGTCCGCGGCGGTGGGGCTGCGCCAGAGGTTGCGGCTGCACACGAAGAGCAGCTTTTGCACCTAGATGTCTCCATAGCTGAGATGTGAAATGCCAGCCGGTAGCCTATAGAGAATTGCGCCTGCAGGCCGCTCGCCGCCGAGGTCGCGTCGGGGGTTTCGCAAACTCACTATGGCGCAACTTAACGCCTTCTTCTCCGCTTGCCCTTTCCGGCGGTGGTGGGCTCGGGCAGGCCCTTGATGCGGGCCTCGAGGCCGCGCATCTGATCCCGGATCCCGGCGGCCTTCTCGAAGTCGAGGGCCTCCGAGGCTGCCCACATCTCGGTCTCGAGCTGCTCCAGCATGCCCTGCAAGATGGCGGGGTCGTCGGCCAGGGCCGCTTCCACTGCATCGGCCTCGTAGTCGTCGGGCTTGAGCACTTTGCGCACCCCCTTCTGTACGGTCTTGGGGGTGATGTCGTGCTCGAGGTTGTAGGCCTCCTGAATGGCCCGGCGGCGGTTGGTCTCGCTCACCGCGGCCTTCATGGCGTCGGACATGGTCTCGGCATAGAGGAAGACCTCGCCCCCCACGTTGCGGGCGGCCCGGCCGATGGTCTGGATCAGCGAGCGCTCCGAGCGCAGGAAGCCCTGCTTGTCGGCGTCGAGAATCGCCACCAGCGAGACCTCGGGCAAGTCCAAGCCCTCGCGCAGCAGGTTGATCCCCACCAGCGCGTCGAAGTGGCCCAGCCTTAGGTCGCGCAGTAGGGCCTGGCGCTCGAAGGCGTCGAGCTCGTGGTGCAGATACCTGGCCCGCACCGAGTGCTCTACGAGGTAGTTGGTTAACTCCTCGGCCATCTGCACGGTCAGGACAGTCACCAGGGTGCGCTCGCCCTTGGCGGCCCGGGTGCGGATGGCCCCCATCAGGTCTTCGATCTGGCCCTTGGCGGGCTTGACCATCACCTGCGGGTCGAGCAGGCCGGTGGGGCGAATGATCTGCTCGACGGTCGCGCCCGAGACCTCCAGCTCGTAGGGGCCGGGGGTGGCCGAGACGAAGACCAGTTGGCCGGTGCGCTCGAGAAACTCATTGAACTTGAGCGGCCGGTTGTCCAGCGCTGAGGGCAGCCGGAAGCCGTAGTCGACTAGGGTGCGCTTGCGCATGTAGTCGCCGTTGTACATGCCCCGGATCTGCGGAGCGGTGACGTGGGACTCGTCGAGGAGCACGATGTAGTCGTCGGGGAAGTAGTCCAGCAGGGTGAAGGGGGCCTCGCCGGGGGCCTTGCCGGAGAGGAAACGCGAGTAGTTTTCGATGCCGGGGCAGGTCCCCATGACCTCGAGCATCTCCAGGTCGTAGAGGGTGCGCTCCTTGAGGCGCTGGGCCTCCAAGAGCTTGCCCTCCTCCTCAAACAGCTTAAGGCGCTCCTCGAGTTCCGCCCGAATCTTGGGGATGGCCTCCTTGAGCCGCCACTCGGGGGTGGCGTAGTGCGAGGCCCCCAGCAGCACGAAGCCGGGCAGGTCGCGCAGCCGGTCGCCGGTGACCGGGTGGACCTGGGTGATGCGGTCGATGGTGTTGCCCCACAGCTCGACGCGGATGGGCTCCTGCTCGTAGGCCGGCCAGATCTCGAGGGTCTCGCCCTTGGCCCGGAACTTCCCGGCCTCGAGCTGCAAGTCGCCCCGCTCGTACTGCAAGTCAATCAGCCGCTCGATGATGGTGTCGCGGGGGATCTCCTGCCCCACTTCCACGATCAGGCTCATGTTCTTGTAGTCCTCGGGGCTTCCCAGGCCGTAGATGGCCGAGACCGAGGCCACCACGATGGTGTCGCGCCGGGTGAGCAGGCTGCGGGTGGTGGAGTGGCGCAGCCGCTCGATCTCGGGGTTCACGGCGGCGTCCTTCTCGATGAACAGGTCGCGCCCCGGCACGTAGGCCTCGGGCTGGTAGTAGTCGTAGTAGCTGATGAAGAACTCCACCGCGTTCTCGGGGAACAGCTCCTTGAACTCCTGCGAGAGCTGGGCGGCCAGAATCTTGTTGGGGGCCATCACCAGGGCCGGGCGGTTCAGGGTGGCGATGGTCTGGGCCATCGTGACAGTTTTGCCCGTCCCGGTTGCGCCCAGCAGGGTGGTGAAGCGCTCTCCATTGCGTAGCGCCTCGACCATGCCCGCGATGGCTTTGGGCTGATCCCCGGCGGGCGGGGGGCCTTGGTAGCGGAAGCCAGAGTCGTTCATGGATTGTCAATTATAACTGGCTCGAGGGTTTTCTGTCTACATCAGAAAACAATACGCGGGGCAGTGTCTGCATGGTTGAACTGCGGAATGCCTTCCCGGAACGTCCCCAGGGTATTGCGCCAGGTGCGTAGCTGCGTCAATCGCCACTTCTGCAAATCTGCCCCGGTGCAACCTGCAACCTGCCGGGCCCACAAAAAAAACCCCCGCCCGAAGGCGGGAGCTGTTGAGCCACAATCCGAAGATTAGAAGCTCAGGCTGTAGAAGATGCGGAAGCCTTGAGCGCTGGAGGAGGTGGCGGCTTCGGTGAAGCTGAAGTTGCCGTACCAGACGCCCCAGCCCGCGTACTCGTAGCGGAGCTGGAAGCCACTCACAGTGCCGCTGAGCGCGCCAGCGGTCAGCGGGGTGTTGAAGCCGCCGCCGGGGCCGTTGACCAGACGGTCGCTGTCGTTGTTGAAGGTCTGGTCGCCGTCGGTGCGGGGGTTGTAGTCGGTGATGTTGGTGCCGCTGCCGCTGCCGTAGTCCACCAGCAGGTTGGCGCCGGGCAGCAGGAAGTTGCCCAGGGTGACGCCCGCGCGGATGATGGTCTCGCTGATGCCCGCGCCCACGGAGGTGCTGCGGGTAGCGAAGGCGCCACGACCGGTGAGGGTGAACAGGCCCAGGTTGAAGGCGGTGGTGGTGGCCTGGATGCCGAACTTGGTGGTGGTGTAAGCCGCCTCGCCGCCCACGGTGCTGTTGAAGCTGCGGAAGCGGAAGTTGGGGGTCAGGGTCAGGAAGCCCAGGCCCAAGGCGTAGCTGGCGTTACCAACCAGGTCGGTGCGGGCGCCACCGGTGACGGTGGTGTTGCGGAACTCGAAGCCCAGGTTCAGGCCACCGATCAGAGCGCTGGGAGAAGCGCCGTTGTGGGTTACCTGTACACCGAAGTTGGAGCCCCAGGCGGCGCGGGTAGCGGGGCCTTGGTTGGAGAAGGGGTTGTCCCCGGAAGGCGCGCCGGCTTTGGTGAGGCTGTTGAAGTAGCCGGTCAGGCTCAGGCCAGCGAAGAGGGGCAGGTTGGCGCCCACACCGAAGGCCGTCTGGGGGTTGGCCCCGGTGCCGTAGTCGCTCTTGCTGTCGAAGTAGCCGTTAAGGGTGATGAAGCCCAGGTTGGCATCGGCAATGATGCCGAAGCCGGTACCCGCGGTGCCGGGGTTGAAGATCCGGTCGCCGTCGTTGCGCGAGAGGCCGGCGGTGTTGTTGGTGTTGGTGTTCCAGTCGGCGGTACCGAAGTCGGTGTCCACCGAGCGGTAGTTGGCCCGCAGGCTGATGGGGCCGAGGCCCAGGCCGGCCTGGGTGTAGAACAGGCTGTCGGCAGCGTTGGTGCCGATGCGGTTGGAGTTGATGGCCTCACCCTGGAGGTTGATGAAGCCCAGCAGCGAACCGCTGAAGTCCACACCAGCCAGCGCACGGGAGGTGGCAACGCCGGTGTTACGAGCGTTGTTCTCGCCGTAGCTGATGCCCACGTTCAGACCAAGCAGGTTGATCTGACCACGGATGCCGAAGTAGTCGTCCGTTCCCGCACCGCTGGCGGCGGTGCTGCCCAGCACCACGGTGAAGTTGGGGGCCAGGAGCGCCTTGCTGAGGTTGGCGGTGATCAGGAAGCCACGGCCGACCGCGTCCCCGCTGTTGTTCATGAAGTAGGGGGTCAGGCGGAAGGTGTTGGAGCGGTTGTAGCGCATCGAGACGGCTTGCCCATCAACGTTGCCGTTGACGGCCATGCTGTTGATCCGCAGGCCGGGCTCGAGGCCGAATACCGAGCCGTCACCGGTGAACAGACCACCAATAACCACGCTGGCGTCGGTGAAGTTGAAACCGCTGGTGGTGGTGGCGGCGCGGCGGATGCCCAGGGTCAGGCTGCCGCCGGCGTTGGTGTCGGCGTCGCCGTTGATGTCGGCACCGTTGCTGTCGCCGGCGAAGCCAGCGGCCGGGAACAGGCGGTCGATGTCGAAGTCGCCGCCGGTGCCGGTGAGGACGCGGTAGCCGTAGCGGGCGTTGAACGCACCGGTCAGGGTCGGGCGGGTGCCTTCGACGGCGGCCAGGCGGGTGTCAATGCCACCCACGCGGCTGTCCAGGGCGCTCACGCGGTCGGACAGGCGCACCAGGTCGCCGCGCAGGGCGGTGGCGAACTCCTGGATGGCGCTGACATCTTCCTTGGTAGCGAAGCTGTCGAAGTCCACGTCGGCCAGGGTCTTCTCGAGGGCGGTGGCGCGGTCCTGCAGCGAGAGGACGTCCTGGTTGAGCAGAACGGCCAGCTCGTTGAGGGCGCGGATGCTGTCGGCATCGGCCTCGACCTGGGTCTGGAGGGCGGCGAGGTTACCCTCGGCGGCGTCCATACGGCGCTCGGCAGCGTCCACACGGCCTTCAGCCTGACCAAGGCGCTCGGCCAGCTGCTCGGCCTGGGCCAGGGCGGTGTCGGCGGCCACCGAGGCAGCCTCGACGCGGTCGGAGAGCTCGGCCACGGCGGCGGGATCAACGCCGGGCTCGGCGGGCTCAGCCGCCGCCGCGCTCATCTCGTCCATCTTGGTGCTCAGCTCGTCAATCTGCTGTTGCAGGGTGTCGATCTGCTCCTGCAGGCTGTCGATCTGGCCCTGGACTTCGGAGTTGTCGGCGGGCTCGGCGGGCGCGGCAGGTGCGGCGGGCTCGGCAGGGGTCTCGCCCGCAGCCTTCAGCTCGTCGATCTGGGCCTGCAGGCTGTCAATCTGCTCTTGCAGTTGCTGCTGCAGGTTGTCCATCGCGTCTTGCATGCTGGTGTCGGGCTCGGCGGGCGCAGCGGGGGCGGCGCTCTGCATGCCCTTCAGCTCGTCGATGGCGGCCTGGAGGGCGGCCACATCGTCCTTAGTGGCGCTGTTGTCCTCGAGGGCCGAAACCCGGACGCCCAGCGCGGCCAGCTCGGCGGCGAGTTCCTGAACCGCGTTGCGGATCGCGGCCATGTCCTCTTCGCTGACGCTGGGGGCGGGGGCGGCGCCGGGCTGCTGCTGGGCGAGTTGCTGCAGCAGGCGGTCAATGATCAAGGCCGCTTGGTAGCGGGTCAGGTTCTGGTTGCCCCGGAAGGTGCCATCGGGGAAACCGGTGATTAGACCGCGCTGAGCGATGCGCTCGACAGCTTCTCTGGCCCAGTGTCCGGCGGGAACGTCGGAGAACTGAGCCGAGCCGAAGCCGACGGAAAGCACCGTCAGGAGTCCAGCCAGGTATACTACTAGCTTCCTCTTCATCATGCCTCCTCGTTAGAGGTTGCCATGAAGACGATTAGGTGTTCGGGGTCGAGTTGCCGTGTTTCCTCTCCCTAGTAGCCCAACAATCCCCACAACAAAGACGCGCCGGTGAGACGCCCCAGTGGGGCTTACAAATCTCTCACCTTGTCATCCGGGTGAATCATACCGAGGTTTTTGCGCCGATGTCAAGTATGAACACGCACACAGACGAAAAAATGCTAAACTGTTCGGGGCTTTGATTAAGGCCCGGAAAGGATGTGAGAAAAACTAATCAAATGCTGTGAGAAACGGCGTTTTATGAGGAGCGCAGGGGGTGTGGGCCGGTAGTTAGCGGCTCGTAGCCGGTGGGAGCAAAATCACCACCAGCTACAAGCCACGGGCCATTCACCTTACGAGGAGGCGGATTCTGGCCTAGACCAGAAGCAGGGCAGCCCACTGCCCAAGATCGAGCACGATCCGCGGATGCCGCCAGGGGAGAGCCCTCCCCTCTCTGAAAGAAGCGCCCAGCCAAAGCCGATGGCGTGAGCCGAGGACAAAGCGGGCGCAGGGCCAAAAGTGTCAAGAGTCTAGCGTGTAGCGTCGAGGGCCGACGGGCATCCCTGCGGGTGGGCGGGGTGTGTTCGTGCAGGCCGGTTGTTCCGGTGTACCTAGTACGGCACCGCTTACGGGCGGTTGTGTGCCGGCTGGGTTTCCGACCATCAGAGTGGACTTCTTTCATGCGTCGCCGAAGGCCGAGCGTTAAGGTCAAACCCCTAGAGCAAGGTTGATCGGCCGGCGGGGGCGAGGTTGTGGAAGCGGTCTGAAGCCAAACCGCTCGAGTTGGGCTTTTGCCTCCAGCGTTTGGCGCTCAGCGTTCAGCAGCGAGGTTAAGCATGTGCGGAATCGTGGGATACGTGGGTTTTCGGGAAGCTACGGACGTGTTGATTGAAGGGCTGCGCCGCCTGGAGTACCGGGGCTACGACTCGGCGGGCGTCGCGGTGAAGGTGAACGACCACCTCGAGGTGGTCAAGAAGGCCGGGAAACTCCAGGTGTTGGTGGACGAGCTGAAGAGCCACCAGCTGCCCGGCAAGTTCGGGGTGGGGCACACCAGGTGGGCCACCCATGGGGCACCCAACGACCCTAACGCCCACCCCCACATGACCGAGCAGGGCGACATCGCCATCATCCACAACGGGATCATCGAGAACTACATGGCCCTCAAGGAAGGGCTGCTGGCGCGGGGTCACATCTTTACCTCGGAGACCGACTCCGAGGTGCTGGCCCACCTGATCGAGGAGAAGTACCAGGGCGATCTGGCCGACGCGGTGCGGATGGCCCTCTCCGAGGCTTACGGGGCCTACGCGCTGGTGGTGGCCCATAAGAGCCGGGAGGAGATCGTGGTGGCCCGCACCGTCTCGCCTCTGGTGATCGGCCTGGGCGAGGGCGAGAACTTTGTGGCCTCCGACGTGCCCGCGCTGCTGCCCTACACCCGCCGGGTGATCTTCCTGCACGACGGCGACATGGCCATCGTGACCCGCGAGGGCGTGAAGGTGATGGACCTGGCCGGCAACCCCCTCGAGCGCGAGGTCGTGACCGTGGACTGGAGCCTCGAGGCCGCCGAGAAGGGCGGGCACCCCCACTACATGCTTAAGGAGATTTACGAGCAGCCCCGCGTGCTCGAGAACACCCTGGGGGGCCGTCTGCATGAGGAGGCCGCCAACGTGGAACTGGGCCTCAAGCTCGACCCCGCCGACTACGACCGGGTGCATATCATCGCCTGCGGGACGGCCTACCACTCGGGCCTGGTGGGCAAATATCTAATCGAGGCCCTCAGCCGGATGCCGGTCGAGGTGGACGTGGCCTCGGAGTACCGCTACCGCGACCCCATCGTGGACAAGCGCACGCTGGCGATCTGCGTCAGCCAGTCCGGCGAGACCATAGACACCCTCGAGGCGATCCGCGAGGCCAAGCGCAAGGGCGCGGGTACGCTCGGGGTCATCAACGCCAAGGGGAGCTCGATCACCCGCGAGGTGGACGACACCCTGTACATCCACGCCGGGCCAGAGATCGGGGTGGCCTCCACCAAGGCCTACACCGCGATGGTCACGGCCATGAGCCTGCTGGCGGTCTGGCTGGGCCGCTCGAAGGGCACCCTGGGTGAGAAAGAGGCCAGAGATTTCTTGGGCGAGCTGCGCAGGCTGCCCCGCCTGGTCGAACAGCTTCTCGACGACCGCCCCCACGTGGCCCACATCGCCGAGAAGTACCACCAAGCCCAGGACTACCTCTTCCTCGGGCGGCACATCCAGGCCCCCACCGCCTACGAGGGCGCCCTCAAGCTCAAGGAGATCAGCTACATCCACGCCGAGGCTTACCCGGCAGGCGAGATGAAGCACGGCCCCATCGCCCTGATTGACGAGCGTCTGCCGGTGGTGGTGCTCACCACCGAGAGCCCCTTCTACGAGAAGACCGTCTCCAACATCCAGGAGGTGCGGGCCAGGGGTGGGCGGGTGATCGCGGTTGCAACTGAGGGCGACACCGAGGTTAAGCGCTTCGCCCAGGACGTGATCTACGTCCCCAAGACCCACCACCTCCTGGCCCCCATCACCAGTGTGATCCCGCTGCAACTGCTCTCCTACGAGACTGCCGTGTTCCTGGGCCGCGACGTCGATCAGCCCCGCAACCTGGCAAAGAGCGTCACAGTCGAGTAATCGCGTTTACCACCATTACCTCCCTCGCGGCGGCAGGTAATGTACTCCCTACAGCGGTTTCTGCTTTAGGGAGTATGCGTGAGAACCGCTCTAAGTTAGGCCCGCGCCAGAAGGCCCCGCATAATGCTGCGGGGCTTTTGGCTTTGCGCACTTGGGTAAACCAACAGGCAAAATGTACACGCAGGCAAAGCGTACACGCCCGGGTGCAGCGGCTCTACGGCGGTTCGCCAGTTGATGGCCGCGAGGGTGGCTTCCATCGGCGGTTAAATCTTGGCCCGAATCCAAATTGGGCGAGCTGACGCTGCCCTGACACTTCGACGCCGGTCGAACAGTATAGTTCCCCCATGCGGATTCTGGTGCTGTGTACCCACAACTCGGCCCGCTCGCAGATGGGCGAGGGCTGGATCCGGTTTCACGCTGCGGGGGCGGGCCTCGAGGCCGAGGTCTGGTCGGCGGGCACCGAGGCCACCTTCGTCAAGCCCGACGCGACCACCGTGATGGGCGAGGTGGGGATAGATCTGACCTCCCACACTTCCAAGACCCTCTACGACCTCCCCGACCCCTGGGACTTCGACCTGGTGATCACCGTCTGCGACTCTGCCGCCGAGAGCTGCCCGGCCTACCCCGCCAAGACCGCCAAGCTTCACGTCAGCTTCCCCGACCCCTCGGGCAAAGGCCTCGAGGAGTGGCGCAGGGTGCGCGACGGGCTGGGGCGGATGGCCCAAGCGCTGGTGGGCGAGCTGAAGCAGGGGCATCTGCCAAGCGAGGCGCTGCTGTCGCGGGCGGCGGGGCTGGCCGAAGTGGCCCGCTGAGCGGAGGCCCGACCCATGGCCCGCGCCTGCGCTGCTGAGTTCCTGGGCACCTTCGCACTGCTGTTCGCGGTGGTGGGGGCGATTGCGGGCGGGGTGGATCGGGTCGGGGTGATCCTGCTCAACGGTCTGGTCATCGCAGCCATGATCGCGGCGCTGGGGGCGGCCTCGGGGGCGCACTTCAACCCGGCGGTGACGCTGGCGATGCTGCTCACCGGGCGGATCGCGCCGTCCAACGCGCTGTGCTACGCGGCGGCTCAGCTGGCGGGGGCGGCCGCCGGGGTGGGGCTGCTGACCCTGCTGCTGGGGCCGGAGCGACTGGCTCGAGTCAACTTCGGGGCACCCGCCCTGGGCGGGGGGGTCTCGCCCTGGGCGGGGGTCGGCCTCGAAGCGGCGCTAACCTTCCTGCTGGTTTTTGTCATCTTCGCTACTGCGGTTCACCTCAAGAACCCTGCGGCGGCGGGCTACATCGGGGCGGCGGTGGCGCTGGGGGTGGCGGCGGGGGCCGGCCTGACCGGCGGGGCCATGAACCCAGCCCGCTCGTTTGGCTCGGCGCTTTGGGGCGGTGGCCTTGCGGAGCACTGGGTCTACTGGGTCGGGCCGCTGGCGGGGGGCGTGCTGGCGGCCTGGGCGGCAGACTGGATCTACGGCAGGGCTCGAGCAGCCGGCGGCCAGCCCACCCGCGGGGCTAGGGGCATCCCGGACTGACCGGGGCAAAGCGTAAAAGGGGGAACTTATGGCGAAGACCAGAAAACTGAGCGTGCTGTTCCTGTGCAGCCACAACTCAGCGCGCAGCCAGATGGCCGAGGCGCTGCTGCGCCACTACGGCGGCGAGCGCTTCGAGGTGTACAGCGCGGGCCTCGAGCCCAGCCGGGTCAACCCGCTCACCGTCCGCGTGATCGAGGAGGCGGGGCTGAGCACCGAGGGGCAGTACGCCAAGAGCCTGCTGGACTACTTCGGTGGCAAGCACCACTTCACCTACTTAATCACCGTGTGCAACAGCGCCGAGGAGAAGTGTCCGATCTTCCCCTTCGCCACCCACCGCCTCTACTGGCCCTTTCCCGACCCCAGCGCCGCTGCCGGCTCCGACGAAGAGAAGGCCGCAGCCTTCCGCGAGGTGCGCGACCAGATCGCCGCCCGTGTTCGCGGCTGGATTCGGGAGCTCGAGGCCCAGAACCTCCTCCCCAGTACCGTCTCGACCCACTGATTGCGTCGCGTCGGCTTCAGCCTGCCGAAAACGGACAGGTAAAGCGCAACCGGGGTCGGTTTTCCCCGCCCGCCCCTAGCCGAACCTGCCGGTGATGTAGGCCTCTATGCGGGGGTCCTTGGGGTTGGTGAAGAGCTGGCTGGTGGGGCCGAACTCGATCAGTTCGCCGAGGAGGAAGTAGCCGGTGAAGTCGGAGACGCGTCCGGCCTGCTGCATGTTGTGGGTGACGATAGCGATGGTGACGTGGT
>JANRLD010000094.1:0-80624 GCA_033762915.1 Meiothermus sp. | reverse complement strand
GCACCAGCCGCAGCCGGTGCCGGCGCCGCCGCACCCGGCCAGCTGCGACGCCACCCGGGGCCGCTCGGCGCGGAGGTACGACAGCAGCTTGCGCCGGCTGACGCGGAAGCACAGGCAGAGGTTGGCGTCGAGGTCCACGGCGGCGGCCCTCCCGGGCGCGGGGCCACACCCACGCCCCATTATGGCCCGCCCCGCCGCCCGCCGGCAACCCCGGCTCAGAGGCCGTACAGCGGCGCGTAGCGCGCGCGGAGGTGCCGCACGAGGGCCTCGTGCCCCAGCGGCCGGCCGGTGGCCCGGCGGCACAGCTCGGCGGCGCGGAAGCGCTGGCCGTGGGCGTGGACGTTGTCGTTGAGCCACCCCTTCACGCGGGAGAAGTCGCCGGCGCGGGCGTCGTCGTCCAGCCCCGGCAGGTCGTCGCGCAGGGCCTCCATCAGCTGCGCGGCGAGCAGGTTCCCCAGCGTGTAGGTGGCGAAGTAGCCCATGCCGCCGAAGCTCCAGTGGATGTCCTGCAGGCAGCCGCGGGCGTCGTCGGGCGGCGTCAGCCCCAGGGCCGACTGGACCTTCTCGTTCCAGGCCCCGGGCACGTCGCCGGCGGGCAGGTCGCCGCTCACCAGCGCCTGCTCCAGCTCGAAGCGGAGGATGATGTGCAGGTTGTAGGTCGCCTCGTCGGCCTCGACGCGGATCAGCGACGGCCGCACGTCGTTGATCGCGAACAGCCAGTCCCCCGGCTTCACGTCACGCAGGCAGGCGAACGCCTGGCGGGCGCGCGGGAAGAAGTGGTCCCAGAACGGGCCGCCCCGGCCGACCTGATTTTCCCACAGCCGCGACTGCGACTCGTGGATGCCCAGCGAGCAGAAGGTGCCGGTCGGCAGGCCGAACTGGTCGGCAGGCAGGCCCTGATCGTATAACCCGTGGCCGGCCTCGTGCAGCACCCCGAAGAGGGCGGTGGGGAGGAAGCGCGGGTTGTAGCGGGTGGTCATCCGCACGTCGTTGCGGGTAAAGGAAATCTCGAAGGGGTGCAGCGACTCGTCGAGCCGGCCCCGGCTCAGGTCGAAGCCGAAGGACTGGGCCACCTCCAGCGAGAAATCCCGCTGTAGCTCGACCGGGTAGTGGTGCTCGAGGAAATCGGTGCGGGGTGTGCGACCGGAGTTCACGATGGCGCGCAGCAGCGGCACCACCCGTTCGCGCAGCCCGGCGAACAGGGTTTGCAGCCGCGCGGCGGTCATGCCCGGCTCGTAGAGGGTGAGCATGGCGTCGTAGGGGTGCTCGGCGTAGCCGATGGACTGGGCGAACTCGCGGTTGAGGGCGAACATCCGCTCGAGGTCGGGCGCGAAGTGGGCAAAGTTATTGGTGGCCTTGGCCTCGGCCCAGGTCTTGCCTGCCACCGAGCGCAGATTCGCCAGCTCGCGGGTGAGCTGGGGTGGAGTGCGGCGGAACAGCTCGCTGGCCTCGCGCACCGCCTCCACGCTGCGGCGCTCGGTGGACTCGGGCGGCAGGCCCCCCACCTCGGCCTCGGCCTTGTCCAAGAGCGAGCGCAGCCGGTCGGCGGTCAGGCGCTCCTGGGCGATGGCCGAAAGGGTGGCGAGCTGCTTGCCCCTCGTCTCGGTGCCGCCCACCGGCATCTGGGTGCGGGCGTCCCAGTTGAGGATTGAGATAGTGTTGAGGAGGTCGTTGACCTCGGCGATGTACTCGGACAGCTCGGTATACGCGCTCATGTCTCTCCCGTTAAGTGTCTCTGTAGCTGAGATGCGAAATGCCGCTCGGTAGCCCGTGGGGGATTGCGCCTGCAGGCCGCCCGCCGCCGGGGTCGCGTTGAGGATCTCGCAAACTCACCATGGCGCCTTAGTACCTGGCCTCGCGCCAGAACCCCTCGGCGGGGTGCAGGAAGGGCTCGAGGTGCTTTCCGGCCCGCTCGAAAGACTTGCCGGCCTCTTCTCGGGCCAGCTCGAGCGCCCCCTCCACGTCCACGCCCAGTACCCGGCCTTCTTTCAGCAGTTGCTTGCCCTCCACCCAGACCTCGCTCACGTCCTGACCGGTGGCGTAGTAGGCCAGCTGCTGGGGCAGGAAGGTGCGCGGGGTGAGGTGGGGCTGGTCGAGGTTGACGGTGATCAGGTCGGCCCGCTTGCCCACCTCGAGGCTTCCCACCTCGTTCTCCATCCCCATGGCCCGGGCGGCGTCGATGGTCACCATCCGCAGCGCCCGGCCCGGCGGCAGCACCCGCTGGGTGCGGTGCGAGAGCCAGGCGTGCCAGAGGGTGCGCTTAACGTCCTGCCAGAGGTCGAAGCTCATGTAGGGGGCGCTGCCGTCGGTGGAGATGGTGACGTTGGCCCCGGCCTCCAGCAACTCGACGATGGGGGCGAAGCCGTAGTGGACGTTCTCGGCGGTGTAGGCCACCAGCGCGATGTTGCAGCCGGTAGCACCCAGCACCTCGACCTCGTCGGGTTCCAGGGCGTTGGCGTGGGCGATCACCACGTCGGGGCCGAGGATTTGACCCAAGGCCTCGCGCCCGAACCGCTCGAGGCCGTAGCGCACCGAGCCCTTGAACATGTGGGTGTGGATCAGCAGCCCGTGGCGGCTGGCCAGCTCGCGCAGCTCGAGGGCCTTCTCCAGAATAGTCGGCGCGGCGCCCTCGGGCAGTTGGTAGGTCAGGCGCGGGTGGGGCATGTGACGGCCCAGCAGGTAGGCCGAGGCCAGCGCGATGCGCACCCGCCCATCGGCCCCGCCGTGCCAGTCGCGCACGGTTTGGAGGGCATTGTTTATGGCGTCGTCGTAGGTGAAGGTGCGCTCGACCCAGCGGCCTTCCTCCCAGTGCGAGCCGCTCCAGGGATCGGTGCTGAGGTGGCTGAAGAAGGGGTCGGGTGCGCCCACCCCCAGCACCGCCCGCACCCCCACCTGGGCGTAGGCCTCGGCATGGCGGTGGGCGTAGAGCGGATTGTCGCTGCGGGCCGGGGTGGAGCCGATGATCGAGAAGCCGGTGGTCACCCCGAAGCGCAGCCGCTCGAGGGCCGCCAGCAGTCCGTCGGCGTACCACCAGTCGGGCGTGGTGGCGTGCCAGTAGAGCCAGCCCGCCGGCCAGCCGTGCGCCGGGTGGTGGAAGCCCTTAATCATTCCGTGCCCGGCGTGCCCGTAGGTGTCCACCAGCCCCGGCAGGATGGCCTTGCGCTGGGCCAGGGTGACGGGTAACTCGGGGAAGCGCGACCGCAGCGCGTCGCTGCCATCCACCGCCGCGATGCGCCCGCCCTGCACCGCCACGCCCGCGTCCTCGAGCACGCGGTCCTGGCCGTCCATGGTCACGACGGTGCCTCCCAGCAGTAGAAAGTCGGCGGCTTCGCTCATCTCAGGTCATCACTCCTCGGGCAACACGGCAATAACTTCGACTTCGACCTTCACTTCTGGACCACCCAGACCTGCCACGATCAGGCCCGTGTGCGGCGGGCGGTGTGTGCCGAAAAATTGAAGCCGCACCTTGCTGACCGCCCCCGAGTCGGCGGGGTCGGTGAGGTAGGTGGTCACCTTGACCACGTGTTCGGGCTTCGCGCCGGCGGCCTCGAGCACCTTGCCTAAGTTGTGGTACACCTGCTGGGCCTGCCCTGCGGCATCGTTCGGGGCGACCAGGTTTCCGCTGATGTCTCGAGCGACCTGACCGGCGACGTAGAGGGTGTTGCCCGCCCGGATGGCGTGGTCGTAGGTTGCGGGCCTGTAGATGCCCTCGGGTTGGATGTTTTGGCGGAAGTCGGCCATTCAGCGCACCTCGATCCTTCGATACTCAACACCTGTCAGCGGTTCCGATGAGACCCCTGTTTTGTCGAAGTCGTTGAAAATTGCCAAGCAGGCATCGTCAAAGTCGAACTCCAAGCCGTGCAAACCCCAATGGGTAAGCTTTCGTCCAACCTTTTCTGGATTCGGATGATCCCCAACCTCGGTGAATTCATCCAGGTATTCGACCACAGCAATCCGCCGTATGGTCTTGCCGACAACCCTTCCCAACTCATTGGGCTGGTTGCACCGCCACTTAATCGTGGGTGATTCCTGCCAATCTACCATCCAGCTTGGCGCGGTGGATAGATCAATCTGATTCCAGCTCACGGCGATGCTGTCCAGGTATATGAACCCCAGTTCCAGCCTCGAGTCTTCGGTCTCGAGCACCACCGCCTCGTCGGCTAACCACTGGTCTTGTTCGGAATCCCAGACCGACCAGGTTCTTGCGACAGCCTTGCCGAGCAAACTCTTCAGCTGCTCTCCATGCCTTTGCAGGAGGACCTCGGAAGAGTTGATTATCAGGCCGCGATCTAGCATCCTTGTTTGCCCCGTGTCATGTTAGATATGTGTTTTAGCTCGTCTTCCTCGAGATTTGTTTGCGCATTCAGTCAGACTGACCGGATTATTTCGATGATTCGATCTGGGGCTTCCCAGTTGAGCACATGCCCGACCTGGGGAATTCGGATGAAGCGACCGTTTTTCACACCTTTAGTCAGCCATTCGGAGTGTTGAGGTGGGGTGGTGTTGTCCTTTTCGCCGCAGACGATGGTGCAGGGAACGGCAATCTCGCCCAGTCGGGGGTAATGGTTTTCATGCAAAAAGGCTTTCAAGATGGGAACCAGTGAGCCGTGCCGCTGTCGGGCGAAGTCCCAGCGGAAAGTCTCAACCTGTGAAGGGGCGGGCTGCGCTCCAAATAGACTCATCCCAAATGCTCCGCCGAGCACTGGGTTGCCTACTACTGCTGGGAGAATGCCCCACTGAATCAGGGGAATCTGGAGGCGGTTCTGTGGTGAGCCATTGCCAACATCACCCGCAAAACTAGCCATGATGACTGCATGCCGCAGACGTGGCTGTATGCGCTCGGCTTGCTCGAGCAGTGCCACTATCGAGATAAAACCACCCATCGAGTGCCCAACCAACACCCCGTCCTGCACATCGAAGTGCTCGAGCACTGCCACCAAGTCTGCTGCCATGCTGCTCGAGCTAATCCCTTCCGAGCCGATGGTGGAGCTACCATGCCCACGGTGGTCGTAGGCAATTAGCCGATGGGTGCCACGCAACTTGGCCCATAGAATGTTCCACTCGAGCATCGAGATTGCGAAGCCGTGAACGAACACCACTGTCGGCCCGCTGCCCTCCGCGATGGCCTCGAGCACCGTGCCGTCAGGCCGCCGAATTTGGGTTTGCTGGCCGGTGGGCTGCCGCATCAGATCGGACAGCGGGTAGGGGTCGGGGTTGTCCCGAATCCGCTCCATGCTGCGCCGGGCCGCCAGGTAGACGAGCACGGCCAGTATCAGCAGGAATATTAGCAACCCGGTCACAACTCCCATACACCACCTCCTAGGTCACGCTCACATCAACCCCAGTTCCTTCAACGCCTGCGCCCCGCCGTCTAAGTTCGTGTGGTTCATCCCGGCGTAGTTGGGCGAGTAGACAATCCCTTTTGCGCCCTCGCGGTACGAGGCCTTCACGCTGCGGTAGACGATGTCGGGTGTGCAAACAGCTTGCTGGGCCGAGGTTCGCGGCGCGTCCACCCCGACGCCCATGTACACCGGCACCCGGCCTTCCACCGCCGCCACGGTGTCTCTGGCCTGCCCACCCACATAGGTGTCGGGGTCGAGGCCCTTCTCGAGTATCTCGCTCCAGGGCGCTTCGTCGAGGCCCAGGATGCGGTACATGATGGGCGTGAACTCCTCGGGGGTGAAGTCGCGCAGGAAGGTCTTGTGGAAGTCGGTCATCTCCTTTTTGTAGATGCCGCCGGACTGGTGCTGGTAGGTGATGGGCTTGACCCAGTCGCAATACATGGTCTGCTCGAGCCAGGGCCACTGGGCCTTGCGGATGGGGTTGAAGTGGTTGCGGTTCCAGACGTTCAGCCCAAAGCTGAGGGCCGGGTTGCACCACTTGACCATGCCATACAGCTCGCGGTCGAGGTCTTTGCTGCGCTCGAGCCAGAAGCGCTCCCAGATCAGGATTTCGGGGTTGCGCAAGAGTACCCGCAGGAACTCCACGAAGGCCCCGTCGCGGAAGGGCTCGCCTTTGCGGGCTTTCTGGAAGTATTCGTAGGCTTCGCGGTAGGCGATGAGCACCCGCTCTACGTCGATGTTGCGCTCGAGGGCCTCGCGCCTTGCCGCAGGGCTGAAGTCGTTGGCGGGGTTGCCGGCGATCAGGTTGTCCAGCGGGCTGCGGCGCTCGTTGCACCACATGATGCCGTCGATGTCGTAGTTGCGTGAATAGTCCTCGAGGATCGAGTGCAGCCAGTTGCGGTAGTGGGGGTTGGAGGTCGAGGGCTCCGAGCCGATGCGCCCGAACTGGTCGACCTCGAGGTACTGCGGCAGGTTGGGGATCTGCACCGTGTTGGCGCTGCCGTGGTCGGCGTACTTGAACAGCGGCTCCATCACCTCGGGCATCACCTTCATGCCCCTCGCCTTGGCGGCGGGGATGATCATCTCGAGGATGTCCTTGCCCTCGAGGCCGGGGTCCTGGTTGGAGAAATTGGTGATGTTGGTGTTTAGGTAGAACTCGGGCCGGTGCCGGATGTACGAGCCGCCCTTCATGGCGTCGGGCTCCTGCACGCCGTGGTCGGGGAAGCCCTCGAGCTTCCACGAGATCCGCCGCCCCACCTTCAGCCCCAGCCAGGAGATGGTTCCCACCAGCAGCACGTTGATCCCGAACCGCCCTTGTAGGGTGTCCAAGAGCGGCTCCACGCCTTCGTCGATAAAGCTGATAGGGCTGATTTGGATGCCTACGAATTTATCGCTCATAAGGTCAAAACCCCCTCATCCCAGCCCTTCTCCCAGCGGGAGAAGGGATTTTGTTTTGCAAAACCACATAAAACCCCCTCTCCCCTTGGGAGAGGGGCGGGGGTGAGGGGCTTTTGACTTTGACCCTACACATACTTGCTCCAGAACTCGGCCAGCTTGTCGAGTGCGCCGTCCATCTGCGGCCTCGGGCACATCAGGCTGAGGCGCACGAAGCCCTCGGCTCCGCTCCCGAACACCACGCCCGGCCCAACCCGCACGCTGTGCTCCTCGATCAGGGCGCTGCTAAAGCTCATCGAGTCCATGCCCGCCGCCCGCACGTCGGCCATCACGTAGTAGCTGCCGTGGGTGCGGATGTAGGGGAGCTTCATGGCCTCGAGGCGCTCGAGCAGGTACTTGCGCCGGGCCGCGTAGGTGTCCAGCCGCTCCTGCCAGGGCTCTTTGGGTCCGGTGAGCGCGGCCAGTGCGCCCAGCTGCGAGGGCACGGCGGTAGAGATGGAGTGCATGTGCTTGACCTCGGTGGCGACCTGCTTGAGCCACTGCGGCACCGCGATGTAGCCCACCCGCCAGCCGGTCATGCCGAAGCTCTTGGAAAAGCCGTTGACGGTGATGGTGCGCTCCTTCATGCCGGGAATCTTGGCGAAGGAGAAGTGCTCGGCGCCGTCGTAGATGTACTTCTCGTAGAGTTCATCGGAGATGACGATGAGGTTGTGCTTCTCGGCTAGGGCCGCCACGGCCTCCATGGTCTGCCGCGTCACCACCGCGCCGGTGGGGTTGTCGGGCGAGACCAGCACGATCATCTTGCTGCGCGGGGTGATGGCGGCCTCGAGGGCCTCGAGGTCCCACGACCAGCCCGTCTCGGGCCGCACCGGAACCGTCACCGAGACCCCGCCCGACAGCGCCACGATGTTGTTGTAGGCGCTGTAGTAGGGGTTGGTGACAATCACCTCGTCGCCGGGGTTGAGGAGCGCTCCACAGATCACGAAAATCGACTCCTGCGCCCCGTTGGTCACGATGATGTCGGCGGGGGAGTAGTCGAGGCCGTTTTCTTCCCTGAGCTTCTTGGCAATGGCCTCGCGCAGCGGGGCGATGCCGTCGTAGGCGGTGTACTGGATGATTCCGCCGGTCATGCCCTCGCGCACCGCGTCGAGCACATAGTCCGGCGTGGGAAGGTCGGGCGTGCCCGAGCCCAGGTTGACCATATTCTTGGCGCCCGCGATGGCCCGCACCATTCGAGGATTCACCGGGTTGCCGATGGAGTGCTCGAGGTTGGCCACCGCGACCTTTGAAAGCATGGATGAAAAGTCAGTCTGTGTCATTCGTCCCCCTGGTTTTGTTTTAAGCACCGCGCCCACTGAGCCAGTTTGCGCCTAGGTTGTCACTCCGAGCGGGTACGGTTTGCTGCATACAGAGCCGCGATTCGACCAGTCGTAGGCGCAGCGAGGAGAGGAGTCCCCTGAGTCCGGTTCGCCGGTGCATCTGACCACATCCTTACGACTCCAAACCGAGCTGCTTACCGTACTTCTCCAAATCGATCACCCGGTCTTGCCTCGAGCTTTCCGCGCAGCCCAGGGTCAGAATCATGGTGTTGAGGTGGTCGCGGCCTGAGGGGTAGGTGCTGGGCTCGCCGCGCACCGCTTTGAGGAAGTCGTCGAAGAGGCCCCGGGTGTCGTCCACGAAGTCTTCCTGCGGCTGTAGCTCGATTTCCTCGGGCTCGGCTGTGCCTGCCTTCCAGTACTCGAGGCCCCGGAAGATGTCGCGCTGGAAGAGCATCCCCTCGCTGCCGTCGGTGCGCCACTGGAACTCGTTCTTGCTGTTCGTACCCATCCAGGTGCCGAAGTATTGCAGCTCGAAGCCGCCCTCGAACTCGAGCCAGGCCGCCACGGTGGCGTCGGAGCGGTACATGCTCCAGGGCGGGTTGGTGGTGCGGGCCCAGAGTTTCTTGACCTCCGCGCCGTAGATGAAGCGGGCCAGGTCGAGGTGGTGGATGCTCTGCTCCAAGAGCATCGGCTGGTCCATCTCGAGGGGGTACTTGTTCAGCAGGGGCCGCTTGCCGTCGCGGTAGCGCCAGTAGTTGATGCGTCCAAAACCGATTTGCCCCAGCTTGCCGCCGTGGATGAGTTCGCGGGAGGCCCGGGTGGTCTCGAGGTAGCGGAAGTTCATCCCGATGCCCAGCAGAATCCCGGCCTTTTCTGCCACATCTACGCAGGCCTTGGCGGTGTCGAAGTCCAGGGCCAGCGGCTTCTCGCACAAGACCGGAAGGCCCAGCTCGGCGCAGGCGGTGATCTGCTGCAAGTGGACGCTGGGCGGGGTGGAGAGCACCACCAGGTCGGGCTTGAGGGCCAGGGCTTCGGCAAAAGAAAGCACCGGGAACTCTATGGCGGGTAGCTTCTCGCGCAGGATTGCGACCGACTCGGCGTTGGGGTCGACGCCGGCGATCAGCCTCGAGCCGGGGTTCTCGGCAATTACCCTGGCCCAGTGGCGGCCCCGGGTGCCCAGACCAACAAGTACGACGGTGAGGGGTCTCATGATTTGGCGATTTCCTCCTGGGGTTGCGGGGAAGGGGAGAGGTAGTCCTCGAGCCCCTCCTCCAGCGGCACGGCGGGCGAAAAGTTGAGTTCCAGGGTCAGCTTCGAGCTGTCCACCGCGCCATGCCGGGGCGGTGGGCTGGGGTTGAACTCGAGCAAACGGCCCAGATCCAGCGCTGGCCTGATCTTCTGAAAAGTCTGTACCAGGTCGGCTACCGCAACGCTCGGCCCGGCGACATTAAAAAGGCGGGTCTGGCCGTCGGCGGGGTGCCGGATGATGGTCTCGAGCAGCCGGGCTAGGTCGCGGGTGTGCAGCCAATTGTGCACGTCGGCGGGGGCTCGAGAGAGCCGGGCCGGGGTGCGTGTCCGGATGGCCTGGCCGATCTCGTAGACCAGCGAGGCCCGGACGCGGGTGCTCGAGGGACGCTCACCGGGCCCGTACACCGCCCCGATCCGCAGCAGCCAGATGGTCATGTCAGGCGGCCCGCCGACCGAACAGATTTGCTCGGCCAGCAGCTTGGAGAGCCCGTAGGCGTGAGCAGTGGTGGTGACCCCCTCTTCGGAGATCGGCCCGGCTTGGGGGGCGTAGACCCCGCACGAGCTAAACAGGATGAAGTGCTGAACCCCCGCTGACCTGGCGGCCTCGAGGGCGTTCAGGGTTCCCCGGACGTTCACCTCGATCACCCGCAGGTCCTCGCCCGAGGTGAGCGCGGCAGCGTGAACAAAGGTTTGGGGCCGGGCCTCGAGGGCAGCCTCGAGCAGGGCTTCTCGGTCGAGCACATCCACGGCTCGAGGCGCACCCCGCAAGTCGCAAGCCTCGACCCGGTAGCCCGCTTCTGCCAAATGCCCCGCCAGCGCCCGCCCGACGAACCCACCTGCCCCAGTCAACAAGAGCCCCGCTCTCCTTGGGGAGAGGGATTGGGGCGAGGGGCCTGTGGGGGTCAAGGCCGTACAAACCTCCCGTCGCCCGGTTTGCCCAGCACCTCGCCGCCTGCGAACACCGTCTTGCCGTTGACGATGGTGCGCTCGACTTTTCCTCGGAAGGTTTTCCCGTGAAAAAAGTAGTCGGTGTTCTTGGACTGGCTGAACTCCTTCTCGCGCTCCACCACGGTTACGGCGCCCAGGTCCACGAGGGTCAGGTCGGCGTCGGCGCCCTCGGCGATCAGGCCCTTGCGCCCGTAAATCCCAAAGCGTTTGGCCCCGTTGGAGCTGATGAGGGCGACGGCCTGCTCGAGGGTCACCTTGCCCTGCGCCGCCGCGTCCAGCATCATCGGCACCAGGAACTCCACGCCCGGCGCGCCCGGCGGCGCGGCCCAGATGTCGGTGCGGGCCCGCTCTTTCTCCTCGACGGTGAAGGGCGAGTGGTCGGTGGTGACGGCCATCAGCGAGCCATCCCGCACGCCCGCCCAGAGTGCTTCGATGTCGTCCGGCTTGCGCAGCGGCGGGTTGATCTTGGCGTAGCTGCCGAACTCGGCTAGGGCTTGCTCGGTGAACAGCAGGTATTGTGGGCAGGTCTCGCCCGAGATGTCCTGGTGGCCCTGCCACTTGCGCAGGGTTTGCAGAGCGTGGGCCGAGGTCACATGCGCGATGTGCAGCCGCGCGCCCACCAGGTCGTTCATGGTCGCAATTTTGCTGATGGCGAGGGCCTCTACCAGCGGCGGGCGGGACTCGCCGTGGGTGGGGGCGTCGTTGCGGCCGGTGGCCTTGACCAGGGCGGTGTAGTGGTTCATCAGGGGCTGGCTCTCGGCGTGAACCACCGTCAGCAGGCCGGTCTCCTTGGCCAGCTCGAGCGCCCTTAGCTGCTGCCACTCCTCCGGCACGCACAGGCCCTCGAACTCGTCGAGGCGGCCCGGCACAGGGTCGGTGGTGAAGATCTTGTAGGCGATTGCGCCCTCGGTGGCCATGCCCTGCACCAGCTCCGGCTTGAGCATCCCCGGCGCGCCGTAGAGGGCGAAGTTGACCACGGCCTCGCGCTTGCCTTGCTCGCGGCGGCTGACGAAGATTTCCGGCGTGGCGCAGCAGGGCTTGGAGATGGGCATCTCGAAGACGGTGGTCACGCCCCCAGCGGCGGCGGCCCGGGTCTCGGACTCCCAGGTGCCCCTGGCGGGGTAGGCGGGGGCCCGGACGTGGAAGTGGATGTCGATTGCGCCGGGCAGCAGGTGCTTGTCGGTAGCGTCGAGGGTTTCCCCGGCCTCGGCGGGCGTGCCCGGCTCCATCAGCGCGGCGATCTTGTCACCGCGCACGGCCACGTCCAAGCGCCTCAGGCCCTCGGGGGTGACGACGGTCGCGCCGCGTATCAAAAGGTCAAACATCCCCGCTCCTTCTGCAAAAAGCCAGCCTTGTAGGGTGCGCTCGCGCACCGCTTCTTCGGGGCCGCCGACTCGAGTCGATTCACCGCTTCACCTCGAGCCGCATCACCTGCTCCAGAAACTTGGAGATGACCGCCTCGCACTGAACGAGTTCGGCGATGTCCACGTACTCGTCGTAGGCGTGGGCCACCTCGTAGCTGCCCGGCCCGAAGATCACCATGTCGCCCCGCACCAGCTTCATCAGGTGCTTGGCGTCGCTGCCGGGGAGGTAGCCGATGGGCTCGGGCGGCGCCCCCGTGAGCTGGCTCATGCACTCCACGAAGGCCTTGCCGTAGGGCGTCTGGAGCTTGGACTCGAACCAGCTCGAGTACAAGAACTCGCCCACCTCGGCGGTCGCGGGGGCCACCTTGGCCGAGGCCACCACCTCCTGCAACTCGCGCTGCACCGCCTCGGGGCTCTCGCCGGGGATCATGCGGCGGTCCAGGCGGATCAGGCACCCGTCGGCGACCGCGTTGGCGGTCGCGCCGCCCTGGATCACCCCAACGTTGCAGGTGGGGACGCCTACCAGGGGGTGAAGGCGTTGCGAGAGTTCGTGGTGGTAGTCCTCAAGGGCCAGGATCACCCGGGCCATGGCGTTGATGGCGTTGACCCCGCGGTCGGGGTTGGTGGCGTGCACGCTGTGACCGGCGGTGCGGACCGTGGCCCGCATCACGCCCTTGTGCGCGGTGGCCACGCGGTTGGCGGTCTGCTCGCCCACCACGATGAAGTCGCAGTGCGGCAGGTGTCCTTCCTCGGCCAGCCAGCGGGTGCCCAACTGCCCGCCCACCTCCTCCTCGGCGGCCGCCACCAGCACCAGGGTGCCGCTGTGCCCGGCCTGGCTTAGCTTCTTAAAGGCGACCATCATCGCGGCCAGCGGGCCCTTGTCGTCCACGCTGCCCTTGCCGTAGAGCCGCCCATCGCGCACCACGGCCTTGAAGGGGTCGCTGGCCCAAGCCGCGGCCTCGGTCTCACCCACCGGCACGGTGTCGGAGTGGGCGTGCAGCATCACCACCGGCCCACCCGAGCCGGCCACCGCGACCACACTCTGGGCCTCGGGCTTCTCGGGCGGCGCGAGTACCGAAACCTTCGCCCCCACCTCCCGCAACCACTGCCCGACGAACGCCGAAATCGCCCGATTGTCGCCGGGCGGATTGGGCGAGGGAATCTCGACTAATTCTTTGAGGAGTTCGGTTAGCTCACTCATGATAGTTGCGAGTGGTCGGGGTTAGGGGCCGGAGGGAGGCGTTTGACAACAGGCCTTTGGCCGTGCCGTCCTCACTGCTCCCTGCCCCTTAACCACCGATCCCTAATCCAGCGTTCCTTGCACTTCGGCGTAGAAGCAGCACCAGTCGCCCATCGAGACGTTCGGCAGGGCGCGCAGACCGAAGATGCGTCCGTCGGTGGGGGCCTCGAGGGTGTCCAGCACGTCGCCGTAGAGGTTGTAGATGGTGGCGATCTTGTCCCCCTTCTTCATCGGCTTGCCGAACTCCATATGCGGCTCGGCCACGAACATGCCGGTGCTGGGGGCCAGCAGGGCGTGTTGGACGCCGGTGTAGCGCGGCTTGGCGTACTTGGCCTTGCCGGCGATCATCTTGTAGTGGCGCATCACATTGAGCGCGGCGTCTGCCAGCACCCGCCCGACGCGCTGGAAGCCCTGAGGCGAGGTCGCGCTGCGCCCGCCGAGCTCCACGGTGATGCCGGTTTTCCCGACTTCCAGCATCGAGGCCATGGGGTTGCCCTTGGGCAAGAAGGCCTTGAGCACTAGGTCCCAGCCTTCGCCCATGGCCTTGGCCAGTTCCTGGCTCTTGGCGTCCTCGGTGGCGAAGATGGTCTCGGAGAGATAGGAGTGTGCACCGCCGGAGTGGATGGACAGCTCGAGGTCGGCCACCTTGGTCATCCACAGGCTGTGGGCGTAGGTGATCCGCTCGGAGTAGTAGCCGTTCGGCTTTCCGGGGTAGATGCGGTTCATGTCGTAGCTGAAGGTGTCCAGCGGGTTGCCCCGGCTGGCCGCCTCGAAGGCGGGCGTGTTAATGACCGGAACCAGCACCAGCGAGCCGCTGAGTTTCTCGGGGTTCACCTCGCGCCGCAGGTTGTGGCACATCAGCGGCCCCTCGGGTTCGTCGCCGTGAATGGCCCCATCGACCCACAAACAGGGCCCGTCCTTTACGCCGTTGATCACGACGACCGGAATCTCTACGTTGCTGCCGGGGACGGCAATTACGCCCGTCGCGCTCGTCCCCGGCTTGGCCTTCGCTGTCCCCACCTTGACTACGCCCATGCCAACCTCCCAAACGCCATCGAAAAAGAAACCGTCATTCTAGAAGAGCCGCCTGTATGGTTTTCGTATGACTGCAAAAAAAGTTATGTATTGCGCCTGGGGATGAGGACAGGCGGTAGGCTTGTGCTGACGGCCGTTGGGCCTGTGCCCCTCGCCTACCGCTCACCGCCCATTGCTTAGATTCCCTGTACCTTCTTGTACTCCTCGAGTTCCGCCGCCGTGTACACCTGCATGAACTCGATCTCGATGCCGCCCGCGTCGTTGTCCAGGAAGGCGATGAAGCCCTCGGGATGCGGGTGCTTGCCGTAGACGCCGCAGGCCTTGCAGATGCGCAGGCTGGCGCCGTTGGCTGTGGCGTGCTCGAGGGCCTTCTCGAGGTCGCGCACCTCGTAGCAGATGTGGTGCAGCCCCTCGTGGCCGCGCTGCTTGATCCACTCGTCGAAGCGGCCGCCCGCGTCCATGCTCTGGCAGAGCTGGTACTCGATGCCCCCGAGGTTGAAGAGCGCCACCTTGTTTCGCGACTTGGGGTACTCCTTGATCTCGGTCTCGGCGGGCACGCCCAGAAAGCGCCAATAGGTGTCCAGCGCCTTCTGCGCATCGCGCACCGCGAAGGCCATGTGTTTGATCGAGAGAACTTGGGGATTGTCCATGATTTTTTGGGCGGTTAGCGCTCAGCTCTTTCGGGCTTTTGCTAACGGCCAGTCGCTAGCTGCTGAAAGCTCTGACCGCCTTAGCCATCCGCTCCGCTGCCTCTTCCAGCTTGGCCATCGGCTGGAGCAGCGAGACCCGCACGAAGTGGTCGTTGTGGTCGCCGAAGAGGGTGCCGGGGAACATCATCACCTTGGCCTCTTGCAGCAGCCGCACGCAGAACTCGCCCGCGCCCAGGCCGCTGGAGGAGACGTTGGTGTAGAGGTAGAAGGCCCCCTGCGGCTCGCCGTAGGTGAAGCCCAGCCCGTCCAGCACCGTGCGGAAGTATTTGCGCCGCTCGGCGAAGATCTGCCGGTACTCCTCCACGCAGTCCTGCGGGCCGGTCAGTGCGGCCAGCCCCGCGTGCTGGCTCACGGCGGGGGCACAGATGCTCAGGCCGTGGTGGATCTCGTTCATTGGCACCGCGAGTTCCCTGGGGGCCGCGGTGTAGCCGATGCGCCAGCCCGTCATCGCGTAGGCTTTGGAGAAGCCGTTGATGGTGAGGGTGCGCTCCTTCATGCCCGGCAGCGCCGCGACCGAGGTGACGCGGTGTCCGTCGAAGACCAGGCGCTCGTATATTTCGTCGGAGATGACGATGAGGTCGTGGTCTTTGGCCAGCTGGGCGAGTTTTTCGACTTCCGCGCGGGGCGTGACGGAGCCGGTCGGGTTGCTGGGGTTCATCAGGCAGAGCATCCGGGTCTTGGGCGTGATTTTCGCCTTGACCGCCTCAGCCGTGAGCGCGAAGTTGTTTTCCTGGTAGACGTTGACCGTCACCACCACCCCGCCCGCCAGCTCGATGGCCTGGTTGTACGAGGTGTAGCCCGGCGAGGTCACCAGCACCTCGTCGCCCGGGTTGATCAGCGCCAGCATCGCCACGTAGATGCCCTCTTGCGCCCCCGCCGTGACGATGACCTCGTCCGGGGTGTACTCGAGGCCGTTCTCCCTGCGCAGCTTCTCGCAGATCGCCGTGCGCAGTTCGGGCATTCCCTGCGGTGCGGTGTAGTGGGTCGCCCCCCGCTCGAGCGCCTTCTGCCCCGCCTCGACGATGTGCCTAGGTGTGTCCAGGTCGGGGTCGCCCCGACCCATAGCGATCACACCCTGCAACCCCGCCGCGATGCCCAGCATCCGGGTGCGGATGGACTCGTCCTTGTGTACAACCCTGGCCGCGATGCGGTGCCGGGCGGTTGGTATGGACACGGTGCCTCCTAGAAAACTGCGGGGAAAGTGGAAAGAGAAAAGGAAGACCAGAAGCCTTTGGCTTTACTTTTCCCTTTCCACTTTTCTTCCCCGCCCTTAGCCTTTAGTTGCCGCGTACGAACAGCGTGTCAATGAAGTTGATCCCCTCGCCGATGTACCCATTGGCGGTGGACTGGAAGGCCCCGATGGGGTCTTGCAGCTGATCCTGGGTGTTGCCCACGCGCTTCTTGTAGGAGACGTGGAGGCCGCGGGTGTAGAGGTAGATCAAGGGGAGGTTCTCGGCGGCGACGGCCTGGAAGCGGTCGTAGATGGCCTTGCGCTGGGCGGTGTCGGTGGTGGCCAGGCCGTCGGAGACCAGCTTGTCCAGCAGCACCTCGAAGCTCTCGGGGCGCTCGGGGCGGGCCTGGCCGGGGCGGTTGAGGTTCCACAGGTGGGCCACGCCGTTGAGGTTGTAGAGGTTGCGGCGGGTGGGCGGGTCGAACACGCCGCCGAAGTCGGTGAAGGAGAGGTCGAAGTTGCGGGTGCCGTCGGCGTTGAAGTTGCGCAGTGCGGGGTTGATCACCGAGCCGTTGTCGGCCACGGTGAAGCTGGCGTCGATCCCCACCTTCTTCATGTCCTCGATCACGATGGGGGCGGCCACCTTTTGCAAGGCCTCAGTCGAGACCACCAGCGCGTTCATCTTGATGGTGCGGCCCTGGCCGTCGATCAAGAAGCCCTGGGCGTTCTTGCGGGTGAAGCCCATCTCGGCCAGCAGTTGGGCGGCGCGCTGGGGGTTGAAGGCGAACTGCGTGCGCCCTTCGACGAAGGTGGAGGGGGTGAACCAGCGAGTGTTGCCCGAGCTGATGGGGCCGTAGAGGGGCCGGCCCAGGCCGCCCAGGCCCACGCGAATGATGGTCTCGCGGTCGATCAGGTGCGACAGCGCGCGGCGGAACTTGACGTTGCGGCACAGCTGGGCCTTGAAGGGGTCGACGTTCTGCATGTTGCAGAAGATGGTCGAGGTGACGGCGGTCTGGGTGATGTTCACCTTCAGCTCGGCGTCGAGGCGGCCGCCGCTGGTGGCCTGGCGCACGCCCTGCACCTCGTCGATGGTCAGGGGCTGGAAGAAGTCGAACTGGCCTGCGATGTAGCCCGCCAGGCGGGCGTTGGTGTCGGCGTAGTTCTTGGCGATGATGCGGTCGATGTAGGGCAACTTGTTGCCCTTCTCGTCCACGCCCCAGTAGTTGGGGTTCTTCCGCAGCACCATCTCCTCGCCGGGGCGGTAGGCCTCGACCAGGAAGGGGCCAGCGCCGACGATCTGGGCGGGCGGGGTGTTGACGTTGTAGGCGGCCTGCACGGCGGCGGCCCCGCCGCGCTCGAAGATGGGCTGCCAGACGTGGCGCGGCACGATGGGCCAGTCGGCCAGGTCGAGCACGGCGGCGTCGGGGGTGTTGAGGGTTAGGCGAATGGTGTCGTTGTCCACCCTCGTCCAGCGCAGCGGCCGGCCGCCCTGTACGAAGTCGGTGCGCTGACGCGAGTTGACCTGAGCGTTGGCGTGCAGCTCGGCGCTGTAGAGGATGTCGTCAGCGGTCAGGGGCCGGCCATCCGACCACTGGATGCCCGAGCGGATGTTAAAGTCTAGGGTCAGGCCGCGCTGCTGAAAGTTGGTGCACACGTAGCAGTCGAAGCTGCCGGTGGCCGCGTTGAACTGCACCAGCTGGGGGAACCACAGGTACTGGATGAAGGTATCCGAGAGCGACTGCACGGTGAAGGGGTTGAAGGTCGGGGGCAGCCCGACCAGCCCGTAGGTGAAGGTGCCGCCCATAACGGCGTTGCCGCTGCCGCCGAAGCGCGCCGAGCGCACCAGTGGCTGCGCCAGCGCGCTGCCGATCGCGAGTATTGCCAGAACCAGCACTAACCATCTGAGTTTGCCCATACTTCCTCCTCAAGAACCGCAAGCGGGAAAGTGGAAAAGGCGAAGAGGGGAGAGGTGAAACCGGCCCTGCCGACGCCTCTCTGGCCTCATGGCCTTTGTACCTAAGATGCCCTCGGTCGTTTTGGCCCTCACGGCGGCCGCTCCGACCCGCTTAGACTATGTCTCATCCCCTCCTCGCTTTCGGGTCGAGTGCGTCGCGCAGCCCGTCGCCCACGAAGTTAAAGGCCAGCACCACCACGAAGATGAACAGCCCTGGTATCAGCATCCAGGGGCGGTTGGTGAAGGTTTGCATACCGCCCTCCTGCGCGACCGCCAGCATCAGGCCCCAGCTCGCGTTGGGGTCGGAGATGCCCAGGCCCAGGAAGGACAGGCCCGACTCGGTGAGGATGAAGCCGGGGATCAGGAGGCTGAAGCTGACGATGGCGAAGCTGGCGGTGGCGGGCAGCACGTGGCGGAAGATGATGCGGGGGTCGCTGGCGCCCAGGCTCCGCGCGGCCATCACGTAGTCCTCCTCGCGCAGGCTCAGTACCTGGCCGCGCACCGCCCGCGCCACCCCGCCCCAGCGGATCAGGCCCAGGATCAGGATCACCACGAAGAAGACCACGCTGCTCTTGGCGTCCAGCGGGAACAGGGCCCGCAGGGCCAGCAGCAGGAACAGCGCCGGGATGGTGGAGAGCACCTCCACCACTCGCATGATGATGTCGTCCAGCCAGCCGCCGTAGTAGCCCGCCACCGCCCCCAGCACTAGGCCCACCACCAGCGCCAGCACCGCCGCGAAGATCCCGATGGTCATGGTGATGCGGGCCCCGAACAGGATGCGCCCGAAGACGTCGCGCCCCAGCCGGTCGGCGCCCCACAGGAAGAGGGTCGCGGGCTTGTCCACGCCGAACAGCCGCAGCGTGATGGTGGGGTTGAATCCCCAGTTGTTGCGCCAGGTCTGAGGGATCAGGTTGAGCGGGAAGGGGACGTAAGGCTGGCCTGAGGTGAAGAAGCGGATGGGGTACTTGGTGCTGGTGTCTTCCTTGAACTCGAACTCGAGGGTGTCGAGGTTGATCTCGCTCTTGACGTTGTACACGAAAGGCCGGGTAAAGCTGCCTGTCTCGGGGTCGCGCCAGTGGATCTTGGTGGGTGGGGCGAAGCTGCGGTCGATGGCCCCGCGGAAGAACGACTCGGCCTCCCCGTAGGGCGCGATGAAGTCTGCGAAGGCCGCGAGGACGTATAGGATCCCCAGCACCCACAAACTAAATATCGCCAGCTTGCTCTTGCGGAACTGCTGCCGCACCAGTTGACCCCTCGAGAGCGTCCGCAAGGGCGTAGTGGGTGCGCTCGAGGGTTGGGGTGTATTGGTCTCGGCAGGTTCCATTAGGAGTACCGTATCCTTGGATCAATCAGCGCCAGCAACAGGTCAGAGATCAGGTTTCCAACCATCAGCAGAATCGCCGACACCACCAGCAGACCCATCACCACGTAGAGGTCTTTCTGCTGGATGGCGATCACGAAGCCCGGCGTGATGCCCGGCCAGCGGTAGACGAACTCTACCAGTCCGGCCCCCGTGACCAACTCGGGCAGCACCGTGCCGATGCCGGAGATCACCGGGCTGATGGCGTTGCGGAGGACGTGCTTGTAGATTACCACCCGCTGGCTGAGGCCCTTGGCTCTGGCGGTGCGCACAAAGTCGGACTGCAAGAAGTCCAGGACTTGCCCCCGCACCACCCGGACCAGGCTCGAGAGGCCCCCGGTCGTCACCACGATGGTGGGCAGAATCAGGTGCCACAACCGGTCCCCAATCTGTTGCCACCAGGTCAGGCCGTCGTAGATTTCGGTGGTTCGCATCCCGCCTACCGGGAAGATCAGACCGTTGCGCAGGTCGTAGGTGAAGAAGTCGAGGATCGGCTTATACCAGGCGTTCCCCTGAGCCACCTCGCGCAGCGGGGCCTGCAGGAACAGAATCCCCACGATCAAGAGCAGGATGAAGAAGAAGTTCGGGATCGCCAGCCCCACCACCGAGAAGAACGACCAAGCCTGGTCGCCGAACTTGTACTGATTCACCGCCTGGTAAATCCCAATCGGGATCGCCAGCAGGTAGGTCAGTACCAGCGAGATCAGCACCAGCGTGAAGCTGTTGACGATCAGCGGCACGATGATGTCGGTGACGGGCGCACGGTAGGTGAAGCTCTCGCCCAGATACCCCGCCGTGATGATGCCCCACATCCACTTGAAGTACTGCACCAGAATCGGGTCGTCCAGCCCGAAGTTCTCCCGCAGCCGCTGGAGCTGCTCGGCATCGGCGTTGGGGTCGAGCGCGAACCTATCGGTGAAGTCCCCTGGCGTGAGCTGGATGATGATAAACGCCAACAAGGTCGCCCCGATAAAGGTCGGGATGACCTGGAGGACGCGGCGTATCAGGTACTGGGTCATGGGACTCCTGTTGGCAGAGAGCAGAGAAGTGGCAGAGAGCGGAGAGCGGCGAGCTATAAGGAGGGTCGTTTTGTTTTAGCCCTCTGCTCTCTGCGCATCATTTTTCCGTCCCCTTTGCCATCTCAAGTGCGTACTCGTGGTAGATTGCCGCCGCGTACTTCATGCCTTGGATGTAGCGGGCGATGGGCATGTTTTCGTTGGGGCCGTGGAGGTTGTTCTCGGGCGCGCCAAAGCCGGAGAGCACGGCGGGGTGGGGGATGGCGAGCATGATCAGGCCCTGGATGCTGACTCCGTGGACGATGGGCTGGACCCCGAAGACCCGCTCGGCGGCGCGGAAGGTGGCCTGGGAGATGGCCTCGCGGCTGGAGACCTTGTAGGGGTTTTTGCGGGCGTTGATCAAAACCAGCTCGATGTCGTCGAAGCCGTGCTTCTCGAGGTGGGCTTGCAGCTTCTTGAACTGCTCGGACGGCTCGAGGCCGGGCGGGCAGCGGAAGTCCATCTTGGCGACGGCCTCGGCCGGCACGATGGTCTTGGAGCCCTCGCCGGTGTAGCCCGAGCCGAAGCCGCAGATGTTGGCCGAGGCGCCGTAGTGCGCCCGCTTAAGGATTTCGAAGTCGTCGTCGGTGGAGAGGTGCTTGGCCCCCATCTGGCGCATGAACTCGGCCCGGTTGAAGTACTGCTGCTCGTCCCTCAGGAACTCCAGGTCCCACTCGTCGGGCGGGATCAGGGTGTCGTACCAGCCCTCGACCTTGATGACTCCGGTGGTGGGGTCGGCGATGGAGGTGAGGCACTCGATGAGCCGCCAGGGCGCGGAGCGGAGCATCTGGGCGCGTCCCGACCAGGTGTCCTGCTTGAGCGTCTTGCAGCGCAGCTCGACGTAGAGAATGGCCTTGATCCCCAGGTGAACCTCGGGGCGCAGGGACGTGCGGTTCACCCCGCCGTCAAGCCCGATCGAGGCGTCGCAGCGGAGGCGGTCCTTGTATTTCCAAACGAAGTCTTCCAGGTGGGGCGAGCCAATCTCCTCCTCGCCCTCGAAGAGGTACTGCAGACGCACAGGCGTCCCGCCTGTCACGGCGCGGTAGGCCTTGGCGGCCTCCACGAAGGCCAGGCAGCCGCTCTTGTTGTCGGTGGCTCCGCGGGCGTAGATCACCCCGTCGCGTACCTCGGCGCCCCAGGGGTCGGAGTGCCAGAGTTCCAGCGGCTCGGGCGGCTGCACGTCGTAGTGGCCGTAGCACAGCAGGGTGGGGGCGTCGGGGTTGGTGGGGGCCTCGGTGCCCAGCAGCACCTCGGGGCCGCCGTCGGTGGGCAGGACTTCCACGTCCTTGACGCCATCTTCGTGCATCAGGTCGCGCAACAGGCGGGCGCAGTCCTCGAGGCCGATTTTTTGGGCGCTAACCGCAGGCTGACGCAACAAGGTGCGCAAGTCCTCCACCGCCTGCTCGGCGTGGGCGTCTATGTAGTCAAAGACCTTTTGCAGCGTGGCTTCGTCGCTCATGCCAGAACTCCCTCTGTACTCAACCACTTCGCCAACAAGTCGGGGCGCGTCACCTCGGCGCCATCCTTGAAAACCCGCAAGTTTTCCTGTTTCTGCAGCACCCGGATGTCCTCAAGCGGATCTCCCGCCACCAACACCAAGTCGGCGACCTTGCCCACCTCCAGCACGCCAGCCTGGTCCAGCTCCATCAGCTCGGCGTTGGTCTTGGTGGCGGCCACGATGGCCTCCATCGGGGTTAGGCCGCCGCGCACCAGCAGCTCGAGTTCGATGGCGTTCATCTGGCCGTGCGGCAGCATGAAGCCCGCGTCGGTACCGCAGCCGATCTTAACGCCCGCCTTGCGGACCCGCGCCAGGCTGGCCCACTTGTCCTCTCTCGCCTTCTCCAGCCAGGCCCAGGACTTCTGGTTCACGCCCATCTGCTCGGGAGTGAAGTCGAAGTTGCGCTCGTTGACCAGCAGGGTGGGGATATAGTAGGCGCCCTTCTCGGCCATCAGGTCGGCGGTCCGCTCGTCCACCCAGTGCCCGTGCTCCACCGTGTCCAGCCCCATCCCCACCGCCGTGGTGACGGCCGGGCCGCCCGAGGTGTGCGCGGCGACCTTGCGCTCGAGGCGGTGGGCCTCGTCGATGGCGGCCTCGATCTCGGCGTCGGTCATCTCCTGGCGGTAGGGCACGCTGAGGTCGCGCCTCGAGCCCACGCACAGGTTGATCTTGATGAAGTCCGCCCCGCGCTTGACCTGTTCGCGCACGCCGCGCCGGAAGGCGTCCGGGCCGTCGCAGGGGAGGGTCATGCCCTCGAAGCGGACGTGGTCGCCCCAGCCGGGCGGGTCCATGTGCCCGCCGGTGGCCGAGAGGCCCAGGCCGCAGGCCTTGATGCGGGAGCCCCGCACATAGCCGAGGTTGACCGCCCTGGCTAGGTCAATAATCACCCCGCCGGGGGCGTTGAGGTCGCGCACCGCGGTGAAGCCCCACTCCAGCGTCTCTCTCGCGTGCTTGGCAGCGCGGAGCGCCAGCAGCGGGTAGGACTGCTCGCTGGCCTCGGCCCGGAAGGCCCCGACGCTGGGCGAGCCGCTGTAGGCGAGGTGGACGTGGGTGTCCATCAGGCCAGGCAACAGCGTGGCGTTGGGCGCCTCGACGACCTGGGCGTGCTCGGGAACGGCGACCGCGCCGCGCGCCCCCACGCCCACGATGCGCCCCCGGTCTTCCAGCAGCACCCCGTTCACCAGCGGCTTTCCGCCGTTGCCGTCAAGAATTTGGCCCACGATGAAGGCCCTCACGCGGGCTCCTTGAGCTGCTGGGAGAGCTCCCAGGCGTTGACGTAGCGGTTGTGGAGGCCCTGCGGGGTCTGCAGGGCCAGATGCACGAAAGCGGGGGCGATCTCGGCGGGGTCGCGCCAGACTTTTCGGGTCTCCTCGGAGTAGGTCTTCTCGCTCATCGAGGTGTGGGTGGGGGTGCCGGGGGTGATGGTGTTGACGGCGATGCCGTGGGGCTCGAGGTCGAGCGCGATCGAGCGGGACAAGCCCTCTAAACCCCACTTCGAGGCGCAATAGGCGATCTCGTCCGCGAAGCCCATCACGCCCGCCCGGCTCGAGACGTTCATGATCGAGCCCGAGCCCTGCCGCCGCATTACGGGCGCGACGGCCCTGCAGGTCAGGAACGGCGCACGCAGGTTGATGGCCAGGATGGTGTCCCAGTCCTCGAGCGTGGTCTCCTCCAGGTGCTTCACCTCGATCACGCCCGCCACGTTGGCGAGTACGTCCACGCGCCCCTGGTCGGCGACCACCCGGTCCACCAGGGCCTGGATGTCGTCCGGATTCATCAGGTCGGTCGGAACCCCGACCGCCCACAGCCCCTTGTCACGCAGGGCCTTCATCTCGGCCTCGAGCTCGCCCGCCACCCGGTCCGCGCCGTAGACGACCGCTCCCTCGGCTGCGAAGGCCCTCGCCACGGCCCGCCCGATGCCCCTCGCGGCCCCGGTCACGATGCACACCTTGTTTTCGAGCTTCACGTCGCCACCCGCCCGCCGTCGATCAGCAGCCCAATGCCGGTGGTGAAGGAGCTCATGTCGGAGGCCAGGTAGAGCACCGTACGGGCGATCTCCTCGGGCGTCCCCATCCGGCCCAGCGGCGTGACCGCCATCCACTTCTCCCGCACCGCGTCCTGGTCGTCGGCCTTCTCGAGGTTGCGCTGGTTCATGGGGGTGTCGATCACGCCGGGGCAGATAGCGTTGACCCGGATGTTCTCCCGGGCATACTCGATCGCCAGAATCCGCGTCATGGACATGATCGCGCCCTTGGAGGAGCCGTAGGAGATGTTGCCCCCGACGTTGGCGAACGCGCTGACGCTCGAGTTGTTCACGATCGTCCCGCCGCCCGCTTTGCGCAGCAGGGGAATCGCGTGCTTGCAGCCAAAAAAGGTGCCCTTGAGGTTGATGCCGATCACCCGGTCGAACAGCTCCTCGCTCACTTCGTGGCTGGGCGTGACCGGCTGCTCGATGCCCGCGTTGTTGAAGATGGTGTTCAGCCCGCCGTACTTGCGCTTGGCGGTGCCGATGAGCCGGGCCACGTCGGCCTCTTTGCTCACGTCGCAGGCCACGAAGGCGGCTTCTCCGCCCAAGTCCTTAATCTCCTCTACGGCGCTCTTGCCGCCCCTCTTGTCCACGTCGCCGATCACGACCTTCGCGCCCTCTTTGGCAAACAGCACCGCCGTGGCCCGGCCCATCCCGTTGCCCGCGCCGGTGACGACGGCGACTTTGCCCTCGAGCCAGCCCTCTCTCCCGTGCGGCGGCCTGTGTTGCGCGGTCTGTTTACGCTTGCTCATAACCCCACCTGTTCCGGCTTGATTACCATGTCGGCTTGCCCCAGGTGCTTAATCACCATGCGGATATGCTGACGGGCGGCCTCCTCGGCCTGGTCTGGCTGTCGGTGCACGATGGCCTCGAAGATGGCCTGGTGCTCGGCGCGCACGTCGTCGCGGGAGCGGCTGGTACCGCTGCTGGGGTCGGTCATGCGGCGGATGGTGTTGCGGCGGTAGACCGAGGCCAGCTCCACGGTCATCTCGGAGAAGCGGCTGAGGTGCGCGTTGCCGGCCACCTTGTAGATGTGCTGGTGGAAATTGAGGTCACTCACCCACAGCGCCGACAGGTCGTCCTCGCGTTGCGGGGACTCCCAGGCGCGCAGGTACTTCTCCAGCACCTTGGCCTCTCTGGCACCGATCTTCTCGGCGGCCAGCCGGGCGGCGATGCCGTCGAGCCCCATGCGGCACCAGTAGAGGTCGATGACGTCGAAAAGCCGGAGCACCGGGACTCGAGGCTTACCGCCGTCGTCCTCCAGTAGCCCGCGCTCCCGCAGCATCACCAGGGCGTTGGAGACCGGCGTGCGGCTGACGTTCAGCTCGGCCGCGACCTCGACCTCGACCAGGGTGTGGCCCGGCTCGAGTTCTCCGCTCACTATGCGGTCTCGGATGTGGTTATAGACCTGATCCCTGAGCGCCAAGCCCCGCGAAACCATCCGCCGCCCCTTTCCCTGCACGCTGGATGCTGCATGCAGCATTCAAAGAATGACCAGGAGTTTATGACACCGCAGACCAAAAGTCAATGAGAGGGCGTTTGCCCCGTTTTTGTCGCGCTTTTCGGAATAAGACAACTCGAGCCCTTTTGCCAGCCGCTTGCATTCGGGCGGGCGTTTGAGGGTATATTTGAACCCTATGGAACAGCGTCGTCTGGGCAACTCGGGTCTGAAGGTTTCGCTGGTCGGCATCGGGTGCAACAACTTCGGGGGGCGGGTGGACGTGGAGGGCTCGAGGGCAGTAATCCGAAAGGCCCTCGACCTCGGCATCACCCTCTTCGACACCGCCGACACCTACGGCAACAAAGGGGGCTCCGAGACTATCCTGGGTGACTACCTGGGCTCCGAGCGCGACAACATCGTGCTGGCCACCAAGTTCGGCTGGGAGATGAGCCCTACCGACAAGGGTGCCTCGAGGCGCTATATCCACAAGGCCATCGCGGCCAGCCTTAAGCGCCTCAAGACCGACTACCTCGACCTCTACCAGCTCCACCGCCCCGACCCCGAGACGCCTCTCGAGGAGACCCTCAGCACCCTCAACGACCTGGTGCGCCAGGGCACCGTGCGCTACATCGGCGTCTCCAACATGCCGGCCTGGCAGGTGACCGAGGCCCGCTGGATCGCCAGGGAGATGGGCCTCGAGCCCATCGTCTCCTGCCAGGACGAGTACAGCCTGCTGGTGCGCAAGGTCGAGCCTGAGCTGGTGCCCGCCATGCGTCATCACGGCCTGGGCCTGCTGCCCTACTTCCCCCTGGCCAGTGGCCTGCTCACCGGCAAGTACGCTCGCGGCACCGATATGCCCGAGGGTGCGCGCCTGACCAAGTCGCAGCAGCTGGCCAACGAGTTCATGACCGAGAAGAACCTCGACACCGTGGACAAGCTGCAAGCCTTCTGCCAGTCCAAGGGCCGCACCCTGCTCGAGCTGGCCTTCAGCTGGCTGGCCATGAACCCAGTGGTCTCGAGCGTGATCGCGGGGGCCACCAAGGTTGAGCAGCTCGAGCAGAACGTTAAGGCCGCCGACTGGAAGATGACCGCCGACGAGCTGGCCGAGGTGCGGGCGATTCTGGGCTGAGGGCGCGGCTGACCACAGGTTGGCCACGCGCTCCCCATCGGCGCGTCCAAAATCCCTACGGCGCTGGAGGCCCGGGCAGCACTGGGCGGGCTTAGGCTGAGCGGGTATGCTCTAGCGTAGCCGCCTGCACACGGCACCCGGCCTGGCGTTGGCCGTCGGGGCGCTGGATTGAGGGTCGCTCGAAAGGGTGTTGAGTATGGCCGCCAAGCCGAATTACAAATTCCAGAAGCGCCAGCGGGAACTCGAGAAGCAAAAGAAGAAGGCCGAGAAGGCTCAGCGTAAGTCCCCAGTCGCCGAGGCCGAGACGGCCGGCGAAACGCCCACCGCGGGCGAGGGCGAAACCGGGGAGAAGGAGCAGGACTGACCGCCCGCCGGTGGGGCGGGCCTCGAGCCAGACAAAAACCGCCCGAACCGGGCGGTTTCTTTTTGGTCTTTGGCTTTCGGCAGCCCCTAGAACCGGCTGGCCACCTTGTCCCAGTTGATCACGTTCCAGATCGCACCCAGGTAGTCGGGTCGGCGGTTCTGGTACTTGAGGTAGTAGGCGTGCTCCCACACGTCGATGCCCAGCAGGGGGGTGTGGCCTTCCATCAGGGGGCTGTCCTGGTTGGCGGTGCTGTAGATGGCCAGCTTGCCGCTGCCGTCCTTGACCAGCCAGCTCCAGCCCGAGCCGAAGCGGGTGGTCCCGGCGGTGGTCATCTGCTTCTTAAGCTCGTCGAAGGAGCCGAAGGTGGCGTTGATGGCCTCGGCCAGCTTGCCGGTGGGGGCGGAGGAGCCGCCGGGGGTCAGGATGTCCCAGAACAGGGCGTGGTTGTGGTGGCCGCCGCCGTTGTTGCGCACCGCGCCCCGGATGTCCTCAGGCACCTGGGCGATCTTGCCCAGCAGGTCCTCGAGGCTCCAGCCCTGAATCTCGGGGTGCTTCTCGAGGGCCGCGTTGAGGTTGGTCACGTAGGCGTTGTGGTGCTTGCCGTGGTGAATCTCCATGGTCTGGGTGTCGATGTGCGGCTCGAGGGCGTCCTTGGCGTAGCCAAGGTCGGGCAGCTTGAATGGATAGCTCATAGTTATACCTCCAGATTCCGAGTCTACCGCCCCTCATGAGAAGGGAGGTGTGAGATAAGACGGGATTGCCCGAATCGCCGGAGAGGGTGAGCGGCGGCCTGATAGGGGTTCGAGATTACGTGCGGGGATAAAGTAACGCGGCTATAACGCCGAGGGCAGTAGGGTTATGTGGCTCCGGAAAAATCACCTGACAGGAGAACGTTATGAAGACACGGCTTACCCCCATCGTGCTACTCGCCGGCCTCGCGCTGCTGACCGCTTGTACCGGCACGGCCGGCCCTCAAGGCCCCCAAGGCCCGGCAGGTGAAACAGGACCCGCCGGCCCGAGCGGCCCCCAAGGCCCCATTGGCAACGCCAACGTGAAGACCTACCGATTCACCAGTTTGTCGGGCAAGTGGACCACACCCGGCACAGCCCTCGGTTACACCCACACCATCCGGCTGACCCTGCCCATTACCGACGACGAGGCCAACTCGTTATTCACTGCTGGAGCCATCCTCATCTACGTACAAGACTTTAACTCCAATCGCTGGTGGGCGCTGCCTACCTACCTCAGCGATTCGGACCTAACCTTTCAGCAAGAGAGCGGAACGGCTGCCGTCAGGAAGCAGATCGCTCTGTCGGGTCGACTCCGGTCGGGTTCCGGAGCCCCGGTCAACATAACCGACACCAAGGTGATTCTGGTCTTCAGCACCCAGCAGGGCAATCCCATCAGTCTGGGGGGCTCGAGCTTCAACCGCGCCCGTCAGTTAGCCCCCCAGCTACGTCACGTAGACCTGTCGGATTACCCGGCAGTACACAAAGCGCTGGGCCTGGGCGAGTAGAGCCCCTTTCGCCACCCGCTCAACTCGGGTGGGTCATCTCGAGCGGCACCACCCACCTGCCGAACTCCTCTTCGGTCAGGTAGCCCAGCGAGAGGGCGGCCTCTTTGAGGGTCAGGCCCTCCTTGTGGGCCTTCTTGGCAATCGCGGCGGCCTTGTCGTAGCCGATGTGGCGGTTGAGGGCGGTAACCTGCATCAGGTTGCTCGAGAGGTACTCGTTGATCACCTTCAGGTTGGGCTCGATGCCCGCCGCGCAGTTGTCGTTGAAGGCCACGCAGCCGTCGCCAATGAGCTGGATGCTGGTGAGGACGTTGTAGACCATCACCGGCTTGAAGACGTTGAGCTGGAAGTTGCCCTGGCTGCCCGCGAACGCCACCGCCGCGTCGTTGCCGTAGACCTGCACCGCCACCATGGTCAGGGCCTCGGACTGGGTGGGGTTGACCTTGCCGGGCATGATGCTGCTGCCCGGCTCGTTCTCGGGGATCACGATCTCGCCGATGCCGTTGCGCGGGCCGGAGGCCAGCCAGCGCACGTCGTTGGCCATCTTCATCAGGGCCCCGGCCAGGGTGCGCAGCGAGGCGCTGGTCTGCACCAGGGCGTCGTGGGCCGAGAGGGCGGCGAACTTGTTGGGGGCCGAGATGAAGGGGAAGCCGGTCTCTCTGGCGAAGTAAGACGCCGCCAGGTCGCCGAACTTGGGGTGGGCGTTGAGCCCGGTCCCCACCGCCGTCCCGCCGATGGCCAGCTCGTACAGGCCCTTCTCGGCCTGCTGCACCTCGGCCAGGCAGTAGTCGAGCTGGGCCACCCAGCCCCCAATCTCCTGCCCTAAGGTGATGGGGGTGGCGTCTTGAAGGTGGGTGCGCCCGACCTTCACGATGTCCTTGTAGGCGGCGGACTTGGTGGCCAGGGTGTCGCGGAGCTTCCGGACGTTGGGGTAGAGGTGGCGGTGCAGCTCCTCCACCACTGCGATGTGCATGGCGGTGGGGAAGGTGTCGTTGGAGCTCTGCCCCCGGTTGACGTGGTCGTTGGGATGGACGGGGTCCTTGGAGCCCATCACGCCGCCCGCCAGCTCGATGGCCCGGTTGGAGATGACCTCGTTGGCGTTCATGTTGCTCTGGGTGCCGGAACCGGTCTGGAAGACCACCAGCGGGAAGTGCTCGTCGAGCTGGCCCGCAATCACCTCGTCGGCGGCCCGGATGATCAGGTCGGCCTTGTCGTGGGGCAGCTCGCCCAACTCGGCGTTGGCCTGGGCCGCCCCTTTCTTGAGGATGCCCATGGCCCGCACGATGCTGCGGGGCATCTTGAAGCGCTCGGTGCCGATGGGGAAGTTATAGATCGAGCGCTGGGTCTGTGCGCCCCAGTAGCGGGAGGACTCCACCTCCATCTTGCCCATGGTGTCGGTTTCTACGCGTGTGCTCATGGCGTTACCTCGGTTCCGAGCCCGCCCGTTGGGGCTGCTCGCGGCCCCGATATTCTATCGGAGGGCTCCAGGGACACTTGGGAGCGCGGCACGATGGCCAAACCTTAAGCCCTGCTGGGTCATTTAGCCCCGGGCCGGCCCCTCGGCCTGTTAGGCTCATTAATGGTATGCCAGGAGGCTTTGTTAACTGGCAAGAAGAGTGGCAGGGTCTGTGGATCCGTTTGCTCTACGTCCCGCTGCTGGTGGCCATGCTGGTCTTCGACCTGTTCAGGTTGGTACCCGGCCCGGTCTACGCCGTGCTGGCCATCATCGCGCTGCAGACGCTGGTCACCGTGGCGGGGATACCGCGGCGCTGGGGCTGGCTGCCCGCCGCTAACTTCCTGACCAACCGCCTGATCTTCGTCCTGCTGCTGGGGGCCACCGGCGGGGCGGCGGGGCCTCTGGTGGTAGTGCCGTATGTCTCGATGGTGTCGGTGCTGATCTACTTCAACACACCCCGGGCCGCGCTGATTCTGGTCTCGAGCCACGTGCTGGCCTTGTGGCTGGGCTGCGCCCTGTCCGTCGAGTTGGGGTTCGCCCCGACTTGGAGTCTGGCCTTCATGCACAGCCTCAGCCTGGGGCTGGTGGCGGCGGTGCTGATGCGCCCCCTTTCGAGGCTCAACCTCTACGCCGCCACCGACCCCCTGACCCGGGCGCTCAACCGCCGGGGCGGCCTCGAGACCCTCGAGGCCTGGGTCACCCAGGGCCAGCCCTTCAGCCTGGTCTTTGTAGACATCAAGCACTTCAAGCAGATTAACGACACCCACGGCCACGCGGTGGGCGACGAGGTGCTGGCCTGGGTAGTCGGCGTCTGCCGCGCCAACCTGCGGGCCAGCGACCTGGTCATTCGCTACGGCGGCGACGAGTTCGTGCTGGCCGTCCGGGGCCATCACGAGGCCCTGACGCACCGCCTCGAGGGGCTCTTCGCCCCCGGCGTGGAGACCTCGGCGGGCCGCCTGAGTGTGCAGCTCAGCCTGGGGGTGGTGCGCTTTCCCGAGGACGGCCGCGACCTCGAGGGGCTCCTGAAAAACGCCGACACACAGATGTACCGCCACAAGGGAGTCGATCTGGCGACGACCTGAGCCCGCGAGGGGCCTCGTGCCGGGCCGCGCTCCCAGAGGGCTCGGCTTTGGTGGTGTTTTAGTTTTCTGGATCGGAAAAGTAACGCATCCGTAATGCTGAGTCGATACGCATCGGTGGGTTAGTCTATCCAGGACAACTCGAGCCCTGGGCAGGGGGCATAAGCTTCCATGAAGGCTGGTTGATATAAGTCGCCCGGAGGAGGGTCTATGAAGTTATCGTT
Source organism: Meiothermus sp. (assembly GCA_033762915.1). Lineage (GTDB taxonomy): Bacteria > Deinococcota > Deinococci > Deinococcales > Thermaceae > Meiothermus. The sequence goes on along the minus strand of JANRLD010000094.1, from coordinate 49,753 downwards.
AGGTCGTGTCGGTTTGGGTGTGGTGTTAGCGCTGCTGGCCGCGTGTGTGCAGACCCCGCCGCCCCAGCAGCAGGCCGAGGGAGTGAAGGCACAGGTTGCTTCCGACGGCGTGGTGATCAGTCAGGTCTATGGCGCGGGAGGTAACTCGGGTGCCGTGCTGAGGAACGACTATGTCGAGCTGTTCAATCGGGGCTCGAGTGCGGTCAGCTTGACCGGGTGGTCTATACAGTATGCCAGTGCAACCGGAACCGGAAACTTTTCCTCGAACCCGGTTGTGGCCCTGACGGGTAACTTGGAACCTGGTCAGTACTATTTGGTTCAGCTTTCGGGGGGTGTCAATGGTGCCGTGCTTCCTGCTGCCGACGTCACCGGAGCCATCAACGCAAGCGGAACGGCGGGCAAGTTTATTCTTGCAAATACCGCCACCGGCCTAGCGTGTAACGGCGGATCGACTCCCTGCTCCACTGCACAACTCGCACAGATGGTTGACCTCGTTGGGTACGGGGGGACTTCCGGTGCAAACTTCTTTGAGGGCGCAGGTGCGGCACCGATCCTGTCTGCCACCGTCGCGGCCTTCCGCAAGGTGGGCGGTTGTACTGAGACCGACAATAACGCCTCCGACTTCGAGACAGGAACACCCAGTCCGCGCAACACCGCCTCTACCCGCAACTTCTGCGGGGAATCGGCCCCGGCGGTCAGCAGCGTCGTCCCCGCCAACAACACGCCCGACGTGGCTCCGTCCGCTAACCTGACCGTCACTTTTAGCGAGCCGGTGAGCGCGGGCACGGCCTCCTTCACCCTGAACTGCTCGGTCAGCGGGGCCAAGACTGTGGCCGTCTCGGGCGGCCCCACCAGTTTCACCCTGAACCCCGACACCGACTTCGTGGACGGGGATAGCTGCACCTTCACGGTGAAAAAGGATCAGGTTTCCGACCAGGATAGCCTCGACCCGCCCGACACCATGGCGGCGGATTTCGCCTCGAGCTTCACCGTGGTGGACGTCTGCCTGCTGCCCTTCACGCCCGCCTACGCCATCCAGGGCAGCGGGGCTAGCGCCGCCCTCACCGGCACCCGCACCACCAAGGGCGTGGTGGTGGGCGACTACGAAGGCCCCTCCTCGACCCTGCGCGGCTTCTACCTCCAAGATGCCACGGGCGACAACGACCCCGCCACCTCCGATGCAATCTTCGTGTTCAACAACAACAACAACGACAGCGTGGCCCTGGGCGACGTGGTGCGGGTGTCGGGCAGCGTGAGTGAGTTCCAGTTCCAGACCCAGATCAGCGCGACCTCGGTGGTCAAGTGCGGCACCGGCACCGTTGCCCCGACCGACGTGACCCTCCCCTTCGCCTCTCCGACCGACGCGGAGCGCTTTGAGGGCATGCTGGTGCGCTTGCCCCAGACCCTCTACGTGACCGAGCACTTCCAGCTCGGGCGCTTCGGGCAGGTGGTGCTGTCGTCCGGGGGGAGGCTCGCGCAACCCACCAACGTCACCACCCCCGGCGCTGCGGCCAACGCCCTGCAGGCCCAGAACAACCTCAACCGCATCATCCTCGACGACGCCCAGCAAAACCAGAACCCCGACCCCATCCTGTTCGGGCGCGGTGGCCAGCCCCTCTCGGCCTCCAACACCCTGCGCGGCGGCGACACCGCCACAGGCATCGTGGGCGTGATGACCTACACCTGGGCCGGCAACAACGCCAGCCCCAACGCCTTCCGGGTGCGCCCGATTAATGCACTGGGCGGCTCGGTCAACTTCCAGGCCGCCAACCCCCGCCCCACCTCAGTTCCGCCCGTGGGCGGCAGCCTCAAGGTGGTGGGGATGAACCTGCTCAATTTCTTCAACACCTTTGCCGACGGCAACTCCAGCACCCCCGGATGCTTCCCCAGCGGCAACGACGGCGACTGCCGGGGGGCCAACTCCCAGGCCGAGTTCGACCGCCAGTGGCCCAAGACGGTGGCCGCCATCCTGGCCATGAACCCCGATGTGCTGGGCTTCAACGAGCTCGAGAACGACGGCTACGGCCCCAGCAGCGCCATCGCCTTCCTGGTGGACAGGCTCAACGACGCCACCGCGCCCGGAACCTACGCCTTCATCGACGCCGACGCTGCCACCGGGCAGGTCAATGCACTAGGCACCGACGCCATCAAGGTGGGCCTGATCTACAAGCCCGCCAGCGTCTTGCCGGTTGGCCAGACCGCGGTGCTAAACGAGGCGGCCTTTGTCAACGGCGGCGACAGCGCCCCGCGCAACCGGGCCTCGCTGGCCCAGGCCTTCCAGCAGAACGCCAATGGCGCGACCTTTGTGGTCAACGTCAACCACCTCAAGAGCAAGGGCTCGGCCTGCGACGCCCCCGACGCGGGCGACGGCCAGGGCAACTGCAACACCGTGCGCACCATCGCCTCCATTCTGCTGATGACCTGGCTAAACACCAATCCCACCGGAATCGTCGACCCGGACGTGCTGCTGATCGGCGACTACAACTCCTACGCCAAGGAAGACCCCATCATCGCCTTCCAGAGCGCGGGCTTCGTCAACCTGATCGAGGGCCGCCTGGGGCCGGACGCCTACTCTTACGTGTTCGACGGGCAGTGGGGCTACCTCGACCACGCGCTGGCCTCGAGCGCCCTCAACGCCCAGGTGAGTGGCGTGGCCGACTACCACATCAATGCCGACGAGCCCGGCGTGCTCGACTACAACACCGACTTCAAGACCCCCAACCTGATCAGCTCCCTCTACGCCCCCGACCAGTTCCGCGTCTCCGACCACGACCCGGTGCTGGTGGGCCTTAACCTGAATGCCGTGGCTTGGTTCCGCAGCCCGGTGGCTAACTTCCCGGCCTTCAACACCGCCAACTCCGGCCAGTCCATCCCGGTTAAGTTCAGCCTGGGCGGCAATAAGGGCCTGAACGTCTTCGCGCCGGGCTTCCCCAAGTCGCAGACCGTCCCCTGCGGCTCCACCGCCCCGGTTAACGGTACCGACCCGACCGCCAGCAACAGCGGTCTCAGCTACGACCCTGCCAGCGGCCTCTACACCTACGTCTGGAAGACCGACCGGAGCTGGGCGGGCACCTGCCGCCAGCTGGTGGTGCGCTACACCGACGGCACCACCTACCGGGCCAACTTCAACTTCGTCCGGTAGCCTCGAGCCGCGCCCAACTGTTCTGCCAGGGCGGGGGTCGATGTGACCCCCGCCCTGGCGGCTTAGCCACGGCAGCAGGTCCAGCGGCGCGACGCTCGGGCTGGTTTTGGCAAGTCCGCCCATGCCCCGGGCTTAGGGCAGATGTGCGGGCCGAAGAAGAAGGCAAGCAGGCCCCGGCCGGTGCATGATGCTCTCATAAAAACCTAGCGTTAACTAACCCACGCAACAGGCACGTGGCTGGTGTTTTTTTGACCATAACCCGGGGCGGGTCTGGGCTACACTGACCTCAAAGGTGAAGCGCCTTGGAGAAGTGGCGTCAATATCACCGGGACGCATTCCCGACGGAGGTCAGCGGTTGTCGCTCTATCAGAACCTAAACCAATCCCTGGTGCCCGTGCTGGGCGACCGCACCTCGATGATCCTCGAGGAGGGCGTCCGGCGGCTGGGCATCAACCCCGACCAGCTCGACGCGGCCCAGGCCGAGGTGATCCTTAAGCGTCTGGTCTACCGGGAGTTGCAGTCCAAGATGTCCCCGGCGGCCGCCCGCAGCCGCATCGAGGAGCTGCTGCGCGATCTGGGGTCGGGCAGCAACGCTCCGGCCGCCGCCAAGGCCGCCGAGGCCCAGGCCGAGGCCCAGACCCAGAACGCGCTGCAAGACCTCGAGGCGGGTTTCAAGCGCTTTAGCATGTACCTGGACTGGCCAGAGGTAGGCCGCCTGCGCAGCCTGATCGGGGTGATCCGCCAGGACCCCGAGGCTTCTACCGTGCGGGCCTTGGTGCGCGAGGGTCAGGAGGTGCTTTCCCAGCTAGAGGACAAGCTCCAGGCCGCCCTGCTGCGCCAGACCCGCGACATCTCGGAGCTTCACGCCGCCCTCGAGCGTGTGCAGAGCGTGGGCGGCCCCAAGGTGCGCCGCCTGGACAACTACATTAAGGCCATCCAGGAGGCCCACGGCCAGGAGACCCTGGCCCAGGCCGAGGTCGAGCGGGCGCGGCTGCTGGCCGCCGAGATGCGCAAGCTGGTGGAGTCGAGCGTGGTGCAGAACCCCACCGGCGAGATGGCCATAACCGTCGAGGACGACGTGGTGCAGGCTGGGCGCGACCCCACCTGGGACGACACCGAGCTGGTGGTAGAGCTCGACTTCGAGAGCCTCTCCGCCGAGCAGCAGACCCGCATCCGCGAGATCGACGTGGCCGAGGATCAGCGCCGCCTCGAGGCCCTGCTCGACCGCTACGCCATGCTGGTCTCGCACCCCAAGGTGGTTGATGAGAGCAACGCCCTGCTGGCCGAACTGGGCAAGGGCAACCCGGTGGGCGAGCGCATCGCGGCCCTCGAGGAGCAGTTTAAGAACCTGTACTCCGAGCGCTTGGCCCAGAGCAAGACCCGCTACGACGCCCTGCTGGCCCGGCTGCAGAAGCTCGATCTGGCCCGCGCAAAGTCTGGCGGCCTGGCTGCCAAGCTGCGGGTGGTGGGGGAGACCCTGCAAGGGGGCGGCCTCCCCACCGAGCTCGGCGAGCTCGAGCGCGGCCTGGAGGCCCTTGAGGCCGACGAACGCACCCAGCGTGAGGCGCAGGAGCGCACCGCCCGCCTGAGCGCCCAACTCGCCACCGTGCGGCAGGACGCGGAGGCCAGCCTGGCCTCCTTCACCGACAACTTTGACGTCGAGATGTTCCTGGTCACGCTGGCCGACCTGCCCCCCACCGAGGAGGCCATCGGGCGGGCCCAGCAGGGCCTCTCGGAGTTGCTGGCCCAACTGACCCGCGAGCGCGAGGAGGAGAGCCTGCGGCGGGTGGGGCTGCGGGCCGCCGTGCAGGCCATCCCCTCGCTGGAGGGCCTCGAGCCGCACAAGGCCGCCCTGCTGGGCCGCCTCGAGCACACCCCCATCGGCGAGATCGAGTCGGCCATCGCCTCGCTGCTGGCCCATTCCAGGCAGATCGTGGCCCAGAAGCTCTCCGCCTTCGAGGCCCAGCTCACCGCCCTCGAGGGTGCCCTGCGCGAGCGGCTGGACGGCCCCCGCGCCCAGCTCCAGGGCGTGCGCGAGAGCCTGGCCCAGGGCCGCTTCGTCGACACCAGCGGCCTCGAGCGCGGCCTGCAAGAGGTGATCGTTAACCGCCGCAGCAGCATGGCCGAGGAGCTCACCCGCTACGAGATGACCGCCAGGAGCATGAAGGGCCTGGGCGGGGAAGACCTCGAGCAGAAAGTCGCCGCCGCCCGTGCCGAGCTTCAGGCCGGACGCTTCCCCGACCTCGAGGAGATTCAGGGCCAACTGGCCCGCCTGCGCCGCGCCCAGGAGGCGCTACGCGCCGAGCTGGGGGGCCGCATCAGCGCCCTAGTGGAGGCCTACGAGGCCCACAAGAGCGTGGGCGGCGAGACCGTGCTGCGCCTAAAGCCGATGTGCGACTTCCTGCAGTCGGCCTCGCAGCGCCTGGACCGGCTGGGGGCCAGCGGCCTCCTCGAGGTGCGCCGCGCCCTGGAGGATGCCGAGCGCATCGAGGCGGTACTCGAGGGCGAGTTTAAGGCTGCCCAGACGGTGATGAAGCAGCTCAAGGGGGCCGACCTGGACTCCCTGCTGGACGTGTTCGACAGCCCCTCGGTGGTGGCCACGCCCGCCCTGCAGGAGGCCCCCAGGCCGGTGCAGGTGGTCAACGCGGCCCTGCCCGCCGAGCTAACCGAGGCCCTGGCCAGCTTCCAGTTCCGGGGCGTGGAGGCCGTGGCGCTGATAGAGGGCGGCAACCTGCTGTGGGGCAACCTCCCCATTAAGAGCCGCATGGCCCAGTCGGTCTTCGACGACCTGATCCACCTCGCCAGCGAGATGAAGAGCGGCACCCCGCAGCTCTCGGTGATCTCCCTGACCAGCCTGGTGGTGGTGCTGCTGCCGCTGGGCACCAAGGGCCTGGTGGTGCTGGCCGACAAGAACCTCCTCTCGCGCATCCTGATGCAGATCGAGAAGCAGCGGGAGGTGTTGGAGAAGGCGTAGCGGAGGGTGGAACGAAGAGGACAGCCCCTCGGTGAAGAATCGAGGGGCTGTTTGCTTGGCCGGTCTCCGCCAAAAGGCACTCCGCCCGGGAGCCCAAAAGGCTCTCCCGGGCGCGGGTTCAGTCCAGACCGACCTCCTCCAGCCCCACCCCCAGGTGCTCGGCCAACACCTCCACTACCAGCTTGTGATCCTCGCGCTGCGGCAGCCCCGAGACCCCGACCGTCCCCACGCACGTTTCGCCCACGAAGACCGGGAAGCAGCCGCCGTGCAGGGCGTAGTCCCGTCGGCCCAGGCCCCAGGTCTGCTCGAGCCGCTCCTCCCCGATGTCCAGCCCCAGCGCGTACGAGCTGCGCTCGAAGCGGACCACGGCGTTGTGCTTGCGCCGCAGCCAGTCGGCGTTGTCGGCGGTGGTTCCGGGCAGGGCGGCGAAGAACAGCGGCTGGTGGTGGAGTCGGACCTCGATGGCGACGCTCAGGCCGCGCTCGTGGGCCAGCTGGCGCAGCCTCGAGCCGATCGCCCAGGCCGTGGCGTGGTCGAAGCTGGCGAAGCGCAGACGGCGCTCCTGGAGGGCGACGCGCCCCAGGTCTTTGGCTTTGTCCATGCCGAGAGTCTACGACAATCCATCGCCTCTGGGCTGGCCGCCCCTGCCGTTGGGCAGTTGCACAGTCGCGCAACTTGGTAATGCCGGGGTAACGCCTCGCGGGTTCAATGGGGGTTGGAGGTGTGTATGCTCACCCAAGCCGCGACCCGTCATGTCCGCGAGTTTGTGGTCCCTCGGGCCTCTCCCGTCTTCTCACTCTACCTGGACACCGCCGCCCGGCCCGCCAACCAAGGCAAAGCCTATGCGCTGCGGGTCAAGGAGGCGCTCAAGGCCCTCGAGGTGCCCCGGCCCCTCGCCCGCAGCCTGCTGAGCGCCCTCGAGGCCGCCCCCCCGCAGGGCCGCAGCCGGATCGTCTTTGCGGGCCAGGGGCTGATGGAGATCTACGATTTGCAGGCCGAGCTGCCCCTGGTGCAGGGCGTGGAGGCCCGCTGGGGCGAGCCCTACCTGACCCCGCTGCTTTACCTGTTGGAAGAATACCCGCGGGTGGGGGTGGTCTTCCTGGACAGCGAGAAGTGGCGGATGTTCGAGGTGTTCCTGGGTGAAATCGAGGAACTGTCCGGCGCCTTCCGGCCCGTCGACCCCGGCGAGTGGCGGCAGCTGCGCCAGGACGGCCTGGGGCGGCGCTACAGCCAGGGCATGACCCTGGGCGGGGGGGCCGACTCCGATCACTTCGAGCGCCGCCTCGAGGCCTGGACCTACCGCTTTTATAAGCAGATGGTGGGCCAGCTCGAGGGCCTGCTGCACGGGCGCGAGATCCAGCGGCTGGTGCTGATGGGCCAGCCCTCTGAGGTGCAGACCCTCGAGACCTTGCTGCCGCGCCGCCTGCGCGAAAAGGTCTGGACGGTGCTGCCCGCCCTCACCACCCCCTCCAGCCACGCCGACGAGGTGTTGAGGCGGGTCGAGGCCGCCCTCGAGCCGCTCGAGCGCCAGCGCGAAAGCGAGCTGGTGGACGGGCTGATCGAGCGTGGGGTGGGGGGCTTGGATCAGACCCTCGAGCTGCTCCAGCAGGGCCGCCTGCGGCTAGTGGTGGCCCCCTGGAACCTGCAAGGCCAAGCCTACCGCGCGCCAGACGACTGGGTGGGCGGTAGCACCGAGGGCGCGATCGCCCACGGCGCGGGGCGCATCCAGGATGTGGAGCTGCGCCGGGTGCTGCCCGAGCTGTGCCAGCGCTACGCCACCCGCCTCGAGTTTGTGCGCGGCCAGGCCGAGACCCGCCTGGTGGAGCGGCTGGGCGGGCTGGCGGGCCTCGAGCGCTGGTGATGGGGCGCAAATGGAGCCACGAAGCGTCCCTCATGTTGAGGGGGCCGGCTGTGGGCCGCGCTGAGGGCGGACGGCTTGCGGGGGCGAGGGCGTTCGGGGTCTGAGCGTCCGGCTCGCCAACCCATGCGGCCGAGCCGTCGCGTGAAAAAGGAGGGACCATGGCCACCCATACACCCAATCCGCCGACCCGGCCCGCCGCAGGGCCCTCGAGGCAGCCCTGGACCAGCAGGTCTGTGGCGCTGCTCGTGGCCTTGGCGGTGCCGCTGGTCGGGGCCTTCTGGGCCTACAACACCTTGTCGCGGAGCAAGCTGGGCTTAGCGGAGACCGTCCGATACCCGCTGGGCAGCGCCCAGAGCGCAGCCCTGACCCTCTCGCCGGGCACCGCCCGTCTGGTCCTGGCGGGCCAAGCCTCCGACGAGAACCTGCTCGAGGGCAGCGTGCAAAACCTCGACCTCGAGCGCCGGGACGAGCAAGCCCAGGTGCGGGGCAGCACGGCGGTGTACAGCCTGGTTTCCCAGCGACCTCCGGCCCTGCGCGAAGCCCTGAGGTGGCCCCAGTGGAGCCTCAAACTCAGCCCCAAAGTCCCGCTGACCCTGAGCGTCAAGAACCCCATTTCCTCTTCGGAAATCAACCTGCGCGGCTTGAAGGTGGTGCGCCTGGAGGTGGACGCGCAGACCGGCCGCCTGAGCCTGACCCTGCCCGACAGCGGCGTGGTCTCGGCCAAGGTGACGGGTGGGGGCGGCCGCTCGGTGATTCGGGTCCCGCGCAACTTGGCGGTGCGGGTGCGGGTGGTTCGGGTGACCAGCGGCATTATCGAGGTCTTTGGCCGGGTGCGACCCACCTACACCTCGCCGGGCTTTGAGTGGTCTAGAAATCGGGTTGACCTCGAGGTGATCGGCGGGGCCGGCCGCATGGACATCGTCCGGGTGCGTTAAGGTGCGCCGCAGTGAATCTGCTAGTTCCGAGGGGGCAAGTGTTGCGTTCCGAGGCGGAGCGGCTACCCGGGGCGCGATTCCCTGCGGGAGCTGGCGGGCGAAATTTCGCATTCCAACTATGGAGACACCTATGCCGACCATGCAGCAAGCAACCCAAGAGTTCCTGAGCCAGAAAAACATTGCGGTGGTGGGGGTCTCGAGCACCAAGGACGACGCCGCCAACGCCATCTACCGCAAGCTGCGCGCCGAGGGCTACAGGGTCTTCGCGGTTAACCCCAAGGCCACGACCCTCGAGGGCGACCCCGCCTACCCCGACCTCAAATCCATCCCAATCAAGGTGGACGGGGCGGTGATCGTCACCCGGCCCGAAGTGACCGAAAAGATCGTCGAGCAGTGTGCGGAGCTGGGCATCGGCCGGGTCTGGATGCACAGGGGAATGGGCAGCAGCGTCTGCGATAAGGCCGTGGCCTACGGGCGCGGCAAGGGCCTCACGGTAATTCCCGGCGGCTGCCCGATGATGTACTGCCGCACCGCCGACGTCGGACACCGCTGCGTTCGCTGGTGGATGAACCTGACGGGCGGAATACCCAAGCAGGTTTGAAGGAGGTGGCTTGATGCGAGCGACGCGACAAGTTCGGCCTGCGGGGCTGTATGGGCTATCGGGGGCGCTGGTGGTGGTGGGCGCCGGAGCCCTGTACGGCGGCTACAGCCTTCTGAGCGATCCCAGCGGCGGGCGGATGGGCCTGCCGACCCAGTGGCTCTCCCGCACAGCCTTTTCCGACTACTTCATACCCGGCCTGCTGCTGTTCACCGTGTTGGGGGTCTTGCCCATGCTCACGGTGTTTGTGCTCTGGCTGCGGCCCGACTGGGGCCTGGCGGGTGGCCTCGAGAACACGCTCCACATCCACTGGGTTTGGGGCCTGGCCTTTGGGGTTGGGCTGGCCCAGATGGTTTGGATCGTCTACCAGGTCGCCACGATGGGGTGGCTGTTCTGGCTACAGCCGGCCATGTTCGCGCTGGGCTTGCTGATCTGCGGACTGTGTGTGCTGCCCTCGGTGCGGCGCTACTACGCCCGCAACTAATTTGTGCCGTCGGCCGGGACTGTCAGAGCCGTCCCAGCCGACACCTAAAGGAGCGCTCTTATGAATACGGGCGAGGTCAGGTTGGTCTCCACGGGCCTCGAGGATTTCTACCAGGCCCGCACCACCCCCGAGTGGGTTGAAGTGCCCGCCGCGCAGTTCTTGATGATCGACGGGCAAGGCGATCCCAACACCTCCGAGGGCTACCACCAGGCCCTCGAAGCTTTGTACGCCCTCGCTTACGGCCTCAAGTTCGCCCTAAAGAAGGCCGGAGGCCAGGACTATAAGGTGGGGCCGCTCGAGGGGCTGTGGTGGGCCGAGGACATGGCCGAGTTCGGCCTCGAGCGCAAGGGTGACTGGCGCTGGACGATGATGATCGCCCAGCCCGCCGCAGTAACCCCCGAGCGGCTTGAACAGCTGCGCGGTGAGCTGCGCCGCAAGAAGCACCTGCCCGCTTTGGATAAGGTACGGCTCGAGCCCTTCTGCGAAGGGCACGCCGCCCAGGTCTTGCACCTCGGCCCCTACAGTGCCGAAGGCCCGACCGTCCAAAAGTTGCACGGCTTCATCCACGCCGGGGGCTGCCGCTTTGATGGGCGGGTGCAAAAACACCACGAAATCTACCTCGGCGACCCCCGCAAGAGCCGGCCCGACAGGCTCAAAACCGTCCTGCGCCAGCCCGTACGCTGAGGGCCACCGATTTTCCAGAACCGCGGTCTGCCGCACGGCAGAACCGTGTTTGGGGCCGGGTACCCCTCAATGTGCATACGGCCACGCGCAACCGGCGACGCGCGGTAAAACCGCTGTAACGCAAGACGGTTGCGTTACGGTTGCATGATGAACCCCCGCCAACCCTGCGACCTATGCTGGATGGTGCAGGGGGTATAACATGAGACTTCGGTACATCAAACAGGCTCTTGCGCTTTCGCTCATTGCGGTTGTGGCAGCCTGTGGGGGCACTCCGCCCCAGGCAACCTCGCCGGGGGGCAGCGGCTATCTGCTCACAGTCCGGCTCGAGCCGGCCGACACCCGGGAGACCGTGGCCCAGCGCTACGGCGGCGAGGTGATCGCGTGGCTGGACGACCAAGCCATCCTCAGGATGGGCGAGGAGGCGGTGGCCCAGCTGCAGGCCCGGGGGGTCTCGATGCAGAACACCACCCTCGAGGCCAACGCCGACGTGGGCACCCCGGCCACCATGAGCGGCTGGAACGCTTGGGGCAGCGGGTGGAACGCCTGGGGCAGCGGCTGGAATGCCTGGGGCAGCGGCTGGAACGCCTGGGCCAGCGGCAGCAGCAGCATCCCGGTGATACCCCCCAGCAACCGCCCCGCCTTCTTGCAGATCAAGCTGCCCCAAGCCCACGCGCTAGCCCGCGACTATGGTAGTGGGATCAAGGTGGCGGTGATCGACACCGGCCTGGATCTCGCCCACCCGATGTTTACCGGCCGGCTGGCTCCCAGCAGCCAGTGGAAGGACTACGTAGACGGCGACAGCAACCCCCAAGATGTACCGGGCGACAAGGGTTATGGGCACGGTACGGCGGTGGCGGGGCTGATCCTGCAGGTCGCCCCCCGCGCCACCATCCTGCCCATCCGGGTGCTGGGTTCAGACGGCTCGGGCAACGTAGACAACGTGGTGGCGGCCATCGACTGGGCCCGCCAGCAGGGCGCGCAGATCATCAACCTCTCGCTGGGCACCGACGTGAACGTGTCCGCCTTGCGTACCCAGATCAGCTACGTCAACGGCCTGGGCGTCTACGTTGTAGCGGCGGCGGGAAACAGGGGCGGTAGCCTCGACTTCCCGGCCGCCAACGCCACAAACTCCGACCGCCTGATTAGTGTGGGCAGCGTGGACGGCAACGGCAACCGCTCGAGCTTCTCTAACTCGGGCACGGCGCTGGAGTTCATGGCCCCCGGCGAGAACATCGTCACCGCCTATCCGGAAAGCCGGGTCGCCACCGTGCGCGGCACCTCCTTCGCGGCCCCGCTGGTCAGTGGCATCCTGGCTTTGGCCATGAGCGAGACCTCCAGCCTCAGCTGGTCCAGCCTCTCGACCTGGCTGTCCACCTCCACCTTCGGGGCGGGCACCACCAACAGCCGGTTTGGGCTGATTAACACGGTCAGCTTCGCGCAGAGACTGCCCGGCATCCAGCTCGAGAACGCGCTCTTCGTCCACGGCGGAGCCAGCCCCAACGCCAACGACGACCTGCTGATCAGCCGCCTCCAGTCCCTCGGCTACTCGGTGACTCCCAGGGAAGACAAAAAGGCCCGCACAGCCGATGCGACCGGGCGCGACCTGGTGCTAATCTCGGCCACTGCCAGCGGCGGCGACGTGAACACCAAGTTCGCCGCGGTCGCGGTTCCGGTGGTGGTGTGGCGGGCCGACGTCTTCGACGAAATGGGTCTGACCGCCGCTGGCCAGTCCGGCACCACCGACAAGCTGACTCAGGTCAGCCTGGTGAACGGCACCCACCCGCTGGCGGCGGGCCTCAGCGCCCCCTCCAACCCCGCCGTCTACACCGCCGGGGAGTGGTTCTCCTGGGGCGTACCCGGCAGCGGCGCGGTGGTGGTGGGGCGGATGGCCAACAACGCCGCCCAGGCCAACCTCTTCGCCTACGACACCGGTGCCCAGATGGTGGGGCGCACCGCCCCGGCCCGGCGCGTGGCCTTCTTCATGCGTGACAACCAGGCCAGCAAGCTCACCCCGGTCGGCTGGAACCTCTTCGAGGCCGCTGTCACCTGGGCGGTCAGCGGGAACTGATCACGTTTCCCGATACTCGGCACGGCGTTGGTTGCCGTGCCGAGTATTCATGGAAACCGCTTTGGTGTTCCCAGATGGCCCCTCGAGCCAGGACTCGAGGGGCCACGTTTTAGCATTAACGCGGGGGGCTCGAGTAACGGTTTTATTCATGAGTCTACGCCGTTCGTGCCACGTAATTTGAACAGACGAAGCAAAGTCTAAGGAGGCCCTTGCTCATGATCGCTCAAACGCTCAAACTCGCCCTGGTGGGCTCGCTGGTCGCCGTGCTGGCGGCCTGCGGCAGCGCTCCAACCCAGGCAACCTCGCCGGGCGGCAGCGGCTACTTGCTCACGGTCCAGCTCGAGCCGGCCGACACCCAGGAGACTGTGGCCCAGCGCTATGGCGGCGAGGTGATCGCCTGGCTGGACGGCCAAGCCATCCTCAGGATGACGGGCGAGGCGGTGGCCCAGCTGCAGTCCCGGGGGGTCTCGATGCAGGGAACTACGCTCGAGGGCGACACCCGCGTGAGAACCCCGTCCACCGTTAATGCGGTGGGGTGGAACGCCTGGAGCAGCGGCTGGAACGCCTGGAGCAGCGGGTGGAATGCCTGGAGCAGCGGCACCGGCTCCATCACCAATTTCAGCACTGAGAACAACGCCCTCTGGACCCAGATCGGCCTTAGCCAGGCCCACTCCCTGGCCTCCAACCTGGGCCAAAACGTTAAGGTGGCAGTGATCGACAGCGGCGTCGACCTCAATCACCCGGCCCTGGCCTCGCGTCTGATCGACCGCTACGACTTCGTGGACAACGACGGCATTCCCCAGGAGGTTGGGATGATGGGCGACCGCGGCTTCGGGCATGGGACGGCGGTGGCGGGGATCGTGGCCCAGGTGGCCCCCAGCGCCATGATTATGGCCTACCGGGTGCTGGGCCCCGACGGCTCGGGCAGCCTGTCTAACGTCATCGCGGCCATCAACACCGCCATCGGCGCAGGCGCCCAGGTCATCAACCTCTCCCTGGGCGCTGACAGCCCCTCTGCGGCCCTCACCGCGGTCTTGAACAGCGCCACCTCGAGGAAGATTTACGTAGTAGCGGCGGCCGGCAACGCCAACGCCGACGGCCTCGACTACCCGGCCCGCCAGTCCAAGACCCTCGACTTAGTCGGGACATCGAGCTACCTGGTCAGCGTGAGCAGCGTGGACGCCAGCGACGTCAAGTCCGGCTTTGCCAACTACGGCTCCAGCCTGGACATGACCGCGCCCGGCGAGCGCATCGCCACCACCGCGCCCGGCAGCCGGGTTGCCAGCTGGAGTGGGACATCCATGGCGGCCCCGCTGGTCTCGGGCTCGCTGGCGCTGGCCCTTGGGCAGGGCCGGGGGAACCTATCCAGCTTGAAGGGCACCCTGACCAACAACGGCATCTCCATCACCCTCAAGAACCTGCCGTTCTTCGGCAAGCTCGGCTCCAGCCGACTACAGGTCGCCAACTTCCTCAACGCTGCGCCCTGGTAAGTTGCGCCAGGGTAGAAGCGCAGTATCAGCGGAAGCGGCAAACACGTGCCGGGACATAGTGGCGTACGCCATAGCCGCAGGGCGGCTACCCAGGGCGGAGTGGCGTGCGCCATAGCCGCGGAGCGGCTACCCGAGGCGCAATTTCTTGAAGGAGCTGGTGTGTCGCTTTGCAACTATGGAGACTCATAAGTCTCCTGCGCCCGGTCGGGTGCGGCCCTGCCCGGGCTTGGGGTCACATCGTGGCCTTAGCGGATTTCGCTCCCAACTCTGCAAAAACCTGGGGGTCTGAAATCTGTTCTTCACAGCGCGTTTTCGCTGTGTGGTGCGGCGGTAATCAGCCCGCAAACTGCTGTAACGCGGGGGACTCGAGTAACGGTTGTGTTGGTGAGTCCATGCTGTTCCTGTCACGTAATTTGAACAGACGAAGCAAAGTCTTAGGAGGCCCCTGATCATGATCGCTCAAACGCTCAAACTGACCCTGGCGGTATCGCTGGTCGCCCTGCTGGCGGCCTGCGGTGCACCGCTTCAGGCGACCTCGCCAGGCGGCAGCGACCAACTGCTCACCATCAAACTCAGCGAAGGTGACACCCAGGAGTCCATCGTTCAGAGGTACGGCGGCGAGATGGTGGCCTGGTTGGACGATAAGGCCATCCTCAAGTTGAGCAGCGAAGCCGTGGCGCAGCTGCAGGCCCGGGGCATCTCGATGCAGAACACCACCCTGGCGGCCAACACCCCAGTGGCGGCCCCGGTCACGGCGGCGGGCTGGAACGCATGGTCGGGCGGCTGGAACGCCTGGAGCAGCGGCTGGAACGCGTGGAGCGGGGGCTGGAACGCCTGGAGCAGTGGGGTGGGGGGTGCGCCGCCGTCGGAGAATAACACCGCCTGGAACCAGATCCGGCTGCGCGAGGCCCACGCCATCAGCCGCCGCTTCGGAGCGGGGGTCAAGGTGGCGGTGCTGGACACCGGCATCGATACCGCGCACCCTATGTTCAGCGGTCGGCTGGCCCCCAGCAGCGAGTGGCGCGACTTCGTGAGCAACGACAACAACCCCCAGGAGGTGGGGACTTCCTCCAACAGGGGCTTCGGGCACGGTACGGCTGCGGCCAGCATCATCCTGCAGGTCGCTCCCAAGGCCACCATCCTCCCCATTCGGGTGCTGAACCAGGACGGCGCGGGGAGCCTCGATGTGGTGCTCACGGGCATCACCCATGCGGTGAACATGGGGGCCAGGGTCATCAACGTCTCGCTGGGCAGCACCTCCTGGTCGGATGCGCTCTTCGATACCGCCGCCTGGGCCAACAGCCGGGGCGTGTACATCTACGCCTCTACCGGCAACACCGGCAACAACACCAACGCCCTGTTCCCCGCCAATCTGAGCTGGTACGACCAGACCTACATGAAAACCGTGGGCATCGGCAGCGTGCGCTCGGACAACGTGATCTCGAGCTTCACCGCCCTGCTCGACCCCACCAACAACGGTGCCACCGACATTTACGGCATTGCCCCCGGGGAGTCCATCGCTGCCGCCTACCCCGGCAGCCAGACCGCCCGCGTGACCGGCACCTCCTTCGCCGCCCCGATGTTCAGTGGTGCGGCTGCGCTGGCCATGTCTGAAGCCCCCAGCCTTACTTTCAATACCGTGGCCGAGGCCTTGTGGGGCAGCATGAACACCAACACCCCCAACCCCGGCATCACGGGCGCACGGCTGCTGGACGTGGAGCGGCTGATCCGGGTGCTGCCCGGCTGGACCCAGCCGCAGTACCGCATCGTCAACAACAACAGCAACCTCTGCCTCGACGTGGCCAGCTCGTCCAGATCCGACGGCGCTGTGGTGCGGCAGGAAACCTGCAACTCCGACAGCAGCCAGCGCTGGCGGCTGGACTTTGCGGGCGGCTTCTACAGCTTGGTCAACAACAACAGCGCTAAGGTGTTGGAGGTATCCGCCTCCACTACCGCCGATGGCGGTAGGGTGCAGCAGTGGGGCTGGGTCGGCGCTAACAACCAGCAGTGGACGCTGCGCCCGGTGGGCAGTGTGTACGAGCTGGTGGCCCGCCACTCCAACAAATGCGTCGGCATCAGCGGGGGCTCCCTGGCCGTCGATGCCAGCGCAGTGCAGTGGGGCTGCAACGGGGCCAACAACCAGCGCTGGCGGCTGCAGTTGATGAACTGAGTGGATTTACACCGGGCCCCTCGAGCTTGCTCGAGGGGCCTTTCTTTGATCCATAACGCCAAGTGGCGGGGTAACGGTTGTGTGTCTCAAACACATTCACACCCGCCTTTTATCCTGGGCCATAGCGCAATTATCAAGGAGGCTTTCAATGCCCTTTCAACGTCTCAAACAAGCCCTGGCCCTTTCCCTCGTCGCGCTCCTGGCGGCCTGCGGGAGCGCGCCCACCGCCGGCTCGCCGGGCGCCGGCGGCCACCTGCTCACCGTCCGGCTCGAGGCCGGCGACACCCAAGAAGCAGTGACCCAGCGCTACGGCGGCGAACTGCTGCTGTGGACCGATGAGAGGGCCGTGCTCAAGATGTCGGGGGAGGCGGTGGCGCAGATGCAGGCCCGTGGGGTCTCGATGCAGAACACCACCCTCGAGACCAACTCCGTCCTCAGCACCCCCATGGCCAGCGCGCTGGGCACGGGGGCCAGCGGCTGGAATGCCTGGAGCAGCGGTTGGAACGCCTGGAGCAGTGGGTGGAATGCCTGGAGCAGCGGCTGGAATGCCTGGAGCAGCGGCGGCACAGTGCCTGCGCTGCCTGCCGAGAACAACACCATTTGGACCATGATGCAACTGCGCCAGGCCCACGCCCTGGCCAAGAACTACGGTTCGGGGATCAAGGTTGCGGTGATCGACACCGGGATCGACCTCAACCACCCGATGTTCGTTGGGCGGCTGGCCCCCAGCACCGAGTGGAAGGACTACGTTGACGGGGACACCACCCCCCAGGAGGTTAACGCCGGCACCACCCCCAGTGCCTTTGGGCACGGTACGGGTGTGGCGGGGATCATCTTGCAAGTAGCCCCCAAGGCCACCATCCTGCCCATCCGGGTGCTCAGCCCCAACGGCTCGGGCAGCCTGGACAATGTGATCGCCGCCATCAACCACGCCATCGCCAGGGGGGCCAAGGTCATCAACCTCTCGCTGGGGGCCAGCGGCTGGAGCGACGCCCTGGTGGCCGCGCTGGGCGCCGCGGTTCAGAACGGGGTTTACGTGCCCTCGGCGGTGGGCAACAATGGCCAGCAGGAGGGCATCCTCTTCCCGGCCATCTTCAGCCTCACCGAAGGCGCTTACCCCTATGTGATGGGGGTGGGCAGCTTCAGCCGCGGCTCGCAGCTCTCGCCGTTCTCGGCCTACGGCTCGACCTTTATGGTCGGGGCGGTGGGCGAGGGGGTGGTCAGCGCCTACCCCGGCGGCCAGATCGCCCAGTACACTGGCACCTCCTTCGCCACCCCGCTGGTTTCGGGGGTACTGGCGCTAACCCTAAGCGAGACCACCGACGCAACGGTTCGGGCCGACCTCATGAACCGCCTGCTCCGCACCCTCTTCACCAACGACAGCCTCAACCGCAGCATCGCCTCCGGCCGTCTGCCCGCCGGTACCACCTACTTCGGCTCGGGCAACGGCATGGTGGACGCGGCCAACCTGCTGCGCTCGCTGCCCACCTTTGTCGAGCCCACCTCCACCGCCACCAACCTGGCCTCGGCCAACCCCGGCTTCGAGAGCACCAGCGGCGGCTGGACCTACAGCGGCGGGGCCGCCCGCACCACCTCGGGCCAGCGCTCGGGCAAGGCGGCGGGGTCGCTGGGGGCGGGGCGGATCGCCAGCACCACGGTCGCGGTCAGCCCCAACACCAGTTATACCGTCACGGCCTGGCTGCGCTTCCCCTCCACCGCCGCCGGCGACGCGGCCCTCTTCGGCCTCGAGGAGCGCAGCTCGAGCAACACCCTCCTGGGCAAGACCGAGACCACCGTCAACCCCTTCACCACCAGCTACTCCAGCCGCTCGGTCACCCTCACCACCGGCCCCAGCACCAGCTCGCTCACCCTCTACTTCCAGCGGGCCGGTGGGTCAGGGGCTATCCTGATCGATGATGTCCGCCTGGTGCGCAACTGAGCCCCAGAGGAGGCCCCTCGAGCTTGCTCGAGGGGTTTTCCTGCGCCCCTATCCCTACAGCGGTTGGCAGATTGTTTGGCCGCGACACCGCACCCCGAAAACACGGCGGGGAGTGGATTCCACCGAGGTGTTCGCAGGCCATGGGTTGAATCCCGCTGTAACGCACGCCTTGTTTGTAACGGTTAAGTAGCTCAACCCATGTTGGTCGGCCTGTGTAAGCTCACCAGGCAAAAGGTCTTGAGGAGGCAGATCTATGACTTTCAAACTTAAACATGGCGTGGCGGTCGTGCTGGTCGCGCTCCTGGCGGCCTGCGGGAGCGCCCCCACGGCCAGCTCGCCGGGCGGCAGCGACTACCTGCTGACGGTCCGGCTCGAGCCAGCCGACACCCAAGAAGCAGTAACCCAGCGCTATGGCGGCGAGGTGATCGCCTGGCTAGACGGCCAGGCCATCCTCAGGATGACCGGCGAGGCGGTGGCCCAGCTGCAAGTCCGCGGCATCTCCATGCAAAACACCACCCTCGAGGCCAACTCCGCGCTCAACGTGCCGATGGCCACCGCCCAGGGTTGGAACGGGTGGAGCGGCGGCTGGAACGCCTGGAGTGGCGGCTGGAACGCCTGGAGCAGTGGGTGGAACGCCTGGAGCGGTGGCTGGAACGCTTGGAGTGGCGGCACCACTCCTCCCCAGCCCCCGGCCGAGAACAACGCCGTCTGGACCATGATGCAACTGCGGCAGGCCCACGCCCTGGCCAGGAACTTCGGGGCGGGGGTCAAGGTCGCGGTTGTCGACACTGGCCTCGACACCGCCCACCCCATGTTCGCGGGCCGCCTAGCCCCCAGCGCCGAGTGGCGCGACTTTGTCGACGGCGACAACAATCCCCAGGAGGTCAACTCGGGCACTCCCAACGCCTTCGGGCACGGTACCGGGGTGGCCGGGCTGATCCTCCAGGTGGCGCCCAGGGCCACCATCCTGCCCATCCGGGTCCTCGGCCCCAACGGCGTAGGCACCCTGGACCGCGTGATCGCCGGGGTCAACCACGCCCTCAACAGCGGGGCCCGGGTTATCAACGTCTCGCTCGGCGCCACCGACCCCAGCGACGCCCTCCTGACCGCCCTCTCGGCGGCCAAGGCCAGGGGGGTCTACGTG
Organism: Meiothermus sp.; assembly: GCA_033762915.1. Classification (GTDB taxonomy): domain Bacteria; phylum Deinococcota; class Deinococci; order Deinococcales; family Thermaceae; genus Meiothermus. Next base: position 30,264 of record JANRLD010000094.1, on the reverse strand, counting down.
GTGGCCAGCGCGGGCAACAACGGCCAGGAGAACGCCCTCACCTACCCCGCCCGCTACGCCTGGTGGGAGCAGGTGCACCCCTTCCTTTTCAGCGTGGGCAGCTTCAACCGCCGCTCCGAGCTGTCGCTGTTCTCGGCCTACGGCAACAACTTCGTGCTGGGCGGGGTGGGGGAGGGGGTGGTGAGCGCATTCCCCGGCAGCCGTACCGCCCAGTTCACCGGCACCTCCTTCGCCGCCCCACTGGTCTCGGGCGCCCTGGCCCTGGCCTTCGGCGAGACCACCAACGTCACCGCCCGGGCCAACTTGTGGCAGCTGGCCGTGGACTCGGCCTTCACCAACGACATGTGGAACCGCACCAGCCAAGCTCGAGGCGGCGCGTGGCTGAGCTTGGGCCTGGGGATGGTGGACAGCGCCAACCTGCTGCGATCGCTGCCCGGCTTTGCCGAGCCCGCTGCGGTAGCCTCGGCCACCAACCTGCTCCCCAACGGCGGCCTCGAGACCACTGCGTCGTGGGGCTTCGAGAGTGCCTCCCGCGCTACCAGCGGGCAGCGCTCGGGCTCTGGAGCCCTCTCGGTCGGGATGGGCGGGGCCTGGAGCCACCGGATTCCGGTCAGCCCCAACACCAGCTACACCGTCACGGCCTGGTTTCGCTTCGCCAACCTTGCCGACGCCGCCTCCCTCAGCCTCGACCAGTCCGATGCCGCCTCGATGTTGCTCGAGCGGACCACCACCTCGGTTAAGAGCGACACCACCGCCTATACCAGCCGCTCGCTCACCATCACCACCGGCCCCACCACCACCCATCTCAACGTGGTGCTGTGGCGCGGCCACGGCACCAGCACGGTTCTGGTAGACGATATGCGCCTGGTGCGCAACCCGTAAAACCCGGTAGGGCAGGTGCCCCTCGAGCTTGCTCGAGGGGTACTGTTTTGCCCGCGCCCTCCGCGTGGCCTTCATGTTCCAGGACACCAGCTCCACCCTGGTTGACACCGCCTAGTGGGGGGCTGGCTGTTCCAGGCCGCCGTCACCTGGGCGGTTACCGGCAACTGATCGCGTTTCTGTGGGATTAGAGTAGAAGGAGGGCAGGATAGCTCGATCGCGTTTAGCCTAAGTTGCCGAGTGGGAGTTGCTTCCCGCCCTAGCCAAACAGACTCGACTCCCCCAGTAGCTCGATAGAAGCGTGCGCCAAAGCGCTGGCCACAGAAATGTTCTGGGCAGTCGGGTACAGGGGGAGCCATGAATAGTCTAGCTCAACTACCGCTGAGTGCAGGGTCTGAGGTCAAATGGGTGGTAGGGGTGGATGCCCACAAGCGGAGCTTTAGCTACGTGCTGCTCGGGACAGGACTCGGCGGACTCGGCGGAGGGGTCAAAACTCAGGGCGAGTTACCCAATACCCAGGCGGGCTATGCTCAACTGCTGTCGGGATTGAAGGAACACGGCTGCGGATTGGGAACAGGGTCAGAGTTGGAGTCGGAGTCGGAGTCGGGGTCGGAGTCAGATTTGGAGTCGGAGTCAGAGTCGGGGTCAGGGTTGGTCTTTGCAGTGGAGAACGCCAGAGGCTACGGGCTGGGCCTGAGTTGGTACCTGTTGTCTCAGGGGCAGCAGGTCTACGACATCCCAGCCACTGAGATTGCCCATATGCGCAAGCGTCGTCAGAAGGTCAAGAACGACTTTGAAGATGCTCGACAGGCCGCGACGGTTCTGCTGGAAGCCAGTGTGTGGGAGAAGCGTTTCCCCCTGCGGCTACCGACCTCTGCCCTACAAATCCAGAGCCTGGAGCGTAGTCGGGAGAGCTTAGTGGCTCAACGGGTCGCCATCGGACAGCAGATCGAGGCGCTGGCGGCCCAGCCCTACGCCTTGCCGCAGGTCAGGACCAGCCTGGAGGCGGTGTACACCACCTTACAGCAGCAGATTCGGGAACTTGAAAAGGTGCTGGAGAAACTGCTAGAACCCTACCGAGCCCTCCTGAACGCTACGGGGATCGGCCTGGTGAGTGCCGCTGTGTTGATCGGGGAGGCGCAGGACATGCGGCGCTTCCGCAGCGAAGCCGCCTTCGCCAGTTATGCCGGCGTGGCCCCCAAGCCCCCAAGGATCACTCCTCGGCCAACAATCAGCGAGTCAAGGTTAATCCAGGAGGCAACCGACGCCTCAACCGGACCATTGAACTCATCACCTGGAATCGCCTCAAGCGTGACCCCGACACCCGAACCTACCGCGACGGCAAGCGACAGGCCGGGATGGCCGCCCGACAGGCCACGCGGGCCACCAAACGCCAAGTCTGTCGTTCGGTCTACCGCGCTCTGTGCGAAGTATTGACATAGAGGCCTCCCACCACTACTCCGCCCAGGTACGGCGCTAAAGCGTGCGGTAATGCGTGCGCTAAAGCGGAGTAAGTTGCGCCAGGGTAGAAGTGCGGAATCGGCGGAAGCGGCAAATACGTGCTGGGGCGGAGTGGCGTGCGCCATAGCCGCAGAGCGGCTACCCAGGGCGGAGTGGCGTGCGCCATAGCCGCAGAGCGGCTACCCGAGGCGCAATTCCCTGCGGGAGCTGGCGGGCGATAGTTCGCACTTCAGCCATGAAGACACTTAAGCCCACCGCGCATCGCTCACGGCTTCTTTTCGCCTGTCACCAGCCCCGACTCCTCGGCCTCCATCTCCCACAGCAGGTCGCGCAGCAGCCAGCCCTTGCCGGGCACCTCGAGTTCGCCGGTGGAAAGCTCTTGCACCAGGTACTCGCGCATCACCCGCAGGGAGATGCCGGACTGGATCAGCTCGCCGAGGTTGCGGCTGCCGTCGAGGACGGCGGTCAGGTGGTAGGAGTCGGTGATGTCGGACTGGGTGCGGCGGGAGGCCGGGTGGCGCACCCGCAGGCCATACCAGGCGTACTTGCGCAGTTTGGCGATGGCCTCCTCCTCGAGGCCGCGCACGGTACGGTCCATCGCGATGATCAGCGGGACGCCCCAGGCTTTCGCCGCGCCCCGGATGCTGCGCCCGCCCATGAACACGCCGTAAGGCTCCTTGGCCTTGGGGGTGTCGAGGACGCGGCTGGGGGAATCGATCTGGGCGCGCAGACGGTTCCACTGCTCGCCCAGCCGCGCCCACTCGCCCATGAAGTTCTTGAAGGGCAGCAGCGGCACCCCCGCCACCGGCTGCAGGCCGAAGCTGAACTGTCCTTTGCGGGCGTGCAGGGGGAAGGTCGAGACCGCCTCGAGGCCCTCCCAGTCCAGGATGGCCCCGCCCACCACCTCGCCCTCCACGAAGCGCAACTCCAGCGGCAGCCGTCCGATGCCCTGCGGTACGCCCAGGCTCAGCAGCCCGGTGCCCCGGTTGCTGTGGACGACCTCGAGGACATCGGTCAGTGCGATGGTGCTGAGGCTTCCTTCCATGAGACTCCCGCTCCCAGGTCCAACGTCAATACTCTGCCCCCACCAATGTAGCTTTGTAGGGCCGTGCCCACACTGTCTGCCCGCTGCGGGTGCACCAGGGTTGCCAGGGTCGGCCCCGCGCCGCCCACGAAGGCCGCCAGCGCCCCTGCCGCGTAGGCGGCCTCGAGTGCCCCCTCGAGGCCGGGCATTAGGTGGGCACGGTAGCCCTGGTGCAGCCGGTCGCGGGCCGCCTCGCGCAGCGCCTCGAAGCGTCCGGAGTACAGCGCGGCGGGCCACAGCGCGGCCCGGCTGAGGTTAAACACCGCGTCGCCGTAGGGGACGGTTTGGGGCAGGGCGGCCCGGGCCAGCGGGGTGGGCACCTCATAGGCCGGAACCCCCAGCACGAACCGCAGGCCCTCAGGCGCGGGGAGCGGCAGCGCCAGGGGTGGGTCGGCCAGGGCCGCCACGAAGCCCCCGTAGACCGCTGGGGCCACGTTGTCGGGGTGGCCCTCCAGCCGCGCCGTCACCCGAAACACCCCGTCGCGCCCCAGCTTACCCCCGCTCATTGCGTCGGCCAGCGCCGCGCCTGCCACCAGCGCCGCCGAGCTGCTGCCCATGCCTCGCGCCAGCGGGATGGGGTTGCGGGCGGTGACGGCGACCGCGGGAGCGGGCTCTCCCAGGTCAGCGAAGGCCGCCCGGAAGCCCTGGTGAATCAGGTTGTCCGGCGAGTCGGGCAGGCTGCCCTGCCCCGAGTAGTGAAACTCGTCTGTGGCGGCGGGCTTGGCAGAGACCTCGAGGTACAGCCCCAGCGCCACCCCGAGCGCGTCGAAGCCCGAACCCAGATTCGCCAGCGTGGCGGGAACGCGAACCTCCAGCATCACAAACCATCATAAGGGGTGGGCGGGGGCGGGGGGCTGGAAGTTGACCGAGTTCTCGAGCACCCCTACACCCTTGGCCTACCCGTCGCCCTCTGCCTCCCAGTAGGCCCGCACCGCCCCCTTCCCCAGCCGCTCCATGGCCCCCGGCAGGGCCTCGGCGACCTCGCGGGCCATCAGGCCGGGCTTGCGGGCCAGGTCGCCCGCAAGGCCGTGCAGGTAGACGCCCAGACGGGCGGCGTCCCAAGCCGAGAGCCCCTTGGAAAGCAGGGCCGCGATCACCCCGGAGAGCACGTCGCCCATGCCGCCCGTGGCCATCTCGGGGTTGCCGGTGCTGTTCACGGCCAGAAGTGGGGCCTGGATCGAGGGCTTGTGCGCGATCACGGTGGGGCCGCCCTTGAGCACGACGACCAGATTGGGGTACTTCCCGGCCAGCTCGGCGGCGTACTCGAGCGGCCTATTGGCAATCTCTGATGGGGGAACGCCCAGCAGGCGGCCTGCCTCGCCGGGGTGCGGGGTGACCACAGTTGGGATACCCGCCTGGCTGTAGGCGGAGAGCACCCTGGGCTGCAGCGCGTCGGCGTCGAGGACGGCGGGGAGCACCAGCTCCAGCGCCGCCAGCGCGGCCTGGGTTCCCCCGTCACCCGCCCCCATCCCCACCGCAACCGCGTCGGCCTTGGCGGTCTGGAGGTTCGCCAGGTTCCAGTCAAACAGCGGCAGCCGGACGGCCTCCATCGGTGGCTGCACCTCGCAGTCGGCGGGGTAGGCTACCGTCACCAGCCCCAGCCCAATCCGGTAGGCCCCCAGCGCCGAGAGGCTGGGCGCACCCGTGTAGCTGCGGAACCCGCCCGCCACCAGCACCCGCCCCACCGAGCCCTTGTGGGCCTTGCCCTCCCTCGCAGGCAGCAGCCCCCGCATGGCCGCAGGGGTCAGGATTTCCGGCAGGTCAGGGCGCCCCAGCGCCGCCGGGGGCATTCCGATGGCGTTAAGGTAAATCTGCCCGCAGCTCTGTCGCCACGGGTAGAAGACGTGCTCTCGCTTCAGCCCCGCAAGCGCCACGGTCCGCCCGGCCCGGACGTGCGGCGAGTAGGGAAGACCCGAGGGCACGTCGACGCTCAGAATGGGCAGCCCCGAGCCGTTGATTAGCCCGACCAGTTCGGCATAAAAGCCCTCGAGTTGGCCCCTCAACCCCGTCCCCACCAGCGCGTCCAGGATGGCCGTGTGCCGCTCGGGGCGGAACTGCTCGAGGGGCCGGATCTCGAGGCCGTGCGCCAGCAGTGCCTGGCGGGCCAGCAGGGCGTCCCCACTCTGGCCTTCGGCCGCGTAAACCTCGACCTCGTTACCCCAGACGTGCAGCCACCGCGCCGCCACCAGTCCGTCGCCGCCGTTGTTGCCCTTGCCGCACAGCACCACCGCCTTGCGTTCCGGCCAGGCCCGCACCAGCGTCCGGGCCGCTATGCGCCCGGCGGTGTCCATCAGCAGCAGGCTCGGATAGCCCAGAAGGGCGGCCTTGGCGTCCGCCTCGCGCATGTCCTGGGGGGTGTAGAGATGCATACGGTAATTAGGGTAACGGCAAAACCGCCGATTTTGCCGTTACCCTAGTACCCTATGAGCCCCCTCGAGACCGCCCGCTCCCGCCTCCGCTCCGCCAAGCGTGTGGCGGTGCTCACCGGCGCGGGGATTTCCAAGCCCTCGGGTATCCCCACCTTCCGCGACGCGGCGGGGCTGTGGAAGGACTTCGACATCGAGGAGTACGCTACCCCCGGCGCCTACCGGCGCGACCCGCAGAAGGTCTGGGACTGGTACGGCTGGCGCTACCGCAACGTCCTCGAGGCCAGGCCCAACCGGGCACACGAGCTGCTGGCAGAGCTGGAACAGGCCAAAAGCCCCTCGCCCCTCTCCCCCCTCCCGGCGGGAGAGGGGCTCGTTATCGTCACCCAGAACGTGGACCGGCTGCACCAGCGGGCGGGCTCGAGCAACGTCGTCGAGCTCCACGGCAACCTGACCCAAGCGCGGTGCGAACGTTGCGGCGAGGTCTTTCCGCTGCCTGAGCCAGAAGCCCTGGTGTTGCCGCCGCGGTGTCCGGGCTGCGGCGGCCGGGGCCGCCCCAACGTGGTCTGGTTCGGCGAGTACCTGCCCGAAGACGCCCTAGACGCCGCCCAGCGGGCCTTTGCCGGCTGCGAGGTGGCCCTGGTGATCGGCACCAGCGGGGTGGTGGAGCCCGCCGCCAGCTTGGGGCGCTTCGCTAGGCGGGCGGGCGGCTTCCTGATCGAGATCAACCCCGAGGAAACCCCGCTCTCCGCCGCCGCCCACCTCAGCCTGCGGCTGGGCGCGATCGAGGGCATGGAGGCGCTCACCACGGATAGCCCATAACTTTTGCATCCCCCCCAACGGTCTTGCCGCCGCCCCACCGCTATCATCGCGACATGAGCTTGCGCGAGCGCTCCTTCCAGCTGACCAGCCCCGAAGCGGTCAACCACTTCCTGCAGCAGTACCTCTACGCCGCCGTCTTTAAGGCCAGCACCACCGACAAGACCGTCGAGGCCTACGGCTACGTCGAGAAATACCTGCTGCCCCGACCCGACGTGGCGGTGGGGATGATCCGCATCCCCGAAGACCGCCCCGCCTCCGACCGCGTCGAAGAACTTACCGGCATCCGCCACCATAGCCCACAGTTCATCCTCTTTCACAAGGCCAAGCCGCTCTTCGACCTCGACAACTTCAAGATCAACCCCGACAACCTCGAGCCCCTCCTCGCGCAGCACCTGCCGCCGGAGGTGGGCCAGCCGGTGCAGAACCCCGAGGTGGTGAGCCTCAAGCCCTACGCCAACCTGCTTGACCGCTTCCTGGAGGGCGAGCTGTCCGAGGAGCGCTTCCAGTGGGGCTACCTCGACCTGCTCAGGAAAGAGGCGGGCTGGCGTTCCGAGCGCGACTTCGGCCTGCTGGACAGCCTCTTCCCCAACCCCGACGGGCGCGGATTGAAACCAGCCACGGTGGTCGCGCTGGAGTTCCAGGCCCAACTCGCCGGGAAGGGGACGCCGCTGCTGGAGCGGGCTCGAGAACTCCGCAGCCGGATTTAGCGGAGGCTCGAGAGGCGATGCAACCCGTCGGTGTTTCGGTATTCTCGGTCTGGCTGAGGCAGTAGGAAGCGCGCTCCGAGAAACTTGCTGGTTTTTCGTAGGGGCGATCCCTTGTGGTTGCCCCTACGCCACGCCCTTGCGAACGAAAAGGGAACAAACGGACTCTATATCAGTTGCTCCATCTCAGAATAGTGAACCGGCTGGCGTTGGGGAGGGCTACCTCGAGGCGGAACTCCACCGGCTTTTTGGGCTCGAGCGTCATGAACATCTGCTCCACCACCCCGATGGGGTTGCCTGCGCTGTCGAAGACCTCGAAGCTGACGTAGACCGTGCGCCAGGCTTCGCTGAAGGTGTTCTCGACCGTACCGGCGATGTAGCGTTTGCCGCCCTCCTCGAGCCAGCGGATGTCCTTGTAGCTGATCCCGCCGCCGAAGGCCTGACCGGTTAGGGCACTCGAGGAGCCCTGGCTGGTGCGCCCCCTGGCAAAGTCGGGGTTCTGCGGCACGTTGCGCGAGTCCACCACCTGGGTGAACCCCACGCCGAACAACAGCGCCACGCACAGCAGCCACTCGGCCCGGCGCTCCCGGGTTCGCAGCGCCCAGACCAGCGCCGCGACCCCCAACGCCATCAGCACCCAGCCCATTCGCATAGCCTAACCGGAGATCCCCCACCCTCGGCAATTAACCAAACGGTGGATTCAGTATGAGCGGGGCAAGGTGGTAGCCTGACCCTGATGCGGATACTGCTGGCCCTGATTCCCGTACACCTGCTGGTGTACCTGGGACTGCGCCAGCGTGAGCTGGGCGAGGCGGTCAGCTTCGGAAGCGTCCTGGGGGGCCTGCTGGGCTACCCGCTGCACCTCTGGCAGACCCTCTCCGGCGGGGCGATGGCGCAGTTCCTGGTCGGGCTGCCCACCACCGGGGTTTACTTCACCCTGGCAGCGCTCCTGGCCTGGCCGGCTATCCTGCTGTTGCAGCGGGCGCCCGCCGGGGTGCGCTGGCTGCTGGGAAGCCTGCCGGGCTTTTTCCTGCTCACCCTGGCGATCTTCGTGATCTTCTGGCTGGCGGCGGTCTTCCGCTTCTTCACCCCCCTGGAGCCGGGACAGCCCTGGGTGATCGCGGTACTCACCCTGGCCCTGCTGCTGCCGCCCGCCGCCCGCGTGGCGCAGTACCTCGAGCTGCGCCGCCAAGAGTACGCTGGGGCCGACTTCACCCGCACCGCCCGCGCCATCGGGCTGAGTGAGCCGAGGGTGCGGGCCAAGGCCGCCAGGGTCGCGCTGCCTGAGGGGGTCAGCCTGCTGGCCGGTGAGGCCTTCGGGCTGGCGGTGGCGGTGATGCTCTTGGAGGGGCTCCTGCAGTTCCCCGGCCTGGGCCTCTCGGTCTACAACATCCTGGCCAGCGGCGGGGCGGTGGAGGGGCTGAACCTGGGGGTGCAGATGCCCGCGACGCAGGCCTCGGGCGGGCTGCTGCTCCTGCTGCTGATGGCGGGGGCTTATGCGGTGGGGGTAGAGGCGCTGGCGCGGCGGCTCGACCCGCGCCAGCGGGGGGTGGTCTGATGCGCTGGGTACTGCTCCCGCTGCTCCTGATCGCCCTGCTGGCCCCGCCGCAAGGCTGCCCGCGCCAGCTCCTGATCCAGGCGGGCGGCCAGACCGTTGTACCGCCCGCGCCCCCCGGCACCCCCGGCGCGTGGCTGGGGACCGACGTGGACGGGCGCGATACCGCCTGTTTGGTGGCCCGCGGCGTGCGCCAGAGCCTTCAGGTCGCCCTGAACGTGCTGCTGCTGGCCCTGCCGGTGGCGCTGCTGCTGGGCCTGCTGCTGGGCTGGCGTGGCCTGACGGTTGGGCTCTATGCCGAGATATTCGTGCTGGCTGGGCTGATCCTGCTGCTGGGCAACGGGGCCTACACCTGGGTGCTGGCCCTGGGCCTGGCGGTGTATTTGGCCCGGCTGGTGGCGGTGCGGGTGCGAACGGTGCTGCTCGAGCCCTTCATCGAGGGGGCGCGGGCGATGGGGGGCTCGAGCTGGCATATTCTCACCCGCCACGTTCTGCCGCACCTCTTCCCAGTTCTGCCCTCGGCGATGGCGGTGGGGATCGGGGTGGCCTTCTTGTGGATGGCCGAGCTGGCGGTGCTGGGCTACTTCGCCACCACGGGCTACTGGGTGGAGTTTGGCAGCGGCTTCGAGAACGTCCCCATGCGCCGCTTCATGCCCCTCAACCCCGACCTGGCCCAGATGATCGCCACCGCCCGCTTCGAGTGGCTGGCCGCCGCCGAGCAGCTCTTCCTGCCCGCCCTGGCCTTCGTGCTGTTGACGCTAGGGTTCGCCGATCTGGGGGCCAAGCTGACGCGCAAGTAAACCTCACAGCGATTCCCACGTATTCTCTCTACGGCGCTAAAGCGGGCGGTTTTTGCTTGAGGGAGTACATTACCTGCCGCCGCGAGGGAGGTAAGGGCGGGGAACGCGATCAGACCGTCAGACCCGGCAGCAATCCCCAGTAGATCAGAATGGCTTGCGCCCGGTTCTCCGCCCCCATCTTGCCCCGGATGTTGAGCACCCAGTGCGAGACGGTCTTGGGCTCGAGTCCCAGCTCCCGCGCAATTTCCTTGTCGCTCATCCCCTTCACCAGCAGGCCCAGCACCTCGCGCTCGCGGGGGGTCAGGCGCTGGTCGGCGGGAACGGCGGGGAAGCTGCCGGGCTGGCCGGTGGCGGCCTTGGTCAGCGCGGCCTCGATGGCGGCGGGCTCGGTCAGGAGGGCCGATGGTCCGTGGTCGATCAGGTTTTGCCAGTAGTAGGGCGAGAGGCTGGGGGTGACGATCACCACCGGCGGCTCGAGCATCGGCAGTACCTCGAGGGCGAACCCGGCGGGGTAGTCCAGGACCAGCGTCACCCCGCGCTCAAACCGCCAATTCTGCGCGAGGGCCTCGAGGTTGGCCTTGACCAGACTCGAGCGGCTGAACAGCTGCACCTTGGCCAAAATCTCTCCCGAATCCCGTGTGCTGCAAAGTCCTCCGCGCCTAGCCCGAAGTGGCCCGCCGGGCCTGGAAGCGCTGGAGGTGCCCCACCCAGGCCAGCAGGCTCATCGCCGCCAGCCAGAACAGGCCGTAGAGCGCCAGGGTGAGCTGCGACGGCTCGGCGCCCCCGAACGAGCCCACGATCCGCCCCACCGCCACCAGCGCCAGGGCCCACACGATCGCCCGGATGCCCTGGCTGAGCCGGATGTTGTGCATGGCCTGGGCCTCGAGCAAGAACAGCACCGCCAGGCCGATCGAGATGGCCAGGAAGACGTAGAGGATCGGCGCCAGCGGCGTCTGGAGCGCCGCGACGCCCAGCGTCAGCAGGACGCCCGACCCGAAGGCGATCAGCGTCTGGCGCAACGCGTGCCCCTTGGGGTGCAGCCCCAGCCCCTCCACCGCCCACGGCAACGCGGCCCCCGCCGCCGCCACGGTAAGTGCCCCAGCCACGTACAGCGCGTCGTTTAGGCCGCGCAGCGCCTCGCCGCCCGTCCACAGCCGGTAGCCCAGCACGGTGTCGGCCAGGGCCAGCAGCACCACCCCCAGCCCCAGCCCGCGCAGGGCCAGGCTGATGCTCCTGGGCAGCCCCCGGCTCATCCGCCCCAGCCCCCTGGCCGCCGCCCAGTTCGACAGCGCGATCCCCACCGGCATCAGTGCGACCGCCCCCGCCAGCCCCAGCCCCCACACCGCCCAAGCCAGCGGCAGCAGCAGCAGGGTCAGGCTCCCCCGCACGAATCGGTACTTCGCCCCCATGGGTCTAGGGTATCAGGCGGGGCTCGAGGGGAACACGGCACTTTTACCAACCGCGGAGGACGGGGCAAACAGGTGAAAGGCCGAACGGCTGGACCGGTCAGGGTCGGAACCCACCCCAGCGGTTGAGCGCCCGACGCCTCGAGCGCTTTCGCTACCGCCTCGGCAGGCCCAAAAGCGCAGGCGACCTGGCCTAAGGCGGGGCCCTCTCCTGGTGCCCGCCCATAAGTGACCTCGCTTCGTGTGTTCCGCACATCCAGGGCGTAGACTAAACGCCATGCGGTTGCGTTCATTGCACGACACCCTGGGAGCCTCCTGGGGCTACGAGGGCGAGCGCGAGGTGGTGTGGAACTACAACTCGCTGCGGGTCGAGCTCGAGTCCCTCGACTACGGCCCCGCCCTGCTGGACTTCTCCGACTACGGGCTGCTCGAGGTCAGCGGCAAGGACGCCCTCGAGTTCGTCCACAACCAGTGCACTTCCAATATCAAGAAGATGCCCGAGGAGGGCTGGCTCGAAACCTGCTTCCTTAACAACCGGGGCCAGGTCGAGCACGCCGCCCTGGTGGTGCGGCGCGGCGAAAAGCTCTGGATTGCCGCCCGCACCGCCCCCGCCCTGGCCGAGCGCTTTCGCCGCTATATCATCTTCGACGCGGTGGAGATCGCCCAGCCCGAGGGGTGGGTGCTGTTGCGCCTGAATGGCCTCCAGACCGGCTACGTGGCCAGGAGCCTGACCGAGCAGTTCCCCGGCGTCTGGGGCGTGAGCGCGACCGAGGACTGGGTGATGGCCCGGGACGAGTACGGCGCGTGGCTGTGGGTGCTGGCGGGCAAGGCCGAAGCCCTGGCCAAAGCGCTGATTATGGCCGGGGCCAAGCCCACGGGCCGCGAGGCCTGGCGCATCTGGCGCGTCGAGCGCGGCATCGCCGACCTCGAGGACAGCCTGGGCGAGTTGCCCCAGGAGGTCGGCTGGGAGTACCGCGTCAGCTACAAGAAGGGCTGCTACCTGGGTCAGGAGATCATGGCGCGGCTCGAGGCGCGCGGCAATACCCGCTATCAGGTGATGGGCCTGCTGGGCCAGAAAGAGATGTTCAGCGGTTCGCCCGTCCTGCGCGACGGCAAGAAAGTCGGCGAGGTCAAGACCTCCGTGGTCTCCCCCAAGCTGGGTGCCCTGGCCCTGGCCCTGGTGCGCAAGGAACTCAACGTCGGCGACCAGGTCCAGGTGGGCGAGACTTCCGCCACCCTGGCGCTGCTGCCGCTGGATTTGGTGCCAGGAATCTAAATGCCAGGAGAGGGCGGGGAGGAACCAGAAACCACGTGCATCCCGTTTTTGCCTGCTTTTCCGCTTTCCTCTTCTCCCTTTCCGCCTTTGGCCTTCACCGCCTCTTGCAATAAAACCGGAGACCAATTATGCTGTTAACAGAAATTATCGGCGTGGGGGATGAACTCTTGTACGGGGAGACCAACGACACCAACACCTCTGACATCGCGCGGAGCCTGCAGCCCTACAAGGTGGCGGTGCGCCGGACGCTGCGGGTGGCCGACGACCTCGAGGTCCTGGCTGCCGAGGTGCGCTCGGCCTGGAACTCGGCCCGGCTCACGGTGCTCTCTGGCGGGCTGGGGCCGACCCCGGACGATGTGACCCGCGAGGCCGTCGCGCTGGCGCTGGGTGAGGAGATGAGCCTCGACCCCGAGAAGCTGGCCTGGCTCGAGGCGCTGTTCGCGGGCCGGGGCTGGAAGATGCCCGAGGCCAACCGCAAGCAGGCCATGAAGATTCCCAGCGCGGTCTGGCTCGAGAACCCCAGGGGTACCGCGCCCGGCTGGTGGATTTCCAGAGACGGCAAGGATTTGGTCTGTCTGCCGGGGCCGCCGGGCGAGTGGAAGCCGATGTGGGCCGAGGTGCTCCCCAAGCTGAACCTGCCCTCCGAGCCCTACGCGCAGGTGACCTACAAGACTTTCGGGCTGGGCGAGTCGCGGATCGTCGAACTGCTGGGCGACCTGTTCCGGCGCGAAGGTGATGTGGAGGTAGGCACCTACGCCAAGATGGACGGCGTTCACGTGGTGGTGCGCGGCGAGCCGACAGGCGTGGAGCGCTTCGCCGCCCAAATCAAGCCCCTGATCGCCGAGTTCGTCTGGGGCGAGGGCAGCGAGACCCTGCCGCAGGGCGTGCTAAGGTTGCTCGAGGCCCGCGGCGCTACCCTCTCCACCCTCGAGTCCATGACCGGGGGGCTGCTGGGCCAGCTCCTGACCAGCGCGGCGGGTGCTTCCAGGGTCTACGCGGGCGGCCTGATCGGCTATGGTGGCGGGGTCAAGGCCAAGCTGGTGAGCGGCGAGGCCGGGCAGGGCGGCTTCATCACCGCCACCTTCGCCGAGGCGATGGCGGAGCAAACCAGGGCCAACCTCGAGACCACCTACGCGCTGTCCACGACCGGTGTGGCGGGGCCGGACGAACTCGAGGGCCAGCCGGTCGGCACCGTCTACATTGGTCTGGCGACCCCAGGGGGCGTCAAGCACAAGCATGTGCGCCTCCCCGGAGCCAACCGCGAGATGCTCCGAGGGCGTGCCGCCCACGCCGCCCTGGCCTTCCTGGTCTCCGAACTGCGGGGTGAGGGGTGATGTTTCCCCGTAGGGACGCACGGCTGTGCGTCCGAGCAAGGCGCTTGGTAGCGCAATCTGCACTTTCCGCCATTTCGGACAGGCGGTTGGTCGGATGGCCGCTCACCATGTTGGACGCACGGCCGTGCGTCCCTACAAGCGCGGCAATGTGCGTTGCGGGCCGGTCTGGGGCTCATCAACGGTCAACCTTCAACCGTCAACGCGACCGAAGGAAGCCGGCATGAGACTCTTCTTCGGCATCTTTCCCCCCAGGCAGGTCCAGGAGGCCCTCAAGACCGCCCAGGACAAGGTGGCAGGCTACCGGGGCTGGAAGGTCGGCAAGACCGACCAACTGCACATCACCCTGCTGTTTTTGGGCGAGACCGACGAAGCCCGCCTGCCCGAGCTAAGAGAGCTGGGAAGGAGGGTCGCCTCCACGGTTCCCGCTTTTCAAGTTCAGCTCGGCGGAACAGGGTACTTCCCGGCCTCCGGGGCTCCGCGCGTCTGGTTCGTCAAGGCACTCGGGGACGGCCTCGAGCCCCTCGCCGCCGCACTGCGCCAGGCCCTCCCCGAGGCCGAGGGCAAGGAAAAGTTCCACCCCCACCTGACCCTGGCCCGCAAGAAGTCGCCCGCCCCGCGGGTGGCCCCCCTGACGCTCGATCTGGCCTTCCAGGCCAGGGAGGTATGCCTGGTGGAGTCCACCCTCGACCCCCGGGGCTCGCAGTACCGCGTGCTCGAGCGGTTTGTGTTGAAAGGCCAAGGCGTCGCGGGTCGCAGGCCGCAGGCCGCAGGTCAAGACCAAGAGGCCGTCTTGCTCAACCACTCCTCGAGGGAGGCCTAACTTGGTTAGTCACTGGGCTTTGTGCCCAGGTCTAAACGGCTCACGGCTGAACGCCCATTGCCCATCGCCATCCGCAGTACCCCAAACCTAGCCCCCCTCAAACCCTGAAACCAGGAGCGCAAGAAATGGATAAAGAGAAGCAGAAGGCCCTCGAGAACACCCTGAAGAGCATTGAAAAGCAGTTCGGCAAGGGCGCGGTGATGCGCTTGGGCGACTCGCCCATCAACAGCGTGGAGGCCATCTCCACCGGCTCACTGGGCCTGGACATGGCGCTGGGGATCGGTGGCATCCCCAAGGGGCGCATCATCGAGGTCTACGGCCCGGAGTCGGGCGGCAAGACCACGCTGTGTCTGGCCATCGTGGCCGAGGCCCAGAAGGCGGGCGGGGTGGCGGCCTTCGTGGACGCCGAACACGCCCTCGACCCCATCTACGCCCGCGCCTTGGGGGTGGACGTGGAGAACCTGCTGGTCTCCCAGCCCGACACCGGCGAGCAGGCCCTCGAGATCGTCGAACTGCTCACAAGGAGCGGCGCGGTGGACATCATCGTGATCGACTCGGTGGCGGCGTTGGTGCCCCAGGCCGAGATCGAGGGGCAGATGGGCGACGCCTTCGTGGGCTTGCAGGCCCGCATGATGAGCCAGGCCATGCGCAAGCTGACCGCCGTGCTCTCCAAGAGCAACACCGCCGCTATCTTCATCAACCAGATCCGCGAGAAGGTGGGGGTGATGTACGGCAACCCCGAAACCACCCCCGGCGGGCGGGCGCTCAAGTTCTACAGCTCGGTGCGGATGGAAGTCCGCAAGCAGGGCCAGCCCATCAAGGTGGGCAACGACGCGGTGGGCAACCGGGTCAAGATCAAGGTCACCAAGAACAAGGTGGCCCCACCCTTCCGCGAGCACGAGATCGAGCTGTACTACGGCAAGGGCATCGATCCCCTGGCCGACCTGGTGAGCGTGGCGGTGGCGGTCGAGGTGATCGAGAAGTCGGGCTCTTGGCTCTCCTACAGCGAGACCCGGCTTGGCCAGGGCAAGGAGAAGGCGGCGGAGTACCTCAAAGGCGACCCGGCCATGGCCCAGGAGATCCGCGAGAAAGTTTTGGCGCAAGCTGGTAGACTACAAGCATCGCCGGTGCCGGCCGCGGAGGATTCCGAGGTCGAACCCGTCGAAGCGTAAGTGTACCGTGCGTCACCGATAGACGCTTTTCCCGCAGGACTCGAGGTTTTCCGAGGATGAAGCGCCCGCCAATGGCCCCCCTAACCGCCCTGCTGTACCGGGCGCTGGGGGCCTCTTGGCGGGTCACGTTCAGTGTGCTGGGGCTGCTCCGGCTCCTCAGCCTCCACTTGCCGACCCAACTCCCCACCGCTGCACGGCCCACCCGGCCCTGCGCGGTTCCAGCGCCCCGGCTGGCCGCGACCCGGCCCGCCTCGGGCGTCGAACGCTTAATTCGGGCAATTCGGGCGGACAAACGTCCGCCGCCGAGGGGGTTGCCTCAGGGCAACTCGAGGGTTCAACGGTTTCGGGTCGGGGCTATCTCTGCAACAAGGTTTGTCATAAGAGTGTAGCGGCAGAGCTGTAGCAACGCGGCGTCTTCAACTCAGAAAACCTCCCTGCGAAGTTGGCCTCCGGGTCAATTATCGGGGAGGACTTCTCATGGATATCGTCTCGCTGATACTTCTACTGCTCCTGGCCGCCGCCGCCGTGGTTATCTTCATGCTGCTGGGGCGCAACAACCGGCAGACCACCTCGGGCCAGGCCGAACTCGACGCCGCCCGCAAGGAGGCTGCCGACATGCTGGCCGAGGCCCGCCGCCAGGCCCAGAGCAGCCTCGAGCAGGCCCAGATGCAGGCCCGCAACTCCCTAGAGAGCGCCCGCGCCGAGGGCCAGTCCCTGCGCCAGAGCGTGCAGGCTGAGATCGCCGGTCTGCGCCAGAACGCCCAGGCCGAACTCGAGCGCTTCCGCCAGCAGGGCGAGGAGCGGCTGCGCGAGCAGATACGCGAGGAGCGCGAGCGCCTCCAGGCCGGCCTGTCCGCCGAGCGCGAGGCCCTGGTGACCGAGCGCACCTCGATCCAGGCCGAGCGCGAGCGGCTGCAGTCCGACCTCCAGGCCGCCAGGGCCGAGCGCGAGGAACAGAAGCGCGAGACCGAGCGGCTGGCGCGGCGCGGCGAGCAGCTCGACGCGAGGGCCCTCAAGCTCGACGAGCAAGAAGAGAAAATAGACGCCCACGAGAAGGAACTCGAGGCCAAGGAAGACGCCTTAAAGGAGCGCGAGAAACAGATCGACCTCAAGCTTCAGGAGGTGGCGGGCCTGAGCCGCGAGGAGGCCACCCGCATCCTGATGGACCGCCTCGAGGCCGAACTCGAGGAAGACCGGGCGCTGCGGGTCAAGGCCAACACCGAGCGCATCCGGCTCGAGGTCAAGCGCGAGGCCCAGAAGCTCATCGCCCAGGCCGCCCAGCGCCAAGCATCGGAAACTGCCGCTGCGTTAGCGGTCTCTGTAGTCCCAATACCTTCCGACGCCATGAAGGGCCGCATCATCGGGCGCGAGGGCCGCAACATCCGCACCTTCGAGAGCCTGACCGGCGTGGACCTGATCATCGACGACACGCCCGAGGCGGTGCTGCTCTCCAGCTTCAACCCCATGCGCCGCGAGATCGCCAAGATGGCTCTGGAGCAGCTGGTGGGCGACGGGCGCATCCACCCCAGCCGCATCGAGGAGGTGGTGGAGAAGGCCAAGAACGAGATGAAGACCTTCATCTACGAGCGCGGCGAGGAGGCCGCCCTCGAGGCCGGGGTGGTGGGCCTGAAACCTGGCCTGGTGCAGCTTCTGGGCCGTCTGCACTTCCGCAGCTCCTACGGCCAGAACGTCCTCAAGCACTCCATCCAGGTCGCCCACCTGACCGGCATCATGGCCTCGGAGCTGGGCCTCGACCCCGCCATGGGGCGGCGGGCCGGGCTGCTGCACGACGTGGGCAAGTCGGTGGACCGCGAGATCGAGGGCACCCACGTCGAGATCGGGATCACCCTGGGCAGCCGCTTCGGCGAGCCCAAGGAAGTCATCGACGCCATCGCCCACCACCACGACCCCGAGAACGGCGAGACCCTCTTCTCGGTGCTGGCCGCCGCCGCCGACGCCATCAGCGCGGCGAGGCCCGGCGCCCGGCGCGAGAGCCTCGAGGAGTACATCCAGCGCTTGGAGCAGCTCGAGCGCATCGCCCTCAGCTTCCCCGGCGTGGACACCGCCTTCGCGGTGCAGGCCGGCCGCGAGGTGCGGGTCATCGTCAAACCCGACAAGATCACCGACTCCAAGGCCACGCTGCTGGCCAAGGAAATCGCCGGCCGCATCGAGCGCGACATGAACTACCCCGGCCAGGTGCAGGTGACGGTGGTGCGGGAGAGCCGGGCCGTGGATTACGCGAAATAAGGTTGAAAACTGAAAGAGGGGGCCTCGAGGTTTGCTCGAGGCCCTACTTCTGCTTGAGGGTTGACAAAACAACATCTACACGTCCAATTTCAGGCCATTCTTTCGTCAGCGTAGAACAAAGAGTAGCTTTGTGGGGCGACTTAAATCCGTGTCCACAGGTGCAACCATTGCACTTCCACCTTAAGGCAACTTCTTGTAGTTCAGTCGCTGCTTGCTCAGAATTGAGAAACAGCTCTGCGGCTCTCAAATCGTGAAAATCTGTGTGTCCTTGTTTTCCTTGAACGACGCGATACTTCACCCAATCGGTGGCCTGCATCTCGACTTCCTGAGCATATTGATGAGAATTGACTATTAGGGTCTCAAAATCAGGCTTTTCACTTATGAATTCAATAAATAGCCGACCAAGGTTGTTTTGAAACCATCTAAAGAACAGTATCTTTTGTATAGCTGTATGCCCATCAGTTCTTTGGTCAAACAGAAACCCCATGTTTCGCAGATCGGTGAGTAGTTTGCGCAATAAGTCGAATCCCACTGAATTGTCAAACAATGCTTTGTCCAGACTACGTGCAAGCTCGTCAAATGCTGATTCAATGGAATGAAAGGTGGCAGATGGGATTTCTTGTTTTTGATCAACTATTGAAGAATCGTGCAAACGGAACCCCGCTTCCATGCCTTGTTCGCCATAGATGAATAAGAGGCAGACTAAATGCAATGTCGTTAATTGATCAATGTGATGGAGGAAAATGGTGTCAAGGTCTTCTTCAACATTCCAAGCTGTTCCCGAATTTATGACGGAGTTAATTAATGCACGAATTTTCTCCGTCTGGTGGTTTTTGATAGCAATTGAGTATGCCGTTAAGAAAGCGCTCATACCTCTGTCTGTAGAAAGTAATGATTCGAGAGATATATCATGTTTGGCTCCTTCTAATGATTGAAGTTTGGCCACCAGTTCTGTAAAAAATCTTGTACGTCTCCTCTCTAAAGGAGGCGTAACCAATGTTTGGAACAATTCTGCTACCGCGCCTCCAGCTACAGGAATAGTTGAAATTGCTCCCTTAATAAGTCCGTAAACTGTATCCTGCCGTGTAGGAGATGGCACATCAAGTTCATCATCCTTCATAGGCTCATTTCCCATATAACAAACATTATCAATGATGACAATGTATCTTTCTACAGCTACTGAATTGAGTGGACGAAAGTAGTCACTCTTACCTCGTCTCTTACTCCAAATATGAGCAACACTGAAACCTACTTGTAACGTGGTCGGGTGTACCCTGCTCTCGAGGCTCGAAACAAACAGGGATGAACGGGCCTCGGAAAGGGGTGGATATGGCTACATTGGACAAGGAATTGGTAAAGGCGGCGCAGTTCGGCGGTTTCACGGCATTTCTGGACGACCTCGACGACTGGTGCGGGACCAAGCCGCCGCGCAAGTTCCCGCCGCGGCCCAAGGGGCTGCGCGACTTGATGATCTCCACGGTCATCCACGCGCTCTCGGAGCGCATCTCCGACGAGGGTCTGCGGCAGAAGACCCAAGACCTCGCCGGGGACTTGTACAAGGCGGGCCTCAAGCAGATGGGCTAGCGGACCAAGCGCCCGTGAACCGACAAGCCGCCGGGCGCGTGTGCCCGGCGGCTTTGTGTGCCCAAGGGTTGGGGAGTTTCTCATCCGGCTGCGTGAAGATCCGTTCTCCGGGCCATGCATAGCGCTGAAGCGGGCTGGCCTCGAGCAGTTCAGCCAACCCTCCGCGACCGGCGGCCTCGAGCCGCACAAGAGCCCACAGCCATCGAAAGTCGGCAAACCTCAGGGCAGCGGGAAGCGGCTGGCGAAGGCGTGCACGTCGGCGCGGACGGTCTCGGGGTTCTCGCCTTTGAGGGCGCGGTCGGTTAGCTGGGCCACGGTGCGCATGTCGGCCTCGGTCATCCCCCGGGTGGTGAGGGCCGGGGTGCCGAAGCGGACGCCGCCGCCGTGCAGGATCTTCTCGGTGTCGTAGGGCAGGGTGGACTTGGAGATGGTGATGTGAACGGCGTCCAGGAGCTTGGTGGCCTTGGTGCCGTTGAGGCCTTGCGGGCGCACGTCGAGCACCAGGAGGTGGTTGTCGGTGCCGCCGGAGAGCACCCGGTAGCCGAGCGCCTGGAAGGCACCGGCCAGGGCCTGGGCGTTCTTGATGACCTGGGCGCTGTACTCCCTGAACTCTGGGCGCAGCGCCTCTCCGAAGGCCACCGCCTTGCCCGCGATGACGTGCTCGAGCGGCCCCCCCTGGGTGCCGGGGAACACCGAGCGGTCGAGCAGCTTGGCGATCTCCTCGTCGTTGGAGAGGATGATCCCGGAGCGCGGGCCGCGCAGGGTCTTGTGGGTGGTGGAGGTCACCACGTGGGCGTGGGGCAGGGGAGAGGGGTGCAGCCCGGCAGCCACCAGCCCGGCGATGTGGGCAATGTCGGCCATCAGGTAGGCCCCCACCTCGTCGGCGATTTCCCTGAACGCCTTGAAGTCGAGGACGCGGCTGTAGGCGCTGGCCCCGCAGATGATCATCTTGGGCTTGTGCTCCAGGGCCAGCGCCCGCACGTCCTCCATGTGCAGCCGCTCGTCCTCCTGGCGTACCTTGTACCCGATCACGTGGTAGTTGAGGCCGGAGAAGTTGACCGGGCTGCCGTGGGTCAGGTGGCCGCCGTGGCTCAGGTCCATGCCCAGCACCACGTCGCCGGGCTTGAGCAGGGCGGCGTAGACGGCGATGTTGGCGCTGCTGCCGGAGTGGGGCTGGACGTTGGCCCAGCTGGCCCCGAACAGCTCCTTGGCCCGCTCGATGGCGAGCAGCTCGACCTGGTCCACCACCTCGCAGCCGCCGTACCAGCGCTTGCCGGGGTAGCCCTCGGCGTACTTGTTGGTCAGGACGCTCCCCACCGCCTCGCGCACGGCGGCGCTGACGAAGTTCTCCGAAGCGATCAGCTCGAGGCCGTGGCGCTGCCGCTCGTGCTCCTGCTGGATTAAGTCAAATACCAACTCGTCCCGCTGGGCCTGGGGTTCGTGAATCATAGGCTCTAGTATACGAACCGCCCGCCCCCCCTGCCCTTAAGGAAGGCTGATTTTTTACACCGTGAAATGGTGTAGCCGCCTCGAGCGCGCCTCAGCGCCGCTTGCGGCGCTTTTTTGCCCCCGGTTTGGCCGCTTGGGGCGGGGCAGCTGTGTTGGCCTGCAGGCTCTGCTCGAGCAGCAGCTTGAGCATCATCGGCAGCGCGATCCCCAGGCCAAACCAGAGGTAGGTCAGGTTTTGGGTGAGGGTGCTCGAGGCAATTGGCAGCAACACGCCCATCAGCATCAGGGCCTGGTTGAAGCTGCGGCGCAGCAGAAAGCCCAGCGCGGTCAGCCCCGCCGCTGCCCCCAGGATCAGCGGGTTGACCGCGAACAGCACCCCCACCGCCGGGGTGTACCCCGTCCCGCCGCGCCCCAGCACCCAGACCGAGAAGCAGTGCCCGATCACCGCGAAGGCCCCGCCCAGCAGGCCGCCCAGCTCGGGGTTGCTCTGCCGCATCACGAATTCCCCCAGCGCCACCGCCATCAGCCCCTTGGCCGCGTCCAGGACCATCACCATCACGGCGGGCACGGCCCCCAGCACGCGCCAGGCGGGGAGGAACTCGAGGTTCACCACCTCGGCCAGCATGTTTTTTCCCTGTAGCACCCCGAACCAGTACGCGAACGGCAGCGACCCAAACCCGTACCCCACCAACGCGGCGTAGAGCCAGTCCATGCCCGCAGGATATAGAGCCGGGAGGGAGGAGGGAAGAGGGAGGGGGTGGAAAGGCCCCTCAACTCGGCGACGGCGTCCAGGGGGTTGGGGGATCGTCCCCGACCTTCTCGCCAAGCCTCAGCCTTCGGCAGGTGCTTCTGGCCACCCGCGACCTGCAACCCGCCGCCCGCCCGGCTGCATTGTTATGCACACCCCGCCACCCCCCTTCGCCCTTGAATTCACCCGCAGTAAGCTGTACTGTATGCGATTGTGTGGCGGTTGGGGCTGACGCCCCATTTATGAATAAAGGAGCGTTTGGATGAAAATCGTTTTGGCTTACTCGGGCGGTCTCGACACCAGCATCATCCTCAAGTGGCTGATGGAGAACTACCAGGCCGAGGTCATCACCTTCACCGCCGACATCGGTCAGGGCGAGGAGGTCGAGGAGGCGAGGGTGAAGGCGTTGCGCACCGGGGCCGCCAAAGCCTACGCGCTCGACCTGCGCGAGGAGTTCGTGCGCGACTTTGTGTACCCAATGTTGCGCTCGGGCTCGCTCTACGAGGGCTACTACCTGCTGGGCACCTCGATCGCCCGCCCCCTGATTGCTAAGCACCTCGTCCGCATCGCCCAGGAGGAGAACGCCGAGGCCATCTCCCACGGAGCCACCGGCAAGGGCAACGACCAGGTGCGCTTCGAGATGACTGCCTACGCGCTCAAGCCGGACATCCGGGTGATCGCGCCCTGGCGCGAGTGGGACCTGATCAGCCGCCCGCAGATGATGGAGTACGCGGCCAAGAACGATATCCCGGTGCCCACCACGCTGGAGAAGCCCTACTCGGTGGACTCCAACCTGATGCACAACTCCTTTGAGGGCGGCGTCC
Organism: Meiothermus sp.; assembly: GCA_033762915.1. Taxonomy (GTDB): domain Bacteria; phylum Deinococcota; class Deinococci; order Deinococcales; family Thermaceae; genus Meiothermus. Next base: position 7,733 of record JANRLD010000094.1, on the reverse strand, counting down.
TCGAGGACCCCTGGAACGAGCCCCCCGCCGGGATGTTCCGCCTCACCAAAGACCCCTGGGATGCCCCGGGCGAGCCGGAGCAGGTGGAGATCGACCTCGAGGGCGGCGACGTGGTGGGGGTCAACGGCAAGCGCCTCAGCCCCGCCGAGGCCCTGGCCACCCTCAACGAGATCGGGGGCCGCCACGCGGTCGGGCGCATTGACCTGGTGGAGAACCGCTTCGTCGGGATGAAGAGCCGGGGCGTCTACGAGACCCCTGGCGGCACCCTGATGTACCACGCGAGGCGCGCGGTCGAAAGCCTGACCCTCGACCGCGAGGTGCTGCACCAGCGCGACCAGCTGGGTGCAAAGTACGCCGAACTGGTCTACAACGGATTCTGGTTCGCCCCCGAGCGCGAGGCCCTCCAGGTCTACTTCGATCACGTGGCCAAGACCGTCACCGGCACGGTGCGCTTCAAGCTCTACAAGGGCAATGTGATGATGGTCGGGCGCAAGTCTCCCCTCTCGCTCTACGACAAGAGCCTGGTCAGCTTCGACGAGAAGGGCGGATACAACCAGGCCGATGCCGACGGGTTCATCAAGCTCAACTCGCTGCGCATGCGGGTGCGGGCCAAGGCCCAGCCCAAGGACTGAGGTCCGAGGGTCGGGGGTCGAGAGCTGAGAGCCAAAAACAAAGCTCAAAAGGCGCTGCCCTGAGCAGAACGAAGTGGAGTCGAAAGGTGAAAAGGTCAAAAGGTGAAAAGTCTTTTGTAGGGACGCAAGGCCTTGCGTCCGTGCAAGGCGCTCGTCCATTCACCTTGCGCTGCGCCGTAGGGACGAGCGGCTCGTCCGTCAAAGGTCGCCAAACGTATTGCGGGGTTTCGCCGTGAACACCGAACTCAGGGCCATCACCGAGCGGGCCGTGCTGCGGATGTCGCACATCTCTGAGGCGGTCGCCTCGCGCAAGCCCACCCCCCAGACTTGGTCGGCCAAGGAGGTGGTGGGGCACCTGATCGACTCGGCCTCGGTGAACCTCGAGCGTGTCCTGCGGGTCTCGCTGCAGAGTGGCCTGAGCCTTCACGTGTATCCCCAGAACGACTGGGTGCGGCTGCAGGGCTACCAGGAGCGGCCCTTTGCCGAGATCGTGACCCTCTGGCAGGCCCTGAACCTGCACATCGCGCACGTGGTCGAAAGACTGCCCGAGGAATCCCTGGCCCACACCTTCGACGTGCCCCACGCCCAAAACGTCACCCTCAGGTTCTTGATCGACGACTACATCGCCCACCTCCTTCACCACCTGCGCCAGGTCTGGGGACGCACCGTCCAGATCCGCGCCGCCACCCCCGCCGACGCCCCGACCATCGCCGGCATGATCCGCGCTGCGTGGGCGGGCAAGGTGGCGGAGAACTCGAGCGGCCACGCCGAGACGCCCGAGAAGGTCGAGAGCGACCTCAAGAACGGCTTCGGCTGGGTGGCCCTCGACGGCGAGCGGCTGGTGGGCTCGGTGCGGCTGGTCCGCCACCCCAAGGTGCTGGAGTTCCCCGGCGTCTTCGAGGTCAAGAAACTGGGGGTGTTGGGCGAGTACCGCGGGCTGGGGGTCTCGCACCTGCTGATGGAAGCCCTGCTGAAGAAGGCCGACCAGGTGCTGGCCAAGGAGCTGCGCCTGGCGGTACGCTCCGATCAGCCGAGGCTGCTGGAGTTCTACGCCCAGTTTGGTTTCGTGCGCGACGAGGCCGTGTCTTACAGCGCGGCCAACCCCAACACCCCGCCCCCCTTCGTGATGGTCAGGAGGCTCGAGGTGGAGTCGTAGGGATGTCGTACGTCGAAGGTCTAAGGTCGAAGGCCACTCGGGAATCTGCTCAACCATGAGGCAAACCATGAGCCACTCGCAAACCCGTCTTGCTCAACCGTCAGACCCCCTCACCCCTCGGCAGGGCTGGGGGTGGGGGGTGGTTCTATGAGTCAGAAAACCTGGGGAGGTCGCTTCAGCGAGGCTCCCAGCAAGATCGCACAGGAGTTCAACGCCTCCTGGACCTTCGACCAGCGGCTGGCCCTGGTAGACATCGAGGGCTCGCTGGCCCACGCCGCGATGCTGGCCCGGCAGGGCATCATCAGCGCCGACGACGAGGCCCAGATCCGCCGGGGGCTGACGGAGGTGCGCCAGGAGATCCTGGACGGTTCCTTCAAGTGGCGCGAGGAGCTCGAGGACGTGCACATGAACGTCGAGGCCCGTATGACCGAGATCGTGGGGCCGGTGGGCGGCAAACTCCACACCGCCCGCAGCCGCAACGATCAGGTCTGCACCGACCTCCGCCTGTGGGTTCGCGGCGAGCTGACCGGCCTGCTGGCCGACCTGAAGGCGCTGCGCAGGGTGCTGGTGGGCGAGGCCGAGAGGTACGTTGATCCGCCCCTGATTCTGCCCGGCTACACCCACATGCAGCGGGCCATGCCGGTGCTGCTGTCGCACTGGTTCCTGGCCTACTACGAGATGGTCTCGAGGGACGCCGGGCGCATCCAGGATGCCCTGAACCGCCTGAACGAGTCGCCGCTGGGGGCCGCAGCCCTGGCGGGCACCGGCTTCCCGATCGATCGCCACGCCACCGCCGAGGCGCTGGGCTTCGAGCGTCCGATGCGCAACTCGATGGACGCGGTGGGCTCCCGCGACTTCGTGCTCGAGACCCTCTCCGCCATCGCCATCGGGCAGATCACGCTCTCCCGGATAGCTGAGGAAGTCATTCTTTACACCACCTTTGAGTACGGCTTCGCCACGCTGCCCGACGCCTTCTCCACCGGCTCCTCGATCATGCCCCAGAAGAAGAACGCCGACCACGCCGAGCTGATTCGGGGCAAGGCGGGCCGGGTGCTGGGCAGCTTCGTCACCCTGGCGACGCTCACCAAGGGCCTGCCGCTCACCTACAACAAGGACCTGCAGGAGGACAAGGAGCCCGTCTTCGACGCGGTGGACACCTACCGCGCCTCGGTGCGGCTGCTGGCCGCGATGCTCCCCGGCCTCTCCTGGCGGCCCGAGCCGATGTTCAAGGCCGCTGAGTCGGGTTTCTCCCTCGCTACCGAGCTCGCCGACTATTTGGCCGAGCACGGCCTGCCCTTCCGCGAGGCCCATCACGTGGTTGGGCGCATCGTGCGCCACTGCGCCGATGCGGGCCAGGAACTGCGCGACCTGAGCCTAAGCGAACTCCAAGGCTTCCATCAGCTGTTTGCGGAGGATGCGCTACAACTGACCCGCCTCGAGACCGCCATCCACCGACGAGGCAGCTACGGTGGAACCGCGCCCCAGGCTGTCAGGGAGGCCGTTAAGGCGGCGAAACTCGAGGTCGAGCAGTGACGCAGGACGCAACCAAAGATTTTCCCTCCCCTGCGGGGGAGGGGCCTAACCAGGGGGACTCATGAGCAGCGTCATCGAACTAGGAACCACCACCCTCCCCAAAGTCCGGTGGGACGCCAACGTCGAACTCCGCAAGGCCAAGATGAAGGACGTGGAGCAGATCTACACCCTCATCAAGTATTGGTCGGAGCGCGGGCTGATGCTGGTGCGCAGCCACAACCACCTTTACGAGAACCTGCGGGACTTTTTCGTACTCGAGGACGAGGACGGCCACATCGTGGGCAGCGGGGCCCTGCACATCCTCTGGCACGACATCGCCGAGGTGCGCGGCCTGGCCGTCCACCCCGAGCGCCAGGGCCAGGGCTTCGGGCGCTGGATGGCCCTGGCTGCCGAGCGCGAGGCCAAGGACATGGGCATCCCTCAGATTTTCGCCTGGACGCTCCAGGTTAAGTTCTTCACCTCGCTGGGTTACCAGGTGACCACCCGGGAACACCTGCCCCCCAAGGTCTTCGCCGAGTGCAGCGCCTGCCCCTTCTACGACAACTGCCGCGAAATTGGTGTGACCAAGGTGCTGGACGTCGAGAACGCCTATAGGAAACCCGGCGCACAATAGGTTCATGGGAACCTTCACCTATATTCAGGAGCTGCCGGCGCTCGAGAGGCAGGCTCCCGCCCCGCCTTCATGTACACAGGAGAGCGCAAAGTCTGGATCTCCGAGGAGCGGGAGAGTGTGGCGTGATAGCGGTTCCCACGAATACCACGCACGTAGAGACTCGGATGTGCGGGGTACATTACGCCCCGCCGCGTGAGGCGTAATGCGGGGAACCGCTGTGAGTAACCTGGACGCAATCCTCCAAAGAACCATTAGACTGTCCTAAGTTATGGGTTTACTGACCGACTATCTGTCCGCCGCCCTCAAGCTGGCCTCCTACCGCCCTGGGGAGGGGGGCTTCCTCGAGGTCACCGTTCCTGGCATCTCGGGCCTGATGGTGCGCGGGCGCAGCTTCGAGGAGTGCCGCGAGCGCCTGAGCGCCGAGCTCGAGCTGTGGCTGACCAAGACCCTGCTGGCCCACGAGCCGCTGCCCGAGCTGGCCGGCGCGGGCACCAAGCTCCAGGAGATGGCCCTGGAGATCTACCCCAGCGCCAACCCCACCGAGGCCACCATCCTCCAGAACACCCGGCTGATCCTGGAGGAGGTCCGGCAGATTCGACGCGGCGGGGCTGGGGGGGGCGCGGGGCAGCAGCGCCCGGAGCCTGCCCGCCAGGAGCGCCCGCCCGAGCCCAAGCGCTCCAGCCTCCGCATCTCCGACTACGTGGGCGAGATCGGCCTCTCGCTCCAGCTCGCCCGCAACGGCAACGAGTCCGAGGAGAAGGCCCTGGATCGCATCTCAGGCTTTCTGGGTGAGCGCTACTTGGCCCTCGAGGGGCTCTACGAGAAGCTCAAGATCGCCAGCAGCCGGGGCTCAGGCGAGTTTCAGTACTCCATGAACTCGATCAGCCAGCAGGACATCGGGCTGGTCACGCAGTTCTGCACGTTGCTCAAGGAGAGCAACCTGCTCAAGAACTACTCCTACAACTCCAAGGTGCGCCGGGTTTTCGGGCGGCTGACCGACGACGGCAAGGCCCGCAACTTCATCACCGGGGGCTGGCTCGAGCGCTTCGTTAAGCAGAGCGTGCTGCTCTCGCTGCGCCGCCGCAATATCGCCCACGATGTGCTGGCAGGCTCGACCCTGATCTACCCCAACGGCGACCGCTTCGAGATCGACCTGCTGGCCCGCACCGCCAATACCCTGGCCATGGTCGAGTGCAAGACCGGCGGCTACGAGGAGAACCTCGAGCGCCACCAGCGCATTGCCGCCGACCTGCGCATCCCCGCCAAGCAGGTGCTCTACGTCCTGCTGGGCGTCCCCGAGCAGGTCCTGGACGAGCTGGGCCGCCAGTGGGGCTTCACCTTCGCCAACGAGAAGACCCTGACCGAGAACCTCGAGCGCCTGTTGGCATAGGCCGTTCGGCCCCGCTGGTCTCGCCGGCCCTGGATTGAGCGCTGGGTCTGTATAGAAATGCAAATCCCGTGTATATTGTCTATTTGGGAAGCGTGGCGTCTGGCATGGCAGGACTCTTGAGCGAGAAACGGTGGGGGGTTTAAGTTGAAAGAACGCGCAGTGCTGGTATTGGAGGACGGGACCGCCTACCCCGGCTACGCCTTCGGGCACCGGGGCAAGAACGTGGGCGAGGTGGTGTTCAACACCGCCCAGACCGGCTACCAGGAGATCCTGACCGACCCCAGCTACAACGGGCAGATCGTGGTGATGACCTACCCGCACCAGGGCAACTACGGGGTCAACGTCTTCGACATGGAGTCCAACCGCCCCTGGGTGCGCGGCTTCGTGGCCCGGGAGTTCAGCAAGTACACCGCCGGCCCCCGGGCTCAGCAGAGCCTCGAGGAGTTCATGCAGGAGACCGGGGTGATCGGCCTCGAGGGCATCGATACCCGGGCATTGGTGCGCAAGATCCGGGTGGGCGGGGTGATGAAGGGCGTGATCGCCCACGCCTCGCACTTCGGGGCCTCGACCCACAAGTTCACCCAGCCCGACCTCGACACCCTGCGCGAGGAAGCCCGGAAGTGGACCGATATCGACGGGCGCGACATGACCCCCGAGGTCTCGACCCCGCTCCCGTACCAGTTCCCCACCTTCAAGGGCAAGCGCCGCGTGGTGGTGATGGACTTCGGTATCAAGCACGCCCAGATGCGCTACATGGCCGAGATGGGCTTCGAGCTGATCGTGGTGCCCGGCAAGACCAACCCCGCGCAGATCATGGCCTTGGAGCCCCACGGCCTGTTTGTGAGCAACGGCCCCGGCGACCCCGGCATGCCCCGCTATGCCCACGACACCCTCTACAAGCTGATGGGCCTGCTCCCCACCTTCGGCATCTGCCTGGGCCACCAATTGCTGGGCCTGGCGGCGGGCGGCCGCACCTTCAAGCTCAAGTTCGGGCACCGAGGCGCCAACCACCCGGTCAAGAACCTGCTCACCGGCAAGGTCGAGATCACCAGCCAGAACCACGGCTACGCTGTAGACCCCGAGAGCCTGAAAGAGTTCAAGGCCACGCACATCAACTTGAATGATGGGACGCTCGAGGGCATGGCCCACCAGCGCTACCCCGTCTTCAGCGTCCAATACCACCCCGAAGCCTGCCCCGGCCCCCACGACTCACTCTATTTGTTCCAGCGGTTTTTGGAAGAAGTTGATGCCTTCAATGGGTTGACCGGAACGCCTGTAGAGAAGCAGAAGGTAGGGAAGTTGGGAGTGTAGTCGACTACGGAAAGCCGTGTTTGTTGCTTGTAAGTTCACAAGAGTCGTGTACTAATTGTAATGAGTCCGATGACAACAACTGATTGGATACAAGCGATTTCTGCTGCTGTATCAGCTGTAGCGGCTGTTGTGGTTTTGTACTTCACGAAGTCAGTGGTGCAGTCAAATGAGCTTATGGCGCAAGCAAATGAACAAATGGCTAAGGCTGCTGCCGACACCCTTGAATACCAGAAAACTGCCTATTTATCAGTACATTTTTTCTTGGGAGATGGGCCTGCTATTGGAATGCTGATGCTTACAAACCTATCGTTAAGTCCAGTTGTGGTGCTGGAGGTTAGGATAAATGGGAAGCCGGCATTTGCTTTTACAGGCTTGAATGCTTTGCCGTCTCTGCATTCGTTCACTGAAAGACGAAACAGCGAAAAAGTAGCAACCAGTTTTTCCTTATTGCCTGGTCAGGCATATCCTATTGCGCCTGATATAGCTTTTGATCCGGAGCAGTTCTTAGCAAATGAAGGTTACAAGAGTGTTGAAGTCGTGTTGCGCTATGGCCCTTCTGGTAATGAACCATTAAGGCTTAGCTTTTCTGAGAAAGAGATAAATACACTTGGGATTTCATACAGAATGCAATCATAGATATTGCACATCTTATGGGGAGCTGTAACGTTTGCATACCCTGTTTCAGGGTCGGTGATTCAGTGCATTAACGTGCCCTTCAATTAGCCTCTGAATCACCAAACCGTTGTCATTCTGAGGAGGCGGTTTTTGCCGACGAAGAATCTCCTCATCGTGTCAGGGTCATCTGTTTGATGTTGGCGGTGATGGTCTTTTTCGCAACACCACATTGGCGCGCGCTCGCCCTTCGGAGATCCTTCGCTGCACTTCGTTTCGCTCAGGATGACAACGGTTTGGTCAAGTAGCCTATGGGCTGTTCGTCTATAAGCTCGGAAAGGAAGTTGTAGTACTGCGTCTAGCTTAAAGCGGTGCAAGGATAAAGGTGCCTGAGCTTGGTGCGGGCTTGCTCGTTGGTGAAGCGCCAAACAACAGTGCCCCCCCCTAGGTTGCGCTGGTTCTGCCAGGCGGTGATCTCCTGGTTGA
>JANRLD010000093.1:0-55989 GCA_033762915.1 Meiothermus sp. | reverse complement strand
CGCCATCTACGAGCAGAACGTGGCCCCCGAACTCACCCGCAGCGCCCTGGCCTCAGACCTCAAGGGGATGTACGCGGTGGGCGGGGTCAGCTTCGGGGCCCACGAGTCGCAGTCGCGGCTGTGGGAGAACATCGTGGGGCGCTCGCGCACCTTCTGGCAGCACTGGTTCCCCCGGCTGCGGGAGGTGTTCGGGGCGCAGCTCGAGGGCATTGATGCCGAGACCTTCTACCGCGCGGTCAACACCGTCTCCCCCAGCCTGATCCGCGTCGAGGCCGACGAAGTGACCTACAACCTGCACATCATGCTGCGGGTCGAGATCGAGATGGGGCTGCTGGACGGCTCGATGGCCGTGCGCGACCTGCCCGAGATCTGGAACCAGAAGATGCAGGACTATCTGGGCGTCACCCCGCCGGGCGACAGCGAGGGGGTGCTGCAAGACATCCACTGGTCACACTCCAACATCGGCTCCTTCCCCTGCTACACCATCGGCAACATCATGGCCTCGCAGCTCTACGAGGCGGCCGGGCAACAGATTTCCGGCCTCGAGGCCTCACTCGCCCAGGGCGACTACGCCCCGCTGCGCGAATACCTGACCCGGCACGTCTACCGCTATGGCCGCACCTTCTCGCCCGACGAGCTGCTGACCAAGGCCACCGGCCAGGCCCTGGATGCCGAGCCCTACTTGGGATACCTCGAGACCAAGTTCCGCGCGTTGTACGGCCTTTAGAGACCGCGCCAGAGATTCTTGGATATGACCATAACTCCGCAATGTACCGAGCCTAACCGCGAAGTCCACCCCTACCGCGTAGGGGTGGGAAGGGCGGGGTGTGCTCCGTACCCGTCAATGCATAGCCCGGCAAATAGACCACCTGGCAACCTACCCTCTCCACGCTCCCTACGCGATAGGGAGGGCTTTTCGAGCGAGCACCTATGACCGTCCCCATGTACGACCACGCAGGACGCTACCGCCAGCTCCAGGCCGAGCTGGACGCGGCGGTGCGGCGGGTGCTGGAGAGCGGCCGGCCCGACTGGGGCGAGGAGGTGCCAGGCCTCGAGCGCGAGTTCGCGGCCTTGGCGGGAGCCGGGCACGCGGTGGGGTGTAACTCCGGCACCGCGGCCCTGCGGCTGGCCCTGCTGGCGCTGGGGGTGGGGCCGGGCGACGAGGTCATCACCGCGCCCAACTCCGACGCGGGCACCGCCTCGGCCATTCACCACGTGGGGGCTCGGCCGGTCTACGTGGATGTCGAGGCGGACACCCTGAACCTCGACCCCGAGTTGCTTGAGGCCGCCATCACCCCCGCCACCCGGGCCATCCTCCCGGTCCACCTCTACGGCCACCCCGCCGACATGCCGCGCATCATGGAGATCGCGCGGAGGCACGGCCTGCTGGTGGTCGAGGACGCCTGTCTGGCGCTGGGCTCGAGCGTCGCGGGCCGCAAGGCGGGCCTGTGGGGCGACATCGGCTGCTTCAGCTTTGCCTCGACCAAGCACCTGGGGGGCTTTGGCAGCGGCGGGATTTGCGTCACCAATAATCCCGAGCTTGCCGAGCGCATGGAGCTGTTTGTGGGGTACGGCCAGCCCAGGGCTCGAGTCTACGACAAGACCGCCCACGGCCAGCTCCTACTGGTCGAGGGCGTGAACGAGCGGCTGGATGAGCTACAGGCCGCGCTGCTGCGGGCCCAGCTCCCGCACGTACCAGAGTGGACCGCAAGACGCATCCAGCACGCCGAGGCCTACACGGCGGCCCTCGCGGGCCCCGCCATCCAGACCCCGACGGTTCGCCCCGGCTGTGTCCACACCTTCCGCAACTACGTGATTCGGCTGGACCAGCGCGACGCGGTGCAACAGAAACTGCTCGAGGCCGGCATCACCACCACCCTGGCCTACGTGCCCCCGCTGCACCTCCAGCCCGCCTACGCCCGGCCCAGCCTGCCCCAGGGCTCCTTTCCGGTGGCGGAGGCGGCCTGCGAGCGCTTGCTGTGCCTGCCCGTAAGCCCCCAACTGCGCGACGAGCAACGCGCATATGTGACTGAAACGCTGCTCGAGATCGTCGGAGGTTCGGCATGAGCGAAACGGTTTTTTTGGTGGGCAAGTTGCTCGACGGCGCGGGCGGGGTGAGCGAGCAGGCCTTTTTGCGCGTGGAGAAGAACCGCATCACCGCGACGGGGCGGCAGGCCGACCTGGGCGAACTCCCGGCCAGCACCACAGTCATTGAGGCCCCGCACAGCACCCTGATGCCGGGGCTGATCGATAGCCACGTGCACCTGGCCTACTCGGGCGCGATCGAGTCGCGGGCCTTCCGGGCTGAGGCCAGCGAGATGAGCTACCCGCTGCTTGCGCTGCGCGCCGCCAAGCACGCCCGGGAGACTCTCGAGTGGGGCTACACCGCGGTGCGCGATCTCAATGCCCCGGGCGGGGTGATTATTGATCTCGCCAGGGCCATCAACGCGGGCTATGTGGTGGGGACCAGGGTGGTGGCCTGCGGCCTGGGCCTCTCCATCACCAGCGGGCACATGGACAAGGGCGGCTGGGGCGACCACGTGGCCTTCGAGGGCATGACCGCTCCCTGCGACAGCCCCGATGAGTTTCGCCGGGGCGTGCGCGAGCAGGTCAAGCGCGGCGCGACCTGCATCAAGATCAACCTCTGCGGCGGCTCCTACCGCGACTGGTCAGCCCCCTGGAAGCAGGAGATGACCGACCCCGAGATCGAGGCCGCCATCGACGAGGCCCACCGCCTCGAGCGCCGGGTCGCCGCCCACACCTCCGGCGGCCCTTCAGTCACCACTGCGGTGCGGATGGGCCTGGACAGCGTGGAGCACGGACGCTGGCTGGACCAGGAGTGCGTGGAGGCCATGGCCGAGAAGGGGGCCTACTACGTCCCCACCCTGCTGGTGCAGGAGAACCACTTCGAGCACTCCTGGGAGTCGCAGGGGGTGAACGCCATGGGCCGCAAGTGGCTCGAGCTGGGCCGCGAGGGCATGTGGGAGAGCTTGAGCCTGGCCAGGGCCGCTGGGGTGAAGTTCTCCACCGGCACCGATGCGGGCTTCATGCTGCCCCACGGAAGCGTGAACGCGCGGGAGATCGAGCTGCTGGTGAAGGGCGGGTTCACACCGCTCGAGGCCATCACCGCCGCCACCAAGCACAGCGCGGAACTGCTGGACCTGGACGAGGTGGGAGTTTTGCAGGCAGGTAAGATTGCGGACTTGGTTTTGGTGAATGGGGATGTGCTGGGGGATGTTCGCATCCTGCAAAAACAGGAAAACCTGCGGGTGTTCAAGGACGGGGTGGAGGTGGTGCGGGGTGCATAAAAGTCAAAACCCAATCCCCCCAACCCGATACAAGTACCCTCCGCTGCGCTCCGCCCTTGACGCTCGCGGCACGTTGAGTTGGCGAGCCCCAAGCGGTGCTTTATACGCCCAGAGGGGGGCTGCCGTACAGCCTTCTCCGGTGAGTGCTCGAGCTTCTTTCGGAAAAACAGCCCAAAATCCAAACCACCAAACCGTGCCAAACGCCCTCCTTAACAAGGGGGGGCAGGGGGATCGCCGTTTATGAGCAAAGTTGACATCGCCCACAACCGCTACTACACCTACGCCGAACTGACCGCCCACGTTCAGGCCCTGGCGGCGGCCTTCCCGCACCTGTGCAGGCTGTCGTCCATCGGCAAGACCTTCCAGGGGCGCGACATCTGGCTGCTGACCATCACCAACCAGGCTACGGGTGCGGACACCGACAAGCCCGCCTACTACATCGACGCCCACATCCACGCCGAGGAGCACACCACCTCTGCCACCGCGCTCTACGCGGCCTGGTACCTGCTGCACCAGTACGGCTCGAACCCTAAGGTGAACATGCTCCTCGACGAGCAGGCCTTCTACGTGTTTCCGCGCCTTAACCCTGATGGAGCGGAATACTCGCTGGCCCACCCCTTCCGCTGGTGCGGCAACGGGCGCTTCGTGCCGGGCACCGAGGACGAGCGCACCAAGGGCCTCTACCAGACCGACCTCAACAACGACGGCTATATCGTACAGATGCGCGTGAGCGACCCGGCAGGCGAGTGGAAGATTAGCAGCAAGGACCCCCGCGTGATGGTGCAGCGCGACCCCGGCGAGTTCGGCGGGCAGTACTACCGCCTCTACCCTGAGGGTCTGATCCCTGATTACGACGGGGTGGAAGTAGAGATCGAGCCCACCCGCGACGGCAACCTCAACCGCCAGTTCCCGGCCGGCTGGATGCCCGAGACGGTGCAGTACGGCGCAGGCCTCTACCCCGGCTCGGAGCCCGAGTCCAAGGCCTTGATCGACTTCATCCAAGCCCACCCCAACATCTGCGGGATGAACTCCTTCCACACCCACGGCGGGGTGCACCTGCGCCCCTCCACCACCAAGTACGACCACGAGATGAGCCCCCGCGACCTGACCCTGTTCAAGGACCTGGCCGGCGTGGCGCTCAAGACCACCGGGTACCCCACCATCTCCTCCTTCCAGGACTTCACCCCCGACAAGACCAAGCCGCGCCGGGGCACCCTCAAGGATTGGGCCTTCGAGGAGATGGGGATTCCAGCCCTAGCCACCGAGCTGTGGGACATCGAGGTGGCAGCAGGCATCGAGAAGGTGGCCTTCTACAACCTGCGGCCCCGCGACGAGGACACCCTGGTGCGGATGGTGCAGTGGGTCTGGGAGCACCACGGCGAGCGGGGCTGGCGCGAGTGGCAGCCCTTCGACCACCCGCAGCTAGGCAAGGTTGAAATTGGCGGGCTGGCGGAAATATGGGTGCTGCGCAACCCCCCGGGGCACATGCTCGAGGAAATCTGCCACAAAAACACCCTGTTCTGCCTCGAGCACGCCGCCGCCAGCCCCCGGCTGCGGGTGCGCAGCTCGGCGGTCGAGAAGATCGGCACCGCCCCCGACGGCTCCGACCTGCTGAAGGTCTCGGCGGTGATCGGCAACGACGGCTACCTGCCCAGCCACCTCACCGACACCGCCATCGAGCGCAAGGTGGCCCAAACCGTCAAGGCCGAACTCAAGCTCGAGAACGCTGAGTTGGTGATGGGTGAGGTGGTTGCCGACATGGGCCACCTGGCAGGGCGCAACGGGCGTAAGTATCCGTGGTCGCCCTGGGGTGAGAAGTGGAAGCGCACTGCCAAGCCTGTGGAGTGGCTGGTCAAGGCCAAGCCGGGCTCGAGCGTGAAGATCATCATCCACAGCGAGAAAGGCGGCAAGCAAACCGCGGAGGTTTCCCTGTAGGGACGAGCGGCTGCTCGTCCGAACATCCCCACAGGCCACCGGCCTCCGGAAAAGGAGTCTCGAGGAAAACCCCTATGACCAACACCCTTGTCATCGCGAGCGCAGGGAAGCAGTAACGACCGAAGGGAGTCGTAGCTCGAGGCACGAACTACGACTACGCTACGTCACCTCGGAATGACAACGGTTTTGCTATTTGGCCTTCGGAGGTTGTACTTTTGAAAGGAGCGATGTAGATGTCCCTATCCGGCGTACACGTCATCATGCCCACCCCGTTCGATAGTCAGGGCAAGCTCGACCTCGAGTCCCTCCACACCCTCACCGAGTTCCTGATCGATAAAGGCGCCAACGGCCTGGTGGTGCTGGGCGTGATGGGCGAGGCCCCCAAGCTGGGCGAGGCCGAGCAGGAGGCGGTTATCAGCGGGACGGTGGCGGCCGCCCGGGGGCGCGTGCCGATCTTCGTGGGCAGCGGGGCGGGCGGCACCGACCTGGCCATCCAGAAGTCGGCCAAGGCGATGGAACTGGGGGCCTCGGGCCTGCTGGTGGCTCCGCCGCCGGTGCAGAACGACGCCGTGATCTTCGACTACTACAAGCGCATCAACGACGCGGTGAAGTCGCTGATCATTCTGCACGACTACCCGGTGAGCACCGGCATCCTGCTGAGCGTCCCGCTGGTGACCCGGCTGCACGGCGAACTCGAGCAGGTAAAAGTCATCAAGCTCGAGGACACCCCCTCCGGCCCCAAGACCTCCGCCGTCCGCAAGCAGAACCCCAACATCGGCATCCTGGGTGGGCTGGGCGGGCTGTACATGCTCGAGGAGTTGCAGCGCGGCGCCAACGGCATCATGACCGGCTTCTCCTACCCCGACATCCTGCAGGCCATCTATACTGCCCACACCTCGGGCAACCTCGAGCTAGCCAAGAAGATCTTCTACCAGTCCTGCGCCCTGATGCGCTACGAGTTCCAGCCCGGCATCGGCATCGCACTGCGCAAGGAGGTGTACCGGCAGCGCGGGGCCATCGCCAACCCGTATGTTCGCCACCCCGGCGCGCAGATCGACGAGACCATGAAGAAGGAACTGGCCCAGATCATGGAGTTCTCGAGGCTCGAGGAATTAACAAGAGCCCCTCTCCCCCTGGGAGAGGGGCTGGGGTGAGGGGCCTTGTGAGCGAAGCGAAGGCCCCTTGAAACTCAAAGTCAAAAGCCCCTCATCCCCCGCCTTCTCCCAGAGGGAGAAAGCGCCAAAATCAAAGGAGGAACCCCACCCATGAGTGTCCCACCCCGCCCCCAACTCTCTATCACCCACGACCGCTACTTCGACTACGACGAGTACACCCGCATCCTGCACGACCTGGCCAGCAAGCACCCGCACCTGGCCCGGCTGCAGAGCCTGGGCAAGACCCACCAGGGCCGCGATGTCTGGCAGCTCACCCTGACCGACTTCTCCACCGGCCCCGACGGCGAGAAGCCGGCCTACTACATCGACGCTCAGATTCACGCCGAGGAACACGCCACCAGCTCGACCGCCCTCTACGCGGTGAACTATCTGCTCGAGCGCTTCACCCACGACGAAGAAGTCACCCGCCTGATGCGCTCGATGGCCTTCTACGTCATCCCCAGGGTCAACCCCGACGCGGCCGAGATCTGCCTCAAGACCCCCCACCGCTGGTGCGGCAACGGGCGCTACGCGCTAGGCCAGGACGAGGTGACCAAGGGCCTGCACCAGTGGGACGTGGACGGCGACGGGCACATCGTGTTTATGCGGGTCAAGGACCCCAACGGCGAGTGGAAAGTCTCACAAAAAGACCACCGCATTTTGGTGCAGCGCCAACCCCACGAGGTGGGGGGCGAGTACTACCGCCTCTACCCCGAAGGGCTAATCCCCGACTTTGACGGTGTAGAGCCCGACATCGAAGCACCCCGCGACGGCAACCTCAACCGCCAGTTCCCGGCCAACTGGTCGCCGCACGAGTACGGCGCGGGCGACTACCCCGGCTCCGAGCCGGAGGCCAAGGCCATGATCGACTTCATCCTGGCCCACAAGAATATCTGCGGGATGAACTCGTATCACACCCACGGCGGGGTGATCCTGCGGCCCAGCGCGGTGAAGTACGACAACCAGATGTCGGCCCGCGACATTACCCTGTTCAAAGACCTTGGCGCAGTGGGGACCGAGATCACCGGCTATCCCGTAATCTCGATCTTCGAGGACTTCACCCCCGACAAGACTAAGGCCCGCCACGGCTCCCTCACCGACTGGGCCTACGAGCAGATGGGCATCCCCATCTTCGGCACCGAGCTGTGGGATATCGAGCGCGAGGCCGGCCTCGAGAAGACCCACTGGTACGGCATACGCCCCCGCACCGAGGATGAGCAGATCAAGATTCTGAACTGGGTGACGCGCAACGTGGGCGAGTGGGCCTTCCTGGATTGGAAGAAGTTCGACCACCCACAGCTGGGCGAGGTCGAGATCGGGGGGATGCTGGACGTCTGGACCTTCCGCAACCCGCCGGGACACCTGCTCGAGGAGATGTGCTACCGCAACGTGAAGTTCTGCCTGGCCCACGCCGGCAGCAGCCCCTTCATCCAGATCACCGACGCCACCGCCACCAAGCTCTCCGAGGGCGTGTACCGGTTGCGGGCCACCGTGGGCAACGGCGGCTACCTCCCCACCAACCTCACTGACGTGGCCATCGCCGAGGGCTGGGCGAGATCGGTCAAGGCCGAACTCTCCGGCGCAACCGTCCACGGCCCCCTCACCCACGACCTGGGCCACCTGGCAGGCCGCAACGAGCGCAAGTCTACGTGGTCGCCCTGGGGCAACCAGTGGAACCGCACCGCCAAGCCGGTCGAGTGGACGGTCACCGCGGCCGCGGGCACCACGGTCGAAATTGCAGCAAAGAGCGAGAAGGGCGGGACGGTGAGGCAGCAAATCACGTTGCCCTGACCGGAGGGACGAGGGGCTCCTCGTCCGAGCATAGTGAGTGGCCATCGTATTCAACCGTTGTCATTCTGAACAGAGCGCAGCGGAGTGAAGAATCTCGAGCAGTCAATGTTATCCATCCAAACCACAATGAATTGGCGGTGTGCACGCAAGCGATTCCTCCTCAGCAAAAAGTGCCTCCTCAGAATGACAGCTTCTTTGTACTTTGGCCGGTGGAACGCTTAACGCAACTCTCAATCCTACCCTCCACTTACTTTTCACTTTTGACCTTTTCAACTTCTTGCCTCAAGCCCTCGTCACCTAAACGTCTCAAGACAAATCCGATAGCCCGTAGGAGGTTTTTGATATGCCCGAAGCCCCACACTGGAAGTTTCAGAAAGTCATCAAGCCCATGTTCGACCTGCCCAAGGAGCACGTGCTGCTGCGCGGGCGCGTCCTCACCTGTGAGGGCGACGAGCGGATCGAGGACGGCATCGTCGAGTTGAAGGACGGTAAGATCGCGGCGGTTGGCCCGGCCTCCGACTTCGGCTCGAGGGCCTCCGAAGCCCAGGTCACCGGCGGCACCATTATGCCGGGGATGTTCAACTCCCACGCCCACCTGGCCTGGGACGGCATCCACGACCTGGCGCACCAGTCCATCTACGACTCCCCCGAGATTTCGGCCTACAAGAGCGCGGGCAACATGCTTCTGAGCCTGCGAGCGGGCATCACCACCGTGCGCGACCTGGGGATGCACCAGACCAACCTGCACGCCAAGCAGGCCGTCGAGCAGGGCATCTTCCCCGGGCCCCGGGTGCTGGCCTGCGGGGCGGCCATCGTGCAGACCGGCGGCCACACCTACTGGGCCTGCCGCGAGGCCAGCGGGGCCGACGAGATGCGCCGCGCCGTGCGCGAGCAGGTGCGCGGAGGGGCCGACCTGATCAAGATCATGGCCTCGCACGACCTCAACGAGTTCACCGACGAGGAGCTGTTCGCGGTAATCGACGAGACCCGCCGCAACGGCCTGCCCATCACTGCCCACGCCACTTTCAACTCGGTGATTAAGCGGGTGGCCGAGGCCGGCGTGGACTGCATCGAGCACGGCGGCGACATGACCGACGAGACCATCGAGATCATCGCCAAGAAGGGCATCCCCATCGTCACCACCTTCGCGCCACTGGTGATGCAGAGCCAGCCCGAGCTGGCGCGGAAGTACAACGTGCCGGAGTGGAAGATCGAGGAGCGCATAAAAGCGGTGAACAGCGGCGTGCGCTTCGCCGGGCTGGTTAAGGCCGCCCAGGCCGGGATCACCATCGGGTTCGGCACCGACTGCGGCTCGCCGGTGGTGCAGCACGACGTGGTGGCCCCCGAGATGGCTTTCATGATCAAGCTGGGCGTGAAGAAGGACGCCTACGACGCCCTGCGCTCGGCTACCAGTGTGGCCGCCAAGATCAACCGCATGGACAGCAAGCTGGGCTACCTCAAACCCGGCTACATCGCGGATGTGATCGTGGTGGACGGCAAGCCGGACCTCGATATCGACGACATCACCAAAGTACGCACCACCTACTCCGGCGGACGGCGCGTCTACGGTTAAGACGGCCCGTGACCCCCGGCCTGCTGCCCGCACCTGAGGGCAGGCAGAAGAACCGCTTCCCCGCCGACCTCCTTCTGGAGGTCGGCGGGAAGATTTTATGGAGCCTCGAGGCCTCGGCTTGGTCCTTCAGCCCCCGACCCTCAGAGCGGTTCACACGAACACTCGGTACGGCAAAAACCGCCGTACCGAGTGAAATACTCCGCTTTAGCGCACGCTTCAGCGCAGCACCGTGGGCGGAGTTTGGGTGGAAACCGCTCTCAGGCCGAGCGCAGCTTGGGGTTCACCCGGCCCGCCACCCACAGCCCCAGCCAGATCAGACCGGTGAGGGCGAAGACCAGCACGTAGTCGATCAGCGGGATGCGGATGATCTCGTTAAGCTTGGCCCAGCCCCGGTCGCTGTACACCCACAGCACGGCGGCGCAGTAGAGGCCGAGGATAACCCACTTGGTCCAGTTTTTTAGGCCCAGGCCGTGCATCTGGGTGATGATCAGTATGCCCCCAAACCCGAAGGCAAACATCGGCCAGATGCCGTTGCCCTGGAGCACCGCCACGATGGCCCCGTGAACCAGGACAAGGAACTCGAGGGTGAAGGTCCACCACTTGTTAAGGTGGGCGCGGGTGAAGAACAGGCTGCCCTGGAGCATCAGCAAGTAGGTGTAGAAGAAGCCCAGCAGGTGACCGGCGGTGGCGATGGCGGGGTGATACCAGAAGGTGTAGATGATCGCCCAGGCAAAGAAGTAGCCGTGGTACTTGCGGACAAAATCCACCACCTGCTTGGAGAGCGGGGCCTTCTTGCCCCAGAACATCCCGCGACGGGGGTTCTCCATGATCAGAATCAGCACCAATAGCACGATCACCGAGCCCTGCGAGCTGAAGATCGAGACGTCCTGGGCCAGTCCGTCGTAGAAGAGGTGGGTCTGCACCACGTGCAGCACCCCGAAAAAGCCGTTGACCACCAGCGCCCAGATGTTAAACCAGTGCAGCCCCCCGGTGTACTTGGGCCGCTCCTGCTGGGCGCGGTAAATCAGGTACCAGATGGCCAGCTGGTGGGCGATGTAGAAGCCCCAGGAGGTCAGCTTGCTCCAGAAGGTCGGCTCGGGCAGCTGCCAGTAGTACCAGGCCACCCCCTGGTCAGGCAACAGCCGAATCGCCTCGAGCCGCCAGCCCAGCAGCGCGATCGCCACAGTGATCACGAAGCTCACCCCGATGCCCCACCATAAAGCCGTGTTGGCTTTCATCGGCTCGCGGTCGGGTGCGCTGGAGCCGGAGCCCTTCATAGGTATTTGCATAGTGCAGATTTTGCCGTTGTTTGCCGAGGCGAAAGGTATTGGGGAATGAAATGTAGGCAACCAGGGAGGGCACACAGCGGCAAGAGGAGCACAGCGGTCGACGGCGACCTCAAAGTTTGCGGGATAACCGCTGGCCTCCGTCTTCCCCCTTCCCCCTCACATCCACCATTCGGCTGTGTTCTAATCCGGCAGTCTGTAGTATTTCTTACTATTAGTTAACCGCCGTCTTTAGTGCCGCCGTTGGGATGGAGCCACCAGTGGGGTGGGGAATGAGCTTTCAGTCGCCCGAGCTACTTTGGCTATTGCTGCTGCCGCCGCTGCTGGCGGGGTGGGGATGGCTCGAGCTGCGCCGGGGGCGGGGCAGCGGCTTCGCCTGGCTGCCCGAGGCGGCGCGGTTTCGCGGCGCGGCCCGGGGCAGCCGCTGGCTGAGCTGGGGCCTCTACGGGCTGGCACTGGTGCTGGGTCTGGTGGCGCTGGCCCGCCCGCAGGCCTGGATTACGGTGCTGGCCGAGCGCTCCAACGTGGTGATGGTGATGGACGTGAGCTTCTCCATGCAGGCCGACGACGTGGAGCCCAACCGCCTCGAGGCCGCCAAGGTGGCCGCCCGGCTGTTCATCGACGACGTGCCCAGCAGCGTCTACATCGGGCTGGTCAGCTTCGCCCAAACCGCCCAGGTCGAGTCGCCCCTGAGCCGCAACCACAAGGGCGTGCAGGAGCAGGTGCGGCTGCTGGCCCTGCGCGACACCACCGCCATCGGCGACGGGCTGATGCTGGGCCTCGAGCTGTTCGACCTGGGGGGCCGCAAGGCCCTGATCCCCTCGAGCATCATCCTTCTTTCCGACGGGCGCAACAAAATGGGCGTAGACCCCAAGGAAGCCGCCCAGCGGGCGGCCGAGCTGGGGGTGGTCGTCCACACTATCGGGGTCGGCTCCAGCGACGCCTTCGCCTCCCGCCTGGTGCCCGGCGAGGGCTTCGACGAGGGCGAGTTGCGGGCCATCTCGGAGATCACCGGGGGGCAGTTCTTCACCGCCGAGTCGGCGGAGGCCCTCAAGAAGATCTACCAGGAGCTGGGCAGAACGGTCTCGACCCGACGCGAACCCACCGAGATCGCGGCCTTCTTCAGCCTGGCGGCGGGGCTGCTGCTGATGGCGAGTCTGGTTTTGGCCCAGCTCTCGAGACGGGTGCTGTAGGGGCAGGGGTTAAAATAAAAAACCGCCCTTTCGGGGCTGATAGATTTAGAGTATCACGGTATACGCTATGCGTCAAGCGTATGCAGAGTTTTGCGCTCCAGGTCGTAGAAAACGCCGCCCGACTACGCTGCGGTTCAGGGCGTTAACAGCCTGGCCTGGGCGGGCAGACCTGACCAGAACAGCCTCCTTTCAGCCCCCACCCCGTTGCGGGGGTTAGCGTGACCTATCGTCGGCTCCGGCCGCAGGCAGGCGCGGGCGATGGGGCCCCGGAGGGCCGAAGGAGAGGGAGATGCGCAGGTCGATTAAGACACTCATTACGGCCGTCCTGCTGGGCACGGCGGCGCTGGCCCAAACCGATCCGGTCGCCCCGGCCCCGGTTCCGACTACCCTGATAACCGCCCATATATCCGAGGTGGACCGCGCTCTCGAGGAGATTCGGAGGTTCCTTGAGGGCCAGCTCGACTGCGGCGCGCCCGAGGTCTGGGCGGTGAAGGGAAGCCTCGAGATGGCTGCCGAGACGCTCAGCAGCGAGCTGAACAGCCGGGGCTGGACGGTAATGCAGCAGGGCCAGATCGGCGGCAACTATGTGCTGCTGATCGATCCCAACCCCGAGGACCCCGCCGCCTACGTCTTGGGCGGCCTGATCGAGAACGGCGGCCCCGACTCGCACTACACCTTCCTGGCCGAGTGCCGCCTGAGCGCCTACGGCCCGCCCGCCGACCAGACCGCCCGGCGCTAGGCTGGCCGCCCGGGATCGCACCCTCAGCCGGCCAAGGAAGCGGCGGCTTTCCCGTCTTGCGCGGCACGTTGGCGTAAGATGGGCCGATGAGCGGCCAGAGCATCGCCCTGGTGACGGGCGCCAACCGGGGGATCGGCCTCGAGGTGAGCCGACAACTTGCGCGGCTTGGCTACACCGTGATCGCGGGCAGCCGCGACCTCGCCAAAGGGCGGCAGGCCCTGGGCAACAGCCCCGGCGTCATGGTGCGGCGGCTCGACGTGACCGACCTCGAGGACGTCAGCACGCTCAAAGTCTGGGTCGAGCAGACCCACGGCCGCCTGGACGTTCTGGTCAACAACGCCGCCATCAACTACGACACCTGGCACAAGGCCTCTGACGCCGACTTGGCCGAGGTTCTCCAGACCCTCGAGGCCAACCTCTTCGGGGCCTGGCGTTTGGTTCAGGCTTTCTTGCCGCTGCTCATAAAGAGCCCGCACGGGCGGATCGTGAACGTCTCGAGTGAGTCCGGCTCGATTGCGGGCATGGGTGCAGGCACCCCCGGCTACAGCGTCTCCAAGGCCGCGCTCAACGCCCTCACCCGCAACCTGGCGGCAGAGCTCCGGCACACCAAGATTCTGGTCAACGCGGTCTGCCCCGGCTGGACCGACACCGACATGGGCGGCGGCGGGCGGCCCGTTTCCGAGGGCGCGGCCAGCGTGATCTGGGCGGTCACTCGGGGCAACGACGGGCCGAGCGGCGGTTTCTTCCGCGACGGCAAGCCGCTGCCGTGGTAGCCGCCGTGCGGTGAAGGGCGGCCTCGAGGCCACAGGCCTGGCGGACGTTCAGCACGGCGCACAAAACTGGCGGGTACGCGGCAGCATGGGGCCGCCCTCGACCCCGGAGGAACCCCCGACCTTTACAACACGGTGCCATAAGTTGACCTGCAAGATGGCGCCCCCTCTGATCTGGCAGATGCACCCTGGCACGACAAAAAGCCCCCGCTCAGGAGGGGCCCGCCTCGGGGCCATTGGCCTCATCGCGTTTCCCAACGAATACCCGGCGCAGCAGTGTTTGCCGCGCCGGGTATTTGGAGCAAACGCGATCAGTCCTGGAATGGGAAGGCTTCTTGCTCCACTGGCCTCGAGCGGAGCTTGTCCCAGGGGAGGGCGTCGAGGGGGTAGTAGCGGTCGGCCTGTTGGGCCAGGCGGTAGCTGCTGAGCACCTGGAAGGTGGTGTTCTCGGCATGCTTGCCCATCTCCTGGATCACCTTGAGCACCTCGGAGAAGTCGCCGTCGCCGGAGACCAGCACGGCAACGTCGTAGGCGTCGGCGTAGGCCAGCTTGAGCATGTCGATGGCGATCTGGATGTCCACGCCCTTCTCGATGAAACCCTCGCCGCGTCGCTCGAGGCGACCCAGGCGCACCATCACGTAGGGCACCCGCTTGAGGTAGTTGAGGAAGGACTGGTGGGCCTTGGCGGCGGGGTCCTCGTTGGGGAGGGGGGCGTTGTAGTAATAGGCGCGCAGCAGGGTACGGTCGCCGGCGAGTTGGTTGACAAAGCTCACGAAATCCAGGCGGTAGTCGGTACCGAGGGTGGATACCAAGCCTTTATAGAGGTTGCTGCCGTCAATAAATATGGCGACCCGTTCCATAGGTGGAGTAATGATAGGCAATTCTCAGCCCAAAGAAAGTATCTTCACCTCATGTTTACCGGGCCGATTGGCGGGGGCGGACAATAATCCGCCGCCGTTCACACGGCGGCGGGGTGGCATACGAACCGCAATAATTGACTTGGGACATTCCCAAAGACACGTTAAGTGTAGCACTGGCTACGGTTGACAACAAGCGTCGACCTTAATCGTTCAGTCCTCTCGGACGATGCTCAAGAAGAGCCTCTGCAACTCCGGCACGGTAGTCAGGCTGTTGCCCTGCCGCTTGCGCACCCTGGCCCCGCCGCCGATGCCGCGCCCCTGCAATTCGTAGGCCACGTCCTCGAGGGCCGCTGCGAAGTCCGACGTGGGGCGGTGGAAGACCTCCTTGCGCAGCCTCCCCAACGCGTCGTGGTACTCGACCTGCACCACCACCCGGCCCCGCTCCAGCCAATACAGCACCTGATCCAATCGTCCGCGCACGAATCAAGATACGATAAGGCCATGAGGGTTGTGGGGGCCGGCGGCGTGGCGTTCAACAAGAAGGGCGAGGTGCTGCTGATCCGCGATCGGCAGGGCTACTGGGTTTTTCCCAAGGGGCACCTGGACGCAGGCGAGACGGTCGAGCAGGCGGCGGTGCGCGAGGTCGGGGAGGAGGCGGGCATCCGGGCGGAAATCCTGGGAGCGCTGCCCAATACCCGCTACACCAACAACAGGGGCGTCGAGCGGGAGATATGCTGGTTCGTGATGCGGGGCCGAGGCAAGGTGCGCCTCGAGAAGGGCCTGACCGGCGCCGGCTTTTTCGACCCCCAGGAGGCCGAGGCGATGCTGGCCTTCCCCCAAGACCTGGAGCTGTTGCGCGAAGCGCTCAAGCACCCGGCCCTCGAGTAGCCCGCACGCCATGAGCCTGCCCCAAAACCCCCCGCCTGCCGCTCGAGCCCCCGCCTCGAGCCTTCCCCTGGCCCTGGTCGCCTGGGGGGTGGTCGCGCTGGTCGTGGCATTGACGGTCTGGGCGATGTTCCAGGTCAAGGCCGCCATGACCGCCAACGGCTTCCAGGCGGGCTGGGCCGACGCGTTGCTGGTCGTGACGGGTCTGCTGCCGCTGGCCCTGCTGATCCCCGCCAACGCCGCCCTGCGCCACGCCCTCGCCGCCCAGACTGCCCTGAGGGCCGGCGACCTGATCGGGGCCAGGGTGAGCGGCGCAGCCGGCCGCGACCAGGGCTGGTTCACCCTGGGCTACGCAGCGGCCTTCGTGCTGGGGGTTGTGCTGGTGATGTTCTTTATCGCCAACAACGTGGCCGTGGGCAAGACCTTCTTCGACCTGCGGCTGATCTGGGAGTCCGCCGACCTGATCGTCCTGGCCTTCCTGATCAACGTCTACATCTTCTTGGCGGCGGGCGCAGCCACCCTGGTCTGGGGGCTAGTGGTGGCGATCGCCAAGCTGCTGCCCGGACGGGCCGCCCAGCCGATCCGCTTCATCGCCACCGCCTACACCGACATCATGCTGAGCCTGCCGGGCATCATCGTGATCTACCTGGTGGGCTTCGGGCTGCCCCTGACCGGGATTCCGCTGTTCCGCAACCTGCCCTTAGAGGTGCTGGCCATCCTGGCCCTGGCGCTCACCTACGGGGCCTATGTGGGCGAGGTGTACCGAGCGGGCCTCGAGAGCATCCACCCCAGCCAGTGGTCGGCGGCCCGCAGCCTGGGCCTCTCCTACGGCCAGACCCTGCGCTTCGTGATCGTCCCCCAGGCGGTGCGCCGGGTGATCCCGCCGCTCTTAAACAACTTCATCGGGATGCAGAAGGACACCTCGCTGGTGAGCGTGGTGGGGGTGATCGACGCCTTCAACCAGTCCCGCATCATCGCCTCCAACGACTTCAACCTCTCGGCAGTGACGACCGTGGCCATCCTCTTCGTCCTCATCACCATCCCGCAGACACGGCTGGTGGACCGGATGATGGCCGAGGATCAGCGGAAGATGCGGGCCTAGGGGCAGGAAGAGAGGAAGGAGAAGGCAAACCCTAAGCACCCACCTTTCGCCCAGTTTGGTTTCCCACCGACCACCGACCACCAACCACCGACCACAGTTCCCTATGCCACTCCTCGAGATCAAATCCATCACCAAGCGCTACGGCGCGAACGAGATCTTGCGCGGGCTCTCCCTAAACGTCGAGGAGCACCAGGTGGTATGCCTGATCGGGGCCTCGGGCTGCGGGAAGTCCACGCTGCTGCGCTGCGTGAACGGCCTCGAGCCCATCCAGGGCGGCGAGATTCGGCTCTCCGGCGACCGCATCACCGGGCCGGGGGTAGACGTGGACGCGCTCAGGCGCGAGGTGGGGATTGTCTTCCAGAGCTTCAACCTGTTCCCGCACATGAACGTGCTGCACAACATCACCCTGGCCCCCACCCAGGTCTTGAAGATGCCCCGCGAGCAGGCCGAGGCCCGGGCCATTGAACTACTGAAGCGGATTGGCCTCGAGGCCAAGGCCAGGGCCTTCCCCGACCAGCTCTCCGGCGGGCAGCAGCAGCGGGTGGCGATTGTGCGGGCGCTGGCGATGGAGCCGCGATTGATGCTCCTCGACGAGATCACCTCGGCCCTGGACCCCGAGCTGGTCTCGGAGGTGCTGAACCTGCTGCGCGAGCTTGCGGGCGAGGGCATGACCATGATGCTGGCCACCCACGAGATGAGCTTCGCCCGGGAGGTAGCCAGCAAGGTCTGCTTCCTTTCCGGCGGGGTGGTGCTGGAGGAGGGGCCGCCCCAACAGGTCTTTGAGGAGCCCAAGGAGGAGCGGACGCAGCAGTTCTTGAAGCGGATTCTCGAGGCGGGAAGGTTGTAAACAAAGGCAATCCCCAGGCTGATAAGTGTCTCCATAGTTGCAATGCAACATGTCGCCCGCCAGCTCCCGCAAGGAATTACGCCTAGGGTAGCCGCTCCGCCCCGGCACCTACTTGCCGTATCTGCCGATTCCGCACTTCTACCCTGGCGCAACTTATTGAGGTTTTGCAGCACCCGCCGGTCGCCCAAGCTCCTGCGTCCTCCGCGAATCAACCCGCAAGCCGTACAAGGGCTCCCTGCGGCGGTGTTTGGAGTGCCAGCTACATTACGGCGCTCCGCGCTTCGCCCCAAGGGCGCACGATAGGAGATTGGCCTTGGCTTCGGCTCTGACCTAGTTGCGCTACGTAGAGGTGCAAAATCAGCAGATATCTAAACACGTTCCTGGCACTATTCTCGGCAGGATTTGGCGGGCGGCGTGTTTCAACTATGGAGACCCCTTACCACGCCCCGCCCTCTACCCTCCGCCGCATCACAGCCCTTCCACCCGCATCCTTACCTTGCCCACCATCCCTTCCTCAGGCTGCAAGACCTGAACACCGGTCCCCGCGACGCCGCGCTCGGCCAGGTTGAAGCCGTCGGTGGCGTTGGTGACCGGCTCGATGGCCAGGGTGCCATCAGGGGCGGTGAAGACCACCAGGTGAGAGAAGATCGGGTCGGCCTCCAACACCAGCCGCTTACCGGAGCCCTGCCATTCCAAAACCGCCCGCCCGCTCCAGCCGCCGTAGACGTGGTTCAAAGCCTGGGCACCGACCGCCCTGGGCACCCGGAAATCCAGCTCGGGGGGAATCGGCTTCATGCCATCGGCAGGGATGAGGCTCTGGTCGGTCTGGTAGTAGCCCTCGGCCTCAAAGCCCAAAACAGCCTCGCCCAGGTCGCGCACGAAGTAGGGGTGCAGCCCGAACCCGGCGGGCATAGGGGTCTGGCCCTGGTTGACAAGCTCGAGGGTGGTCTCGAGGGTGTGGCCCTCGAGGCGGTACAGCTTCGCCATCGAGAAGGCCCAGGGCCAGTTCACGTCGTCAAAGAACCTCGAGTCGAAACTGCACGCGGCGGCGGTCCCCGCTGGCATCACCGTCCAGGGCCGGTTGCGCACATCGCCGTGCTGGGCGTTGCCCTCAGGGGTGTTGGGCTTGAGCTCGTAGAGCCTACCCTCGAAGCCGAACCTCGCCTCCCGGATGCGGTTGGAGTAGGGCGCGAGGGTGAAGCTGCCGTAGGGGCTGGACTTGTCGGGCAGCGGGCGCGGCGTCGGGCGCATGATGGGCTGCCACCGCTCCTCCGCCCTGGCCTCGAGGGCCGCGACGCTGGCCCCGACTTCGGGGGCGATCTCGAGGCGGAGCCGGGAGTTTTGGAGGGTCACCGAGTTCATGGCTTTTTATAACACCGCCAAACGCCGAACGTCCAACGAAAAAACCAAGGTAACCCCAAACGGCCTGAGCGTCTGGTGTTTAGGGGTCTGCCCGATACGTCAGGACTTGGCCTTCGGCCCCCCTCACCCGACCTGAGGGCTCCGCCGCAGGAACAGCCCGGCCGCCCACTCGAGCGCCCGAACCAGCGGGCCCTTCTGGGCTTTCTTCTGGACCTCCTTGGCGGCCTCCTCGGCCCCCACGTCGTGGCCTATGGTTCGGGAGATGTAGTAGCGGTGGTCGGATATCCACAGGTACAAGTCGGCCTCAGTACGACCTGGAAAGTCGCCCAGCACCTCGTTCTCGCGAATTTCCTGGACGGTGGGGAGGTAGAGCTGGTCGTACCAGTTGCCCACCGCCTCG
Source organism: Meiothermus sp. (assembly GCA_033762915.1). Lineage (GTDB taxonomy): Bacteria > Deinococcota > Deinococci > Deinococcales > Thermaceae > Meiothermus. Next base: position 36,784 of record JANRLD010000093.1, on the reverse strand, counting down.
TCCCAGCCCACGCTGCGCTTCTGGTTAAGGCCCAGAAAGTACTGGTGCGTGCGGATGTGATCGATCAGCACGTCGTAGCGACCGGCCCTCGAGAACAAAATCTCCACGTGGTCGGGACGCAGGGCATCGAGGCGGGTCTCCTCGAGGAAGGCCGCGTACTCGCCCTTGAGGATCAGGTCTTTAAGGGTGTCGTCGGAGTCCAGGTCGACCGGCACCTTCAGCTCGATCACGTGGGCCTCGATGTAGTGCTGGCCGAGGGCCTTGGCCAGGGCGGTGCGGTGGTTGCCGTCCTTGACGAAGTAGACCTCACCCACTTTGTACACGTCGATGGGCGGGAACTCGGTGCCGTGGAGCTGGGCGGCCCTCAGGTTGGTCCAGCGCTCTAAGGTGTAGGGCTCCTTGGGCATGAAGTGGGCATCGAAGTCGCCGTAGCGATCCACGGTGCCCAGAATTTTGTCCACCTCGATGGTCTGGAGACCCTTGTAGGCCTCGCCCTTGGGGCGGAGTTCGTGGACGGCCTCGAAGGGGAGCACGTCGTTGGGCTCACCGCGCAATCGGCGCATGAGGTCGTGCAGCCAGACCCGGCGCGAGAGCGCTTCGGCTTCGCTCTGGGCCTGGCGGGTTAGTTCTTGAGACATCTAGTCACCTCGTAGCTCTGTCGCGTGTTAGGGCCGTCGTATCCGAGCCACCGGGTCAGGCGCTGCTCCAAACGCTATGCCACCGGGCGGCTGGGCCGCCTATGGGGCTTAACTGTGGTGTGGGGTGGTGTGCAGCGTTTGAAGGCGCCCACACCTTAGAACATATTAGCCCAGGGGCTCAGGAAAATGTGTGTGAAGGCTCCCCTCTTCCGCAGGGCCAAGTCTAGCGGGCCAGGACAGCCGTCTGTGGCGGGTTTGAGGCGGCTTGACGGACAGCAGGCAGAACGGCCCGGCCGTGGCATCTTGGCTCATACCCGGCTTCGTCCTCTCATCTTGCCTGGCTAGACTCGCCTGCATGCGCTGGCTGCTGACGGTCGCCCTGCTCTGCTGCCTGGCCCTGGCCCAGGAAACACCCCCGGTCTACGTCCCTCTCGATGACCGACCGCCCAGCTGGTCGCCCTGCGGCTGGGGTGGCCTGGTGCGCTGCCCCCCGCCCGAGCTGTACCGGGGGCGCGAGGGGGCCGACCCCGAGGCCCTGGCCGCCTGGCTGGGCCGCAGCGGGGCCTCGAGGGTGGTGGCCAGCCTGGACGCGCTGATCTACGGCGGCCTAGTGCAGAGCCGCAGTTCCAGCCTCACGGCGATCCAGGCCCGGGCGCGGCTGGCAGCTCTCGAGCCCCTCAAGCGCTCCGGGCGGGTCTGGGCCTTCGGGGTGATCCCGCGCCACCCGGACTCCACCAACCGGGCCAGAAACCTGGAGGTGCTGGGCGCCCTGGGCAGCGGCTTCGCCTACGTGGAGGCCCCTTGGGACGACGCCCTCCCCGGCTCTCCCGCCGTCGCCGAGGCCGCCACCCTCAACATCCCCACCCGCCCCGGGGCCGACGAGGCCGGGCAGGTTCTGCTGCTGCGGGCGCTCAACCCCGGCCTGCGGGTCAAGGTGATCTACGACGACCCACGGGCCCCCAAACAGGTGACGAGGTACGACGGGATTGCCCTCGAGCAGGCCATCTCCCGGCTGCTGGCCGCGGCGGGGGCCGAAGCTGTGGAGCGCCGCCCGGACCTTGTGCTGATGGTCTACTCGGGCAACGACCCCCGGCGCGGCGTCCTGACCCTGCTACGCGGCCAGCGCGAGGCCCCCGTGGCGATCGCCGACATCGCCCGGGTCAACCGGGGCGACCCCTCGCTGGTGCGCTACCTGGTGCAGCTCAACCTGTACGCAGACCTCGCCGCCTACGCCTCCTGGGGCACGCCATCGAACAACCTCGGCTCGGCGCTGGCGCAGGGCGGGCTGTTCGCACCCACCACCTGCACGCTGGGCGAGGCCTGCGCCGAGCTGCGCCGGCAGACCCTGGCCCAGGCTTTTTTGGAGTACCTGTGGGGAGAGGTCGGGCGGCCCTGGGTGCGCGAGCGCTTCCCCGAGCCCCTGACCGAGGAGGCCGCCCGCTACGCCTTCGAGCGGCTCAGGGCCGAGCCCGCACCCCAGTTCGGCGACAACCGGCTCGAGCCGCTGGGGCTCAGCTTCCCCTGGCGGCGCAGCTTCGAGGCCCGCTGGCGCTACCAGCTCACCCCGCTGTGGAAGACCATCTACCGCTGAGGCTTAAGGGGTACGTTCAAACGCCATCGGCCCAGGCGGCTCGAAGGCGGATAATGCGGGTATGAGACCCGTTCTACTGACCGCCCTCCTTCTTGGCCTCGGACTTTCAGTAGCCCAAGCCCCACGCAGCGCGACCCTGCTGCGCCTGGGCAGCGACGCAGCCAACGCCACCGTGGTGGGCTCCTTCGACGGCCGCTGGCGGCAGGCCGACGGGCAGGTCTACGCCCGCGACAATATGAAGGAGCTCGAGGGACCGGTGGGCATTGCCAACCGCAGCTTCACCGTTTACGGCCTGCTGGGCGCGGTGGGGCGGGGCCAGTCCGGAGCCCAGGCCGCCGCCCCCGCCGACGTGTGCGGCTGGAACCGGGTGACCCCTTTCAGCGCCCGCCTCACTGGCCCCACCCCCCGCCCGCTCTACGCCCTCAACGCGCCCTGGAACCCCCAGCCCCGCCCGGTGGGGGCCATCACCCCCACCACCGCCCACCTCCAGACCATCGCGTCCGAGGCCCGCAAGCTGGGCCTGACCACCGCACCCCGGCTGAGGGACATCCAGCAGGCTCTGCGGGTGGACCTCGATGGCGACGGCCGGCTCGAGGTCATCCTGACCGCCAACAACCCCAACTACGCGGTCGCCGACGGTGCGGCAAACGGGCAGTATGCCCAGCAGCCGGGCCACTACGGGATGGTGGTGGTGCGCAAGCTTCTCAGCGACACCCAGCTGCGCACCTTCGTGCTTCGGTCGGGGCTCTACACCACCAGGGACGCCGAGCAGAGCCCAAGGATGTACCAGTTCCGCATCGGCGCGATCCTCGACCTCGACGGCGACGGGCGCATGGAGGTCATCGTGGACGACTGGGTGCACGAGGGCATCGGGGCCACCGTCTGGCGCTGGCAGGACGGGCGGTTTGTGAAGGTGCTGGACTGGGGGTGTGGGGTATGACCCCCCAGGAACTCCGCCCCCGCGTCCTCCAGCTCGACGCAGCTGCCTTCTGCGACGCCGACAAGCAGCTGCGGGTTATGGAGCCCGCCATCAGGCCACTGAGCGCAGGAACGAAGCTGTTCGGGGTAGCGCGAACGGTGCGCTGCGCGGGGGATTTTCTGAGCGTCATCAGGGCACTGGCGGACTCGAGGGCGGGTGAGGTGCTGGTGGTGGACTGCCAGGGCGAGACCCGGGCGGTGGCGGGTGAGCTGTTCTCGACCGAGGCCAAGCGACGCGGGCTGGCCGGTTTCGTGGTGGACGGCTCGGTGCGCGACTCGGCGGCCATCCGGCGGCTCGAGTTTCCCGTCTATAGCCGCAGCGTCCACCCGATGGCAGGAACGACAAAGCAGCTCATGGAGACCCAGATATCCGTCCGCTGCGGCGGCGTGATCGTGAACCCCGGCGACCTGGTTTTCGGCGACGACGACGGGGTGATTGTGGGCAGCCTCGAGGAGTTTGCCCGCCTGCTGCCGCTGGCCGAGGCCGTCAACGGGCGCGAGGCGGGCGTGCTCGAGCGCATGGGGCGGGGCGAGAGTTTGTTCGAGATGCTCAACCTCGACGAGCACCTGGAAAAGCTGGCTCGAGGCGAATCCAGCAGCCTCAAGATCGGGTAGTACAAAGGGCCCTGAGCGATTCCCACGCATACTCCCTACAGCGATTTTAGCTGTGAGGGAGTACATTACCTGCCGCCACGAGGGAGGTAAGGGAAACGCGACTGGCGTTCAGCCTCGAGGGGCCGTGTCCACCGCGCTCCGTGGCGGGCCGGGGGCACGGCCCACCCGACCGCTCTGCCCCCCTACATTCAATCAAGGCGCATCTTCATCCAGGGGGCCGAGTTGTGGAAGTTGGCGACGGCGCTCCCGGGCGGCACCAGCCCGTCGCAGGCGGCGGCGATTTGAGGGTCAAGCTTGGCCTCGAGTACCGGCAGCAGATGCTCGAGCTGCTCCACGCTCTTGGGGCCGATGATGGGGGCGGTCACGCCCGGCTGGTCTTTGACCCAGGTGATGGCCAGACGGGCCGGGTCGTGGCCTGCCTCCCTGGCCAGGGCCACAAAGCGGTTGCCCACCTCCACCGCCCGCCCGCTGACCCGTTCGGCATAAATTCCCCCGCGCAGGGCGGCCCTCGAGCCGTCCGGGCGGGTCTCCTGGTTGGCGTAGCGGCCCGCCAGCATGCCCATCGCCAGCGGCGACCACGGGATGACGGCAAGGTTGTGGGCCTGCGCCATCGGGATCAGCTCGTTTTCAACACGCCGATCCAGCAAATTGTAGGGCGGCTGCTCGGAGACGAAACGCACGTAGCCCTTGAGCTCCGCCGTCAGCACCGACTCCATCACCTTCCAGGCCGGGGTGGTGGAGCTGCCCACGTAGCGCACCATCCCCAGCCGCACCATGTCGGTTAAGGCCCCCAGCGTCTCCTCGATGTGCACCTCAAAGTCGGGGCGGTGCAGTTGGAACAGGTCAATGTGGTCGGTCTGAAGCCGCTTCAACGAGTCCTGCACCGCCCGCATCAGGTGGAGCCGGCTGTTCCCCCGGTCGTTGGGCCCCTTGCCGGTGGGGTAGTGGGCCTTGGTTGCCACGAAGGCCTCGTCCCGCCGACCGCTCTCCCTCAGCGCCCGCCCGATCACCCGCTCAGCCTCGCCCTGGCGGTAGGAGTTGGAGGTGTCTATTAGGTTGATCCCCGCGTCCAGCGCCCGCAGGATCATCCGAACGGACTCGTCCTCCGGCGTGGGGTTCAGGATGTTGTCGGTGCCCAGCGCGAGGGGCGCAATTTTTACGCCCGTGCGGCCCAGAAGTCGGTACATAGAACCTCCAAAGGCGGATAAGCAGGATGGTGGAACGGGGAAATCCAGAGCAGAGGGCCTCTGGCTCTACTGTTCTCCTTCCAAGCTCCGCTCGCCCTTATCTCGCTGCGAACGCCCCGTCGACCAGCACCAGCGAGCCGGTCATGTAGCTGGCCCGCCCAGAGGCCAGAAACACCACCATCTGAGCGATCTCGCCGGGGTCGGCCAGGCGGCCCATCGGCACGGAGTCGGCAAGGCGCTGCATGAGTTCGGGGTTGACGGGCTCCGAGCGCTCGGACTGGATCATGGGGGTGTTGACCTCGCCGGGGCAGACCGCGTTAACGCGGATACCGTCCTTGGCATGGTCGAGGGCCAGCGCCCTGGTGAGGTTGTGCACCGCGCCTTTGCTGGCACAGTACGCCGCCACGCCCGAGGCCCCCAGGTCACCCCAGATCGAGCCGAAGTTGACGATGGCGCCGCCGGGGCTCGGCGCCGCCTTCATGGCCTTGATGGCGGCCCGGCACATGAAGAACGTCCCGCTGACGTTCACGCCCATGATGCGGTTCCAGGCCTCGTCGGTGGTGTCCTCGCCCCTGGCCCGCACGATGATGCCCGCCGCGTTCACCACCGCGTCCAAGCGCCCGAATTGGCCCACGGTCTGTTCGACGACCGCCTCGCAGAACGCCGACTGGCTCACGTCGCCCGCGATGGCAACCCCGCCGATTTCCGCCGCGACCTGCCGGGCCAGTTCAGCCTGCCGGTCCACCACCACCACCCTCGCGCCTTCTCCGGCGAACAGCCTCGAGCTGGCCGCCCCCATCCCCGAGGCCCCCCCGGTCACGATGACCACCTTGTCTTGAAACTCCATGTGCACGATTCTAACCCGGCCGGGGCTCGGGGGGGCAGAGCGTCTTCACGCGTCCGCTGCGCTCAGGATGACAACAGTTTTTGCGGGTCGAGTTGGCGGCTGTTCGGGCGATGTTCGGCAGCAGTTTGGTGGCTTTGGCTGGGGGCTGCCGCTCGGCATCAGATGAACTCCGCCAAAATCCGCTCCACTTGATCGGTCTCGATCAGGAAGGCATCGTGGCCGTGCGGGCTCTTGATCTCTACGTAGCGCCCGCCCGCCAGCACCGCGGCCTCCTTGACCTCGGCGGCGGTGTAGAGCACATCTGAGTCTATGCCCACCCACAGGCTGGGGATGGGCCGAAGGCGCTCGAGGGCCTTCGCCACGCTGCCCCTCCCGCGCCCCAGGTCGTGCGAGTCCATCGTCTGGGAAAGCGTCAGATAAGCATTGGCGTCAAAGCGCTTGGCGAACTTCTCGCCCTGGTAGAGCACGTAGCTCTCGCCGCGCTCGGGGGCCTGGCCCCAGCGCAGGTTAAACGACTCCGGCGTGCGGAAGGAGAGCATCGAGATGGCCCGACCCAGCTGCAAGCCCAGCGGCTGCTCGCTGTAGTGGCCCTCCTTAAAGCCGGGGTCGGAGAGGACGGCCTCCCTCGAGAGCCGGTTGAAGGCCCGCGCCCAAGGCCCGTGAACCGCCGGGGCCGCCAGCACCACCAGCTTGCTCACCCGCTCGGGGTAGAGGTAGGCGAACTCCATCGCCACCATCCCGCCCAGGCTGCCGCCCAACAACGTCACCTTCTCGATGCCCAAAAAGTCCAGCAGCCTGGCCTGGGCCTTGGCCAGGTCGCGAACCGTGACCATCGGGAACTCCGGCCCGTAGGGCCGGCCGGTCTCGGGGTTTATGGATAGCGGCCCGGTAGAGCCGTAGCAGCTGCCGACGTGGTTGGCGCAGATCACGAACTTCTGGTCGGTGTCCAGCATCCGGCCCGGCCCGGCCAGCTCGTCCCACCAGCCGTCCACCCCGAAGGCCTGGTCAAGTAGGGGCAATGCGGCCAGCGTCTCGCGGCTGTAGCTGCCCGCCAGGTGCGCCGAGCCGGTCCAAGCGTGAAACACCAGCACCGCGTTGTCCCGCGCAAAGTTTAGGCTCCCGTAGGTCTCGTAGCGCATGGTCAGCTCGGGCAGGCTGCCGCCGTACTCGAGCCTGAACCCCCCGGCGTCGTCGCTGGCGCGACCCGGCAAGGCCGGTGCCCCCACCACCACGGCTTGCGCGGGCGTGGGCGACCCCACCCGCCCCCGGCTCTTGGGCGGCTTGATGATGAGGGCGTCGTGGTCACCCCAGGATTCTTGGATCAGGAGGTCAGTCATCGGGTAGCCTCTTGTAGAAATGCGATGCGATTTGGAAAGGGGAAAGGCGTGCGGCGTATGGATTCGCGTTTCTCTCCCCTTTCCTGGCCCGTTCGCTAAACCGCTACCTGCTGCTTCAGGGCGTTCTTGAAGTCCGCCTGAATATCCCCGATGCCCTCGAGCCCCACCGAGATGCGCACCAGCTCGGGGCTCACGCCTGCGCGGACTTGCTCCTCGGGGCTGAGCTGGGAGTGGGTGGTGGAGGCGGGGTGGATGGCCAGGGTACGGGTGTCGCCGACGTTGGCCAGGTGCGAGGTGAGCTGAAGGCGGTTGATGAAGCCCTTGGCGGCCTCGTACCCGCCCTGGGCCCCGAAGGTCAGGACAGAGCCGGGCTTGCCGCCGAAGTATTTGACGGCCTTGGCGTGGGAGGCGTGGTCGTCGAGGCCGGGGTAGTTGACCCAGGCCACCTCGGGCTGCTGGCGCAGCCAGTGGGCCAGCTCTAAAGTGTTCTGGACGTGGCGCTCGGCCCGCAGGCTCAGGGTCTCGAGGCCCAGCAGCAGCAGCCACGCCTCGAAGGGGCCAAGGCACTGGCCCTGGTCGCGCAGGCCGTCGATGCGGGCCTTGATGATGAAGGCCAGGTTGCCCACCGCCTTGGTCAGCTCGAGGCCGTGGTAGCCGGGCTGGGGCTCGGCTACCAACGGGTAGCGCCCGTTGTCCCAGTCGAAGTTGCCGCCGTCGACGATCAGCCCGCCGATGGCCGCGCCGTGCCCACCGATCCACTTGGTGCCGGAGTGCAGCACCACGTTCGCGCCGTGCTCGAGGGGGCGAAACAGGTAGCCGCCCTGCCCGAAGGTGTTGTCCACCAGCACCGCGATGCCGCGCTCGGCCGCCGCCGCCCCGATGGCATCGAAGTCGGGGATGTTGAGCGCGGGGTTCCCCACCGCCTCCACGTACCAGAAGCGGGTCTTCTCGTCGCTTAGGGCGATGTACTCGTCCACCGTCTCGGCCCGGCTGGTGAAGCGGCTCTCGATGCCCAGGCGGGCCAGCGTGACCTTGAACTGGTTGATCGAGCCGCCGTAGAGGTTGGGGGTGGAGACGAAGTTGTCGCCCGCCTGGGCGATGTTGGTGATGGCCAGGAACTGCGCGGCGTGCCCCGAGCTGACCGCCAGCGCCGCTGCGCCGCCCTCCAGCGCCGCCACGCGCTTCTCGAGCACGTCGGTGGTGGGGTTCATGATGAGGGTGTAGATGTTGCCGGATTCCCGCAGACCGAACAGGTTGGCTGCGTGGTCGGCGTCCTTGAACTGGTAGGAAGTGGTGGCGTAGATCGGCACCTGCCGCGCTCCCGTCGTGGGGTCGGGCGAGTAGCCGGCGTGCAACTGAAGGGTCTCGAAGCTCTGCTTTTTCTCGGACATGGTGTGCTCCTACCGCTGTATTTGGGGCGTGGTGGTGAGGCTTTTAGCGTTTAGCTACACTTGGACTGCCAATCGCCAATTGCCTTTATTTGGTAGGAGTCTTTCGGCCCACAGGGCACGGAAAAACCCCCAACCAGTTCTTTATCTGGAAGGGGGTTCAGTGGCGAACACTTGCCCTTCTCTTATCTCTCTCGCGGCCAACTGTGCCAAGTTTTGGGCGGTGTGTGCCTACACGCCCGGCGCGCGAGACGGATTTAGCACCGTGCAGAGGGGTCTTTGGTGATGAAACAAAGCACCCTGCGGGTTGCTGCGGTATCAACGGGCCGTTACCCTCCACCGCTCTCGATAAAAGAACTTGTTTTGGTTGTGGCCGCGCCCCGGCGCGGATAGGCCAAAGTGTAGGCGAGGCAGAAGGTGGTGTCAAGGCTGGAGGATCCCCGCCGCCGCGCGGGGCCCCTCTGCTTGGTTGAGGTGCGAAGTGCGGTCCCGCAACATCCGTGGGGAATTGCTCGCACCAGGGAGTTCCCCGGGGCACACCGACGACGCAGGCGGTCGCGCGCGCCCTGGCGCAAGCCAGTTAACTCTGACCCTCAGGCGAACCGCGACTTCTCGAGCCGCAACATCTCCGACAGTTCCTCGTCGAGGCGCTGCATGTGGGCCTCCATATCGCCCCTGGCCTCGCCGAAGACGCGCAGACAGGCCTCGACCACTGCGGGGTCGAAGGCGGTGCCGGACATGGAGTAGATCTCCTCGAGGGCCTCCCTCACCGTCCAGGCCACCTTGTAGGGGCGGTCGTGGGTCAGGGCGTCGAGCACGTCGGCCACCGCCACGATGCGGGCCGAGAGGGGAATGTGGTCTTTGAAGATGAAGTTGGGGTAGCCGCCGCCGTCCCAGCGCTCGTGGTGGTTGAGGGCGATCTCCTCGGCCATCATGAGCAGGCGCGACTGGCCGCCCGAGAGGATGCGCGCCCCGATCTGGGTGTGCAGCTTCATCTGCTGGGTCTCCTCGGGGCTGAGCTTGCCCGGCTTGAGCAGGATCGAGTCGGGGATGCCGATCTTGCCCACGTCGTGCAGCCGGGCGGCCAGCCGCAGCAGCTCGATCTCCTCAGGCTTCCAGCCCAGCTCGCGGGCGATCAGGGCGGCGTTGCGACCAACCCGGTAGGTGTGCTCGCCGGTGATGTCGTCGCGATACTCGGCGGCCAGGGCCAGCCGGGAGACCATCTCCTGCCGGGCCTTCTCGAGTTCGGTGGTGCGGCGCTCGACCTCGGCCTCAGCCCGCTCCCTCGCCTGGCGCTCGATGTCGTTCTTGAGCTTGAGGGTCTCGGCCTCCGAGCGCACCCGCTCAAGATCCAGGCGGGCCGAGAGGATTTGGCGCTGGCGCTCGCTCTCGGCCTTGAAGACCTCGCGCTCGAGGCGGTGGTACTCCTCGAGGTGCTCTATCGAGCGGGCCAGGTCGCCCTTCTGCTTGTAAATCTGGGACAGCAGGCGGTGAACCTCGAACAGGGTCTTCTTGCGGTCGGCCTGCTGGGCCAGCTCGAGGGCCTTGGTGGCCCACTGCAGGGCGAAGTCCTTGTCCTGTAGGGCCAGGTGATCTTGGCCCAGGCCCAGCAGGCTGGTCAGCTCGGTCTGCCGCCAGCCGTGGGCGCGGGCCATCTCGAGGGCCTTCTGGCGAATCTTGGCGGCCTGGTCGAACTCGCCCAGGGCATGGTGGGTGCGGGCCAGCCCCTCCATGGCCTGGGCCTGGGTGGCCTCGAGGCCGTTCTGGCGGCAGAGCTGGAGCACGTAGCCGTAGAGGTTCTGGGCCTCGCGGGGGCGGCCCTCGATCAGCTTGGCCTTGGCCTTCAGCTCCAGGACCTGGATCTCCACCGCGTGCTCCTCGGTCTGGCGGGCGATCTGGAGGGCGTGGTCGAAGTACTGGTTGGCGTAGGTGAAGTCCTCGAGCTCGGCGTAGAGGTTGCCGATGCAGGCCAGGTTGACGGCCCGGTTGCGCTGGTTCTGGCCGGGCTGCTGGTAGATCTGGTAGGCCGCCAGGAAGCGGTCGAGCGCCCCGCTGTAGTCGCCGGTCTCGGTCAGGAGCACCCCGATGTTGCTGAGAAAGCTGGCCTGGGCCGCGACCTCGCCGGTCTGGGTGACGATCTCGAGGGCAGTGTTGAGGGCCGCCAGGGCCTTGAGCGGCTCGGCCTTGGCGTTGAGAATCCCAGCCTGCTGGTTGAGCAGGTCGGCCTCGAGGCGGGTCTGGCCCTCGGCACGGGCGAACCGGAGGGCCTGCTCGATGCAACTCGTGGCCAGGGCGAAGTCGCCCTTCTCCCTCGCCAGCATGGCCAGCAGGCGGCAGCCCTCGAGCCACAGTTTGGGCTCGTCGCCCTGGCTCACCTCGTGCCAGCTGGACGCCGTGATCTCGACAGCCTCAGCCACCCGGCCCAGGCGCTGTAAGGCCTTGGCCCAGATGTAGCCGGCCCGCACCTGCATGCCGGTCAGCCCCTGCTCCTCGGCCCTGGCGTGGGCCTGCTCAGCGAGCTCGAGGGCCTGCCCGGGAAAGTGCGCCAGCCGGGCCTGGGCCAGGTCAACCTGGATGCCCAGTTCCCCGACCCAGTCATGCACCGAGACCTCCGGGTTGGACGCGACCGGCGTGAGCTTACCCCCCGAGGCCTCGGTGGTGCTGATCTGTGAGACTCGAGCGGGCATACCTAAGCTCTAGCCTATCGGTCTGAGGGGGGGGCAGGTGTGATATATAGTTCACAGCCCGCAAGGCAGTGTAACGTCCATTCTTTGCGTAAAGCTGGCATAGACTTGGGCGATGAGTACGCTGGCAGTTCTGTTGGCCCTACTGCTGCTGATCGGGCTGTTCGGTCTGGTCAATTACTGGCTCTCGAGCCGGGCCGAGAAGGCCCAGCAAGCCTGGTTCCGCCAGGTGCTGGGAGAGGGCGTGGACAAGGACGAATTCCTCCGAGGCGCGCCCTTCGAGTACCGCCCGCTCAAGGCCAAGGGATACGGCATTGTGGACAGGCGCAGCGGCCAGGAGGTCTGGAAGGCCAAGACCCCCGAGGACGCCGAGGCCTGGATCGTGCTCAACACCCTGAGCGAGCAGGGCAAGTTACCTCGAGCGTAACTTAGACTTGGTTCACGGATGAGAAGGCCGCAGATCGGGGCTCGAAGAGCTAAAGGTTGAGCAGGGTCAGGACAGCCCGCTGCAAGAGGGAAAGATAGGCTTGGGGATCGAGCTTTTGGGCCTCCAACCACCGCCCCAATTGGTCGGGCGTGGGAGGGCCGTCCAGAGGCTCGAAGGGCTCCTTTTGCCAGCCGAGCTCGAGGGCCAGCCGGCGGTAGACTTCCCAGGTGTCCACGTCGGTGGCCCAGGGTCCCGGGCCCCACTCGAGCAGCCGGACGCGCTCGAGGTTTTTCCTGAGCAGCGGCTTGAACCCCTGGTCGCCGCTCAGGGTTTGGACCTGCTCGAGCAGTTCGCTCCCGAGAATCATCGGCGGTTTGGGTTCGCCGCCTTCCGAGGCGCTGACAGCCCACAGCGGCGGGGCGAAGTGGTCGGCGAGTTGCTGAAGTTGCGCGAGCGAGATCGCGGGCTGATCGGCCAGCAAGACCAGGGCGCTCTGGGCCCCCAGCGCCGCCACGCCGGCCTTCACCGAGGTGCTCAAGCCCTGCACGAACTCGGGGTTTTCGACGAGACGGACTCGGGGCACGTCCTCCGGACCAAGCCCGTCTCTGGCGGCGGCTCGAGCCAGCCCCGCGTCCCGCCCGATCACCACTACCACCCCGCCGTCCACGGACTGGAGGGCCTTCTCGAGGGCCAGGGTAAGCAGTGTGCGGCCCCGACCGGCGGGCAGCAGGAACTTTGGCAGCCCGAAGCGGCTGGCCTCCCCGGCAGACAGGATCAGGGCGTCGATCGGCACAGGCTCGAGGATACCCCAGCCCGCACCGCCAAACCCAGCCCCTCCCCCGTGTTGGGCGTCCTTCGTAATCTCCATCCTTCGCCCCAGACCCCTTGGCGGTAAAGTGACACGAACCGCCGGCTTATGCTCCCGCCCGAACTGCTCCCCTACCCAAGCTTTGCCGAGTGGCTGCGCGACACCGAGGGCTACGCGCAGCAGCTCCAGTTCGTGCGGGTTCTGCCGCCGCGCCCACCGGAGCAGGTGGAGTACGCGGGGCTGTTTGGCGGGGTCTTGGCGGCCCTGGGGATGCGACCCTTCGGGCACCAGGCGGCGGCGCTGGACTGCCTCGAGCAGGGCCGCAACGTGGTGCTCTCCACCTCCACCGCCTCGGGCAAGAGCCTGGTCTTCCAGGTGCCGGTGCTGAAGGCGGCCCTCGAGGGCGGCAGCGCGATCCTGCTCTACCCCACCAAGGCCCTCGCCAACGACCAACTGGGCCGCCTGCGGCAGATGGGGCAGCGGCTCGAGCTGGGCGAGTGCATCTACAGCTACGACGGCGACACCAAGGACAAGGAGCGCGCGCGGGCCAAGGAGCAGGGCCAGATCATCCTCACCAACCCGGACATGCTGCACTTCGGGCTACTGCCCCACCACGGCGACTGGTCGGTGTTCTTATCCAAGCTCAAGTACATCGTGCTCGACGAACTGCACGCCTACCGGGGGGTCTTTGGCAGCCATGTCGCCCTGATCGTCCAGCGCTTGATTCGACTGGCCCACCACTACGGCGCAAGCCCCCAGGTGGTCGCGGCCTCGGCCACCATCGCCAACGCCGCCGACCACGCCCACAGCCTGACCGGCCTCGAGTTCACCCCCCTCAGCGCCACCCCCAGCCGCTCCGAGCGCGAGTTCGGGGTCTGGGTACCCAAGTTTTTGAACAAGGACAAGACCAGCCGCCGCAGCGCCAACGTGGAGGCCGCGCTGCTGGCCAGGGCGGCGGCCGGGCAGGGTCTGCGGGCCCTAGTGTTCTGCAACTCGAGGCGTACCGCCGAGCTGGTCTCGAGGTACGCTGCCGACCCCAGGGTAAAGCCCTACCGGGCGGGCTACACCGCTGCCGAGCGCCGGCGCCTAGAGGACGAGCTACAGACCGGCAAGGTGAGGGTGCTGGTGAGCACGAGCGCGCTCGAGCTTGGCGTGGACATCGGCGGGCTGGACGCGGTAATCCTGCTGGGCTACCCCGGCTCGGTGAGCAGCTTCTGGCAGCGGGCGGGCCGGGCCGGGCGCGGGGGCACCAGGGCGCTGGTGCTGTGGATCCCCCGCGAAGACCCGATGGACGCCTTCTACGAGCAGAAGCCCGAGCTGCTGCTGGCCGCCCCGCCCGAGTCGGCCATCGCCGACCCAGAGAACCCGGTGCTGTATCCGCTGCACCTGCACTGCGCGGCGCGGGAATTGCCAATTCAGATCGGGGGTCGGGAGCCGAAGCTCGAGCCCATCTACAAGCCCTGGATCAACGTCCAGCCGCCGCTGACGGAGAGGTACGGGCGGCTGTTTTCCAGCAAACGCCACCCGCACGGCGACCTGATTTTGCGGGGGATGGGCCGGAGTTTCACCTTGCGCGACCCCGAGGGGCGCAGTCTGGGCACCCTCGACCAACGGCAGGCGTACTGGGAGGCCCACCCCGGCGCGGTCTACTTGCACCAGGGCGAGACCTACCTGGTGCGCAACCTGGACGAGGAGCGGCGCGAGATTGTGCTGCTGCCGGGCCTCGAGGACTACTACACCCAGCCCCGCGCCGAGACCGACCTGGAAGTGCAGGGGGGCGAGCCGCTGCTGCCGGGAATCTGGGCGGGCAAGGTCGTCCTGCGCGAGCGGGTGACCGGCTATGTCAAGAAGCGCTTCGTGAGCGAGACGGTGCTCGAGGAGGTCGCGCTCCAGATGCCCGAGCTGACCTTCCAAACCGAGGCGATGTGGTTTCACCCGACAGAGGGGATGGAAGTGTTGCCCACCCTGGAAGGTGAGGAAAGCAGTAAGCGCACAGGGGAAGCAGAGCGACGGTGGCCCAGCCCCAGCTCCAGTTCCTCCCGCCTGCGAAGCCCCGCCCAGATGTGGCCCGACCTTCAGGCCATGACCGAGGCGCTGGTACCCAGCGCCATCCACGCCCTCGAGCATTGCTTGATCGGGCTGCTGCCGCTGTTCGTGCTGGCCGAGCGTCAGGACGTGGGCGGGGTCTCCTACCCGTTCTACCCGCGCCCGCTGCCCTCGGGGGCAGGGACAACCATCTTCATCTACGACGGGTATCCTGGGGGGGTCGGGTATGCTAGGGCGGCGGCGCGACAATTCCCCCGCTGGGTGGGGGCCGCCCGGGACCTGCTGCAAACCTGCCCCTGCGAGGGGGGCTGCCCCCGTTGCGTGCTGTCGCCCAAGTGCGGCAACGGCAACCAATACCTGGACAAACGGGCCGCGCTATTCCTGGCCGAGGCCCTCTCGACCCGCTACCCTGTGGGCAGGCCGAACTAGGCCAGACGTCGAGCGCCAATTGCCAAACTACTAACCGCCGAATTCACCCGCCCCCGACCTCTCGCATCCTCCCCGGTTACCCGAAAGACTCCCGCGATGCAAGCGCTGATTGACAAGACCCTCGAGCAGCTCAAGTCCGACCCCAAGGTATGGGGCGTCCTGCTAACTGGCTCCTACGCCCGCGGCGACGCCACCCCCGGCTCCGACCTCGACTTCTGGGTGCTGCTGCGCGACGTGCTCGAGCGGCGCTTCCGGGCCGAGCAGGTGGACGGGGCCTGGTTGGAGATTCACTACCGCAACCTCAGCCAGGCCCGCATCCGCCTAACCCAGGAGCCCATCGAGCTGTACAACCACCTCGACGGGCGCATCCTGCACGACCCCGACAGCCACCTGGCCCAACTCCGCGCCCAGGCCGCGCAGATGTTCGAGAACTACCGCACCCCCGAGGCCGAGTCCCGCGCCATCGCCTACTGGCTCTCCGGGGTCCGGCGCAAGCTCGAGGCCGCCTTCGCCGCCGGCGACACCGTAAAGATCGGCTACCTCAGCAGCACCAGCGCCTGGAAAATCCTCGAGGGCCTGTGGGCCGCCAACAATAAGCCCATGCCCCCCTCCGGCTCGGTGGGGGCCCATCTGGGCCGCCTCGAGCTGCCCCTCACCCCCGCCCAGCTCAGCCACGACCTCTTCGCTGCATCGCCCGAGGTGCGCGGGCGCACCGCGCTGCACCTGATGGACTGGACGCTCGAAAGGCTCTAAGTGTCTCCATAGTTGCAATGCGAAATGTCGCCCGCCAGCTCCCGCAGGGAATTGCGCCAGGCACGTATTTACCGCTTCCGCCGATACTGCACTTCTACCCTGGCGCAACTTAGAGGAAGGGCGACAACAAGGGGTGAAGGGCAGGGGTACTCCTCCCTCGTTCCCAGCCTCTCTCCCCGCTCGCTTATGCCCCTCCCCTCCCTCTCCGACACCATCGCCGCCATCGCCACCGCGCCCGGAAAGGGCGCGATCGGGATCGTACGGGTGTCGGGGAAGGGGTGCCTCGAGTTGCTGGCCCCGCTCTGGCGTGGCCGGAACCCCGCCAAGATGCGGGGCGGGCGGTTCACCCACGGGCAGGTGGTGGCGCCCGGCACGGGCGAGGTCTTGGACGACGCGCTGCTGCTGGTCTTCCGCGCCCCGCACTCCTACACCGCTCAGGACAGCGCGGAGTTGCACTGCCACGGCTCGCCGGCCGTGCTTCGCCGGGTTTTACAGGCCATCCTGGAACAAGGCGCGCGGCCCGCGCATCCGGGCGAGTTCACCCTGCGGGCCTACCTGAACGGGCGGATGGACCTGGCCCAGGCCGAGTCGGTGCTGAGCCTGGTGGAGTCGGAGTCCGACGCGGCGCGGCGGCAGGCTCTGCGCGGCCTGAGCGCAGGGCTGTCGCAGCGGATCGGGGGTCTGTCCGAACGGCTGTTCACCCTGCTGGCGCACATCCAGGCCTGGCTCGACTACCCCGAGGAGGGAGTCGAGGCGGCGCAGATTCGGGAGACCCTTGAGCCCGTCCTGGCCGAAGTCCGGCACCTGCTCTCCACCGCCCCGGCGGGCCGCATCGCCCAGAAAGGAGCCCGCATCGCCCTGATCGGCCCGCCCAATGCGGGCAAGTCGAGCCTGCTTAACGCGCTGCTGGGCTACCCGCGGGCCATCGTGACCCCGATCGCGGGGACGACGCGCGACTACCTCGAGGCCCCCCTGGAGATCGCCGGAATTCCTGTCGTGGCGATTGACACCGCCGGCGTGCGTGAGACCGACGACCTGGTAGAACAGAGCGGGGTCGAGCGGGCCCTGCTGATCGCTCAGGAGGCCGACCTGGTGCTCTACCTCGCCGACGGCAGTCAGCCCCTGGTCGAATCGCCGGAGCTTCCTCCGGGGCGGACCCTACGGGTCGCCACCAAGTCCGACCTGCCCGCCGTGTGGGGCGACCCCGGCTTTCTGCGGGTCTCGGCGGCCACGGGGGCGGGCCTCGAGGCGCTCAAGGCCGCAATCCACGCCCGGGTACTGGGCGACGCCCCGGAGGGCGAGGTCTGGGTCTCCAACGAGCGGCACGTCGAGGCCCTGCGCGAGGCCGAGCGGCACCTTCAAGAAGCCCTGGTGGCCCCGGAAGACCTGGCCGGGGTGTCAATAGAGGGGGCGCTCGAGGCGCTGGCCCAGATCATCGGCAAGGACGTCTCGGAAGAGGTGATCGACCGGGTGTTCCGCAACTTCTGCGTGGGGAAGTGATCGCAGGGCTAGCCCAACAGCGCCTGGAACTTCATCAGCGCAGCCTTGTAGCCCTCCATGCCCAGTCCCGCGATGCTGCCGATACAGACCGGGGCGATGTAGCTGTGATGGCGGAAGGGCTCGCGGGCAAAGACGTTGGAGATGTGCACCTCGATGGCCGGGATGCCAACCCCCGCGATGGCGTCGCGGATCGCCACCGAGGTGTGGGTGTAGCCGCCGGGGTTGATGACGATGCCCTTGACCTCTTGCTCGCGGGCGGCGTGAATCCAGTCGATGAGTTGGCCCTCGTAGTTGCTCTGCTGGAAATTGATGCTCAGCCCCAGTTCCTCGGCCCAGTCCTGGCAGAGCGCCTCGAGGTCGGCGAGGGTGGTGTGGCCGTAGATCTCGGGCTGTCGGGTGCCCAGCAGGTTAAGGTTGGGGCCGTTGAGAATCAGGATCATGCCGCGCTCCTTGGGGGCTCGGCACTACATTAACACCAAGACCCCGCGCTTGGCGAGACGGCCGTGCAGGCACACGGCTGCGGATTGGAGAGAGGTACTCGAGGAAGCCATACCAGCAAAGCTCACAATCGAGCCTCCATCCAGCGTACCGCGAACTCGGCGTAATGTTCAGCTGAGAACAGCTCTGCCGCGCAGTTCCCCACCCGGCCCGTGCGGGCGTGGCCCGCCGCCAGATAGTCCAGCAATATCTGGGAGAAGTAGTCTCCTTCACTCCACTCGGCCACACCGCCGGAGTCGTCCAGGCTCTCGATCCACTGCTCGCCGATGTCGGCCCGCACATAGCGACTGCGCACCCGGCGCTTGCGGGCGAGGTTGGCCCGGTACTCCGCCCAGTGGGTGAGGGTCACGGTGTCCACGTTGGCCCCAAGGCGCAGCACCAAACCGCCCGCGCCCGCGAAGCGCTCGAGCACCGACCCCGAGCCGTAGTAGTCGTGCAGCGGGGTCGGCTCAAGCAGCTCGTTCGCCCTCGGTCCGTACGCCCCGAACCGCGCGGCTGCGTGGTCGTTGACTAAAGTCCCCGCCCGCCGCCGGAACACCTCGGCGAGCACGCCCACCTCCTCGTCGGCGGGCGTGGTGAGGGGGTCGAAGGGCTCAGCGTCACTTGCGCACAGCAACATCAGCAGGGTTCCGCCCGGCCCCACCGCCTCAAGCAGCACATCCAGCACCGCCTCCGCCCCGCCTTCCACCGGACCAAGCTTGCGGAGACTGGCGTGAACCATCAGCACCGCGTTTTTGGGAACGCAGAGGGCGGTCAGCTCGAGGCCTAAGGATTCGCGGGTGATTTTCATGGGTGTGTGCTCCAGCAAGCTGAACCAGCAAACGTAAGCTGCTTGAACCTCGAGGGATAAGCACTTAACGCACGATGTTGGATTCGATCGCCTCAGCCAACAGTGCTTTGGTGGCACTGTGAAGCGCCAAAACTTCACCTTTCAGCAAAATTAACTACCCTCGCAAACCTTTCAACGGGGCTCGGGGAACCCCTTTAACCCAAGAACCAATTCTTCAATCCCCTGCCGCCACCTGCACCTTCGGCTTGCGCTGGATACCGAAGGAGAGCATCCCCGCCATCACCCCGAT
This sequence comes from Meiothermus sp., assembly GCA_033762915.1. Classification (GTDB taxonomy): domain Bacteria; phylum Deinococcota; class Deinococci; order Deinococcales; family Thermaceae; genus Meiothermus. Next base: position 17,979 of record JANRLD010000093.1, on the reverse strand, counting down.
ACCGCCCGCGACCAGAAAGGCCAGGTTGTACTCGCCCAGCGCATCACGGGCCGCCCCGCCCGCCCAGGCCGCGAAGGCCGCGCCGAGCTGGTGGGCGGCGAAGATCCAGCCGTAGACGGTGCCCACGTTCTGCCGGCCGAAGTTGTCGGCGGTGAGGGCCACGGTGGGGGGCACGGTGGCGATGTAGTCGAGGCCGAAGAGGATGGCGAAGAAGATCAGGGTCTCGGGCGTGGTGGCGAAGGGCAGAAACAGCAGCGAGATACCCCGGAAGGTGTAGTAGATCGAGAGCAAAACGCGGGGGTCGTAGCGGTCGGTGAGGTAGCCCGAGGCCAGCGTGCCCACAAAATTCATGGTGCCCATCAGGGCCAAAATGCCCGCCGCCACGCCCTGCGTGAGGCCGCAGCTTACCGCGTAGGGGATGAAGTGGACGCCGATCAGGCCGTTGGAGGTCGCGCCGCAGATGAAGAAGGTGCCGGTCAGCAGCCAGAAGGTGGGGGAGCGCAGGGCTTTACCCATTACGCCCGCGTCGGCGGTGATCTTCATGGGTTTGGAGTCCGGGGCGGCACCCAGCGCACGCAGCCCGACCTCCTGGGGGCTGTCCTTCATGAAGAAAAACACCGGTATCAGGGCCACGGCAGATATGGCCGCCATGATCCAGCTGGCCTCGCGCCAGCCCAGCCCGGTGGCCCAGGCCACCAGCGAGGGGATGAAGATCAGTTGCCCCGCCGAGGTCGCCGCCCCGAAGATGCCCGTCACCAGCCCCCGGTGCTGGATGAACCAGCGGTTCGCCACCGTCGCGCCCAGCACGCCACCCACCACGCCGGTCGCCACCCCGCTCAGCACGCCCCAGACCAGGTTAAGCTGCCAGATCTGCGACATGACTGCGCTCAGCGCCATGCTCAGGGTCATCAGACTCAGGCCGATCAGGGCGATGCGCTTGGGGCCGAAGCGGTCCATCAGGTAGCCGCTGAGGGGCGCGCCCAGCCCGAACAGCACTAGCCCGATGGCGGTGGCCAACGAGATGGTCTGCATGGCCCAGCCGGTACCGTCGTGCAGGGGCTGGATCAGGGCCCCCGGAACCGAGCGGTTGCCCGCCGCCACCAGCGTGGCGACGACGGCAACTATCACTACGATCCAGCCATAGAAGAGGGGTTGTTTGTTCATAAGGGCTCCTGGAGTTTATAGAAACGCAGAGAATTTACTCATCGCTCACTGCTCACGGTTTCGCGCTCGACCCCGCCCAGCTCGGCCAGCACCCGGCGCAGCTTAGTCAGGTCGCGGCCGAAGTGCGCCTCGAGTTCGGCATTGATCTCCTCAACAATTTTGTTGAGGGGTTGCTTGAGCGCCCGCCCCACCTTGGTCAGGTGCACCCGGTTCACCCGGCGGTCTTTGGGATGGGGTCTGCGTTCGAGCAGGTTGTTTTGCTCGAGTCGATCTAAAATCCCCACCATCGTGGCTGCGTCCAACACCAAACGCTGCCCCAGCTCGGCAGCGCTCTGCCCGTCCTGCTCCCACAGCACCCGCAGCACCGCGTATTGGGTCGGGGTGATGCCGTGTGCCACCATGCGCTCCCTGGCGCGGGCCTGGACCTGCTGGTTGGCCTTGGACAGCAGGAAGATAAAGCACTCCTCGAGGGGTTGGGTCACCAGGGGATTATACTTTGTGTACAAACTATTTGTATACGAGTCGCTTTTGCCCACCGACGGCGAATCCCCTTGGGAACCGCTGTGCGAAAAACGATTGAAAGCCGAGGGCCGCTGGAGTACTCCAGCGGCCCTCGGCTTTCGGGGGTTCTCTACCGCTTCTGCAACACCGCCACGAAGGCGGTGAGTTGTTCTTTGGTCCGCTGCTGCTCCTTGAAGGGGTTAAAGGGCTTGTTCTGCATGATGGCCTGGATGAGGCCGCCGCGCCCGCCAGGGCCCCCAGCACCGCCAGGGCCACCGGGACCACCGGGACCACCCTGACCCTGGGGCCGACCCTGGCCCGCCTGTCCCTGACCCTGAGCGCCCTGACCGCCCTGACCGCCCTGGCCCTGCTGGAAGCGCTCGCGGGCCTGACGCTGACGCTCGAGCTGGGTCTTGTCAATCCAGGTGAGCTGAGCGTCGGTGAGGATGTTGTCCTCGAGGTTGGTCAGGATTTTCTGCGCGTCGGCGGGCTTGAGGTCGGCCCGGTTGAGCAAATCGCGCAGCACCGGCAGCAGCTTTTGGGCCTGGGCCTTGGTGAAGTTCAGCCCCTTCTGCTTGTCCAGCTCATCAAAAATCCCCACGGTGCGGGTCAGGTCGAACACCGGCTGGTAGGCTTGGAGTTTCTTGCGCATCTCGTCGGTCATGCCGGGGAAGCCACCCTGCCCCTGACCCCCCTGGGCCAGCACGCCGCCCATCGCCACCAGAGCCAACATCGCCAACATCAACAGTTTTCGCATCGGTCTCTCCTTGATAAAAGTCCCACCAGTTTGGGTCGAGCGCGTGAAGAAACGGTAAAGGGGGCGACGGGCCCTGAGCCGCAGCTGGATGTGGCTTAAGCGCCATCGGCACCCATGGCTACTCATACCTCAGCGACTCCACCGGGTCGAGCCGGGCAGCGCGCAGCGCGGGGTAGAAGCCGAAGAAGATCCCCACCACCACCGAGAACACGAAGGCCAGCACCATGCTGTCGGGGGCAAAGATAGGGGTGATGCGCAGCAGGTTGCCCACGCTGTTGGCGAGGGCCAGGCCGGTCAGGATGCCCAGGATGCCGCCCCCCACCGAGAGCACCACCGACTCCACCAGGAACTGGGTCAGGATGTCCCTGGGTTTCGCGCCCAGTGCCTTGCGGATACCGATCTCCCTGGTGCGCTCGGTCACGCTCACCAGCATGATGTTCATGATCCCGATGCCCCCTACCAGCAGGCTGATGCCCGCCACGCCGCCCAGGAAGAGCGTGAGGGTCTGGGTGACCTGGTTAACCGAGGCCAGCGCGTCGGCCTGGTTTTGCACGCTGAAGTCGTACTCCTCGGGATCGGTCTTCTTGTGGCGCACCGCCAGCAGGTCGGTGATGGAGTTTTGCAGGTTCTTGAGGTTGTTCTTGTCCAGGCCCTGCACGTAGACCTGGCTCACCGTAGGCTCGCCGCCCCGGCTGTCGCGGCTGAGGCGCTGGAGGTAGGTGTTGAGCGGGATGATGATCTGGGAGTTGGGGTTGGCGAAACCGGCGTCGCCTTTGTCGGGCAGCACCCCCGCCACGGTGAAGGAGATGCCCGCGATCTTGATGCGCTGGCCCAGCGGGTCGGCCCCCTCGAAGAGGTCTTGGGCGATCTGGTAGCCGATCACCGCGACCCGCTTACGGCCCTGGTTGTCGGCGGCGGTGAAGAAGCTGCCTCGCTCCGGCGCGGCGTTGCGGACGATGGCGTAGTCGGGCCAGGAGCCGATGACGGTGGCGTTGGTGTTGTTGGCCCCGGCCTTGATCTGGCGGTTGCCCTGCGCGACCGGGGCCACCCCGCCGATCTGGCTGGCGAACTGCTGCTGGATGGCCTCGGCGTCTTTAAGGGTGATGGTCTGGGCCCCGCCCGCCCGCACCAGCCCCCCGCCGGGGCCGCCCCCGAAGCGGCTGCTCGAGACCGTCAGCAGGTTCGTACCCAGGCTTTGCAGCGAGCGGGTGATGTTGGCGGTAGAGCCCTGCCCCACCATCGTCAAGGCCACCACCGCTGCCACCCCAATGATCACCCCCAGCACGGTCAGGATCGAGCGCAGCGGGTTGCCAATGATGGCCCGCCAGGCAATCGAAAACACCTGGAGCGGGTTCATCCCCGCAAACCCCGAGCGCCCCTTGGGCTTGACCGCGGGCAACTCCTTAGCGGGCGTCATCGCTGCACCTCCGGATAGCAGGTAAGGGAAAAGTGGAGGGAGAAGCCCCGCCTCCATCTTTGCCTCTTCCCGTTTGCTCGCCTTCACGTTTGACCCTCATCGCGCCCCCCCATAGGTCACGCCGGGCTGCCTGCGGTGCAGGTTGGGGCCGTCGGACTCGATCAGGCCGTCGCGGATGCGGACGATACGACCGGTGTACTCGGCGATGTCGGCCTCGTGGGTGACGATGATGACCGTGGTGCCCTCGTCGTTGAGTTCCTGGAAGAGGTTCATCACGTCCGCCGCCGTCTTGGAGTCGAGGTTGCCGGTGGGCTCGTCGGCCAGCAGGATCGAGGGGCGCATGGTGAGCGCCCTGGCCACCGCCACCCGCTGCTTCTGCCCGCCGGAGAGCTGCGAGGGCAGATTGCGCCACTTGTCGCCCAGCCCTACGTGCCCCAGGGCCTGCATGGCCCGTTCGCGCTTCTCGGCGGCCGGCACGCCCGCATAGGTCAGGGGCACCTCGACGTTCTCGAGCACGCTCATCCTCGAGAGCAGATGGAAGGCCTGAAACACGAAGCCGATCTCCCGGTTACGGGCCTCGGCGCGCTCGTTCTCGGTCAGGGTGGTCACATCCTGCCCGGCCAGCACGTAGCGCCCGTCGGTGGGCCGGTCCAGCAGCCCGATGATCTGCATCAGGGTGGTCTTGCCCGAGCCCGAAGGCCCCATCAGCGCCACCATGTCGCCCTTGGCGATCTCCAGGCTAACCCCCTTGAGGGCCTCGAACTCGAGCTCCCCCATCTTGTAGACCTTGCGGATGTTCTCGAGGCTGACCACGCCGCTCATGGCTCACCGCCTCGGGACGCCCAGCGGTATCCCAAGGCCGCCCTGGCCCTGGCGCTGCTGGCTGCTCTGGCTCTGAACGGCGCGGGCCGGGAGGACGACCTCCTCGCCGGGCTCGAGACCACTGGTCACCACGATATTGACCCCGTCGTCGGGGCCGACCCGCACCCGGCGGCGCTCGGCTTCGCCCTCGACCTGCACGTAGGCCCGCGTCCGCACCCGCTCCACCGCCCGCAGCGGCACCGTGATCGCCCCCCGAATCTCCTGCGCGATGATCTCGCCCTCGGCGCTCATGCCCGTCTTGAGCTTGCGCTCGGGGTTCTGGATGGCCACGGTGGCATAAAAGACCGCGATGTTCTGCTGGATGGTGGCGCTGGGCGAGATGCGGGTCACGCGGCCCTCGAAGCGCTGGCCCTCGAGAGCGTCTAGCGTCACCTCGGCCCGCTGCCCCACCTGCACCTTGCCGATCTCGGTCTCGTCCACCTGGATTGGCAGGTTCACCACGCCATCGTCGATCAGGGTCAGCAGGGCCTGGCCGCTCGAGGCCGAGCCTCCCACCTGCGCCGGCACCGCCGCCACTACTCCGTTGAACGGCGCGAAGACCTTGGTGTTGGCCAGGTCTTGCTGGGCGTTCTTGAGGGTGAGCTGGGCCTGCTCCACCGCGAGCTGTTGATTGCGCAGGTCTTGGGTGTTGCTGGTCTGGCGCAGGCTGAGCGACTGGCGGGCCGTGCTAAGGGCGACTCGAGCGCTTTGCAGGTTGCCCTGGGCCTGCTCAAAGCTGCGCTGTGCGTCGCTCAGCTGCTGCTGGCTGGCCCCGCCGACGGCGAAGATGCGGCGGGTGGACTCCAGGGCGGTGCGCGCGCTCTCGAAGTTGTTCTGGGCGCTCTCGAGGCCGGCTTGCGCGTTCACCACCGACTGCTCCTGGCTGGCGATGCCGCTGGTCTGGCTGGAGCGACTGCTCTCGAGCTGGGCCTGGGCCTTCTCGAGGGCGATCCGGGCGTTGTCCAGGTTGCGCTGGTAGGTGCTGCGCTCGAGCTGCACCAGCAGTTGCCCCCGCGTGACCCGATCCCCCACCTTGGGCAGACTGAGGACGGTTCCCCCCACCTGCGGCTTAACGTCCAAGGTCTGCCCCGCCTCCAAGGTTCCCGGCCCCGTCACCGAAACCCGGAAGTCGCCCCTGGCCGCCGTCGCCGTCTCCACCGTCGCGGCCTGCTGCGCCTGGGCCTGCGCCGCCCGGTTCTGCCGCACGTAGAAGAACGCCCCCGCCGCCCCGATCACCAGCAGAACAGCCAGAATCCAGCCCCACGGGATGCGCCTGCGGGTTCTACTCGTGGTGGTCATGTTCGTACCTCCTGGTCTGGGCGCGCCGGGAGGCGCGGAAGTGCCGTGAGAGCGGGCAGGGGGAAGGGCGTTGCACGCCCCTTCTGCCCCCTGCAAGCGCCCTTCACTCCGCTTCGCCCCTCCGATACCTCCCCAACCCCCGACCCCGCACGTGCACATACGGGAGCCCTCGAGGCTTGCGTTTCAGGGTTTCGGCGGGTTCGGGGTGCTCTGCCGCCGTCCTGTGGCGTCTGGAGAAAAGCCAGGCACGAGGGGCTGCCTCCGCTTTCCTCGCCCCTGATCTCTTCGGCCCCCCGCCCGCCCGCTGACCGCCGACTCACTGCCCGCCCCCCAGCCCCAGCACGTCCTGCCCCGCCGCCACCGAGAGCGCCGCCAGGGCTTTCCAGTAGTTGTTGACCGCCTGCAGCGCGGTGTAGCTCGAGCGCACCACCGCGACCTCGGACTGTTGAAGTTGCAGCCTCGAGATGGTCCCGCTCTGAAAGCGGGTCTGATCCTGCTTGAGGGTGGTCTGGTCGTTGGCGGCGTCCTGCTGGGCGATGCGGACGCGCTCGAGGGCGTTCTGCACCGCACGAACGCTGTCGCGCAGGCTGGTCAGGGCGTTTTGGCGGGCCGTCTCGAGGTTGCGCCGGGCGTTCTCGAGGTTGGTTCGGGCGTCGCGCAGAGTGACGGGCGGGGTGTAGTCGTTGTCGGCCAGGCGCACGTTGAGTTCGGCCAGCTCGACGGCCTGGGCGGCCTGGAGCAGGTTGGGCAGGCGGGCCTCGAGGCCTTGCTCTAGTGTTGTTTGATTAACCTGCCGCTGGGCAAAGGCGGGCGTGGCGGCAACCTGGAGGTTACCGCTGCTGTTGCTGGCCAGCAGGGTCTCGAGGCGGTTGGAGAGGATGGGAAGCTGGGCCCGCGCATCCGCGAGGCTCTGGCGGCTGCTGGAGAGGGTGTTGTTGGCCCGGTCTACGTCGAGCTGGGTGGCGTTGCGGGCGCTCAGGCGTGCCCTAGCCACCTCCAGGTTGCGGACATCCAGGGCCACCTGGGCCTCGAGCACCGCGATGTTCTGCTGGGCCTCGTAGAGGTTGGAGTAGGCCGTCAGCACCGACTGGGTTACCTCCAGCCGCCTCTGGCTGGTGCGGGCCTCCTCGAGGGCCGCGCCCTGGCGCGACTGGGTGAGGGCGACAATCAGCACCGAGGGGTCGGCCTGCTTGGCCGCCAGATCGGCCCGCGCATTGGCCAGCGTGGCCCGCTGGCTGCTCAAGTCGGCCCCGCGCTCGAGGGCGGTGTTCACGGCGGCGGGAAGCGTCAGCGATTGCGCAAGGCTGAGGCCGAAAGGTTGAACGGTCAAGAGGGCAAGGAGGGTGAGGAAGGCCGGCAGCGGAGACGGCAAAGAGCGCAAAGAATTGGCCCACCCGCCTCGGCGTTTCACCGTTTGACCCTGTTCCCGTTCTCGAGCCTCCCCTGTCCCGGCCCCCCGTTCGCGGTTCGCTGTTCCCTGGATCACACGATTCGACGTCATCACTGATTTCCTCCGATAAGGCTCTGACCTAAGGCGTTCTGCAGGTTGAGGGCGGCGATTTGGGCGTTGGCGGTGGCGGTCTCGAGGTTGAGCTGGGCCTGCTGCTGGCTCACAGCGGCGCTCTGCACATCCAGGTTGGTGCCGGTGCCCGCCTGGAGCCTGGCCTGGGCGGTGCGCAGGGCCTGGCTGGCGGCCTCGAGGGCGGCCTTGGCGGCGGTGAGGGCGGCTTTGGCAGTGATCAGACCCTGATACCTCTGCCGAACGTCCAGCTCGGCGGCACGGCGGGCGGTCTGTAGGGCGGCCTGGGCCACCAGGAGGGCGGTCTGGCTGCTGTTCACCTGAGCCTCAGCGCCGGGGGCCAGGATCGGCAGGCTCAGCGACAGGCCCAGGCTGACCACCTGGGCGGCGGTGCCGCCGGGGGCAGGGTTCTGGATCAGCGGCACGGACGTGCTCAGGCTGGCGTTGCCCGACCTGAAGTCCAGACCCGCCGAGACCTGATAGCCCTGGGTGCTGCCGCCCGCCCCGCTGATGCGCTCGCCGTATCCCAAGCTGAGGGTGGAGGGTGGCAGCCAGCGGCTGAGCTGGGCCGCGCTCAGGCCGTCCTGGGCGTCCTCGAGCTGCGACTGCGCCCGCAGCACGTCGGAGCGGCCGGACAGGGCGCGTTGAACCAAGGCCTCTACGGGCTCGGCGGGCAGGGCGGGCTCGGCGGGGGCCGTCTCGGGCTGGCCCAGGCTTTGCGGGCTCTGGCCCAGCGTGTTGGCCAGGGCCAGCCGCGCCAGCGCCAGTGTTCCCGCCGCACCCACGGCAGTGCTGCCGGCCTGGTCGAGGTTCTGCTGGGCGATCAGGACTTGCTCGAGGGTCGCGGTGCCCGCCTGGTTCTGGGCCTGGGCCACCCTAAGCTGGTTCTGCCGCAGGGCCTGGCTGGCGCGGGCCAGGGCGTCGTTTTGCGCGGCCTGGCGCAGGGCGAAGTACTGGCCGATCAGGGCGATGTAGGCCGCGTTGCGGCTGTCGCGGCGGGTCAGGGCGGCGCGCTCCACGGCCCGGCCCGCCCCGCGCACGCTGGCAGCGGCGGCGCTCCAGGGCAGCACCCCGATGGAAGCGCTGGCCCCCACGCTCAGGCTGCTGCTGCCGCTGCCGGCGGAAGGGCTGGAGCTGTTGAAGCTGGTGGTCGCGCTGAGGCTGAGGCCGGTGGCCGCCTGGGCCGCCTCGAGTTGGCGCTGGGCGGTCTGGAAGCTCATCTCTGCGGCCTGCCAGTCGGGGCTGTTGGGTAGGGCCGAGAGGGCGCTCTCGAGGGATAGTGCTGGGCCGGCCTGGGCCAGCGCCGCTGGGGACAGAGCCACCAAGCTCAGGACAGCGTATAGAAGCTTCAACCGTGTACCTCCGTAGGTCAGGATTCTGTTGAGCGCTTGTGAAGTGGCGCGGTAAGCCGTGTGTAGGTTTCGTGAAGGGGCGGCCCATTTACGCCGGAGAGGCCCGGCCCGATGGCTCGGGGGAGTGCGCTGCGGGGTTCTGGACGCCCGCCCCGCAGCTGCCTGAATTTGGGCAGGGCGGTTCATGTAGAGTGGTCTTAAACTAACGGAATGGACCACGGTGAGCTCAGCTCGAGGCCTGTCACCGACCTCACCTCCCCCGATCTTGTCGAGGTGTTGAACCGGGGCTTCGAGGACTACATCCTGCCGGTGCAGTTCCAGGTGGTGGGCCTCGAGCAGCGCATGGGCCGCGAGCACCTGGATCGCAGCGCCAGTCAGGTTTTTTACCTCGACAAGCAGCCCGTCGGGGTGGTCATGGTGGATCGCCGGGGCTGGAACAGCCGCATCGGGGCGATGGGGATAGCCAAACCCTTCAGGGGCCGCGGGCTGGGCAAGCGTATGCTGGGGCAGATCGTGCAGGCGGCCAGGGGGCGGGGCGACCGGGACATGGTGCTCGAGGCCTTCGAAGACAACACAGCGGCGGTGAGGCTCTACCAATCGCTGGGGTTCAGGGTGACGCGGCGCCTGGTGGGGTACAGCAAACCCGCGCAAGACGGGGGGGCCGAAACCCTCACCGAGATAGACCCCCTCGAGTTCTCCCGGATCGTCGGCCAGGAGGGCGACTCCGAGCCGCCCTGGATGCTAGCAGCGGAAACCTTCGCGGGGTACGGGGCACCCTCGAGGGCCTTCGCGCTGGGCGGAGCGGCCTTCGCGCTAGCGCAAGACACCCCCGGCCCCAGCTTCATCCTGTGGGGCCTGGTGGTGCGGCGGGCGCTGCGGCGTCAGGGGTGGGGGACTCGAGCCCTCGAGGCCCTGATGCATCTCCACGCGGGCAAGAGCTGCCAGGTGCCACAGATCGTCCCCGAGGGCCTGGCCCCCGAGTTCTTCGCCCGCAGCGGCTTCGCCCTGACTCAGCTTAATCAGGTCGAGATGCACCTAGACCTTATTGGCTAAGCCCTGCACCCGTATGACCCCCTCGGAGATCAGCAGGCTGGTCAATGCTCAGATAAGGGATCAGCAGCGGCTGCTGTACCGCCCCGAGTTTGATGTTGAAGCCCGCCTTGTCCGACCCTATCAGAGTAAATGTGCGACATCGCTTCCGGGCGTTTCAGGGGAACAGGTTTTTGAGATATGGGTGGTGTTTGAAGAACAAACCGGACACGACAGCGGCTATGTGGTTGGCTACCAAGAGGGCACATCTCTGAGCAGTTTTGTCTTGGCGGTTTGGAACGGCCAACCCCATCGGCTCGCGTATCTGGGGCACTTTCAGACCTTCGTCGAGGCCTTAGGTGCCCTGTAGTTTGCCCGATGAGCGGAAGTGCGCCGTCAAGGTTGCTGGTTAGGGTTAACTGGGTTTGCGAAAGCTCTTGGCCCGGTCGCGCAGAAGCAGCCTCTCGCAGCACTTGGCTTCCGAAGTCCTCTTCCTCCCTCAGCTTATGCCCCCTTTTCTGGCGTAGGCCCGGCAGGCGGGCGTCCTTGACCCAGGCCACCGCGGGAGTTACCATACAGTTCTTGCCGTTTCGTTTGAAGACGGAAAAAGGGCTTAGAATTTAGCGATGAGACCGAACGAAATCCCCAGCATCAACTTCGCCCACATCCTCCGCGAGGGCGGCACCACGCAGGCACTCGGGGAGATCGTCGGGCAGATCGAGCTCGAGCACGAGCGCATCCCCCTCGACGGTGCGGCCAAGTGGAAGGCCAGCGCCACCCGCGTCGACGGCGAGCAGGGCCTGGAGTTCTGGCTCTCCGGCGAGATCGCCGGGACGGCCCTCCTGGAGTGCGCCCGCTGCCTCGACCCCACCCCCACCCCAGTTCGCGCCAACTTCCAGTACATGCTGCGCTACCAGAACGGCCTGCACGGCCTCGAGGTGGTCGAGGAGGGCGACGAGGAGATCTTCCTCTTCGGCAACCCCAGCCTCGACCTGACCCCCTTTCTGAGCGAGGCCTTCGCGCTCGAGCTGCCCTACACGGTGCTGTGCCGCGAGGACTGCCAGGGCCTGTGCGAGCACTGCGGGGCCAACCTCAACCGCACCCCCGACTGCTGCGAGGCCCGCAAACAGCCCAAGGAGGGCAAGATGGCGGCGGCGCTGCAGAAGCTGAACCTCGAGGGGCTGGACTAGTGGTCTGGCAACAAAGTTTTCGGCCTGGACTTCGGGCAAGAGACGCGCTCGAGAACGCCGACAGCGGGGCCGAAAACTTCCGCAAACTTAGTTAACAGTGCACTAGACCCCGTGCTTATCCGCCCTCACGGCGGCCGTGCTAACCTCAGGGGCGTTTTTGCCCGACAAAGGTACGCCATGAGATACCCGCACAAATCCCTCGCCCTAATCCTGATCGCCCTGAGTGGCGCGTTCGCCCAGAACCCGACCCCGACCTTTGTGGACGTGCCGCCCTGCCACTGGGCCGCCGGGGCGGTGGGGCGGCTGGCCTCGCCCGAGACCGCCGCCCGACCCGAGCGCTCAGCACTGCTGGCCCTCAACGCGGTGCAGCAGGTTTTCGAGGGGCTCAAGTGCGGCGACACCCGCTGGAGCGCCCGCTTCATAGACCGGCCCTCGAGTGCTTTCGCAGCGGCCCTCAAGATTGGCAACTTCGAGTTGCAAAACGCCCAGGCCCAGATCTCCGGCGACAACGCCACGGTACGCTTCAGCCTGGTGGTCGACCTGGGCGAGCGGACCGTCCGCCGCGATGCCACCGCCCGGCTGGTCTTCGGCGGCGAGGGCTGGAAGGTCGCCTACGACTCGCTGGTGGCCCTGGACCTGCCGGTGTTCCCTCGGTAGAGCGTCGGCGTACGGCTGGGTCGAACCCCAAAACCCCATGAACACCCTCAAGCCCGACCAGCTCGAGACCTTTCTGCAACAGAGCCCCCAACTCGTGGACATCCGGCCCGCCGCCGAGTTCGCAAAGGGCAGCCTGGGCGGGGCGCTGAACGTGCCCCTGGCCGAGGTGCAGGGCGGGCGGCACGGCCTGCCCAAAGACCGCCCGATCCTGCTGATCTGCGAGCGCGGCATGCAGAGCGAGCTGGCCGGGCTCTACCTCGAGACCCAGGGCTACGCCCAGGTCTGGAACCTAGCCGGGGGGCTGAGGAAGCTGGGGCTGGGCAAGTAACGGGGGCCTGGGTCGTAACGGAAAAGCGAGGGCGGAGCGGGCGCGGGCCTGTCCTATGCTGAATGTATGAAACAAGTTTTGGTTATCCTGGTGGCTTTATTGGGTCTGGCCAACGCCCAGTTTTCGGGCCTGGTGATCGACGCAAGGGGGCTTGCCCTCGAGCAGCACATGGCCCCCAACATCGTCTCGCAGGACGGCTCGATGGTCTATCCGGTAGGCTTCGAGCTGGACTACAACCTGGTCAACGACCTCGGCACCGCCGGGCTGTACCGCCAGTTTGACCAGGCCCTGCGCGACACCGCTCGAGTGGGCAGCAACCCCCTGATCGTCCGGGCCATCGGGCTGACCCAACCCAGGGCGCTGGGAGTAGTGGTGAGCGTGGAGGACGCCACCCGCATCCGCTCCTCCTTCACCCGCAGCGACGCCCTCCAGCGCCTCAAGGTGATCATCGTCTCGGACAAGATGCGCTAACAGCGTTCCCCGCCGGCGGTCGGTTCGGTGTGGCGGGAGCCGCGATCGGGCTGACCCCTCGAGAACCTCAGCCAGTTGGGGCCGCTCGAGGGGGAGGACAAGCCCTCACCGACTGCGCCCGAAGGGCCTTCGGGCGCGTGAGCAAGAGCAGTGCTCTGAACGCGTTTCACACCATTACCTCCCTCACGGCGGCAGGTGTACTCCCCATCGCGTTTCCCATCCATACTCCGCCCACGCTGCAGAGCAATGCACTCGGTCTGGCAAAAACCGCCGTACCGAGTGTTCCTGGCAACCGCTCTACAGCAAAAACCGCCCGTTTTAGCGCCGTAGGGAGTATGCGTGGGAACCGCTCTGAGGGTGGGGGTGGCCCCTCGCCTTCCTCAATCGGCCAGGGCCTTGAGGGTGCGCATGAACAGGCCCAGCAGCAGCACCGTGCAGACCAGATTGGCCAGGCCGAGCCAGCTGTTGGGGTCTTCCTGGATGAACAGGCTGGTGGGATTAACTGCACTGGCCCAACTGGCCAAGGCCCCCCCGACCGTCAAATGCTGCCCCAGGTCAGAGGCCCACTGGCCCACCAGTGGGCCTAGGAAGTACACCGCCATGTAGCCCGAGACCACGCTCGAGAACAGACTGGCTGCAGCGATGATTACCCCCTGAAACCCCATGCGTCCGCCTCCCACACCGAAAGCTCAGCCCGCCCTTAACTCTATGTTCGGCCCTCATCCTGCAACCAGGATTTACGCCGTATAAGAAAAGGAAATTGTACCGGCAGATTTTACACCGGCCCGTTGTTAAGGCCACATTAATTCAAGCGTTACACCAGCGCGAAGTGAGCCCGCTCTCACGGGGCCTTAACGGGCAGTGGCCGGCCCTTAGCTTTGTGCTCGAGCCCTCGGCCTGTTGCGGCCCGGCGCGGCCCCGGTGAAGCTCAACACCTTCAGGATGTCGGGCGGACATGGCGGGCGCACACACCCGGCGACACGGCCCTCGAAGGCGGCCGCGCTGTGTTCGTGCAGCGGTCGACGAACGCCGAAGTCGGGCCGAGGCCAAAATGCCGTCGACCTACGCCCTACACCGCCAGCGCCTCGAGCAGCCGCCTGGCGAAGAGCGGCGCGTAAAAGAACCCCGCCGAGCCGAAGCCGGTCAGGGCAAAGCCCCCGGGGACCGGCCTGAGATAATTCCTGTCCAGACGGTAGCGCACCCCGGCCCAGCTCGAGGTCGCTAGGGGCCGAAAGCCCAGCAGGCGCTCGGCCTGGCCCAGCAGCCACTCGGCCTCGTGCGGCAGGGTCCGGTGGGGCCGGTAGGTTTCGGTGTGGGGCAGGTAGCTGCCGCCCAGGGTTTGACCCGCCACATACACCCCGTAGGAGCGGGCCTGGGGGAAGTGTTGCTCCAGCCCCAGCACCGAGCCCGCCGTGAAGCGCCCGCCCAGGCCCAGCAGGTGGGCCCCACCGGCCCCGGCGGCGAAGACCACCCGATCCGCGTCCAACACCTCCGAATCCTCCGGGGTGCCGGGGCGTGCCGGGGCACCCCGCGAGATCAGTAGCCTCGAGCCCTCCGCCCGAACCACGCCCGCAGGGATCACCTCCAGGCCCTCGGCCAGCCTTTCCAGCAGGGGTGCGGTCTCGAGCCAGCCGCCGGTCTCGAGCAGCAACCCCTCGTCCGTCCAGCGGTGGGGAACCGGGGACTCGGCCAGTTTCCGCTTCCACTCGGGCCAGTCGGCCCGAGGCACGGGCCGCAGGATACCCGCGTGTAGGGGGGCGAACCTCGGGTAGAAGTTCCACAGCGCCGCCAGCGCCTCGGCGGCTTCCGGGGCCACGCTGCCGCGCTTGCCGCGCACCGGGTTGAGCAGGGCCACCGGCACCCGGCTGGCCTCGCCCAGGGTCGGGCTAACCACCCGGACATCCAGCCCGGCCTCGGCCAGCACTCGAGCGGCCACCAGCCCCGACACCCCCGCCCCCACCACCACGACCCTCATCTACTCCAGAGCATACGTCACGCCCAAAAACCCCAGCCGAGGCCACGAAACCGCGTCGCGTTATGCCCAAGACATTTCAGATAACTCGAGGCCGTGAACCGCAAAAACACCACTTGTATTTACCATCGAACTACTGTGCGGACTCGAGTCTTCTTTTCCCTGACCCTGCTGGCGCTGCTATTGGCGGCGTGCAGCCCAGGCAGCCCAGCCCCCGCCGTGCGCTCGGTACAGCTCTCGCCCAGCGCCGCCAGCCTCAAGCCTGGCGAGAGCAAGGAAATCCTGGCGGTGGTGTTCGGCGACACCGACAACAAGGCCGTAACCTGGAACTCCAGCGATCCGTCCGTGGTGCAGGTGAACTCGAATGGCGTGATCACCGGCCTGAAAACCGGTCAGGCCACCGTCACCGCGACCTCTAGGGCCGACGCCGGCAAGAGCGGCTCGGCCAGGGTCAACGTCACCGCCCCGGAGGTCACCGGCGTCAGCCTCCAGCCCGACGCCCTCACCCTGGGGATGGGCGGCAGGCGCACCCTCAGCGCCCTGGTGGAAGGCAGCGGCGGCATCGACCCTAGCGTGGTCTGGGCCTCCGACAACGAAGTCGTCGCCTCTGTGAGCGCGGGCGGCGAGGTCACCGCACTGGCGCTGGGCAGCGCTGTCATCACCGCGACTTCGGTGATGGACTCGAGCAAGTCGGCCAGCCTGTTGGTCTCGGTGGTGGCCATTGCGCTCGACTACGCCCCCGTCACCGCCACGGTGGGCCGGGCGGTCGCCCGCGCCGCCAACCTGACCGGCGGCAACGCCCCGTTCAGCTTTGCTGGTGAGGGCACACCCCTGCCCGACTGGCTGACCCTCGACCCCAATACTGGCAGCCTGAACGGAACCCCCACCGCCCCCAGCGCCGCCACCACCTACACCATCCGGGTCACCGACAGCGACGGCGGAACCGCCACCGCCGCCCTCAGCCTGACCGTCGCCCCGATCCCCGCTCTGGCCTACCCCAGCAGCAACAGCTTTACGGCGGGCTCGAGCGTCAACCTCAACCCCACCACCAACAGCGGCGGAACTGGCACCAAAACCTACGCCATAAGCCCTACCGCCCTCCCGGCAGGACTGAGCTTTAACCCAGACACCGGTGCCATCAGCGGGACCGCCACCACCGTCCGGGCCGCCTCGAGCTACACCGTCACCGTCACCGACGCCAACGGGGCCACCGCCACCAGCAACCCCTTCAGCATCGCCATCACCTCGAGCCTCACCCTGACCTATACCGCCACGCGGGCACTCACGGTGGACCGCCCCATCGCCGAGGGCGCGGACGGCAACTACACCCGCGCCATCTCCGGGGCCATCGGCTCGACCACCTATGCACTCACGGGCACACTGCCGACAGGTTTGGTTTTTTCGACCACCACGGGAGTTATCAGCGGCACAGTAAGCCCGGCCCTGACCGGCCCCTTCCCGCGCAGTTTCCCCCTTACCATCAGCGTCACCGACGGCAGCACCCAGACGGTTAGCAGCGGCCTCGCTCTGGTGGTGAATGCCGCCCCCACCCTCACCTTTACGCAGACTCGAGCCCTTACCGCGGGCCGACCCGTGGCCCCCGCCAACTACACCCTCACCCCGGCCCTGGGCGTGGCCCCCTACACCTACGCCGCCACCGGGATCGCCACCACCGGCCTGGCGATAGACGCCGCTGGGGTCATCTCGGGCACGCCTTCGGCGGCGGCGGTGACGGCGGGAACCCTGAGCTTTAGCGTGGTCGCCACCGATGCCAACGGCGCGGCCACCGCCCCGGCCACCGTCACCTTCACGGTCAACCCGGCCCCCACCCTGGCCTACCCCGCCATCAACCTCCTCACCACGGTAGCCGCCGCCAGCGTCAGCCCCACCACCAACGCCGGGGGCACGGGCACCAAGACCTACGCCCTGGCCACGGGAACCCTGCCTGCGGGCCTGAGCCTGAGCCCGACCACCGGGGTGATCTCCGGCACCCCGACGGCGGCTACCGTCACCCCCGCCTCGATCAGCGTGAGCGCCACCGATGCCAACGGCGCCACCGTCACCAGCACCACCTTCACCATCAGCGTGAGCCTCCCGGCAGCACCCTAAACTGGACAGCCCGTCCGACCCGGCCTCGAGTCCCGGCCCGCGCCGCCCCTCGAGGCCGGGTCATTTGGGCAGCCCCAGCAGCACAAGCTCGGTAAAATTGCCGTTGTCCCCTCTGCCTATCTATGCGACCTTGAGCGGGTAGAAACCATCATGAGCCTATCCCCCCTGTCTGTCCGCATCGCCGGCCTTGGCCACTACCTGCCCGAGCGCCGGGTGACCAGCGAGAGCCTCGAGCCGCTGCTGCGGGTTCCGGCGGGCTGGGTGGCCCAGCGCACCGGGGTGCTCGAGCGGCGCTACAACGGCGGCGAGACTGCTGCTTTTCAGGCTGCTCAGGCCGCCCGGATGGCCCTGGAAGGTGCGGAGGCAGGCCCTGAGGAGATTGACCTGATCATCGGGGCCTCGAGCACCCCCCAGCAGGCCATCCCCTGCACCGCCGCGCTGGTGCAGCGCGAGCTGGGCGCGCCCGACGGCGGCAGCACCTGCTTCGATGTGAACGCCACCTGCCTGAGCTTCATGTTCGCCCTGGTGACGGCGGGGCAGATGCTGCAATCGGGTGCGTACAAAAAAGCTCTGGTGTTCTCCAGCGAGATCGCCTCGGGCTCGCTCAACCATGCCGAGCCCGAGAGTGCCGCCCTGTTCGGCGACGCGGCGGCGGCGGCGGTGCTCGAGCTTTCCGACCACTCCCGGATCGCGGGCTTTCAATTCCAAACCTACAGCAGCGGAGCGGGCGCCACCCAGATCAAGGGCGGCGGAACCCTCCACCACCCCAACACCACCCACAAGACCCCCGAACTCAACCTCTTCCACATGAACGGCCCCGCCATCTTCAAGCACGCCGCCCGCACCATGCCCGGCTTCATGAAGGGCTTCCTGGAGAAAGTGGGCTGGGGCCTGGGCGAGGTAGACCTGCTGGTGCCCCATCAAGCCAGCGGCCCGGCGGTTCAGATGCTCAGCCGGCAGCTCGGCTTCACCCAGGAGCAGTTGTTTTTCAATCTGCCCACCCGGGGCAACTGCGTGGCCGCCTCGATCCCGCTGGCGCTGTCGGAGGCGATGCAGCAAGGGCGGGTTAAGCGGGGCAACAAGGTGCTTCTGGCGGGCACAGCGGCGGGGCTGACGCTGGGCGCGGTGGGGCTGGTGTTCTGACGTAGTGCCGCGTCTAGTCTAAAACGGTGCGTGGATAGAGGTGCTTTAGCTTGAGGCGAGCCTCCTGATTAGGCCGTGTTGACATTTAGCGGAGCAGAATCATCGTAGAAGCGAAGAGGGCGAAGGCCAGGAAGTTTCTGGCAGTCTGCTCAAAACGCGAAAAACCCTGCGGAACTGCTTGAGTTTGTTGAAGAAGCACTCGACGAGGTG
>JANRLD010000092.1:0-24233 GCA_033762915.1 Meiothermus sp. | reverse complement strand
TGGAGCCAGCCGGACAGGTGTTCTATCGGCGCTTCGAGGTCATTCCCCGCTATTGCGTTGTAGTGGCTCGAGTCAAGGCGCAGGGTAGCCGCCACAAAGCCCTTGAAGTAGGTCAGGCAGCTCAGGGAGGCAAGCCGGAGTTCTTCATCAGCAAGGGGGTGGCTCACGGCGGTCAGGGTCAGGGCTTCAAGGGTGGAGAGTTTGGCGGTCAACTGTTCGTTGGTCATCGTGTTCTCTCTTTCGCCAGGGATCAGCGTGTGGGTATGGGTATTGGGTGGGGTTCGGCTCATGCCGCCCTCTCGTTGGCGTTGCGAAAGGTGTATGCGGGCTTGACCTTGACCCCACCTATCCCGCCCCACACCAGGCTGACCACCACCTCGCGGGGGATGGGGTGCTGTACTGCCAGCCTTTCGATGGCGGCTCGGTAAAGCTCGGTCTGGGTGACGGTCAGGTGGGGCCACAGCCGGGCCTCGGACTCGAGGTTGGCTTTGCTTGGAATTAGAAGGCGGGGATAGACCTCCGCACCGTCAACGGTGATGCGGAGGGCATGAGCAGCTTTGTCGTTGTAAACCACAAGGACTTGCTCGGCATATTCCCACACCGGCACCCAAGGGCGGGGCAGATCAGCCCAGGTCATGGGCTATCACCTCCATTTGCAGCGCAAGTATGAAACCGTCACCACCGTCACCACCGTCACCAAGGCGTGAGGGACGCTGTTTATCGGGTGACGGTTGTGGTGACGGTTGGGTGACGGTTGCCCCTATACCGTCACCCGTTGGGGCGATACTGTCACCCATACTGTCACCCTCTGTTTTCGCGTGAGGGTCGGGTTTTTCTTGGGGTACGTTGGGAGTGGGTGACGGCGGTGACGGTTGCGTACCCATGTTGCAAATGCACCAGGGCCGCTCGCTCTTGGTTCGGGGTAGCCGCTCCACTGACACCCCTACTGAGCGCAAAGCGGGGGTGAGACGCGAGAGTATCCCGGCCAGCTTCTCGGGGGTCTTGGGCCAGCCCTCGGGGGGTCGTTTGCCCTCACCGAGGTTAGCCGTCTGCCCCAGCAGTTCCAGTAGTTCGGTCGAGTTGCCCTCCCACTTAGTATGAACCTCAGCTATCTTCATCAGCGGGGCCGCCACGGGTTCGGCCTCGAGCGCGTTGCTGACCAAGGTCTTTTGGGCGAGGTCAAAAACCTCCATGAACTTGCCCGCTTTCCAACCCAGCTTGAGTTCAGCTGCCGTCACCCACACCGCGAAGTCGGCCAGCCGGGGCTTGTTGGGCAGGTTGACAGTGGCCTGGTTTGCCAGCGCTGCTACTGCCGCGTCCATCAGCGCCCCCAACAATCGGGGGCGCATGGCCTCAAAAGCAGCCCATAGCTCGGCCTCGGTTTTGCGGTTGGCCTCTGGGATAGCGGGGAGGTTGACCAGCACTGCGCGGCTCACAAGGTCTTGCCGCTTCACGAAGTCGTCAATGCCATTGAGAATGACGGGCCGCATTGCGTCGAGCAAGGTTTCCTCGCTGTCGCTGTAGAGCTGGCGGACGCTGAACCCCCCGCCTGTGGACAGCCTGCACAGCGAATCGGAGATGGCGGGGGACAGGCCCGACAAGTTGTCAAAGGCAAGTACATGACCGTTGACCGCCATAATCAGCAAGTCTCGCTCGTCTCTGGGCAGAACCCGCAGTGCTGACACGTTGGGGTCAATCAGGTTTTTGAGCATTCGCGCCGTGGTGCTCTTGCCGCTGCCTTGTTCACCCGTCAAGACCAATACTGGGTAGGGTCTGCCCTGCGGCTGGAGCGTCCCCAGCAGCCACGCCACCAACAACCGCCACTGGTCGCTGTCGGTCTTGAGGTTCAACAGCGGCGCAAGTTCATCGAGTTTGCCGCCCCCGGTAGGTGTCGGCAATGGGGTCAAACCTGCGGGGCGGCGAAAGCGGACAGGTAGGTGGTTACTGGGTTTGACTGACCAGCCGCTCGAGGTTATCTCGACGGCCTCCCACTGCTCATTGCCGAGGTCGAGGTACTGTCGGCCCTCGTAGGTTGCCAAGCGCACAAACGTCGGGTACATCTCGCCCCTGAACACGGCTTGGGCCTCGAGGGCATTGAGTGCGTCGTTGAGCGCCTGCGAGGGGGCAGCGCGGTTCTGTTTTTCAAGGTAGAGTCCGGCCAGAAACCGCCTTGCGTTTTTACTCCTCAGTTGGTGGTGTTCCTGGTGGTCGCCCACCTTGACGGTTGCCCAGGCGTTGCGCTCCAGGTCGTGCCAGAGTTCAAGGCCCGACTCGAGGGCCAGCCGCACCAAGACGTCACCCGCCGACTCGCCGTTGGACGGGCCTTCGGGGGCCAGGTTGTTAGCTTGCAGGTAGCTCTGCCAATCCCGCCGAAGCGCCTTGAGGGGCGTTTCTGTTGAGGCTTTCAGGGCTTTGAAGACCTGCTCGAGTTCGGCTTCGCCCAGGTCAAGTAGTTGGGGGTATAGCTCATTCTGCACCGCCCCAATGGTCTCTTTAGTGGCCTTGTTCGCGGCACTAAGTGCCTCGGTGAGGGTCATACAGACCCCCACCGTGCTACAAGTCGGCTCGAGCGGCTCTTGGGCTTGCTGGGCGGCAGGTCGTCGGGCAGGCGAAGGGGCGTCTGCTGACCGTAGGCAATGCCGTCTCGAGCGGTCTTCTCGGCCTCATAGCGGGGTAGCCCTGCGGCAATACCAGCGGCGGTAAGTTGCTCATGTACCTCGGTCTGGTTAAACCCGTGGTGCAGCCAGCCGCCGACAAGTCGCGCATGTGCCAAAAGCGTGGCGTGGCGCGTCCCTACGGGGGCTTGTACCACCTTGGCGCAGACCCAGCCCAAGAGCCCCTCGAGGCGCTTCTGAGAGGCCGTAGCGGGTTGGGTGGGTTTGTATGCCATTGCGGGCTCAGAGGTCGGCAATAGGCGCTGTAGCAGCTCAGGGGGGATCGGCGGCAAGTCGTCGGGAGCCACCAGCGGGTTAACCCAGCGGTAGGGCCAGCCGGTCACGGGGTGAACGGACGGCGGCGCAACCAGATACGTCCTGTTCATGCCCCTCGAGTCAGTGTTGGGCAGCGCCCGCACCTTGGCGGTGAGGCTCACGCCTTCGGGCAGCCTGAGCCAGATGTGGTAGCCGCCCCCGCCTGTTATGGCGATGGGGGCGGCCTCGAGTTCGGGATGCCGGGCCAGGGTGGGGGGCAGCTCCTCGGGATCGTCAAAGTCCAGAACGAGCACCTGGGCGGGCGGCAACACACCCAGGTTGTGGCAGCCCGCCCCAAACCAGCGGCGGACAAAGGCGTAGTCCGATGTAGCGTCGTTCTTGCCGTGGGGGACTAGGTTCGAGGCGGGCTGTTTGCCGATCAGGGGCAGCACCAGGTAGCCCAGGCGGGCGTACTCGAGGGCGGCGGTGAGGGTGTCGTTCATGCCTTGGCCCCCAGCTTTTTGGCGTTGTCCTCGAGCAGTTTCAGCGCGGCCTCGCGCCGCTTCGTTGGGGTCTTCGGGTCGTTGATAACTTGCCACAAGTAGGGTAAAATAAGTTGTACAGGACGCATAAAATGCACCACCTTATACCCCAGCGCCCCCGCTGGGGTTGTTGCTCTAGTCAAGGTCGCCATTGATGAACCGCTCGAGGGCGGCCTTGGGGATCAACCGCCACCCTGCAGGTGTCGGGACGCTGGGCAAAATGCCCTGTTCGACCCAAAACTTGACGGTCTGGTATTCGCGCCCAACCTGCTTACTGGCTTCTCGGATACTGACAAACGGGCTGCTTTTGTTATTCATTTCGTTGCCTCCGTGCGCCAGCATAAAGACTTTTGTAGTATACTTACGTAGTGAATGGGTACTACAAAGCCTACTACAAGCCCAGCCCTCTTCCTCCTTACATGGTTCAGTTACGCTTCAAGCCCACACCGGTGGTAGTCAAGTGGGCATACTCCGCAGAAGACATTGACCCTTGGGACTGGTCGCGGGGATACGCCAGTGATAAGTTCAAAACTGGTGAAACTCTTGGCCCCCGCCCGTTTCCCCCAAGAGATACTGAGAACGTGGGGGAGGCTTATACGCTTCCAAACCCGGTGCAAGACGAGCCTATTTGGATATTGGACGATAGGAAGAAAGCCGAATGGACAGATGTAGACACCAAGGCGGTAAGCCCTACCCCCGAAGACTCGGACTTCTTGTACCCAAGGCTGGCACGGCTGCACCCTTACTACTTCCCAGCTAAGGCGTTCGAGGGTTCTGTGCTGCAAGAGTTTGTTGGTATCTGGTCTTTGTCCAAACCTGCGCCAGGTGGCGAGTACAGTGGCGCACTGCGGCAACGTATTCTTGAGGCCGCTGAAAGAGTGGGGCTACTAAACCCTACGGGGGACTACTTCAAGTTCGAGTTTGGCGTCGAAGGAAAATGGCAGTGGGCAGGCGATCACCTCAACTTGTGGGTCATACAGGCCCAGCGGCTGACCAAGTGGGTGCAACTACTTACCTGGCTCAACTTCGTTGAGGAATTAAAGTCGCCCTCACACCTTGAACACCTAGATGAAATTGCGGCAGGGAAGTGGTACTCAGGATATAGGCAGTGGTTCGAGGATAGCAGAAGTGAGCCTAAGAGGGGCGAAAGCTGGCAGTTCGTAGAGTTTGATCCCACAGAACAAATAGTCATTGAAAAGCTGGCACGCGACGTAAAGGCTGTCTTGGCCAAGGAGGCCCGGCAGAACAGTGCGGATAGCGAGGGCCATAAGCAAAGGCAAGCCGAAACGCTACAACCCGAGAAGGTTGGGCAGATCAACGGGGGTGGCGAGGGTCAAAACACGGGGGACAAAAAGGAAAGAAGACTGTTCCGGAGCCCCTTGGCTCGTTTGCGGTTCGAGATCAGCCGAATGCTCGAGACAAATTGGGTCTTTGACAAGCGTTGCAGGATAGAGATAAGCACACTGGACGGCGGCCTCGAGGCGGTTTGCCCGCCCCACCTGTGGGCATACCGTGAGCTTTCCCTGTTGTATGCAGACGCATTGGGGAAGGTGTGCCCGTGCGGCCAGCCGTTCGTTTCGAGGGAGGGCTATTGCTCAAATCCTTGTAAACGGCGCTACCAAACCCGCCGCTATCGTGCCAACAAAGCGGCCAAAAAGACTACCGACCAGATACCGACAACAGCCCCTAAAACTAGCTAACAGCGGCTCACACCTCAAGCCCTGTTTATTCGTACTGGACAGCATTCCAAGACGCTCACTGACGCTGCCGTACGGTAGGGATACCCCGCTAGGTTATAGGTTCGATTCCTATACAGCCCACCAAAGCGTCATCAGGAACGGCAAAACCGGGGACTAGCACCCCGGTTTTTTGTTTGCGCCGGCTATGCCTTCACAGCCTTCAGTTGCGGAGGGTAGATCTGCGAGGCTGGCGAACGCCGCCGCTACGCGCCCGGCGGGCGTTGCGGGGCGGAATGCCGGCGTTCAAACCTGGGGACTCTATTTGGGTTCACCGCCCAGACCCCATGCAGTTCTGCACTCGAGCCCATCCCCCCGACAACATACCGACTACGGCCCGGACGGCTGGCGGGCCTCAACGCTGGATGGCACGCCATACCTTCTCGGGGGTCAGGGGCATGTCCAGGTGTTCGACCCCCAGCGCATCCAACACCGCGTTCACCGCCGCCGGGGTGGCCCCGATGGTGCCCGCCTCCCCGATGCCCTTTGCGCCCAAAGGGTTGGTGGTGGTGGTGGTTTGGTTGTGGTAAACCTCCATGCCGATCAGGTCGCCCGCCCGGGGGAGGGTGTAGTTCAGCAGCGAGGCGGTGAGGTTTTGGCCTTCGGCGTCGAACGCTACCCCTTCCAAGAGGGCCTGGCCGATGCCCTGCGCCACCCCGCCGTGCTGCTGGCCTTCGAACAGCAGCGGGTTGACGATGTTGCCCGCGTCGTCCACCGAGACGTGCCTTAGCAGCCGGACCTGCCCGGTCTCCGGATCGACCTCGAGCATCACCAGGTGCGCGCCGAAGGGGAAGGTGGCGTCCTTGAGGGTGAAGCTGGCCTGGCCCTCGAGGCCGGGGTCCAGGCCCTGGGGCAGCTTGCGCGGGTTGTAGGCGGCTTGGGCGATGTCGGCAGTCGAGACCGCCTTGTCGGGCACGCCGCGCACCGCCCAGCCCTTCTCGGTCAGCTCGACGTCCTCGGGGGCGGCCTCGAGGAGGTGCGCGGCGATCCTCAGCATCTTCTCGCGCACGCCGTCGCTGGCCTTCAGTACCGCCGAGCCGCCCACGTGCAGGGTGCGGCTCCCCATGGTCCCCATTCCGAACGGCACCGCCGTGGTGTCGCCGTGAACGAGCTGCACCCGCTCGAACTCGACCCCCAGCTTCTCCGCCACGATCTGAGCGAAGCTGGTGGCCGCGCCCTGCCCGTGCGGAGAGGTGCCGGTGAACACCACTGCGCTGCCGTCGGCGTTGACCCGCACCCCGCCGGTCTCCCAGCCGAAGCCGGTGATCTCGACGTAGGTGCAGAAGCCCAGCCCCACCAGGCGCCCCTCGGCCCTGGCCTGGGCCTGCTGGGCCCGGAGGGCGGGATAGTTGGCGACCTCGAGCAGCCGCTCGAGGGTCTTGGGGTAGTCGCCGGAGTCGTACTTGGCCTTGGTGCGGGTGGTGTAGGGGAATGGCCCGCCGATGAAGTTTCGCCTGCGGAGTTCGGCGGGGTCGAGCCTCAAGGCCCGTGCCCCCATGTCCAGGAGGCGCTCGAGGTAGTAGGTGGCCTCAGGGCGGCCCGCACCCCGGTAGGCCCCGGTGGGGGTGGCGTTGGTGTAGACCATGAGCAGGTCGGCCTGCACCACTGGAATCTCGTAGGGCCCTTGCAGCATCAAGACAGTGCCGGGGGCATTGCCGAAGGTGGAGTCGAGCCCGTAGGCCCCCACATCCGCTACTACCCGGCCCCGTAGCCCCAGAATCTTGCCCTCGGCGTCGAAGGCCATCTCGAGGTCGGCCACCTGCGCCCGCCCCGGGCTGGTGGCCAGGAAGCTCTCTGAGCGCCCCTCAATCCACTTCACCGGCCTGCCGGTGCGCCTGGCCAAATAGGCCACCAGGAAGTCCTCGGGGTAGGGGTGAATCTTGACCCCGAAGGCGCCGCCCACGTCGGGCGCGATGACGCGCACCTGGTTCTCGGCCAGCTCGAGCGCCCCCGCCAGATAAGAGCGCAGGTCGTGTGGCGACTGGGTGGAGCTATAGACGGTCAGGGTTCCGCGCGCTCCGTCCCAGGTCGCCAGCACGCCGCGCCCCTCGAGGGGGTTGCCTGCCACCCGCTGCTGCACCATCCGTGCCCCCACCACCGTGTGGGCCTGGGCAAAGGGCTCGGAGGCGTCGGCGCTGCTTTTGCGGCTCTGGGCAATGTTGGTTCCCAGCGACGGGTGAAGGAGGTGCTGGTCGGTGGCGGCCTCGAGCACCTCGGCCACCGCCGGCAGCGGCTGGTAATCCACGGAAATCAGCCCCAGTGCATCTTCGGCGGCCGCCGCCGAGCTCGCCAGCACCGCTGCCACCGGCTCGCCCGCGTAGCGCACACGGTCGGTGGCTAACATCAGGTGGGCGGCGACCTTGACGTCGCGGCTGGCCGAGGCGGGGAGTCGGATTTCGGGGACGTCGGCGGCGGTGAATACCGCCACCACGCCGGGCAGTTTGAGGGCCTCGGAGGCGTCCACGCCGCCCAACTCGGCGTGGGCGTAGGGCGAGCGCAGTAGCGCCAGCCGCAGGGTGTTTTCGGGGGTGATGTCCTCGAGGTAGGCGCCGGCCCCGGTGATAAACTTGGGGTCTTCCAGACGCTTGAGGGGCTTGCCGATGTAGCGGTTTTCCGGGTGCGTTGCGGCGGACATGAATCCACTCTACGCCACCCGATTGGGCGGATACTGTTCCGGTTGTTACAGGCCGATCCCCGCGCTACCATCCGGCTGGAAAGGAGGTTGGGGCGAAGATATGGCACTTCCATACCGGAGCAATATCGGACCCGCCTTTCAGTCGTGGCAGATCCCGTAGGGCACTCTTTTACTTGATAGGTCAAGTTTGTGTCCTGCCAGGGATGCTCGGGTTTATCAAAATTGCCTGGGTTCGGACACCATTCCCAGGGGCCGATCAGAGTACCCTTAACTTATGAAAACGGTGGTGCTCTTCGACGGCGTGTGCAACCTCTGCAACTCCACCGTGCAGTTCATCCTCCGCCATGACAAGGCCGAGCGCTTCCAGTTCGCCTCGCAGCAGTCGGCGGCAGGGCAGCGGCTGCTGGGGGCGCACGGCCTGCTGGGCCAGGACGCCCTGGCCGAAAGCGTGGTGGTGGTTGAGGGGGACAAGGTTTGGCTCGAGTCGGACGCCGCCTTTCACATCCTTTACCGCCTGGGCGGAGTCTGGAGCATTCCCGCCGTGCTGTGGTTCTTGCCCAAGGGGCTGCGCGACTGGGGCTACCGCCTGATCGCCAAAAACCGCTATAAGCTATTTGGCAAGCGCGACAGCTGCATGATCCCTACCCCGGAGCTGCGCCGCCGATTCCTCGACGCCGCCTAAGTCCGGGGCGCGGGGTAGACTGCGGCGATGCTGCGCGAACTCGCCCACCGGCCCTGGCCGCCTCCCTCCGCGCCCTGGGTGATGCACATGCGCTGGTGCGACCTGCTGTTTGCCCACTGGCCTGTTCCGGCCTCGAGCCTCCGGCCATTTATCCCCGAGGGTCTGGAGCTTCAGACATTCGGATGCACCGCCTGGGTCGGGGTGGTGCCCTTCCGCATGGAGGATGTCCGCCCCCGCCTAGTGCCGCCGGTGCCGGGACTCTCGGCCTTCCCCGAGCTGAACGTGCGCACCTACGTCAGCGCCGGGGGCCTGGACGGGGTGTGGTTTTTCAGCCTCGAGGCCGCGCAGCCGGTCGCGGTGCGGCTGGCCCGTGCCCTCTTCCACCTGCCCTATATGGACGCCGCCATGCGCTGTGCCAACACCGGAGAGGCGATCGAGTACTCGAGCCGACGCACCCACAAGGGCGAGGGGCCGGCCCGCTTCGAGGGGCGATACGGCCCCGGCGGTCCGGTCTATGGGAGCCAGAACGGCAGCCTCGAGCACTGGCTGACCGAGCGCTACTGCCTCTACAGCGCCGACGCCAAGGGGCGGCTTTGGCGGGGCCACATCCACCACGCCCCCTGGCCCCTCCAGCCGGCATGGGCCGAGATCGCCCACAACACCATGACCGCGCCCCTGGCCCTCGATCTTCCCCCCACACCGCCTTTGCTCCACTTCACCCGCTCGATTGACGTGGTGGGGTGGTGGCTCGAGCCGGTCCGGCGGTAAGCTGGGCCATGGCAGAGCAGAGGCGGTTCGGGCTGGCGCTGGGCGGCGGCGGGGCCAGGGGATACGCCCACATCGGGGTGGTGCGGGCGCTGCAGCAGGAGGGTTTTCATCCCGGGGCGATCGCCGGCACCAGCATGGGCAGCCTGATGGGCGCAATGTTCGCCGCCGGTCACTCGGCCGACAAAGTGCAGGAGCTTCTGGCCAATACCTCGGTGTGGCGCTTTCTGGACCTCAACCCCCTGGGCGACCTGCTCAACTACGGCGAACTGGTCCGCCTGCTCGAGCCCCATGTGCCGCGCAGACTCGAGGACTTTCCAATTCCCTTCGGCATCACCGCCACCGACCTGATCACCGGCAACGAGGTCTACTTCCGCCAGGGCGACACCTTTGAGGCCATCCGTGCCTCCATCGCCTACCCCGGGGCCATAAACCCGATCTGGGTGGGGGTCCAGCTGCTGGCCGACGGCGGTATCCTCAACCAGATTCCCGTTGACCTGGTGCGCTTTCTGGGCACTGAGCGGGTGGTCGCGGTGGACGTGACGCCTCTGGAGGTGCTCAAGGACCGGCCCCATCAGAGGAGCTGGTGGGACCAGGTGTTCCGGCGCGGCCTCGAGGTCAACCCCATCCACAACGTCTACCGGGCCTTTGAAATCATGCAGATTCGGCTGGCCGAGGTGAAGCTCGCGGTCTCCCGGCCCGATGTGCTGATCCGCCCGTCGCTGGGCGGCATTGGGTTGTTCAGCTTCGACCGCCTCGAGCAGGCCATCAAGGAAGGCGAGACGGCGGCGCGGCAGCACCTGGGGATGATTCGGGAGCTGGTTTCGCCCTGTGATTGAAGCGGCGGCGTAGCTCGTCTAGGCGCATGACCTGTTGCAGCATCACCGCCGGGCCTTCGGGCTCGCGGAACATCAGGGTGGTCTTCTCGCGGATCATGTACTCGAGGGTCAGCACCTTCACGCTGGGGGTCTGCCGGAGGGTCTGCTCGAGCAGGAGGTAGTCCGACTCGCGCAGGGGCATATGCCAGTCGTTGAGGCCGGCTTCGGTCTCGCGGGGGCCGGAGACGTGGATCTCGAGGGCGCGCTCCAGGGGCATCCGTCCGACGTAATCGCCGGCATCCTCGTGGCGGTGCCACGCCGCCACAGTGGCGTGGGAGAGGTCGAGGAGCAGCCAGGCCCCGGCGATCTCGAGGGCCTCGGCGAAGAACTCGGGGTCGGTGGTGTAGCGCGGCCGGCTGCGGTGGGCGTACCAGGGGACATTCTCCAGCAGCACCTCTTTGCCGGTAAGGCGCTTGAGTTCCTCCACGTTGTTGACGATGCGCTCGAGCAGCGGCCCCCGGCCCATGTCGCCGTCGCGTTCGGGGGTGTAGTCGAGGTGAGCCGAGACGAAAGGGGTGCCGCTCTTTTCGGCCAGCTCTTGTAGCAGTTCGGGTTCGGGCACAGAGGGGCTGCAGATCGAGTAGTCGGGTGGCCCCCAGCCGTGAAGCACCACCGGTAGGTACTGCCGTGCCCGTTCCACCTCGCCCCGGCTGTCCGGCGAGAGCGGACACTTGATGAACTCGAGGGGGAGGTCGTAGTTGTACAACAGTTCGTACAGCGCGGGGATGCCGTTCGCTGCCAGGCTTAGCATAGATGGACTCTCCTGTGAGTCAATCACACATTATACACAACTGCTGCATGTCAATGATGGGAGCTCGAGCGCGCAGTTCTGACAGCCGCTACCCGAGGATGGACCGAGCCGTGGCCGCGTCTGTGGCGATCTGGGCCTTGAGTTCTTCGAGCCCCCCGAACTTCTTCTCGCCGCGAACGTAGGCAATGAACTCCACGTCAAGCTCCTGAGAGTACAGGTCGCCGGAAAAGTCGAACAAATGCACCTCAAATCGCAGCATTCTTCCGTCCAAGGACGTGCTGCTGACGGTGGGGCGATACCCGATGTTGGCGACGCCCGCAAAGCGCCCCTGTGGGCCGTTGACGCGCACCGCGTAGACCCCCAACGGCAGGATTTTGTGGGAAGCCACCTCGAGGTTGGCCGTCGGGAATCCCAACTGCCGCCCCAGCTTGTCTCCCTCGCGCACGATGCCCCGCGCCCCGTAGGGCCGGCCCAGCAGCCGGGCGGCCTCGCCCACCGCGCCTTCGCGCAGCAGTTCACGGATGCGGCTGGACTTCACGGCGCTGCCGTCGATCTCCAGCAGCGGCAGGATTTGGGTGGGGGCGACCGAGTTCAAGTCCTCGAGGCTTCCCGAGCGACCTTGGCCGAACCTGAAGTCCTCGCCGACGAAGATTTGCACCGCTTCGAGGCCGCGCAGGTCCCCCAGGAAGTCGTCCTTAGAGCGCCTTGAGAAGGCCTCGTTGAAGGGCACAATCAGGGCCAGCTCGATGCCCAGACCGCGCAGCACCTCGATCTTCTCGGTGAGGTCGGTCAGGAAGCCCTCGCCCTTGATGAATACCTTGCTGGGCGGGTCGAAGGTATACAGCAGCAGCGGAAGGTGCTGCGACCTTGCCGCGGTCTGCGCCATGCCAATGAGGTGCTGGTGCCCGAGGTGTAGGCCGTCAAAACTCCCGATAGCGATGACTTTGGGGCCGGCGGGTGCGTCGGAGGGGTCGTTGATTAAGAGCATGGTGGGGTGAGGGGAGAGTGCAGAGGTGGAGTGTTCGGGAGGAAAGACAACCAGGAGAGGGAACCTACACAGTTCGCAGCGGCTGTTTCCCTTTTTTCCTCCACAGCTTTCTATCGTTGGGCTAGGTGAAACAAGATCCCCGCCATCGCCGAGGCCGAGATTTCAACCCTGCCCTCTCTCGAGTCGGCAAGCACCTGCCTGGGGTCGTGCCACTCTACGGCGATGTCCTCGTCGTCGTCAGGCCGGGCGTAGGCGGTGCGGAGGTTGGTGGCGCGGAAAACATGCAGTTTTTCGTCGCAGAAGCCGGGGGAGAGGTAAAAGCCGGTGAGGTACTCGAGGTCGCCGGCGAGCTGGGCCTCCTCGGCCAGTTCGCGCCCCGCGGCCTCGGCGGGCGTCTCGCCGGGGTCAATCAGCCCGGCGGGGATCTCGAGGGTCGCAAGCCCGATGGCCGGACGGTGCTGCCTCACAAACAGAACCTTGCCCTCGCGCTCGACCAATATCGCCACCGCGTGCGCGTGCTCCACGACCTCGTAGTAGCCCTCTTTGGCCACGTTGATGATGCGGCCTTTGTAAATGTACTCGCGTTCGGCCATGCGCCTATGCTACGCTATCCGAGGTTTGCGGGCGAACTGCAACCAGCGGAGGCACCGTGGAAGATAACAGTTCAAGTCGAAGGTTTGGCTGTGCGGTGCCTTCAGGTACTCCCACCTAAACCCCGACAAAACCGTTTGTCCTGCGGCGCTTCCTTCGCTGTGGCCTAGGCCAGGCAAAGGAGGTCGTCCATGCCGGATACCGAAGTTAAGAACCCCATCCAAAACCTCCGGACGGCCCTCAAGGAGGCCGACGCACTGCGGCTCAGGGCGGCCCTGGGGGAGCTGCACCCCCAGGAGCTCCTGGAGTACTGGCCCGAGTTCGATCGGGAGCACCGCCTCCCCATCCTCACCCTACTGCCCTCGAGCGAGGCCGCCGACGTGTTCAGCCACCTCGAGGAGGCTGAGCAGGCCGAGCTGCTCGAGGCCCTTCCGCCGTGGCGGGTTAGGGAAATACTGGGCGAGCTCTCCCTCGACGATCTGACCGACACCATCAACGCGGTGGAGGAGGAAGACCCGGCCCAGGCCGAGGCGCTTCTGCGGCAGCTCGACCCCGAGAAGCGGGCCGAGGTCGAGGAACTCGCCGAGTACGACGAGGACGAGGCCGGCGGCATCATGACCTCGGAGTACATTGCGGTGCGCGACCAGATGCGGGTCGAGGAGGTGTTTCGCTTCCTGCGCCGTGAGGCCCCCGACGCCGAGCAGATCTACGTGATCTACGTGGTGGACGCAGCGGAGAAGCTCGAGGGGGCCCTCAGCTTGCGCGACCTGATCATCGCCGACCCCAAGACCAAGGTCTCGGAGATCATGAATCCCGATGTGATCTTCGTGCGCGACGATACCGACCAGGAAGAGGTCGCCCGCAAGATGGCCGATTACAACTTCACCGTGCTGCCGGTGGTGGACGAGCACCAGACCCTGGTTGGCATCATCACCATTGACGACGTGATCGACGTGATCGAGGAGGAGGCCACCGAGGACATCTACAAGTTGGGCGGCGTGGAGAGCCCCGAACTGGTCTATTCCAAGTCGTCGGTGTGGGTGCTGTGGAGCGCACGCATCCGCTGGCTGGTGATCCTGATCGTGGGAGCGATGTTTAGCTCCACCATCCTCGAGGGCTTTGAGGCTACCCTCCAGGCCATCACCGCCCTCACCTTCTACATCACCATCCTGCTGGGCGCAGGCGGTAACACCGGCAACCAGTCGAGTACGCTCATCGTGCGGGCCCTGGCCACGGGTGACGTGCGCGGGCGCGACTCTTGGCGCATCTTGGGCAGGGAGGCGCTGGTGGGGCTGATGCTGGGCGTGACGCTGGCCGCGTTGCTTTCACTGAAGATCATCTTCGACGGCCACGCCGAGATCGTGTGGGTGGTGGTGGGCTCGCTAATCGCGCTCACCACCGTGACCAACATTCTGGGCGCGCTCCTGCCGATCGGCATCAAGAAGCTGGGCCTCGACCCGGCCCTGATCTCCAACCCCCTGATCGCCACCCTTTCTGACATCACTGGGTTGCTGGTCTACCTCAGTGCGGCCCGGCTGTTGCTGAGCCTCTGAAAGCCCAGAGCTGCGGAGGCCAAGCTATCCTGGGCGCGTCACGGTCTTTACTCTGCCCCCCGCAGGCCCAGCGTTGAGCTGGGCTGGGTGGCGTATTGGTTAGACTCGAGCAATTCCGGACAATCCCGCCTTTTGTTTATGGGGCGCGGCCCTTGGAGGTTGACATGACGGTTGAACTGTACAAGCCCTCGAGGATGGATCGAGGGCTGATCCGGCGGATGATGGAGCTGTACCTGCACGACCTCTCCGAGTTCGGTGGCGAGGACCTGGATGAGCACGCTGTGTTCGGCAACGGCGACCTCGACTACTTCTGGTTCGAGGACACCCACGCGGCCTTCGTGCTCCGGGTGGACGGCAAGCTGGCGGGGTTCGTACTCGTCGACGGCGAGGTGGTGCTGGAAGACAGCCAGCGCTCCCTGACGGAATTTTTCGTGCTGCGAAAGTACCTCAGATAGGGCGTTGGGCGACAGGTGGCCGGAGTGGTTTTGGGTCTGCTGCCCGCGAAGTGGGAGGTTAGGGTGATGGCGGCCAACCTGCCTGGGAAGGCCTTTTGGCGCGGGGTGATTGGGGAACACACGCGGGGCCGATTCACCGAGGTGCAGATGCAAAACGAAGACTGGAATGGCCCGGTCTTCTCCTTCGACAACCGCTCTAAGGAGTAAGCCAACCTGCCTAGGCTCCCCCCGGCAGAAATCTGGATAATTGGGGGACGCTCTGCCCCAACGAGTTGTTGGGTGGAGCTTGGGTAGCCTCGAGCCATTGCGGGACCATGAGGAAACATGCGCCTGAAGATGATGGTTGAATGGAGCCTGGGTAGCCTTGAGCGCTACGACTGGGACGGCGTGCGGCTGGTGCCCAGGGACCCGCCTTGGCCGGTGGAGTGGGGCCTCCCACCGGTCAACTACGGCATGCTGCCCGGCTACCTGAATCCTGCCGACGGCAGCGAGCTGGACGCGGTATGGGCCGCAACAGAGCCAATCCCGGTAGGGACGTGGCTCGAGGGCGAGGTATTGGGCATGATCTGGGTCGCCGACCTCGACCACAAGATTGTCCTGGGCCCGCCGGGCGACCTGGGGCGGCTGGACTGGGATGGTCTGGGAACCTGGTTCGCGGGGCGGGACGCGCGATTGGTTGGGGCCGAGGAAGCCATAGCCTTCGTGTGCAGTTTGTCGGGCGAGGGCTGACTCATCGCATTTCCCGCCCTTACCCCCTCACGGCGGCAGGAAATCTACTGCCCAAAGCAAAAAACGCTGTAGGGAGTATGGGTGTGAACCGCTGTCAGTTCTCGAGCGCCAGCCCGTTGAACAGGTCGAAGACCAGCAGCCAGGCACCTTGGATCAGGATGGCCCAGCCTGCTCCCTGGGCCCTGGTGTCGCTCTGTAGCAGCAGCACCGTCCCCAGGGCCATGTACCCCACGTCGATCGCCGCGTTGATGTACAGCAAGTCGCGCAATTGGTTCTGCTCCGGTTCCGGCCCCAGCAGCCCCGCGAGGGCGATGCCCGAGTTCACCGCCGCCCACACCGAGTTGGTCAACCAGAACGAGCGGCTCCAGGGGTCGTCGGTGAGCAGCCCCGCCGTGGAACCGGCAAGCGTCCAAGGCACGCTCCAGGCCAGCAGCCGGCTCGAGATGGCCAACCCCCGGTACCCCTCCGGCGCTGGTCCGAACAGGAGCCGGTCCCAGCTGGGTCGCGGGGGTAGGGGAGAGGTTTGGGCTTGCGTTAGGACATCCTGGGTCGGGTAGCTTAGGGCAAACCGCGACTGGGCCAGGGAAAAGCTCGAGCAGAGCAGCAGAACCAGAAAAAGCAGTCTCATGGGTCATTTTATCCGAGGGCTGCCGCGCTGTGTGATGGGCTGGGCGCAGGGTCAGGCGACGCCCTGCTGCCTTTGCGTTGATATAGCCGCTAACCATGTCTGGTCGCCGGGCCCTGTGTCGCTCGGTGATTTGATCACCTCTTCTGGCGATGGCCCCTCGTCCCTCCGATTGCGGTAACCTGGCCATTCACCGTGTTTGAGGCAGGCTCACAGGCCTACAGCCATGTGTCCTCGATGGGATTGTTTGGGCCGCAACTGCCGCTACCGATATAGCTCTCGTGCGATCACCATCTTTTGAATCTCGGAGGTGCCCTCGTAGATTTCGGTGATCTTGGCGTCGCGGTAGTAGCGCTCTACCCGGTAGTCGCGGTGGTAGCCATATCCGCCCAAGACTTGTACCGCGTCGCGTGTGACAGTTACAGCGGCGTCCGAGGCTACCAGCTTGGCGGAGCTGGCCTCGAGGCTGAACCGCTGGCCCCGGTCTTTGGTGTGGGCGGCCTCGAGAGTCAGGGCCCGCGCCGCCGCGATGCGGGTGTGCATCTCGGCCAGCTTGAAGGCCACGGCCTGGTGCTCGCGCAGCTTGTGGCCGAACTGGGTGCGTTCGTCGGCGTAGCGGCGGGCGATCTCGAAGGCCCCCTTGGCCATCCCCACGGCCTGGGCCGCGATCCCGATTCGCCCGGAGTCCAGGCCGGCCAGCGCCTGTCCCAGCCCGCGCCCCTCGGTGCCCAGCAGGTTCCCCTCGGGCACGAACACGCCGTCGAAACGCACCTCGCAGGTGTGGGCGGCGTGCAGCCCCATTTTCTCCTCCGGTCTGCCGAAGCTGAGCCCGGCGGACTCTTTTTCAACAATGAAGGTAGAGATGCCAGACTCCCCCCGCGCCATCACCACGTAGACCTGGGCTTGCCCGCCCGAGGTTACCCAGTTCTTCACCCCGTCCAGCTGCCAGCCGCCCTCCACCCGGCGGGCCTGGAGCTTCATCGCCCCGGGGTCGGAGCCCGCGTGGGGCTCGGTCAGGCAGAAAGCTCCGATCCACTCGCCCTTGGCCAACGGAACCAGGAAGCGCATCTTTTGTTCGGGAGTGCCAAACTTGTTCAGCATGTACTGCGGCAGGCCCGAGGTCACTGAGAGAATTACCGCCACGCTGGGGTCGGCTGCGGCGATTTCCTCCATCGCCAGCACCCAGGTGGCCGAGTCCAGGCCCGCCCCGCCCCACTCCTCGGGGGTGGTCATGCCCAGCAGGCCCAGCTCGCCCAATTGACTGAGCTGCGGCCAGGGGTACGCGCCCGAGGCGTCGTACTCGGGGGCTTTCTCCCACAGCACGTCCCGGCAGACCTCCCGCACCATCTCGAGCACCATCCGCTGATCGCTGGTTAACACCGCCATGAATGCATTGTATTACGCTACAGGTGGCGGGAAAGCGTCACGAAACGGTAGAAGGTCGATGTTGCGCCATTAAGGTGTCTTGACCACACTGAGAGTGCCGTTGAGGTTGACGCTCCCCCTGGGGCCGCCCTCGGCGGTGCTGTCGGTGCTGACCACGACGTTAATCAGGGTGTAGGTGAAAGTCCCGTCGGCCTGGTTGACCGCATCCACCCGAACGCTGCCTGCGCCGTCGGCGGCCGTCCACAGCCGGTTCTCGTCGCGGTAGCCTACGGTGGCCCCGTTGCTCTGGGTGCCCCGTTTTACTGCATAGGTCTGTCCGGCCACAGGGCTTAGGATGGCGACGTTGACCCGCCGGACCTTGTTGTCCTCGGTGTACTCGGACTGGACGGCCAGGTTGCCCGAGAGAGTGATGGCGTTGGCTGTGCTGAAGGGCCTCTGGCTGCCGTTGTACCCGTTGGCGAAGTCGCTGAGGGTCAGGCTGGCGCTGCCCCGGCACTTACAGTCGGTGGGGGCGGTACCGCCGGTGCCGCAGGCCGCCAGCAGGCCGGCCAGCAGGACAATCAGCAGGGGGAAGGGATTTCTCACAGCGGCCATGCTACCGTCAATAGATTAGAAAGCCCTCAGTGGGGGTGAAATCGGCGCTGGACAATGCCTGCGCTGCCGACCCCCAAAACGGTGCAGTGACCGACCTCGGCTCCAGCGCTTTTGCCGTACCGAGCGCAATACTCTGCACGGTGGTGGCATGTTGATGGAAAGCACCATAAGCGACGGAGTTCGCCCTAATGATCAGAGAAACCGGGGCTCGAGTACTCGAGCCCCGGTTTAGAGGTAAAGCTTAAGCTTTGGCCTTGGCGACCAGCTGGGCAAAGGCCTCGGGCTGGCGCACGGCGATGTCGGCCAGAATTTTGCGATCCAGCTCGATGCCCGCCTGCTTGAGTCCGTATATGAACTTGGAGTAACTCAGACCGTGCTGGCGCACGGCGGCGTTGATACGCACGATCCAGAGGCGGCGCATGTCGCCCTTCTTCTTGCGCCGGTCGTTGAAGGAGCGCATGGCCCCGTTGAGCAGGGTCTCACGGGCCTTGCGGACGCTCTTGGAGCGCAGGGCGTAAAAGCCCTTGGCCCGCTTAAGGATGGCCTTGTGCTTGCGGCGGCGGACTACGCCGGTCTTTGCGCGTGGCATTCTATATCACCTCTTCCTTTACACGTCGTAGGGCATCAGCTCGTGAACGCGGCGCTCTTCACCAGCGGAAAAGGTGAAGTCGCGGCCCTTGCTGCGGCGAGTGCTGCCCGACTTGTGCCAGTTGAGGTGGCGCTTTCCGGGACGCTTGGCGGTTACTTTGCCAGACGCGCTAATCTTCACGCGGTTCTTGGCACCCTTGTGGGTTTTCATTTTGGTCTTGGGCATCGCATGCTCCTGCCGCGCGGGTGCTGGCGAACCAGTCTTGGCAACCCGGCAACCCAAAGAGTATAGCACAGGACTTACCCTTGGGAAGGTGGTCGCCAGGTGCTCCGGCGTGCCGCGGATACCCGCAAGCACCGCCCGTTCGCCACAATGCCCTGTCCCTCTGCGGGCGGTGGCTGGAGTCACGGCGGGGCATGCGCGGGGAGGGCATCACCGCCACGGCCGTGGCATTCCCCGATCGTAAACGGTGCGAACTTTGACAGCTGTGCTTTGCCCCGCTACCGGGCGGGTAGCCCTATCTTGTCGGCGCCTCGCCTCGAGACCCCCGCGTGCGGCCAGGCCAAAACGCCAGGTTTGTGCACCCTTGCGGTATCGCCAGACTCAGGCTATAGTTATCAGTTGGCTGGGTTATTCAAGTAACCCGTGGGTTTCCGGCATTGCCGACAAACCACTGAACGGAGCAGCGAATGTTTGCAATCATCAAGACAGGCGGGAAGCAGTACCGCGCCGAGGCCGGTGCGAAGCTGCGCGTGGAGAAGCTCGAGCTCGAGCCCGGTCAGACCGTGGAGTTCGACGCCCTGATGCTGGGCGGCGAGCAGACCGTGGTGGGAAGTCCCACCGTCCCCGGGGCGAAGGTGGTCGCCGAGGTGGTCGAGCACGGCAAGGGCAAGAAGGTGATCGTGGCCAAGTTCAAGGCCAAGATCCACTACCGCCGCAAGCGCGGACACCGCCAGCCCTATACCGACGTAGTCATCAAGGAGATTCGCGCTTAACTCCGGCGAAGGCCGAACGCCTAAGGCCGAGCGCTAACCCTAGCCTTCAGCCTTAAGCCTACGGCCCTCAGCCCTTCAAAGGAGCAAACTATGGCACATAAAAAGGGTCTCGGTTCGACCAAGAACGGGCGCGACTCCCAGGCCAAACGGCTGGGCGTGAAGCGCTTCGAGGGCGAGGTTGTCAAGGCCGGTAACGTATTGGTGCGCCAGCGCGGCACCAAGTTCCAGGCCGGTGCGGGCGTCGGCCAAGGCCGCGACTTCACCCTGTTTGCCCTGGTGAGCGGTGTGGTGAAGTTTAAGGACAAGGGCCGCATGGGCCGCTTCGTCCTCGTCCAAGCCCCCGAACTCGCCAAAGCAGGCGACTAAACAGCGTAGCAACAGGCGGGAAGCGGGAGCCAAAGGCTTCCACCTTCCCGCCTCGATTTTTTGATGGGCGAAGCAAGGGGATAAAGGGAACAAAAGCCGGGTGGTGCGGCTTCTCCCCCGCTCCCAGCAGCCTCCCGAGGTTCACAAATGTTTAGAGATACCTTAGAAATCAGCGTCGCCGCCGGGAACGGGGGAGACGGGTGTATTAGCTTCTGGCGTGAGCGCTTCATTGCTAAGGGCGGGCCGGATGGGGGGGACGGGGGAAACGGGGGGTCGGTGATCCTCGAGGCCCTGGGACAGGTGGACTCGCTCTCCAACATCTCCAAGCGGCAGTTCAA
Organism: Meiothermus sp.; assembly: GCA_033762915.1. Lineage (GTDB taxonomy): Bacteria > Deinococcota > Deinococci > Deinococcales > Thermaceae > Meiothermus. The sequence goes on along the minus strand of JANRLD010000092.1, from coordinate 4,126 downwards.
GGCCGAGAGCGGGCAGCACGGCATGGGCAAGGGGCTCTTCGGCAAGGGCGGCCAGGACATGGTGATCCAGGTGCCTCTGGGCACCCGGGTCTTTGACGCAGAGAGCGGCGAGCTGCTGGCCGACCTCATCGAAGAGGGCCAGACGTTTGTGGCGGCCAAGGGCGGCAAGGGCGGCTGGGGAAACCCCCGCTTTGTCACCCCGACCCGCCAGGGACCGCGCTTTGCCGAGGCGGGCGAGCCGGGCGAGAAGCGCCGCCTGCGCCTCGAGCTGATGCTGCTGGCCGACGTGGGGCTGGTCGGCTACCCCAACGCCGGCAAAAGCAGCCTGTTGGCCGCCCTCACCAACGCCAAGCCCAAAATCGCCAACTACCCCTTCACCACCCTGGCCCCCAACCTGGGAGTGCTGGTGCGGGGCGAGGCGGTGCGGGTGGACGACGCGCCGGGCTGGGTTAAGCTTGAGGGCGACCGGCTGTGGGAGGAGCGCATCACCATTGCCGACATCCCTGGCATTATTGAGGGGGCTGCACAGGGCGAGGGGCTTGGCCTGGAGTTCCTCCGCCATATTGCCCGCAACCGGGTGCTGCTCTACGTTCTAGACGGCTCGGACAACCCCGTTCAGACCCTGGATATGCTCCAGGGCGAGATCCGGGCCTACGACCCCAGCATCCTAAACCGCCAGGCTTTGGTGGTGCTTAACAAGGTAGACCTGTTATCGCCCGAGGAGGTCGAGGCGGCCCTGGGCGAGCTGTCCCGGTTCGGGCTGCCCGTCCTTCCGGCCTCGATGGCCGATCGGACGGGGCTCACCGAAGTTGTGGATGCGCTTTTCGCCCTGGTGGCCGCCTCCCCCAGACCCCAGATGCTCACCCCCAAGCCCAAAACACCGGCCGCCACCCATATCAATGTGGTCGAGCTCGAGCCCGGCGTGTTCGAGGTGGACGCTCCCCAGGTGCAGCGCCACCTCGACCGCCTGAAAGGCGACATGATGGAAGCCAGCGGCTACCTACAAGAACTATTCCGCCGCTACCGCGTCGAGTCCGCCCTGAAGAAGAACGGCGTCCGCGCGGGTGACACCGTACGCTTCGGCAAGCAAGAGTTCGAGTACATCCCCGAGGTCTAATCGCGTTTCCCCCCATTACCTCCCTCACGGCGGTAATGTACTCCCTACAGCAAAAACCGCTGTGGGGAGTGTGCGTGGGAATCGCTCTAAGGGGAGTTGCCGTGTCGGCCCAGGAACGTGGGGATGGCCGGCAGGTGCCCTGATCGCGTTTCCCTCTATCACGGCGCTCGTATAGCACTGTGATGCACTCGGTACGGCGGGTTTTGCCGTACCGAGTAGGCGTGCGAACCCTACTTGAGCTTGAGTTTGTACTCCGTCCAACCTCGAGCACTCCTTCGGGCGAGATGCAGCAACACGCCCTGTCGGAAGGCTGCCATAATCGGGGCCGTTTGGGACTAATGGCGGACCCCAATCTGATTCATGGAACAGGCCGCAGCACGCTGAATTGGCGGCCTGTACGCATGGGGCATCTTGGCCTGTGAACCGCTCGGCGCCCGGGAAGGCTAGCGCCTGCCGCGTTGATGGTTTGGCGGGCTGGTCTATCCCGACGGCCCTGGTCAGCCCCGGACTTCCCTTAGATTCTCATCCTAGGGTATAAGATATAGCGGTTATGGCTTTGGAGCGGTTATTCCGCCGTCGCCGTCCACAGGGCGAGGCGAGGGACGTACCGGAGTTGTGGGTCAAGTGCCCCAGCTGCGAGAAGCAGATCTACAAAAAAGACCTCGAGGCCAACTGGCACGTCTGTACCCACTGCGGCCACCACATGCGCCTCTCGGCCGCCAAGCGCATCCAACTGCTGGCTGACGAGGGCAGCTTCCAGCAGACTACCGGCCTCAAGCCCACCGACCCCCTGTCCTTCGTGGACACCGAGCCCTACCCCAAAAAGCTCGAGCGCTACCAGAAGGAGGCCGGACGCCCCGATGCCATCGTGGGCGGGCGCTGCGCCGTGGCGGGCACTCCCGCCGTGCTGATGGTGATGGACATCGGCTTCGCGGGTGGCAGCATGGGTAGCGTGGTGGGCGAGGAGATTACGCGGGGCATCGAGCTGGCCGCCGCCGAGAACCGGGCCATGATCATCGTCTCGGCCTCGGGCGGAGCCAGGATGCAGGAGGCCGCCCTTTCGCTGATGCAGATGGCCAAGACCACGTTGGCCCTGGATCGCCTGTGGGCCAGGCGGCTCCCCTACATCTCCATTCTCTCCGACCCCACCACCGGCGGCGTGACCGCCAGCTTCGCCGCCATTGCCGACGTGATCTTCGCCGAGCCGGGGGCTTTGGTGGGTTTTGCCGGGCCCAGGGTCATCAAGCAGACCATCCGCCAAGACCTCCCTGAGGGCTTCCAGCGCTCTGAATTCTTGCTCAAGCACGGCATGGTGGACAAGGTGACCGACCGCAGGGTGCTTAAGGAGCAGGTGGGGCTGGTGCTCAAGCATCTGTACCCGAGGGCGGTATGAGCCTGGGGAGAGCGTCGCTATGCCACTAGACTTCGAGAAACCGATTTCCGACCTCGAGGCCAAGATCGCCGAGTTGGAGGGGTTCGCGGCCCAGAGCGGGGTGAACCTATCCGGGGAGCTTTCGGTGCTTAAGTCGCGGCTGGCCCAGCTCAAGTCGGAGACCTTCGACAACCTCTCGAGGTGGGAGCGGGTACAGCTCGCGCGGGCGCAGGGGCGGCCCACCGCACTCGACGTGATCGAGGGCACCATGACCGACTTCATCGAGCTGTCTGGCGACCGGGCCTACAGCGACGACGCGGCGGTGGTGGGCGGGCTGGCCCACTTCAACAGCACCCCGGTGGTGGTGGTGGGGCACCAGAAGGGCCGCGACACCAAGGAAAACATCCGCCGCAACTTCGCCATGCCCCACCCCGAGGGCTACCGCAAGGCTATGCGGCTGATGGACATGGCCGACCGTTTCGGCCACCCCTTTATCGCCTTCATCGACACCCCTGGGGCCTACCCCGGCATTACCGCCGAGGAGCGCGGCCAGGCCTGGGTGATCGCCCAGAGTATCCAGCGGATGGCCCGCCTCAGGGTGCCCGCCGTGGCCATCGTGCTGGGCGAGGGCGGATCGGGCGGGGCACTGGCGATCGGGGTGGGCAACCGGGTGCTGATGCTCGAGAACGCCTGGTACTCGGTCATTTCCCCCGAAAGCTGTGCGGCGATCCTCTGGCGCGACGCCAAGGAGGCGGAGAAGGCCGCCGAGGCGCTGAAGCTCACAGCGCCCGACCTGCTCGAGCTCGGCATCATCGACCGCATCATCCCCGAGCCCGGCGGCGGAGCCCACCGCGACCCCACCTCCACCTTCGCCAACATCAAGGTCGCGCTGCTCACCACCCTCCTCGAGCTCAAAGGCATGGGCCGTGAGGAGCTCTTCGAGGACCGCTACCGGCGGTTTAGGGGGTTGGGCAGGTTTCAGGAATAGCTGGGGAGGAGTTTTCCGGTCGCACCCTACGGGTCCCTGAACTCGCCCTTGACGCCCTCGAGCACCACCACGTCCCCCGTGTCCAGGTTGTACTGCAGGCGGGTGCCCTCAACGGTGCCGTCCTTGTTCACGCTCTTCACCGGCTTTTCCTTGGTGCCGAAGAGGAAGGCGGTACGGTCTTTTTCGCGCACCACCGCGCTCTCGGCGGTGGAGGTGCGCCCGTCTTGGACCAGCCGGATCTCTCCGAACAGGCGCAGGATTTCGTCGTCAACGTTGTAAATCATCTCCTTGGCAGTGCCGGTGAGGGGCTTGTCGCCCGAGCGCTCGATTTCGATCGGGCCGCTGACCCGCGCCTCGCCGCTCTGGTTGTCGTACTCAAGGCGGCTGCCCCAGCTCTTGCTGCGGCCCTGCTGGAGTTCGATGGACTTGGGGGAGGGCCGGAGGTTCATCTCGAGGCGGTCTTCCTCCTGGACATACCGGGCGGTGCCTCCGGTCATGGTCACGAAGTCGTTGAGATCGCGGATACTGGTCACGCGGGCGATGGCGCCGAAGGCCTTGGCATCGGTGCCGAAGGTGATCTGTACGCGGGCGGGTGCGGGATCGGCAAAGAGCGAGCGGGTCAGGCGCTCGGCCTCGGGCTTTGCGCCGA
>JANRLD010000091.1:0-43956 GCA_033762915.1 Meiothermus sp. | reverse complement strand
GATCTGGAAGGTGTGGGGGCTGGGGCTGTTGAGGCCCGGATTGTTGCCGTTGAAGGCGGTCGTGGTTAGGGCGGCGTTGCCGGTTCCCGAAGGCACGAAGAAGCGCCTCGAGAGTGTCCAGCCCTGGCCGCTGTGGCAGTTGGTGCAGTTGCTCGAGCGGAACAAGGCCAGCCCGCGGGTGACCGAGGCCGAATCTATGAAGCGTCGCGCCCGTACCGGGCGGATGGTCTTCACAAACTCGTCTATTTCGTCCCAGTCTTTGAGCAGACTGGGGCCGGGGTCGGTTGCGGCAGGGCCGCTGACGGTGCCTTCCTGCAACTCGCGCAGGGGTTTGGCCAGGCCACCGATGGCTGCTCCACCCGTCAGGGTCAGGGCCAGCCTCGAGGTGTTGACCAACGCAAGGTCTTTGACCAAAGCCCCTACCCCGCCCGAGACGTCGCGGGTGTTGCGCTCAAAGTCGTGCTGCTCGTCGAAGATGCCTGTCCAGTTGTAGATGCGCTGCTTCTGGGTGCCGGGGCCGTGGCTGAAGCTGCCGTCCATCGAGGTGGACTGGCGCGGTCCGGCGGCGAAGCGCCAGGTGATGTTGTCGGAGAGGCCGTCGGGGTGACAGCTTCCGCAACTCGACCAGCCTGCCCCGTCGCGGCTCCAGCGCCCGCGCCCGGTGAAGTAGAAGTGGCGGCCCCGGTTCTGTTTGTCCTCGAGGCTGCCCGCCGACGGCGCGGCGGTGGCTGCAACCACCTTGGTCAGGGTCTGGGTGCCCAGGTCCACAATGCCGGTGTTGCGCGTCACCCAGCAGTTGACGAACATCTTGCGTTGGTCGGTGGTGACGTGTGGGGTGACCAGTCCAGTGGGATTCTGGCACTTGGTGCTTAGGGTTTGCAGGTCAATCTGCGGAACCGAGGGGGTACCCAGCGTGACCGAGGTGTTTCCCGTCAGGAAGGCCCGCTGGATGGCCTCGCCGCCCTTGGCCAGCACATAGAGGATGCTGTCTCCCACCACCCCGATGTCCACGATGTCGCCCATAAACAACTTGGTCGCAGGCGCAGGCACGTTCAGGGTGCGGATGGCCTCGGACAGGCTGATGGTGCCCAGGTTGGTTCCGTTAAGGTCACCAACCAGCAGGTATTGGAAGACGTTCTCGTCAAACTTAGGTGCGTTGTCGGGGGAAGCAGCAGTGGCGGTGGCGAAAAACTTGTTTCCCACGATTACTACACTGGAGAGCAGGTTGGGCGAGGCAAAATTGACCACAGTGTTGGCCTCGGCAGTGTCAACCGGGAAGTTGCCGGGGTCGGTGGGGGCGAATAGCACTTCGTTTAGTGGGCTCAGGTTAGCCTCATTGAATATCCGCACTGCCCCGGTGCGGCTGTTGTCGGTGGCCTCGGCTCCGGTGATGCGTCCATAGAACTCGGTGACCACTAACTTTTCGTCGTTGCAGTCGGTGTTGCCGTTGTTGGAAATGGCTACGGCCCTCGGTGCCGCAACGATGGCGGTGCCTACCGTGGCGAAGTTCGAAGTGTTCAGCAGTGCCACCCGTCCCTCGCCAAACTCCGCCACCGCCAGTCTGCTGCCGCAGGGGTTGAGGGCGATACCCGTCGGCTCCGAGCCGACATCGGCGCTAATGGCCGCCACACTGGGCGTGCTGGTGTCAATGTTGTTGACTTTGACCACCTTGCGCTCGGCCCGTAGGGCTACGAAGGCGGTCTTATCATCGGGGTGGATCACCACCGCGCTGGGTTCGTCACCTACCGGAAGCTCGGCCAGTTTGCTGTCGTCGGAAGTGCGAAAAATGGTGATCGAGTCATTCTCGGTGTTGACCTGCACCACATATTTGTCATCGCCCGTGATAGCGATGGTGCCCGACTTAGAGGGGCGCTTGAGCAAAGGGTCAGGGGTAGGAGTAGGCGTACTGCCTCCACCCCCACCACCACAAGCTACCAGCAACAGCGCCAGCCCCACGCTCATCCATAGGGGCCAGCCTCGAGACCCAGCTTTGTGTTTCATACGCGCTCCTTTCAAAACCCTGCTGTTAGACCTAGACAGACCACCAACCGCTTGCCTCGCGGTCGTCCTACGCTAAGGCGCGGCCGGTAACGTGGCGGTAACGCGACCCGAGGGGCAGAGTCCGATGACCCGTTGCGTCTCCTCGAGGTGCACATCCCCAGCACGAGCCTATCGGCGAGGCGTGACCATAACGCAACATGCAAAGTGTCGTCCAGGACAACATAAACCGCTTCTTTTTGAACAAACGCGGCCTCGAGGCGGCTGCCTCAGCTGGCCTCACAGCGTTTCCTGGCAATACCACCCACAAAGTAAGCTGAGGGTATGAGTGCATACCCAGTCGAGTTGCGGTGGCGGGTATTGAGTGCCTACGAGGCAGGCGAGGGCAGTTATCGGGAGTTGGCGGAGCGATTCATGGTGGACTGGGGTACGGTGCAAGACTGGATGGATTTGTACCGCGAAACAGGTGGCCTGGAGGCCAGAGCAAGTGGGCGGAAGGCTGACCCCACGGTGGAGGCGGTGTGGCGGGAGCGGCTAACTATGTTGCTGAAGGAGCACAACGACCTGACGCTGGCGGAACTGGTGGAACAGTTGGACAGGCGCTAGGGTCAGAAAAGCAGCACCTCAACAGTGGATCGTTGGCTGAATAGACTAAACCTGACACGCAAAAAAAGACGCTCAGGGCCAGCGAACAAGACAGTGAACGAATCAGAGCCTTGAGGGAGACGTTTCTTGAGTGGTTGGCCGACCTTGAAGCGGGGAGGCTGGTGTTCGTAGACGAAATGGCGCGCTAAAGCGGCAGTCAGTTGGGCATGACCCGCACCCACGCCCGCTCACTCAAGGGTCAGCGAGCCTGTGGGACTATGATTCGTAACCGGGGTACGAACACCACCACCATCGGGGCCATCAGCCTGACCCAAGTTCAAGCCTCTTTTGTCTTCGAGGGGCGTACCGATAAGTGCGCTTTCATGACTTTCGTCAGCGAGGTGTTGATTCCCACTCTCACTCCAGGACAGGTCGTGGTCATGGACAACTTGGGCGCACATCGGGTCAAGGCTGTGCGTGAGGCTATCGAGGCCGTCGGCTGCATCCTCAAGTTCACCCCGCCCTACTCACCCGAGTTCAACCCAATTGAGGAGTGCTGGTCAAAGGTCAAATCCATTCTCCGCAGTATTGGTGCGAAAACCCAAGACTCCCTCGAACATGCCATCCACACCGCCCTCAGTGCCGTTACCTCTAAAGACCTCAAAGGCTGGTTCACCCACGCGGGCTACTGTAGGGGGTAATACTGGGAAACGCTGTCAGAAGGTTCGTATACACTCCCCGGGGTAGGGCAGCTCTTCGCACTTTAGCAATAGAAGTGTCTCCATGGTTGAGATGCAAATGCCACCCGGCAGCCCGTTAGGGAATTGCGCCGGTGAGCTGGTCGCTGCCGAGGTCATGTAGAGGGTTTCGTAAACTCAGAGCGGCTCCCACCATTACCTCTCTCGCGGTGGCAGGTAATGACTCCCTACAGCAAAAACCGCTGTAGGGAGTATGCGGGGAACCGCTCTGGGGCTGCTCGAGTTGATACGCCGATACACCTTAGAGGCGTTTTGTTTGGCGATGCGGTGTCGTCACCGCTTGATCATGAACCCGCCATCCACAAACAGCTCGGTTCCCGAAACGAAAGAGGCCCTGGGCGAAGCCAGAAACAGAGCCCCTTGCGCTACTTCCTCGGGTGTGGCCATTCGCCCCAGCACGTGGGCATTGCGGGCGGCCTCGAGCAGCACGCTTGGGTCGGCGGCTTGCCGCAAAGCTTGGTGGGTGAAACCCGCATCCACCCAGCCAGGGCACAGCGCATTGACCCTAATCCCAAACGGCGCCAGTTCCTGTGCGATGCCGAAGGTCAGACTGCTCACCGCGCCTTTGGAGGTTGTGTAGGCAAAACTGCCGTCGGAGCCCACATAGGCCGAGACCGACGAGAGATTCACGATGGCCCCGCCGCCTGCTGCCTTCAAGGCAGGAACCGCATATTTGCAGACCAGAAACACCCCTTTTACGTTTACATTCATTAAGGTGTCCCAATCCGCTTCCGACATTTCATCTACACGGCCCTGGCGCAAAATGCCTATCGCATTAACGCACAAGTTGATCTTGCCAAAGGCTTCGAGCGCTTCCCCGACTGCCGCCTTAACTGAATCTGCCGAGCGCACATCGGTTTGGATGGCTTTGGCCATGAAGCCTTGCTGAGTAAGGGTTTGCTCGAGCTTTTGGAGGGCCTCGAGGTTTTGATCGACCAGCGCCACCGCAGCACCCTCAGCTGCAAACAATCGGGCTATGGCGGAGCCAATCCCGCCCGCCGCCCCGCTGACCAACGCCACTTGATCTTTGAGTTCCATTCCGTGCCCCATCGTCTGGATCTGGCTACCCGCCAATTCGCATGGCCACTGCCGACTTGGCTCCCAGGGTTACTGTGACCCTGCTGCCTTCAGCGGCGATGGTTGCTTTTTCCCCAACCTCGAGCGCCCGCTCAACCCCAGCTCCAGAGAGCCGTGTGTCAAAGCTAACCTCGGTGGCTTCGCCCAGATTTACCAGCGTCACAATCTCTGTAGCCTTATCCCTTCGCAAGATGCCAAACACGCTCTCGGGGATGCTGGGGCCAGTCAGCCAAACCACCTCGAGGCCCGCCCAGTTTGGGGTTTGTTGCTTGAGGGTGTTGACCCCCCGCAGCACCTCGTCAATGCCTTCCTCGCCGCCCACGAACATCATGTACGGCCCAGGCATGGACATGAACATCACAGTCAGCAGGCGCACGTCTTGCAGCGAGAACTGCTCCCGCCGCCACTTGCTGCCCCAGCTGGGCCACCAGAAGGTGTCGTGCGAGTCGATGTGGTGGGCGGTCATGGCACCCAGGGGTAAGAAGGCGTCGCGGTCCTGGATCCAGCGGGCCACGCCCTTGGCGCTCTTAACCCCCCAGGGCTTGGCTTCGCTGGGGTTCATGATGGCAGTCACCAGCCACTGCTCGTCGTAGTTGTAGTTCAGGTCCATCGAGCGGCGCAGCAGAATGCCCGAGGGCTCGGTGTACATCAGCGACTCGGGGTTGAGCGATTTGAGGGCCGGGCGCAACTGCTCGAAGAGGGGAATACAGGCCAGCGCCGACATGCCCGCGCGGTGCCGGGCCCACTCGGCCCAGTTGGGAAAATCGTTGTAGGTGGGGGCATCGAAGCGGTAGCCGTCGATCTGCAACTCGGTGAGCAAAAACTGCATGGCCTCGATGAAGTAGGCCTGCCACTCGGGGTTGCGGGGGTCAAAGGCTTTGGTGTAAATCCCCGCCACCTTGCCGTAAGAGTCGCGGAAAAACCAGTCGGGGTGTTCGGCGATCAGGGGCGAGACCGCAGGGCTGCCCCCTTTCCAGTAGGGTTCAAAGTCGATGATGTGCCTCGACCAGGCGATCAGATAGTTGCTCCATTCGCCTACGTCGGTAGCAAAGCTGTCTGAGGTCTTGGAGCCTACCAAGTGCGCGTATGGCCCCGAGCGTACCCCGTCGGCGGCGGTGCCGATGGACTCCTGATCCAGCACCCCGTGTAGCAGCACATCCAGAATGATGCGAATGCCCAGTCGGTGACACTCCGCCACCAGCGCCTTCATCTGCTCTACGTCGCCAAAGGAGGTGGCGATGTCCCAGTAGTCGTGCACGTTGTAGCTGGGGTAAGGCTGGCGGGGCATCAGCTGGATAACGTTGAAACCCAGCGCGGCGATGCGGGGCAAATCGGCGGTGAGGTCGGAGACTTCGGGGTAGGGCTGGTAGCGGTGGTCGGGGTAAAACACCGAGAAGCCAATCTGGGCCTCCCAGATGCTGGCCGAGCCAATCCAATCGGGTGGGTTCTGCGGCGTGGTGTGCCCGCTCAGGCGCAGCCAGGTCTGGAAGGTCTCGGCAAAAGCAGCGAAGCCAGGAACCCGCAGGTCGAGGTCGAAGAGGTCGAGGCTGGTACGGCCCATGCGGCCCAGGTCGCCGGCAAAGTTGGTGACCAACTCGAGCCCCAGCGTTTGCACCGTTTCGCTCTTGATGCGAATATCAGAGACCTCGAGTTCTTGCCGTATCCACAACCCCACGTTTTTCGTTTCGCTGCCCAGGTGAACCACAGCACTCGAGCCGCGCAAACCGCCCACCGGCGAGACGCCCGTCCAACTCGTGACACTGCCTAGCGCAACATCGCGGGCCAACCCGTTGCCCGGGGCGTTGAGCTGCCAATTGCCTTCGGGCAACCCGAAGGTGGTGTAGACGGTCAGGTTGCGAATCAGCAGCGAGGAGCTGGGTTCACCACACAGGGTCAGGCGAACGGTAATGGCAGGGCCGTGGCGGCGGAAGAGGTACTCGAGATTTCCCTCCACCGGGCCAATCTGTACCGCCAGGCTGCACAGGTCGCCTTCCTGGCTCGAGGCCCAATGCTTGCGGCCTGTAAACCGAACGCCTTGCAGGGTCTCGGCCCCTTCGTAGTCAATGCCACCCGTGGCGGAGCGCACCTCCTTGCCGCCTACGCTTAGGAGTATTTGGGAGTCGCTGAACTCGATTCGATAAGGGTTTTTGCCCGTCCAGTTGAGCGCTTTGGGCAGGCCGCTATGGTCGTCGACCTCGAGCCGGTGCAGGTATTCGGGATGGCTTATGATCATGGGTGTTCTCCAGTTGAGATTCAAAGCCGTTCGGCGTGTTCCACCGCAGCGTTTTTGAGCGCGTGCAGGTTTGTGGTGTTCAGTTTCTGCTGGGCCTCGAGCGCACAAACCACCGCACCCAGCACGGGGGGAAGTTCGGCTTCGGTCAGACGAATCTGGGGAAGCTGCTCGGATAGGGCTGTTTTGAAGGGTTGCCAGAAGGCTGCGCCTGCTTTGGTCAACCCGCCCACCACCGCCAGTTCGGAGTCGCTAAGCTCGAGTTGCTGGGCCACTGCAGCCACGCACTCCACCAGCAAACGGCCGCCTTGATTGAGCAGTTGCGATGCCGCCGTATCGCCTTCGTCGGCTGCCGCGATGACCTGAGGGGCCAGCGCGGCCAGTTCGCTGCGGCTCAGCCCTTCGACGTAGAGGCGGTGCAGCAGGCGGTCGGTGTGATTCACCCTCAAAACCTCGAGCAAGCGCGGCTGCAGCGCGGTGGGGGGGTCGCGCCCATCCACAGCCCGCACCACCCGCACCAGCGCCTCGCGGCCCAGCCAGTAGCTGCTGCCCTCGTCGGAAACCAGATAGCCCCAGCCACCCGAGCGCCAGACCTCGCCCTGTTGGTTGCGCCCAAAACAAGACGAGCCCGTGCCCGCGATCAGCACAATTCCGGGCCGACCGCTCAGCGCACCCGCGAGGGCGATGCGGCAGTCATGGTCTATGCCCGACTGCCCCGAAAGGCCCAAGTTTTGGGCGATACCCTGCACGATGGCGCGGTCTTCTTCCGAAACCACCCCCGCCATGCCGAAGAAGGTCGAGGATAGAACCTCGAGGCCCACCTTGGCCTCGGTGCAGGCCGCGTCCAGCGCCGCCCCGATGCTCTGGGTGGCCGTGGCGATGCCCACATCGTCCACGTTAGAAGGGCCGCCGCGCCCCAGCCCCAATACCCGCCCCTCGGGGGTGCACAGCGCCACCAGGGTCTTGGTGCCGCCGCCGTCTATGCCTGCTACGACTTCCATCCGCCCATGCCCTCCGACTTCACAAAGGCTTGCACCACCTTGGCGGGGGTCTGGCCCAGGTTCACCAGGCGGTACGCGCCCGCTGCTGCTGGCACCACGAAGGTCTCGGCGTAGCTGAAGGTGAACTGCTGCCCGCTTACCTCGAGGCGCACTGCCTGCCCTTCCACCAGGCTCATGATGTGGCAGTGGTTGTGGGTGAGCACCTCGAGGCTATGGTCAAACTCGAGCCGCACCACATCGTAGAAATGCTCGGGGTGGGTGGGTACGTGAACGACCTTCCAACTTTCGGCTTGCTTCAGGGTATAAGGCTTGGAGATGAGTTCTTGAACCTGTTCGCCCTGCCGTTCGAAATAGAGGTTCTCGAAGGCTCGAGCGATGTTGAGGGGGCGGGGTTTGCCCTCTAGGTCCAGGCGCAGCCAGTCATACATTTTGAAGGTGAAGATGTAGGGCGTTGCGCTGATCTCGAGCACCAGATTGTCTATGCCCGAGCAGTGAACGGTGCCGTTGGGAATCAAGAACAGGTCGTGCTTGTGGGCGGGGTGTTTTTGTACGTACTGCTCGATGTCCACAGGGGTGTTGTGGGCAAAGCTGTCCTCCAGCACCCCCCTGAACTCTGCGGGGTTGATGCCTTCCTGAAAGCCCAGATAGACCTGCGCTTCTGGCCCGCAGTCGAGGATGTAGTAGGTCTCGTCCTGGGTGAAGCGCTCACCAAAGTGCCGGCGGATGTACTCGGGTCGTGGGTGGCACTGCACCGAGAGGTTGCCGCCGTCGAAGGTGTCCAGAAAGTCAAAGCGAATGGGAAACTCGGTGCCAAATCGCTCGGCCGCTTGACCCAGAACGGCTTGGTGGTCGTGGAACATCAAGCAGTCAAAAGAGACCTCGAGCAGCCTGCCGTCGCTCTCCAGCATCAGCCCGTTCTCGGGCACGATCAACTCAAACGACCAGGCGTAGTTGGGCACATCCTGCGAGAGCTGCACAATCTTCTCTCGAATCCACTGCCCGCCCCAAGGCCCCGGCTCGAACCACGGGCGCACCCTAAAGCAACTGCGGCCCATCTGCTCGAGCGCGCCGCGTAAGGTAGCGCCATCGGTAAACACGGGAACTCCAGGGCGCTGCGCATCCACCATCACGTCTATTTTGGGCAAGAGGTTTTGCTTATGGTGGTTCAGGGCCACCCAGTCCACAAAGTACATGCGTTTGTAGGCCCGTTTCGGATCAAGCGCCTTCTTTACCCCCAGGTTGACCGCTTCACCCGCACGTGAGCGAAACTGAATCTCGTTTTTGGGTACATCTAAATAAACCAGGCAACCGTCCCAGCCCACCAGCGCCGCACCGCTGCCGTACAAGATATGCATATCGGCATCGTCTTGAGGTTGGAGCTTTTGCAGCGCTGAGGTTTCAAAAAAGTCCGATAGTTGCCCTGTAAAACAGGTTCCAAAAATGGGGTCGTCGCCGCCCAGGAAAGGGGCCAGCAGGGCCTCGAGTTCATCCCCGCTCTTATAGGCTTGGGCCACGTCGTACCAGGCCACGCGCTTGCCGAGTTGCCCGAAGGCCTGACCGAGTTCGCTGCGCACTTCATCCCAGAAAACCCCGCCGTAGCCCTCGAGAATCACCGTCTTTTGCTGGGCCAGTGTTCCGGCCAGCGCGGCGTAGCCCGCCTCGATTTTCCCCGAGCCAACGGGGAATCCGGGGTAGATGTCGTACCGACCAGCGGGAAGGGGAGTGTGCTCTACGGGAGCCAGAAGCTGGGTGGTCTTGCGCCGCATTATTCCCCCTGCTCAGGACGCTGGTAGTCGTCTTGATAGCGCTGGATGTCTTCTTGTTGCCAGTTCCCGAAGGCCACCTCGAGCACCCGCACCGTGCCGCCCGTGCTGCTCAGGCGGTGGCGGCCATTGGCCGGAATCCAGATGGTCTCGCCCGCCTTGGGATAGTAAATCTGATCGTCCACCTCGACTTTGGCCCCATCATCAAGGGCAATCCAAAGTTCCGCCCGACCGGTGTGCGATTGCAGCGAAAGGCGCTGGCCTGGTTTGACGGACATCAGCGAGACTGTGACCTCTTCATTGTTGGCGTATTGCCAAAACTCCCCCCAAGGCCGCACCACGTGGTCGATGGAGGGCATCTGGCTGGGGATTGGTTTGGTGACGTACTTGGACATGAACTCAACCTCCAATATCTTGGGCTTAACCGCCCGGCTACCCATATCTGACAGCACGGCGCAGACCGTGTGGGGGTTGGTAGAGCTAAACCCGCTGGGTCAGCAGCTTGCTACGCTCGAGCACCGCCGGTTTACCAGCTTGCTCGAGCACCACCTGCCGGAAGTTCTTCTGGCGGATGCTTTCGTAGTCGTGGCCCGCTCCAGCCGGATAAATGCCCCAGTACAGTAGGGGGACCGATCCGGTGTTTACGGTGCGGTGGGCGGTTCCACCGGGAACATAGACCACGGTGTTGGCTTTGAGCTCGACCGCCCAAACCTCTTTGGGGTTTTCCAGCAGCATCAACCCTTCACCGGCGAGGCCAATGTACACCTCGGCGGCCTCGAGCCAGGTGTGTAGGTGGCCTTTGGTCATGTAGTATTCGCCCCCAACCTTGCCTGGCATCAAACACCCCAAACCAAACTGCAAATCCCCCGGTTGATTGTAATCCTCCACCGACGAAACCGTGTACACCACGGGGTTATCTTCCTTCAGGGCGTTTTGGTAGGCTACTGGGTCACTGTATACGCCCTCGAGGTCGGACAGCCTGCGCTCCAGACGGGGCTTACCTGCGATAGTGGCTTTCTGAGGGTCAAAGTTAAACTGCAGCAGACTCATAGTCGGCTCCTTATCCCTTCACGGCCCCAGCGGTCAGCCCGGCTACGATCCGTTGCTGGAAAATCAACACCAAAACCAACAGTGGTATCGTCACGATGACCGAGGCGGCCATAATTAAGTGCCAGGGTAACTCAAACGAACTCACCCCGCTAAACGTTGCGATGGCCACCGGTACGGTGCGGGCCTTGTCGTCGATGGTAAAGGTGAGGGCAAACAGGAACTCGTTCCAGGCATGGATGAAGGTGAGCAGACCGGCGGTGACCATACCCGGTGCCATCAGCGGAAGCATCACCCTGAACAGGGTTTGGGTCGGCGAGGCGCCGTCCACGTAGGCGGCTTCCTCGAGTTCCCAGGGAATATCCCGCACAAAGCTGGTCAGCAGCCAGACCGTAAATGGGAGGCTGAAAACCATGTAGGCCAGCACCAGGCCCAACAAGTTGTTGTACAGGCCCAGCGTCCGCAGCAAGATGAACATTCCGCTCAGCAGACTGATTTGCGGGAACATGGTAACGGCCAGGGTGGCGTAATAGACCACACTGCGGCCTCGAAACTGAAAGCGGCCCAGCGCGTAGGCGGCAAAGCTGCCGATCAGCAAAGACAGCAGGGTGGTGGTTCCAGCCACAACTGCCGAGTTGAGCAAATAGCGTCCGAAGGGCTGGGCCTGAAAGACCTCGACGTAGTTCTGCCAACGGAAGTTAGGGGGGTAGTAGTCGATGGGGGTCTTAAACAGCTCAGTGGGCGTTTTCAAAGAGCTGATGATGGCCCAGTAAAAGGGGAAGAGCAGATAGACCAAAATCAACCCCACACCCGCGTACAGCAAGGCCCGATACAGCAGATTCATCAGCGCACCTCCACTTTTAGGGTGGCTATGTAAACCGCGGTATAGATGGCGATAATCAAGAATATCGCGGTGGATACCGCTGAGCCGTAGCCTATATCGGCGAATTCCAGTAACTGTTGGCGACCGTAGATGCTCATGCTGATGGTCGCGATCTGGGTTCCGGCCATCACGTAAATCATGTCGAAGACCCGCAGCGCATCCAGGGTACGAAAGATGAGTGCAACCAGCAGCACAGGACGCAACAGGGGGAGGGTGATCCGCCAGAATTGCTGGGCGGGTGTGGCTCCGTCTACCCTGGCAGCTTCATAGAGTTCTTTGGGGATGGCCTGTAAACCAGCCAACAGGATCAGAGCCATGAACGGGGCGGTTTTCCAGACATCGGCCAGCACCACCGCCACCATGATCAACATGCCCTCAGCCAGCCAGGCGTAGGGGCGACTGATCAGTTGGAGCTTCATCAGCAGGTCGTTGATGACTCCGTAGACATCGTTGAGCATCCAGCGCCACAGTTGAGCGGCAACCACCCCAGGGATGGCCCAAGGAACCAACATGGCGGTGCGCACCAAGCCCCGTCCTCTGAAGTTGGTATGCACCAGCAGGGCGATGATCAACCCCAAGACCGTCTCGAGGGCTACCGAAGTGGCGGTAAAGATGACGGTGTTGAGTACAGAACGCCACCACACCGGGTCTGAAAATAGGTTTATATAGTTCATCAGCCCCACAAACTCAAGCTTGAGGGGAAAACGTAAACCCGCTTCGAAAAAACTCAGGTAAATGGTGCGGCCCAAGGGATAGACGGTTACCAGCAGCAGGATCAAGATGGTCGGCATCAGATACAGCCAGCCGGTGCGGGCTTTGCGGGCGGCTAGGCTATTGTGCTTTGCGATGGTGGGGCGCATAAAATACCTTAAAGGCAGACCCCTCCTCTAACTAGAGGAGGGGTCGCATTTGAGATTACCAGCCGTTTCCTTTGATGCGGTTGAGGGTGGATTGCAGTTGGGCCAACGCCGCCCCGGCAGTGGACCGCCCAGTCAGAACCGAATGAGACGCATTCCAGAAGGCCTCAGATACGCGGGGGTATTTGGTCCCGGTGATGGTGGTGGGACGCACGGTAGCGCTGTTCATCACGTCGTCCATCTTGCCCACGAAGGGAGCGGCCCTGAGCACGGCGGCATCCTTGTAGACGGCGGGACGGGTGGGGTTGAAGCCCATGGTGGCCCGGAAGGCTTGGACTTCATAGCTGGCCATGTACACCGCCAGATCGGCAGCGGCTTTGACGTTCTTGGAGAAGCGGTTAACCGCCAAGCTGTGCCCACCGAAGGTTGAGGCGCTCTTGGCATTAGGCCCGGTGCCCCTGGGCAAGACCGTGACGTCAAACTTGCCACGAATGGGGCTGTCGGCGCTGTTGCCGAGGGCGTAGGCGTAGGGCCAGTTGCGCATAAAGGCGGCGTTGCCGGCCTGCCAGACGCCGCGTGAGTCTTCCTCTCTGTAGCTGGTAACGCCACGCGGTGAGATGGTACCCACCCAACCGGCGGCCATTCTTAAGGCCGCAGCGGCCTGGGGGTTGTTAACGGTGATGTTGCCCCTGGTGTCAATGATGGTTCCGCCACCGAAGGAAACGATCCACTCCAAGGCATTGCAGGTCAGGCCCTCGTAGGCGTTCCCTTGCCACACATATCCCCAGAAGTTAGGGTTGCTGCGGCGCTCGCCCTCCTGGATAACTTTGGCCTGGGCCTCGAGTTCGGCCCAAGTCTTGGGCGGAGCCTTGAAGCCGTACTTCTCGAGCAGGTCGGTGCGGAAGTAGAGCAGCCCAGCATCGCCGTACCAGGGCAGGGCAATGAGCCGGTTGTTCACGGTATGGTTTTCGATCATGGTGGGGAAGAAATCCCGCAGCGCCGTAGCCGGCACATGATCCTTCATATCGACAAAGAAATCGCCCAACAGGCTGGGCCAGATGTTTTCGATCTGGTAGATGTCAATGTCGGAACTGCCCGCAGCGAGCTGTTGTTGATAGGAGGCCAGGCGGTCGTTGGACGAAGGAACGGCCTGGATCACCTCAACCCGATTGCCGGTCTTCTGTGCCCAGTCGCCCGTGACCTTTTTGCACAGCTCGAATTGCGTCCCCACGGTACCGCACATAATCCGGAGGTTTACGCCTTGGGCTAAGGCTGCGCTCCCAAGCGCCATCACCGTACCAAAGGCCATGAGTGTTGTCACCAACTTACTCTTCATTTGCCACCTTCCTTTCGCGCACTGAAAACATAACATCTCGTAACATCCTTTGTCAATATATAACAATATGTATCAGAATGTAACAAAGCAGCTTTTCAGCTTTTTGTCGGATATTTCGGAGTAATTGGTATAAATACATGCGAAAACTGCGTGGTTTGCATTTGGCAAACCCGGCGGGTGATATGTTATGATTTGTTAAGATGGTCGAGGAACTCAACAGCATACTCGCCGTAGAGCGCCGCAAGCGCATTGCCCAGCTGGTGGAAAGCAACGGCAGCATCAACTACGCCGACCTCGAGCGCAGCTTTGGTGTCTCGCGCATGACCCTGTACCGCGACCTCAAGGCACTCGAGGGCATGAACCGCTTGCGCTGCGTGCGGGGCGGGGCCGTTCGCCTGGACAACGCCGTAATCTCCGAGCCCATGCCTTCCAAGAAGAGGGCGCTGCACCGCCGGGAAAAAGAGCTGATCGGTCGATTCGCCGCCCAAAACTTCGTCCGCGAGGGCGACTTTATCGTGCTCGAGGCGGGCACGACGGCGGCCTGCATGATCAAGCACCTGGCCCGGCCTGGCGTTACGCTCATCTCGAACGGTTTGGAGACCATCCGGGAAGCCACAAACCTACTGCCAACGGTAACTGTCATGGGGTGCGGGGGAATTCTGCGCGAACCCTCGTACACGTTTGTCGGGCCGCAGGCCGAGATGTTCTTTGCCCAGCTGCGCGCCCACACCGCGTTCCTCAGTGCCAGCGGCCTGACCCTCGAGAACGGTCTGATGGATCCGAACCCCCTCGAGATCCAGGTCAAGCGGGCCATGGTGGCCTGCGCCGAGCGGCTGGTGGTCTTGATGGACAGCAGCAAGTTCGGGGTTCGCTCACTGCTGCAAACCCTGCCCCTGGATCAGGTCGACGTGCTGATCACCGATGACCGGATCACCGATAAGTTTGCCGAGGAGCTTCGGGCGAGGGGAATTGACCTGCGCGTGGTTTTAGCGTAATACTGCCCGAACCGGCGAGGCGTCCGCGCCTTGCAGCCGCAGCGGCAAAGCAATCAAGGCGTACTCGCCGGGCACAACGCCCTCCAAGGCCAGCCCCTCGAGGATATACACCCCTGCCCGCGCAAATGCCTTGTGCCCTGGCAACTCCTTGGAGGTCAAGGGGTCAACGCTGGGGCAGTCGGTGCCGTACAGTTTGACCCCCTGTGCCGCCATGTATTCGGCCGCTTGGGGGTGTACGTGCATGAAGGTTTCGGGAAAGGTTGGCCAGTCGTTGGGTTGGCCGGTGTAGAACAGGGTGCGCTCGGAGAGCTGTTGGGTTTTGAGGAAGTCCACAGTTAGCTCGGCCTGCCCCCTAGCGTCGATCACCCGGCAGGGGCCGATCAGGGTCTGGAGGGGGACGGTCTCGAGGTCGCCGCCGTTCGGGTCGTAGTGCCAGGGGGCGTCCAGATGCGTGCCCAGGTGCGTAGTCCCGACAATTTTCCCCACGTTCACCGAAGACCCCTCGCTCATCTTCCAGACCATCTCGAAGCCGAACGGGGTGTCCCCAGGCCAGACCGGGTGGCCGCTGTAGAGGCGGCGGGTAATGTCGTGCATGGGAGTAGGTTACAGAGGGAATAGGAAGGAGGGAAGGGGGAGGGCGATGTTGTGGCGTGGGACCTTTGGATTGCTTAAGGGCAACAGGCCACTCGCCACTCAGAGCGGTTCCCACGGATACTCCCTTCGGCGCTAAAGCGGGCGGTTTTTGCTGAGTACATTACCTGCCGCCGCGAGGGAGGGAATGGTGGGAAACTCGATCAGGCCACCCCTATTGCCAGCAAGACCAGCGGAATGGTGGCGAAACTCAACACCGACGAGACCACCACCGCCCTGGCCGCCCTCGGGCCGTCGCCGCCGAACTCGCCCGCCATCAGGAAGGCGTTGACCGCGATGGGCATGGCGCTCTGGAGGACCAGCACCTGGATGTCGAGGCGCTCCAAGCCCAGCATCCAACCCGCCAACGCCGCCAGCAGCGGCGCGGCGATCAGGCGGAGGCTGCTGGCCTGTATCTCGTAGGCCCCCCACTCGGGTTTGGATCGGGCGATCTGGATGCCCAGCGTCAGCAGCATCACCGGGATGCAGGCCTGGCCGAGCAGGTGGACGCCCTCGCCCAGCGCCTCGGGTAGCTCGAGGCCCAAACCCCGGATCAACAGCCCGCCCGCCAGGGTCCAGAACAGCGGCAGGCGCAGGGTGAACAGCAGGCTTTGCAGCACTCCGCCGCCGCGCAAAAAGGCCGGGCCCAGGCCGAACATCAGCACGCTGCTGGCGATGAAGTAGACGATAGCCCGGTCGAGGCCCGGCTGACCCAGCGCGAAGAAGGTCAAGGACAGGCCCATGTTGCCCGAGTTGGGGAAGGTGGCAGAGGCGATCAGGGTCTTGGTGGGGCCGGCCTCGAACTTGAGTAAGCGGCTGAGGAACAGGCTGAGCAGGTACAACAAGACCGAGGACAAGAAGAACGCTGCCGTGATACCGACCACGCTGCCGCCGGTGAGCTTGGCGCGCAGCATCGCATCAAAGATGAGTACCGGCACCAGCACGTAGATCGAGAGCTTGGACAGTGTTTGCAGGTCGAAGTCAATCCGCTTGCCGACGAGGTAGCCCGTCAGCACGATGAAGGCGACCGGGACGATGGTGTTGAGCAGAGCTTCCATCCGCGTGTAAGCATACCTGCTAGGGCAGCCTGCGGGCGGCCTCGAGCCACTCGAGCCAGGCCGCGTACTCGGCCTCCCGCCCCGAATCGGACAGCCTCGGTTCGTAGCGCTTTTGCACTGTGAAGGGGACCTGCCCCAGGTCCACCAGACCCGCCGCCCGGCCCGCCAGGATCGCCGCCCCGAAGGCGGTGGCCTCGGTCTGGCCGGAGAGCTCGAGGGGGATGCCCAGCAGGTCGGCTTGGCGCTGCATCAGGTAGGGGCTGTTGCTGAGTCCGCCGTCGACGCGGATGGATTGTCGTTGGTGGCCCGACGCCCGCACGATGTCGCAAACCCGCAGCGCGATGCCATCCAAAACCGCCCGAACCAGGTCGGCCCGGGTGGTGCCTGCCGTCAGCCCGGCAAAGACCCCTCGAGCCCCCGCGTCCCACCACGGCGCGCCCAGGCCGGTGAAGGCGGGTAGGAAGCGCACCGATAGATCCCTCGAGGCTTCTGCCAGCGCGGAAGTTTGCTCAGGGCTGCCGGCGAGTCCGAGCTCGACCAGCCAGTTCACCGCCGTCGCTGCCGTGAACACGCCGCCGTCGAGCGCGTAGGTCTTGCGCCCTGCGTCGCTCCAGGCGATCGAGGCCAGCATTGCCTCGCCGGGCTCGGGCGCGGCGTGGCCCGCGTTGACCAGCACGAAGCAGCCCGTTCCGTAGGTGATTTTGAGCTGGCCCTGGCCCAAGCAGCCGCTGCCCGCCAGCGCCGCCGGCTGATCCACCAGCGAGGCCCACCACGGAATCTCGTCGCCCCAGTCGGGGTGGTAGAGGCTGCCGTGGCGATACAAGGAGGGCCTGATCTCGGGTAGAGCCTCGAGGGGGACGCCGAACACCTCGAGCAATTCTGTGTCCCACTGCCCGCTCTTAAGGTAGGCCAGCTGGGTGCGCGAGGCGGTGGACTGGTCGCTAAAGGCCTGCCCCGACAGGCGCAGGGCCATCCAGGCCTCGAGGGTGCCCAGGCACAGCCGGCCCTCCCCGGCGGCTTTTCGGACCTCGGGATTCTCGCGCAGCAGCCAGGCGTACTTGCTGGCGCAGAAGTAGTCGGACAGCTCGAGGCCCGTGAGCCGCCGGACCCGGCCGCCCAGGCCCCTCCGGTTCAGGTCTTCGGCGATGCCGGCCGCCCGCCGGTCAGACCAGACGACCACCGGGGTGAGCGCCTTGCCGGTCTGATGGTCCCAGACCAGGACGCTCTCGCCTTGGTTGGTCAGCCCGGCGGCCCGTACTGCGCCCGCCCCCCCGACTTGGCCTAGAACTTCGCCGACCGCCTCAACTACGGTTTGGATGATTTGATCGGGGTCTTGCTCGACCCAGCCGGGCCGGGGGTGGCGGCTGTGCACCGGTCGGTAGGCCCTGGCGACCAGCTTGAACGCCTCGTCGAGGGCCAGGACTGAGGTGCCGCTGGTGCCTTGGTCAATCCCCAGGAGCATGCAGGGATTCTACAAGCGCCACCCCATTGACGCCGCGGAGGGCGTTGTGGGACTGCCACCATGGGGTCAGCAGGGGTGGCGGGGAGTGGGGGAGGGGTGACGTCCCGGGGACGGGGGGCGAAAAGGGGAGGAGGTCTCGAGCCTGTAGCATCTGTACGGCGTACTGCGAGATGCCGAGGCAGGCCGAGAGTCCGGTGGAGCGGATGGCGGCGAGGTGGAGGAGCCGGGGGTGGGCGGGGGAGAACTCGAGTCGGTAGGTCTGAGGCTCGCCGTGGGGGCGGAGGCCCGCCCACGCGTCCACCGGGCGCGTGCTGGCGAGTTGGGGCAGGAGTTCTGCGGCTTTTTGCCAGAGCAGTTGTAGGCCTTTGGGGCTGGGCGTCCAGTCGGTCTTGTCCTGCTGGTTCTCGGCGGTTGGCCCCACGATCAGGTGGCCGTGCAAGGTGGTGAAGGCCAGAATGCCCTTGGTGAACTCGTTGGGAACGGGCAGGATGATGTGGTTGATCAGGCGGGTAGTTTCTTTCGGAAAAACCAGAAACTCGCCGCGCCTGGGGATGATTTTGAAACCGGGGTCGCCCAGAAACTCATCGCCATACAGCCCCGCGCAGTTGACCGCGAAGCGGGCTTGGAGTTTGGAGCTGCTTGTGCTGACCTCGAGCCAATCCCCTTTTTCCTCGATTCCCAAAACCATGCTGCTGAGTCGCACCTCGGTGCCAGCCAGCAGACCGCGGGTTACCGCCAGGGGGTCGGTCATGGCCTCGCCCGGAACCTTCAGACCTGCCTCGGAACGGAGGTTGGGCTCGAGTTGCTTGGCCTTGCCCTCGCCTAGCAGTTCCACCCCCACGCCGTTTTGGGCGGCGTTGGCGGCGATGGCCTCGAGCTTCCCCGCCTCCTCAGCGTTCCGCGCCAGCAGAACGGCTCCCGGAACCTTGTAGGGAATCTTTAGCGCTTCGAAGAGCGCGGGCCAGCGGGCGCACTGGGCCCGGATCAGGGCGGTCTCCAGCGCCCCCGGCTTGGAGTCGAAGCCGGTGTGCAGGATGCCGGAGTTGGTGCGGCTGGCCCCTGCTCCCGTCTCTGCGGCCATCTCGAGCACCACCACCTTCTGACCGGCCTGGTTCAGGTCGAAAGCCATTGCCGCTCCCACCAGCCCCGCCCCGATGATCGCCGCGTCGTAGCGCTCCATATCCCGATAGAATACCTTCAAGCATGATCGAGGCAGTCCTCCTGGCGCGGGTCGCCGCCCTGCCCTGCTGGTCGGGGCGGGTCGAGGTGGGCGAACTTGAGGGCGGCATCACCAACCGCAACCTATTGGTTCAAGACGCCCGCGGGCGCTACGTGGTTCGGCTGGGCGAGGACATCCCGGTACATGGGATCATGCGCTTCAACGAGCTGGCCGCCAGCCACGTGGCCCACGCGGCGGGTCTTTCGCCCAGGGTGGTGTATGCCGAGCAGGGGCTGATGGTGCTCGAGTATCTCGAGGCCCGGGCCCTGACCCCCGAGCAGGTGCGGGAGCCAGGGCGGCTGAGCGCACTGGTTGAACTGCTGCGGCGCTGTCACCTCGAGGTTCCCAAGCACCTTCGCGGCCCGGTGCTGTCCTTCAACGTCTTCCATGTGCTGCGTAATTACGGGGCCTGGCTGATCGAGCATGACTCGCAGTATGCTGCAGAGTTGACAGGGTTGCTCGAGCGCGCGGCGCGGCTGGAGCAGCTTACGGGTGCAGTCCGGCTGGTCTGGGGCCACAACGACCTCCTGGCCGCCAACCTGCTCGACGACGGGCGGCGGCTCTGGCTGATTGACTGGGACTACGGCGGCTTCAACACGCCACTGTTTGACCTGGGCGGGTTGGCCTCGAACAGCGGCTTTGGCGAGGCGTTGGAACTCGAGCTGCTGTCCTGCTACTTCGGCCGTGCCCCCGGCCCCGATCTGCTGCGCCGCTACCGAGCGCTCAAGTGCGCCTCGCTGCTGCGCGAGACGATGTGGAGCATGGTCAGCGAGCAGACCTCGAGCCTGGATTTCAACTACGCGGCCTACACCGCCGATAACCGCCGACGTTTCGAGGGGGCATGGGAGCAGCTGAAGGAATAGAGCGGTTCCCATACACACTCCCTATGGCGCTAAAGCGGGCGGTTTTTGCTAGGGAGTACATTGCCTGCCGCCGCGAGGGAGGTAAGTTGCGCCATAGTGAGATTGCAGGACTTCAGCATAGCCCCATCAACGAGCGGCTTGTGGGCGCAATTGCCCGATCAATCTGTGAGTACGGATGCTGCAATTCAACTATGGAGATACTTAATGGTGGGAAACGCAATAGGTGGTACCGCAGTAGGTCGGAAAAACCCTCGAGAGGGTCATGAACCTGGAGCAGTTCCCGCCCTTATGCCTCCCGCAGTGACGCGCTAAAGCGGGCGCTACAGCGGATGTAAAGACCCCGCACGCCGGGGACTTTGCGTGCGGGGTACACGTACTGCTGTTAGGGCCGGATTCTAAGCAGGAAGTTGTGGGGGCGGGACTGGGGGCGGCCCTCAGGAACCACCCCGGCCGCCGGGCGTCTGGAGGTGCCCACGACCCGCAAGTCCAGTTCGATGTTGGGCGCGCTGGCCGAAGTGCGGATGAACAGCCCCTGGATGGGCGGGGGGTCTAACTCGCCGGGCAAGATGTTGCTGTTGATGGCGCTGGTGGGGCCGAAGTTGTAGCTGACGATTTCCGGGAAGTTCGCATCGCCGCTGGTCGCGATGTCCCGGTAGGGCTGGCTGGCGGAGCGCCGCCCTTGCAGGCTCAGCGTGATGGGGTATCTGAAGTTGGCGGTGCGGGTGACCTCGGCGGACACCAGCCCGCCGGGCTGGACGTTGATCTCCGAGGCGGTGACAAAGCCGATGTTGAAGTCCACCACGCTGACGCTGCGCGAGATGCTGCGGGTGATGGCGTTGGAACCGCTGCCCGCTTTCATGGTGATGGTGATGGGGTAGGAGGTGCTGGCCACGAACTCGGGCTTGGTCCGGCGTGGGGTGAAGCTCACATCAACCTGACTGTCGCTGGCCAGGGCCGGGTTGACACTCAGGCGCGGGCTCTGGAGGTCGCTGGAGAGATCAAGTCCGACGGTCAGCGGGTCGAACAAGCCGCCGTAGCGCACCACGAAGACCGGGAAGCTGAACTCGTTCTCGAGGATGTCGGTGTACACCGCGCTGTCCTGGGGGTAGGCCCGGAGTTCGAAGTCGGGGTCGCGGTCGGTGCGCACCCGCAGACGCAAGTCGGTGGTGTAGGGGACGGTGGTCTCGGGGCTGCCCGCGGGCCTGACCTCGACCCGCAGCAGCGAGCCCTCGAGGGTGACCTGGGCCGCGATCGAGGCCCGGATGATCATGCTCGCGCCGGTCGGGGTACCGCTGGCGGTGACGCTCACCGGGTTGGGCGTGAACTCGGCAGTGATGCCTACCGGCAGTACCGAGCCGTCGGCGGAGCGAAGCCGCAGGTCTACGGGACCGCTCAGACCACCGATGGAGGACACCGCTACCAGCATGGGCTGATCCTGGTTAGAGCCGCCCTGGCGTACGGTCAGTTCCGGGGTCTTGGTGGCCCCCAGGCTAACCACAAACTGCTGCGGGATGCCCTGGGCGTTGACGCTGATGTCGGCCTCTTTCTGGCGGTCAATGGCGGTCCCTACGATCTTCAGGTCATAGATCTGCTGCCGAATCCCGGCCGTCGGCGTGATGGTCAGCACGCTGCTCTGGGCACTTCCGGTGACGCCGGTGGGGTCGAAGGTGGCCAGCAACCCGGCAGGGAGGGCCGTCCCGTCGCGGGAAAGCACCCGTAGCTGGACCTCTTGGCTGTAGCCCCCAGTGCGCTCGACCACCACGTTGATGGTCTGGGGCCTGAGGTCGGTGAAGGTGAGGGTGGGGGTTGGGACAACAACCCTGAAGTCGGGGTTGGCGGCGGGGGTGATTTTAACCTTCAGGGGTACGTACTGGGCCGAACCGTCCTGGGTCGAGCTGACCTTGACCCGCAGGGCGTAGTCGCCAATCGAGACATCGCCCACCTTGATGCTCAGGCCCGAGCTCGAGGCTGTGCCGGTGAGGGTCTGGTTCTGGAAGGTGACGTTCAGACCTTTGGGGATGGCGGTCCCGTCCTCGCGTTCGAGCGAAAGGGCCAGGGGGCCGGTGAACCCCTGGTTGCGCGTCACGTTGACCGTGGTGCTCTCTTCTGCGGCCTTTTGTATGGTCAGGTTGTCGTTGCTCAGGCTGGCAGTATAGAGCGGGGCCGCGACCCGCACGGGCAGCTCGGCGGTGCTGCTGAAGGCTCCAGCGACGCCCCTAATCTGTAAGGTATAGGTGTTGGGGGGTACGTTGGTGTCTATGGTGATGCGAATCCTCGAGGAGCTGTCGGTGATGGCCGGGTCGAAGGACACGGTGAAGCCAGGCGGCAGCGAGCTGGCGTTCTCGAGGCTGAGATTGACCGGCTGATCAAAGCCCCCTTGCTTTTGCAAGGACAGCGGGAGAACCAAATTGAGCGCCTGACTCTGGGGCTGGCCCACGGACTGGAAACCGGGCACCACCACCCTGAAGCCCGGAGCCTGATTGCAGGCGAACAGGGTCGCCGTTAAGGCCGCCAGCAGGAGCAGACGAAGGGGAGGCATGGCGCTGCGAATAAGGCTAGTCATCAACTTCGATAGTAGCAAAGGCGACCCAGAAGCTTGGTTCAAATCGGCTCAGCGCACAAAAAACCCAGACCTCGGGGCCTGGGTTTACGGCGTTGGTATTACTTAATACAAGGTGATCGGGGTGATGTTAACCGTGCGGGTGGGCTGTGCGTTGAGGGGTACAGCCTGGTAGCCGGTCACCACCACCGAGCCCTGCGAGGGGATGGGCAGCCCGTAGGTTACCTGGAGGGTGATTTTGGGGCAGTCGTCAGGCTTGGAAGTGGGGGCGCAGCTGGCTATTGCCGATCCGGGCAGGGTTCCCCCGCCCAGCAGGTTGAGCCCAGCGACGGTGCCCGAGGGGCTTCCGGGGAGGCTCTGCACTACGGCCGTGACTTGCAGTCCGGTGAGGGTCTGGTTGCCGTTGTTGTCGCGGGCGTACAGCAGCGACGAAGATCCGGGGGAGATGTTCACCGTGGGAACCCCGAAGTCCGCGACGAAGTTGCTGCAACCCGCTAAGGCGGTCAGGGCCAGGGCCGCAAGCGCCAGTTTGATCAGTTTCATCCAATCATCTCCTCTCTCCACTTGGGGTTCAGCACGAAGAAGGACAGCCTCGAGAGACCGGTTAGAAAGTCCACGTTCTCTACTGCCACCTCCTTGGGAACCTCAAGCACAGCTGGGGCAAAGTTCAGGATGCCCTTGATACCTGACTCTACCAGACGATTGGCAACGACTTGGGCCGTATCAGCAGGGACGGCCAGCAAGCCGAACTCGATGCGCCGCTCGGCTACCGCCCTGGGGAGGCCGTCCATCCCCTCTACCGACATGCCGCGAAAACTCATGCTGAACTTGGAGGGGTCGCGGTCAAAGAGGCCGCGCAGTTCGAACAGCTCACCCAGGCCGGGGTAGTCGGCGATGGCCTGGCCCAGCCGCCCCATCCCCACGATGGCCAGTCCCCACTTGCGGTTGAGGCCCAGAATTTGCCGCAGCTCACGGCGCAAAATCTGCACCGTGTATCCCACGCCCCGGGTGCCGTAACTGCCGAAGTAGGAGAGGTCTTTACGCACCTGAAAGGCGGTGACCTGGGCCTCTTCGGCCAGCTGCTCGGAGGAGGTGCGGCTGACGCCACGGGCCTCCAGATCCTCGAGAATGCGGAGGTAGGTGACCAGACGGGAGATCGCTGCGTTAGGAACCTTTGCCATGGGGGTCGCTCTGCCTCCTTAATGTTACGTTTCTTAATGTAATGTCCTGGGGGGTAACCGGCGGGTAACCTGCCTCAGCGGGCCACGACCGCCTGGATTCCCCTGTCCCGGAGAGCCGAGATGGCCGCCGTAGTGTCGTCCACCGGCCCGACCCGCACCCGGAAGACGTTGCCTGCCTCGACCACGCTGACGCCGAACCCTGCCCCGGCCACCTCATCGGCCACCGCCTGTGCGCGTTCGCGGCTGCGGAAAGCGCCCGCCTGCAAGTAGCCACTGCGGGGGGCCGGACTGGCCGCGGGGGCCTGGGCGGGGGTACTGGGGGCCACAGCATCGTCTGCCGGGGCGCCCACGCGGGCCACCTGGGGGCTGTAGGCGCCGAGGGTGGCGGCGACCGCCCTGGCGCGGGCAGAACTGCTGTACGGCCCGACCCAGACCCTGGTGTTGGATCCCGAGGCGGCCAGGCTAACCGGGTAGCCCTGGCCGCGCAGGGTAGTGGCCAGGCGCTCGGCGTTGGCCCGCTGCCCGAAGGAGCCCACCGCGATGCGCCATCCGCCCCCGGCGTCAGCGGAGCGGCGCACCTGGGCCGGCTGGTCGGTCTGGGCCGGCTGGCTGGGGGCGGGGCGCTCGGCCTGGGCCGGCTGGCTGGGAGCGGGTCGGGGCTCGAGCCTGGGAGGTGCGGGAACCGGGTTGGCGTCTGCCTGAGGGGCCAGCGGTAGGGGAACCACCGTGACCTCGCCGGTGGAGTTGTTGGCGGGTTCGGCCTGGCTGGGTTTGGGGCTTGCGGCGGGGGCGGCGGTCTGAGCGGGGGGGCTCGAGGGCTTGGGCTGTTCCGGGGTGGGCTTGGCGGCTTGCTCCTGTGCAGGAGCCGTAGTGCCGGCCTGCACCTGCGCGGGCGGTGGGGTGGGGACAGAGCCATCGGCCTGCCCTTGACCTTGCGGGGTTGGGGAGGGTGTAGGTGTCGCGGGGGTCGGGCTGGACGGCTGGGAAGCGGGGGTACTGACGGCGGGGTTCTGAGCCCCACCACCCCCGTTGAAGGCGTCCATTGGGTTCGTCCCGGTTAGGAAAAACACCACGCCGGCCATGATCACTGCCACCAGCAGGAAAATCAAGGCGTCGAGCCAATTGGATTTAAGCCAGCCCATCCCGTTAATTTACCCTATTCAAGCGCAATTGTCGCTTTTTTCACATAAAGCTTCTTTCGGCAACCGCCGGGCATCGAACCCCACACCTCGGAAGCCAAACCTCTTTGGCGTGGTCACCCATGGCGATTTCTACCCGCAGAGCTGCGGCGTAAGCTGACCTGTAGAGCGGTTCCCACGCATACTCCCCACGGCGCTAAAGCGGGCAGTTTTTGCTGTAGAGCGGTTCCCACGAACACTCGGTAGGGCGGTTTTTACCGTACCGAGTGCACTACTCCGCTGATTCTGTTGGCGAACTCCAAATCTGGGCGATAAAGCGAGGATTGAGATACCGATGAAGACACGACTTCTCGATTTGCACCCCGACTTCGCCAACATAATCTCCGCTTTAGCGCACGCTTTAGGGCCGCACCGTGGGCAGAGTAGTGGTGGGAAACGCGATAGGGAGTAGATTACCTGCCACCGCGAGGGAGGTAAGGGTGGGAAACGCAATAAGGCACCCAATGGTGCGAGCCGCTGCCGAACAGGCAGCGGCTCGAGTACACCTCAATTTCAGCGCAGCAGGTCGCGGGCCGGTGCGTAGCCCAGGTCGGCGGAGCGCTGGAGGGCCCGTCTCGCCTCGGCCTGTTTGCCCAGCGAGCGCAGGGCCAGGCCCAGGTTGTACCAGGCCACGGCGTTGCGGGCGTCGAGGGTGGTGGCCTCGGTCAGGACGCGCTCGGCGTCGGGCAGGCGGCCGGCCGAGTAGAGGGCCGCGCCCAGGTTGGCCACGGTGGAAGCGTTGGTGGGCTGCAAGGCCCTGGCCCGCTCGAGCGAACTGGCGGCGTCGGCGAAGCTCTTGAGGTTGAACTGGGCGATGCCCAGGAAGAACCAGGCGTCGGCACGGCCGGCCTGTTCCTTGGTGACGGTGGCCAGGGCCTCTACGGCCTCAGGGAAGCGGCGCTGGTTGTAGGCCGACTTGCCCTGGAGGAAGAGGGCCTCGAGGCGTTCGCCGCCCTGCGAGCCCTTGGCCGCGATGGCGGCGAAGCGGCCCGACTCGGCGCTGTTGCCCAGACGGTCGTGGGTGTTGGCCAGCCCCAGTGCTACGCGGGGCTCGTCGGGATTCTGGGCGAAGGCGTCCTGAAAGGCCTCGAGCGCGCCCCGTATGTTGCCCTCGCGCAGGCGGCTGACGCCCAGGTTGTAGTGCGCAGCCCACAGGCTGGGGTCGAGCTTGAGGGCCTCTTGCAGTGCGCCTTGCTGCTCGCGGCCCTGCAGCAGGGTGGACTTCTTGAGCCAGAGTTGGGCCTTAACCTTGGGATCGGTGGCGGACTCAATGCCCCGGTCCAGCTCGCGCACGGCCCGCTGGGGGAGCTGCTGGGCTGCGTAGATGTCGGCCACCTGGGAGAGTGCGTCCACATTAGCGGGGTCTCTCGCCAGCACCTCGTACAGCACTGGGAGGGCCTCGAGGGGCTTGTTGGCCCGCACCAGGCTGTCGCCCAGCAAGGCGGTGATCTCGGCGTCGCCGGGCAGATCGGTTAGGGCGGCGCGCAGCACGGTGGCGGCGGGGTCGTACTGGTTCTGGGCGCGCAGTGCCCTGGCCTGACCCAGGTAGGCTGGTTTCAGCTCGGCCACGCTGAGTCCGAGAGCCTTGCCCGCCTCGACGGCCCGGCCGAAGGCCTGGGCGGCCTCGCCCAGTTGACCGGCCCGATCCTGGGCCACGCCCAGGTTGAACCAGCCCTCGAAGCGCTTGGGGTCGATGGCGGTAAGCTGGGTGAATTCAAAGACTGCGCCCCGCACGTCGCCCTGGCGGTAGAGGGCCAGCCCCAGCCCGAAATGGGCGCTGTAGTTGGTGAAGTCCTTGGCGATCACCGCCTCGAAGCCCCGGATGGCCTCGGGCAGCTTGCCCGCCTGGAGGTCGGCCTGGGCCTGGTCCAGCACCCTCTGGGTCTCGGCGTCGAGGGCGCGGGCGGGGGCGGACTGGGCCGGCTGGGTCTCCGGGGCCTGCTGGGCCAGGGCCGGGGTCGCGGCCAGCGAGCCCAGCAGGAAAGCCGTCACCAGCAGCGCATTCCTCGCGTTAACCAAAGCGTTAATGATCATCCTGCCGCCATTTTAGCACGGCAAAAACCCGCCCTATGCGGAAAATAAACGCCGCATTAGCCGCCGTCTTAACGAGACAACCTCGAGTCCGCAGCAGTTTGAGGGAGCCCTCGAGGCTCGTGTGACGCTCTAGCGCGAGGCTTTAGCGCGACATGACGGGCTGTAACGCGGCGGACAACTCCAGGGCCAGTTCCAGGGCTTGCAGGTCGTCCTCGAGCGTGACCAGGGGGGCTTCGCCCTTCTGAATCCGATCCACGAAATGCTTGAGCTGACGGCGCAGGGGGTTGTCGTTGTGGATGGCGGTGCGCTCGACCTGCACCTGGGTGCGCCCGCTGGGCTCGACCTTGTCCGGGTCGGGCTGGGTGGGGGGGGCGCGGTGCAGCGAGAGCTCGGTAAACTCGGAGTTGAAATCCAGCCGCACGATCTCGCCGGGTTGGGTGATGGTCAGGGAGCGCTCGGTCTGGGGCGACATCCGGCTGGCGGTAAAGAGCGCCCTCGCGCCCGAGGGGAAGTCCACCACAGCCTGGGCGTACTCGTCGAGCCCCTCCACCTGCCGCCCCACCACGCTGAACCGTGAGGGTTTTTCCTTAAGTAACAGCAGTACCAGGTCGAGGTCGTGGATCATCAGGTCCAGCACCACCCCGATGTCGCGGATGCGGCGGTTGTTGCCCATGCGCCGCGCCTCCAGCACCCAGGGCTTGTTGACCAGGTTCATCAGGTCGCCCACTGCCCGGTAAAAGCGCACGATGTGCCCCACCTGCAGCACCACCCCGTGGCGCTCGGCCAGACGCACCAGCTCCCGCGCCTCCTGCATGGTGCGGGTCATCGGCTTCTCCAGCAACACGTGAACCCCGGCCTCGAGGCACATCGCGGCCTGGCGGAAGTGGTAGGAGGTGGGCGAGGCGATGGACACCGCCTGCACCTTGCCCAGCAGATCTTCGAGGTTGGTGTGGGCGGGCACCTCGAGGTCTTGCTCGACGGCGGCCTGACGGAAGGGGTCGGGGTCGGCCACCCCTACCAGCTTGACCCCCGGCAGCCCCGCGTAGACTTGGGCGTGGTAGGTCCCCATGACCCCCACGCCGACCACACCCACCTTTAGCTCCATGCACGCCTCAAAATGGATCTCCGTCCACGCATCACGTAACGCTAGGGTGTCTGCCCGCGTCTTGAGCAGGATAATACACCTTAACGTGTGGGAATTTGCAAGCAGTACACATTCAACCGCGGCCTAGTTTTCGGCGATGGGGTCCAGTTTAGGACGCTGTTGGCGGTTTATGTGGTGTCCGGGCTGGCCTCGAGCCAGGCCTGGATTTTCCTCGCCAGCGCGACGTGCAGGCGGTGCGAGCCCCGCCGAACCGTGAACCGGGCCAGGACCGGACGCCCCGCCAGATAGAGATCGCCCAGGGCGTCGAGCGCCTTATGTCGCACCGGCTCGTCGGGGAAGCGGGGCGGGTTGGCGAAGTCCCGCTCACCAAAGACCAGGGCGTTCTCGAGCGATGCCCCGCGGATCAGCCCCTGCGCCCGCAAGGCCTCGACCTCGTGCAGGAAGCCGAAGGTGCGGGCGGTGGCCAGGTCGGCCAGGGCCAGCGGCGGGCAGGCTATCTGCTGGTCGCCAATTTTGGGATGGGGAAAGCTGATGGCAGCCTCAAGCACAAAGGCCTCGGCAGGCTCGGCCTCGGCGGTGCTGCCTCCCAGCACCACTTCGAGGCGCTGGGTCAAAGGTACGGGCGGCGGGCCGGCGCTGGGGAAAGGAGAGAGGGCCTCGAGCCACACCCTTGAACTGCCGTCAAGAATCGGAAGTTCAGCCCCCTCGACCTCCACCGCCAAGCCTTCCCAGATGTTTCGGATGAACAAGGCCGCCAGCAGGTGTTCCACCGTCGCCAGGCTGCCGCCCTCAAAGCCCAGCTCCGTACACCGGGTGGTGTCGGTAACGCTCGAGGCCAGGGGCCTGAACTCCCGCCCCTTCACCCGAAAGCTCACCGGCCCTTCGGCAGGGTGAAAACGGACGACGCTCTTTTCGCCACTGTGTAGGCCGATGCCGCTGATCGGGTTCATGGGGAGTAGAGGGGTAAAGCGGGAGGAAGGTCGGATGGGAAACAGAGGCCGGTGAGCTGGAGAGAAGCCTTGCCTTTGCGGCGGTTCCAATCCTAACCCGTCAGCGACCTTGTGTGCCTCCTCCACCGCAGCGCTCGCGAGGCCACATGCCGTACCCGAGAGGGGCGAGCGGGAATCGCCCGTTGGGGCCGAAACCTGTCCGTCGCGGGGCTTGAGAGTTCGGCAGGGCCGGCGTTATCTGGTGAACTCTGAACCCGCAGCTTTCCGCTTTCCGCCGCTTTATCCCTTGTCCTGGGGGTTTTCCGAGCCCAGCAACCTTCGCAGTTTCCGTTCGACGCCCACCAGCCAGTCCAGCAGAGCCAGCCTGCGCCAGTGCTGGCGGATGGGCTGGGCGGGGAGGCCGCTGGCCCAGGTCTGTCCGGCCGGGACGGTTTTGGAGATGCCGCTGCCGCCGGCGACGGTGGCCCCCTTCTCGATGCGCACGTGGTCGGACACTACCACCCAGCCGCCCATCAGCACTTCGTCCTCGAGCACGGCGCTGCCCCCGATGGCGCTGGAGCCCACCATCACCACGTTCTTGCCGACCTGCGCATTGTGGCCCATGTTGGTCAGGTCGCCGATCTTGCTGAAGGCCCCGACGCGGGTATCGCCCACCACGCTGCGCTGGATTACGCAGTTGGCCCCGATCTCCACGCCCTCCTCGAGCACCACCCGGCCCGTGTGCGGCAGACGCTGGCGGTTCTGGAATCCAAACCCGACGGCCCCCAGCACCGCACCCGCAGCGATCTTGCAGCCCTTACCCAGCACCGTTCCAGGGTAGAGGGTGACTCGAGGCTCGAGTACACTCCCCTCGCCCACCACCGCGCCCTCGCCGATGTAGCCGTGCGGCGCGACTACGGCCCCGGCCTCCACCCGCGCACCGGCCCCGATCACCACAAAAGCGCCCACCGCCGCTGCCGGGTCAACCCGCGCCCCCGCCCCGATCACTGCCGTGGGGTGGACGCCGGCCTCGGCCCAGCGTATGGGCACATCGAACAACCCCAGCACCTCGGGCCAGACCCGCCCCACCTTCTCGACCCGAATCAGCGACCGTCCCGCCGGGCACTTCAAACCCTCCTCGACCACCAGCGCCGCCCCGCCCGCGAGCGCGGCCTCGAGAAACCTCGCCTCCCGCACCACCACCAGACTGCCCGCACCGTCCTGTCCGGGCGGGCAGAGGCCCGAAACCTCAACGTCGGGCCCTTCGAGGCGGCCCCCGATCTGACGGGCGATGTGGGATAGGAGCATATCCGGTCGAGAGCGGAAAACCCTGCAAAACCTTAGAGCCAGGCCTCAATTCTTTGTGGCGCGGCGGTCTAAGTTGCGCCAGGGTAGAAGTGCAGTATCAGTGGAAGCGACAAATACGTGCCTGGGCGGAGTGGCGTGCGCCATAGCCGCAGAGCGGCTACCCGAGGCGCAATTCCCTGCGAGAGTTGGCGGGCGGCATCTCGCATTCCAACTATGGAGACACTTATCACCGCTCATCGACCGCCGACCATGGCTCTCGCCGGCGCCTCAGCGCTTCAGCACGTTGTCCGAAGTCACCAGCGCGTCGCGCAGCACGTGCAGCATGTCCAGGGCCTTGCCGGTCCCTAGCGCCACCGCCTCCACGGCGTTCTCGGCCACCACCACGGGGACGCCGGTGGCCTCCTGAAGCAGTACGTCGAAGTTGCGCAGCAAGGCCCCGCCGCCGGTGAGCAGAATCCCACGGTCTATGATGTCGGCCACCAGCTCAGGGGGGGTGGTCTCGAGCACACCCTTGACGCCCTGCACAATTTTGTCCAGGGGCTCGCGGAGGGCGTCCACCACATCGTCGGTGTTGACCTCGATGCTCTTGGGAAGTCCCGAGATCAGGTCACGCCCCCGCACCTCGGCCACCGAGCCGCTGTCGCCGGGGAATAGCTTGGCCGCGCCGATCTTGATCTTCAGCTCCTCGGCGGTACGCTCGCCCACCAGCAGGTTGTACTTGTTGCGGATGTGGCGGATGATGGAGTCGTCGAACTCGTTGCCCGCGATGCGAAGGCTCGAGGAGCGCACAATACCGCCCAGCGAGATCACCGCAATGTCGGAGGAGCCGCCCCCGATGTCGACCACCATGCTGCCGGTGGGCTCGGCGATCTTGATGCCCGCCCCAATGGCGGCGGCCAGTGGCTCGTCGATCAGAAAAGCCCGCTTGGCCCCGGCCTCCACGATGGCCTGCACCACTGCCCGGCGTTCGACCTCGGTCACGCCCGAGGGCACCCCCACCATCACCTGGGGTCGGAAGAAGCGCAGCGGAGGCAGCACCTTCTTAATAAACAGCGTCAACATCCGCTCGGTCAGGGTGTAGTCGGCGATCACGCCGTCCTTGAGCGGCCGGGCGGCGATGATGTTGCCGGGGGTGCGCCCCAGCATCCGGTAGGCTTCGGCCCCCACCGCCTTAACCTCTTTGGTCCCGCTGACCATCGCAATCACCGAGGGCTCACGCAGCACAATGCCTTTGCCACGGACGAAAATCAGCACGGAGGCCGTGCCGAGGTCTATGCCAACGTCTTCACCACGAAAGGAGAACAATCCCGCCATATCCGGCCCATTCTATCGGTTTTTCATGACAATGTTGAAGAACGCCGGGACGGGGGCTGTAGCGTTTCTGATTTGCGCCCGCGCCGAAACCCTGCTATACTTCCCTCTGCTCTTTTGGGGGCGTAGCTCAGCGGGAGAGCGGCTGCTTTGCAAGCAGCGGGTCGGGGGTTCAATTCCCTTCGCCTCCACCAGAAGAAAACCAGTAGCGTGTAGGACAGCACAACTAGCAGCAGCCAGCCGACGCAGCCACAGTTCTGACTTGGACCGGTCGACCCGCAGACAGCGGGTCGCCGAAACAGGCCGCGACTGGAGTGCTATGAAGGTTGCAGAAGCATTCGACGACTTTCTGCTGTACAAGCGCAGCATGAACGTTAAGCCTGGAACGCTGACGCACTACCGCCAAACGTTCAGGGTTTTCGCAGACTTTCTCGAAACCGAGAAGGTCTTGGAAGTGGGTGCAGTGACGAAGACCGTAGTCCGTAAGTTCTGGGTCTACCTCCAAGAACAAGACTACGCACTACCCGGCTACATTCGCGACCTGAAAGCGCTTTTCCGCTTTATCGAAGCGGAAAAGCTAGTGGACTTGGCCTTCAACCCTGTGACCGCCGCTGGCGTGCCCAAGGCCAAGGATAAGCCCGTAAAGCCGCTAAACCCCTCAGCCGTCGACCGGCTGCTTGAGGCTGCCGGTCGAAGCACACAAGCTGCACGCAACCGCTGCATGCTTCTCTTGCTGCTAGACACTGGGGCCAGGGTGCAGGAACTCCTGAACGTTAACGTTTCCGACATTAACCAGGATAACCGCAGCATCCAGGTTCGAGGCAAAGGTGACCGGGACCGCAGTTTGTACTACGGCTACAAAACTGCGCGCCACCTCAACGCCTACTTGCGCAAAGACCGCAAGCCTGTTGGCGACACTCCGAGGCTGTTTCTCAACGACCAGGGCAACCCCTGGACGTACGAAGGGGTAAGTCAGGTCATCAAGAGGCTGAAGAAGTCGGCCGGTTTGCCAGCCGACCTGCCAGTCTCTGCCCACAAGTTTCGCCACACCTTTGCGACCCAGTTTCTTGTCTCTGGCGGTTCAGCCTTGGCCTTGCAGCGCTTGCTGGGCCACTCGACCCTGGAGATGACGCGGCGTTACAGCAGTCTGGCGGACGAACATCTGGCCGAAGCCCACGCTAAGGCCGGTCCTGTAGACCGGCTTTGGGGAAGGTAACCAATGACTCACGCACAACTCGAAACCGAAAGGCTAAAGGATGGTGTGTACAATGCCCTGGGCTTTACACACCCCTTCAAGAAGCGGCGTGTTGTAGCTTCAGCTAATCCGGCCTACCGCGAGTACACGTTCCTAGACGACTCGAAGTTGCGAGTCTACGAGGTCGAATACAGGGTAGGGCAGGTGGTACACGTGGTGTTCACGTTGACACCATTCTCCGACAGGGTTAGCCAGCTTCGCGCTGCACAATTTTGAACTCAGTACAACCAGCCAATCCAAGCGGTGTGCTACGCTGAGATAGACAACTAACAACGCTTAGAAAGGAGGCCGGCGCCGTAAAGCGCCGGCTTTTGCATGGCTGGACGAACTTGGCAAGACGCAGTATCAGTCGGCGTCAAGGGTGAGGCCCTGGCGCGGGATGTCTTAATCCCGCGCCTCTACCCAGGCGCACACATTGAACACATCACCGCTGTCGGCGACCAGAAGTGGTTGCATGCCGACTTCGCCGTCACTGGGGCCAAACAGAAGCTGTTTCTGGAGGTCAAGGCTGACGCGCACCGAACCGGCAACATAGTCGCCGAAACCCACCTTAACTATGTCACCGGCCGCGTCTCACCCGGCTGGCTTTACAAGTCGAAGGCCGACGTTCTGCTGTACGTCATGCTGGCCTTCAACAAAGCCTACGTCATCGACATGGCTGACCTGCGTCTGCGCTGCATGCAGAAGCAGTACACCATGAAGAAGACTACCCTCAAGGGTCACTACGATTGCTTCTTCTACCTAATTCCGGAAGCGGAGTTGGTAGATGCGGGCTATCGCGTGTTGACATTCGATAAGGAGGACGTGCAGTGAGGTTGAACGAGTATCAAGAACAGGCCCTGAAGACCGCCATCTATCCGAAGGTCGGTGGCCTAGGCCTGCTGTACACCGTGCTGAAACTGGCCGGTGAAGCTGGAGAAGTCTCTGAGAAGGTCGGGAAGGTGATTCGCGACGACATGAAGGATGCGTCGTCTCTTATCACCGGCCTTCCTCTAAGGCAAGAAGTACGGGAAGCCCTACGCAAGGAGTTGGGCGACGTGCTGTGGTACGTGGCCGCCACCGCCTACGAACTCGGGTACAGCCTCGAGGAAGTGGCCCTAGTTAACCAGGCCAAACTGCGCGACCGCGCTGAACGCGGTGTGCTGCAGGGAAGTGGAGACAACCGATGAGTGACCACATTACTTTTCCCGCAAGCCCCTCTGACCGCGAAACTATCGACCAGCTTGTCAAGTCCTTCGAAGGCATGTTTGCGCCCATCGACGTGGAGGAAGCCACCATTCGTGCCCTTCCGGCCCGTCCTCCGAAGCCCATGTACACCTCGTTCGGCGGCATGAATCTGCACACCTACGAGACTTACGAGGTGCGGGACAATCTGGTGGCCGTGGAGTATTCCTCAGGGACCATCAACCTGACTGGGGCTGAAGCCCGTCAGTTCCTGCGCATGCTGGGCGACCGTAGGGCTGCACAGTTCAACTAGTCGTAATACACCCACTTCCTAGTTCTGGGGGCCTTATAGGCCCCCAGAACTCTTTTGGAGAAAGCCAATGGTAATGCGACCCCTGAACTCCAACTTGGTGGCACCACTCATAGCCAACCTGGGAAAAGACCTGCAGTACACGGTGAAGAAGTACGGCAGAAAGATGTTTGTTTACGACGCAAACATGCGGTTGGCCCTGACAAGTGAAGACGAAATGGAGGTCTGGCGCTACTTGTGTTTTGTTCAAAAGACCCAGGCTTGGCCACCATTCCTGCGACCACTTGCCAGGTTACTGGTTCGTTTTAGGAGGAAGTAGTGAACAAACTTTGGATTGCTTTTCATGGTTATGGCCGAGTAGGAAAGGACACCGCGGGCAACGCAGTCATTGCTGCTGTACCCGGCATGAAGCGTGTGGCCATGGGCGACTACATCAAGGCCGACACGGATGCCGTACTACAGGAGTACACCGGCATTTCGGCTTGGACTGACGACCCCGTTGGCAAGGAACAGATTCGTGGTTTCCTTGTCCAGGCTGGCTATCACCGGTACCCCAAATACTGGCAGCAGATGACGGAAAAGGCCCAGCACGAACCTCTGCTGGTCAACACCCGCATCTTCCGTCTGGAGGAGTGCCAGTGGTGGGTAGACAACGGTGGAGTCATCTTCGAGATAGTGAGGCCCAATTGCGGCCCCAAAGACCCGAAGGAACACGAAGAGTTGCTGGCTGTGCGCGAAGCCGGCCTCATCACGGCCGCCGTCTTTAACGACGGAACTGTCCCTGAGTTTGAGAGGAAGATAACCAACCTCACCCGCGGGCTGGCTGCTGTGAAGCTTGGCCTGACTACTACTGCCGAGGGGGTGCTGGTATGAAGTACCGGTACATCTACTTCGACCTGGACAACACCCTCTTCGCCAGTACCAAGGCTTTCAAGGAAGACGTAGCCCGTAGACTGGGTGTCCCCGTTCCTGACGGGGACCCGGCGACTTACTACACCGGCATCCAGGCCTTGTTCGCGCCCCGGCAGCAAGAGGCTGAGAAAGCATTTCAGGACTCGGTCAGAGACCCCAGTGTCTACCTGACCATGGAACCGCTGCCCGGTGCTGTGGAGGTCGTGCAGCAGGTGGCTGAAGCTGGCCGTCTGGCTGGTTTCATCACACATCGTCCCCCCGAGATTGCCAACGCCACCGTCGCAAGCATTGGTCGCCACTTCCAAGTTCATGCCCCGCTGTTCCTGGCCCGCAACAAGGCTTCGGCCATGCAGCTGAACAGCCTTCTGGTGGAAGACCATCCCGACACTGCCCAAGACGTGGCTGATGCCGGTCAAGGCGTGCTGCTGTTTGGTGACTATGGCTACAACGCCAAGTCCAACCTGCCCCGCATTCGTGACTGGAGTGAGTTCTGGCCCTACCTCGAGAGTCTCAATGACTGATGTCTTAGTTTTCATCGGCGTCTTCTGCCTCATCGTCATTTGGCCAGCGCTGCTGCTTGCCCTGCTGTTTCTGCGGCAAAGCCAGCTGACGGTGCGGAAGCAAAGCCAGACCATCGAAGCGCTGTCCGACGCTGTGCGGTCTCTGCAGTCAGCAGTTGTCAGACTCGAGTCCGATACGAAGACCTACGGACCAAACTGAAATGAAACAAAAAACTGGAAACCTGTGGGCCTCTGTAGGCCCTACCGACGTCATCTGCGTGCCGACTAACAACGTCATCTTGCACGGACGTCTGGTCATGGGTGCCGGCTTTGCGGCTGAGGCCGCACGCCGGTACCAGGGCCTGGACTACCTGTTCGGTCAGAGAGTGGCAAGTGAAGGTCCTGACTATCATCTAGTAGGCGCCGTTTACGCCGAACGTGTGTTGCTGGCGTTTCAGACTAAACGCCACTTCAAGGACCCTGCTGACCTTGACCTCATTGTTCGCGCAGCCGCTAAGTTGCGCGACTACGCGAATGGTACGGACAAGATAATCCACCTTCCGTACCCTGGCATTGGCCTTGGTCGGTTGAAAGTCGAGGAAGTGGCCCCGGTAATTGAGGCAGCAGGACTGCCCGACAACGTGTGGCTATGGACGAAGTAGACGACTGCACAGGCACTGACGACTGCAACTGCGACTACTGCGACTGCATAGGCGAAGAAGTCGAGGATGCGATGGACCAATCCCACGTGTACGACGGCTGGCACAGCTAGCCAAGGATGTATGGCGAAATTCCCCAAGCCCCGGTGCCCAGACTGTGGACGCGACAGCCTTGTAGAGGCCATGTCGCGTCACGGTCCGGCGTACAAATGTCCCAAGTGCA
This sequence comes from Meiothermus sp., assembly GCA_033762915.1. Lineage (GTDB taxonomy): Bacteria > Deinococcota > Deinococci > Deinococcales > Thermaceae > Meiothermus. The sequence continues at coordinate 7,565 of JANRLD010000091.1, read as the reverse complement.
AACGGGCCTGGACTACAGACTCTGCGCCAATCCTAAAGCAATACGACGCCGACGACAATAAGAGACCTAGAAGAGGCGGGCGTTAAGCCCGCCTCTTCATTATTGGAGGACCATGACACCTGAACAACTTTGGAAGCAGCAGTACGCTATCAACCCTACCGAGACCATGGACCAGGGCTTTCGGCGTGTGGCCAAGGTGGCGGCCAGAGGCATCGACGAGGAGAACGAATTCTACGCCATCATGGCACGGAAAGACTTCATCCCTGGCGGACGCATCCTGGCTGGCCTTGGTACGGAACACGGCAACGGCCTGAACTGTTTCGTGCTGGACGGCGATGGCAGCGACACCGGGTGTAAAATCATGGACACCGCCCTCAAGCTGGCCCTCGTCACGAAGGTCGGAGGTGGGTGTGGTATTTATTTGGGCAACATTCCGTTCAAGCGCAAGCCTGACGGTGGAACCGGTAAGCTGTATATCGTTGACAGTCGCCGCGAAGTCGAGGCCCAGTTGCTGAGTGCTTCGTTCCTGGAACCGGTCATCGGTGAGGTGAGGTCCCACAACTGGCGCTACGCTGAGGTGGTCAAGGTAAACGGCAGCACCAGCCGTATCGAGGGCGTCAAGAGAGGTCGTCACAGCGTAGTCGTGAACGACAGCATCAAAGGCATCTGGCGGGCTGCGGCAAAGATGGTGGACCTTCTGGAAGAAGGCGCTGATGTAGTCATCGACACCAGTAGCATTCGTCTTGCCGGTACGCCTGTATCTGGGTCTGGTGGCACTGCTTCTGGCCCTGTGTCATTTGCCTACGAGGTGTTCGACAGCTTCGCGTATTGGGCATCGTTGGGCGGCAGCAAGGCCGCTGGCCCTGTAGCCACTTTGCGGTACGTGTATGCGCCCACCCTGCGCGTGGTGCGACAGGGTGGGACGCGTCGTGGTGCTGGCATGGCTACCCTGCAGTGGACTCACCCCGATGCGCTGGAGTTCGTTGGCTGTAAAGACCTGCAAGTCGAGGCTGAACACGGCGACATTTCGACCTTCAACATCTCAGTCCTGGCAACTGACGAGATGATGGAGAAGGCTGAGTCTGACCCCGACTCGGATGCCGCACGCACTCTCAACGCCATCGCCACTCAGGCCCACGCTACCGGCGAACCTGGCCTGCTGTTCGTCGACTCCATCAACGAAGACAACGCACTCATAGACATCAAGGGTCCCATCCTAGCCACCAATCCGTGCGGCGAAATTCCTCTGTACCCTGGCGAACCGTGCAACCTGGGGGCCATCAACCTGTCCAACTTCATCAACTGGGACGGCACAAAACCCGGTTACATGGACTGGGACCGTCTTCGTGAGGTGGTGTCTACCGCGGTAACTTTCCTGGACCGAGTTCTAGACGTCACTGTTCCTCCGCTTCCTGAGATTGCCGAAGCCATCCGGAAGTATCGTCGAATCGGCCTGGGTGTGATGGGTCTTGCAGATGCCCTGGTGAAGCTGAACCTCACTTACGGCACTCCTCCAGCCGTCGAAGCTACCGAAAGGATTATGCGCTTCATCAGCGCTGAAGCCGTTTCTACTTCGACTAGACTGGCAAAAGCGCATGGCGTTCCTGAAGGTCTGCCAGTTACCAGCAAGATGCGCAACGTCGCTGTCACGACGGTTGCGCCTACCGGCACAACTTCTATGATTGCCGAGGTGTCCAGCGGCATCGAACCCTTCTACAAGTTGGGTTACAGCCGGCGCATTGGTACCGAGAACCACAGTATGGTCAGCCCCCTGCTGCTGCAAGTCATCAGCAAGCTTCGGCCGGTACCCAATAGCCCCCTGTGGGCTGCCAATGGCCGGTTCAACGAGGAACTGCTGGCCAAGGCACTGCAGCTGACCAAGGGCAGCCTTCTTCCTATCGTTGACCGTGAATGGCTGCCAAGGACTCTGGACGTCTTTATCACCGCCCACGAAGTCACTCCCACCAGACACGTTCTGATGCAAGCCGCGGCCCAACAAGGCTTGTCCTACTACCCCAAGACTGCCAACAGCATCAGCAAGACCATCAACCTGCCCAATGAGGCCACGGTGAAGGACGTGCTGGATGCGTACACTACGGCCCACCAGGCTGGCTGTAAGGGTATCACCGTCTACCGTGACGGTAGTCGTGCTTTCCAGGTACTGTCTTCGGAAGAGACTGAGGAGTCGTTCGAAGACTGGGCTGCACGTCAGGAGACCTGGACTGAGGCTGAAACGCCTGTGCAGTCCAATCCTGAGGCATCATCTAACCCACTTCCTGCTGTTGCTGCAAGCGCCCCTGAGGGCGCGCAGCAGCCTGCTGCCCTGGTTAGGGGTGACGTGGTGAACGGTCAGACCTTCCGCTACGCCGTTGGAGGCAGCAAGATGTACGTCACCGTCAATACCGACGAGGCTGGCCGTCCCATCGAAGTGTTCATCAACCTCAGCCGTCCATCGCCTGACGAACAGGTTGCGGCGGGCGTCATCGCCCGCCTCATCAGTGTGGCCTTGAAGCACGGTGCAACGCCTGACGAAGTCGCCAGGCACCTCGACGGTCATTTCGACATGACTGGCGGTCTCGTCAGAGGCCACGGCATGGTCAACAGCAAGTGGTCCCTGGTGGCCAAAGCCTTGACCAGCAGTGCCCCAGTCCTCAACAGCGTTCGCGCCACCAGCACCGTTCGTGCACTGCCCCAGGCTAACCAATGCCCGCAGTGCGAGAAGGGCATTGTCGTCCGCAAAGGCGGTTGCAACAGTTGCACTGAGTGCGACTACAGCACCTGCGGATAGTCCCTCAACTAGAGGCCCCTGCTTTGCGGCAGGGGCCTTACTTTTTGGAGTCAACATGAAAACTTTCCTGGTCATCCTACTCACCGCCCTTTTCCTGGCCGCTGGCTGCACCAGCAAGCCCTATCAGCCCGTCAGCCCCAACCCCATCCTCACCGGCTTTTGGTATGGCGACTTCTACGGTGTCGCAGTGAAGTTGGACATCCAGGCCGGAGACAACAAAGTCTTCGGAGGTGCGCAGCTGTGCAACGCTACGGCCTGCACGCCTGTCCTGGGCGTTGAGGGTGTGTATGAAGGTGACCGGTTCCGGGTGTCGTTTGGCGACAGTTCTGCCACCGTCACGCTGGACGGCGTCTACTCGTTGGACAACCTGTACACCGTCTTCAGTGCCACGCACTTGCCTCACGCCTACAGCCTGACTCTGGAACGGCAAGTCCCTGGCAGTGTCCATCAGCAGTCCCTGGCTTCGGCCACTCTGGCAGAGGTCATTCGCTAATGCCAAGTCTGGCTGCCGCCAAACAAATGGCTGTCGCCATAGACTCACTGGCCCCGTGGACTTCGAATTCCCACGACAGCCGCAACGAGAAAGCGAGGCGGGTGGTAAGCCGCCTCAAGCATCTCGAGGGCTTGAAGTTCCTCGACCACGGCCGTCATCGTGCTGTCTTTGCGTACGAAGGTTTCGCCATCAAGGTGCCCACCTGCGAAGACGGCATCAAAGCCAACAAGTTCGAATGGGACACCTACCATACCGCCTCCCCCTGTGGTCGGCGGTATCTCGCTAAGCCGTACGCCCTGTGCGGTCGCGTCATGGTCGTGCAGATGTACGAGTTCGAGATGTACACCGAGGCGGAAGTGGCTGCATGGTACGCACGCCTTGTGGACATCTTCGGAGACTCAGTCCTGTACGACATAACACCCCACAACCTCGTTGCACTCAAAAACAACCACCCCAAACTGCTGGACTACTCCTGAGGTAACCCATGTCGACTAAGAAGAAGACAAACTCCGCAACTCCAAAGAAAGTCATTCGGTTAGCTGATGCCATCGCAAAAGCCAAGCTTTGGGAGAACGTAGGTGCGCGAGGCAGCAGACAGCGCGCAAACATCATCACCAAGAAGGTCCAGTCGTTGGCATCACTCGACAGCGGGCTTCCGTTGGTTGTTCTTGTAGGAAACGGGGCCTATCGGGCAGCGCTTCGCGTTGGGGACTACGTCGTTAAGGTGCCCCTTCGCAAAGCTGCCATTTCGGAGTCGTACGCCGAACACAGACGATGGAACCACTACGGCGTGTCGAACCCCAAGTTGAGGGCGCTGCTGGCACCCATAATTCACTACAACAACGGCGTCATTGTCACCCGGTATTACCCCCACAACGAGGGCGACATCGGTCTCTACAGCAAGGTGGAAAGGATTGTACCACGCAGCATGAGTGGTGACCTGCACTGGAGAAACTTGGTGCGGTTGTATAACGGCCATCCCAAAATTCTGGACTACGGCTACGGAGTTGTGGAATAAAACACTTCATGTACGCCGCGTCCATGTGCGCCTTGGTACTGTTTTTAACCGGCGAACTTAGCCTTCGAGATGCCGCGATAATCTTCTACGCGACGGTTGCTGGAGTGTTCGTGGAAAGCGACAGCATTGACTTGTGGGTGCAGCAGTACGGCTGGGAGGGTCGTCTCCTGCACGGCATGCTTGCCTCGGTGTGGCCCCTGGCGCTGCTGGCCGTGGCCATCACTGTATTCGTGAACGGGAGGAAGCTTAAGTGAACAAGACCATCCTCGTGTACGTAGGCCTTATGGTCTACGTCACCATCCTCGTAACCAGCTTTCTACACGTGCTGGATAGCTTCATGCTTTACAACACCAAGGACATCGTGCTGAACAACCTGGTCATTCCGGGTTGGCTTGCTGGCTTTGGTGTGGCCATCGGCCTGGACTTGGCCGTTATCTACTTCAGCTTTGTGGGTGTGCTGACCGGTTCGCGCATTGCCAAACAGGGCAGTGTGTACGCGATGCTGCTGGTCTGGTTTGCCGTAGCTTACTCGATGGTACACAGCCACTTTCCAGCGATGGCGGCGGGCGATAGCGCCGCCGCCATTAGCTTCTGGGTAGGCCTAATCCTTAGCATGTTCGTACCGCTGACTGGCTTGCGGGTTGGCCAAGTCCTGGGCGAACTGGCTGGCGGTAAATCTGAGGACCCGAAGCCCTCCCTGCTGTCTGTGGTTACTGGCTTGCTGCGCAACCGGGCTGAGTCCTGGCTGCAGCAAAAGCTTGGAAGTGGTGTGCAGTACGACGCAGAAGGTCAGACTGTCGAAGAAACCTACCTAAGTACCGACGAAGTCATTCGACTCGCTGGAATTACGCGTCAGGCGTTCATTAATGACTGGAAAACCGGCCGACTCAAAGACGTACGTGCCAAGCGAATCGTGGGCGACTCTTGGTTGTGGTGCAAGGAGGACCTAGACAAGGTATATGGAAAGCATGAGGAGGTACCAAACACTGCTGGACCCAGCCAGCCTTCCAGCGCTGCTGGAACGGTGTAAAGGGCAGCGGTTCGTTGCATTCGACACTGAGACGACTGGCTTGAACCCCTGGGAAGAGGGGTTCAAGCTGGTCGGTATTTCCGTGGCTGTAAGCCAGCACGAGGGTTTCTACATCCCCGTTGGCCACGAGAACTTTGCTGGGCTAGACTACCAGCCACCCAACGTAGACTCAGAGGTGGTTCGGGAATTCATCCTGGACCTGTTTACCGAGACCAAGGTTGTAATGCACAACGCAGCATACGACCGCATGGTACTGAACGTCACGATGGGCATTGACCTGGACCTGATGCCCTACGAAGACACCATGCTGGCCTTGCACCTCTATAACGAGAACCACGAGAAAAGCCTGAAGGAGTGGTCGAAGACGCTGCTGGGTATCGACGAACGCGACTTCGACCTTACCGGCACTCTCGAGGCAAACATCAAGAAGGCCCTTATCCAGGAACACATAACCTCCGTTCCGACGCCCAACAAGAACGGCAAGATGTACAACAAGAAGGTCAAAACCTACACCCTGCGTCCTGAGTGGCTGGACAACCTAATGGCCATCTGGCGTGGGCTGCACAACGGTGCGGTGAAGTTCGGCTTCATCATCAAGATGACTGCCAAGATAATGGCCATTCTTAAGAAGGCCGGCATCGTGGACTTTCCTGGCACTTTCCCAACCGACTTCCGGTATGTGCCGGTTTGCTACGGTGGTGAGTACGCTTCGGACGATGTTATGAACACCTACGGCCTGTGGGAGTTTGTCGAGACTTTCCTCGCTAACAACCCCAAGCTGAAAGACCTGTACTACAACATCGAACAGCCCGTCAACGCCATCATGACTGCGGCAACGGTCCGCGGTTTGCGGACCGACCTAGGCCACCTCCAAGCAACCAAACAAGTCATCGGTGACCGAGTCAAGGAAGGCTTTGCGGAGGCGTTGGACCTGGCCACGCAGCTAATTCCGGCGGAGAAGTGGCAGGATGGTTCGTTCAACGCTGATACCTTGCTGGGGTCGTCGAAGCAGCTGAGTGCTTTGCTGTACGACATCTTGGGCTTTCCAGTCCTGGAGTTGACGGACAAGAAGGCGCCTTCGGTAGCCAAGACTGCCCTGGAGAAGCTGAAGTTAGCTGTACCCGCCAAAGCACCTGGCCTCACTACGGAGGCAAGGCGCTTTGTCGATGCGAAGCTACGGCTGGGCAAGTTGGAGAAACTGGCCTCGACTTACACGGACAGTATTCGCGAGAAGCTGGACAAGAACGGCCGCGTGCATCCCAGCTACAACACTGTGGGCACTGTCTCTGGCCGCATGTCGTCCAACTCGCCGAACTTCCAGAACATGCCGCGACTTCTGCCTGAGGAAGTGGCCGACATGCCATGGCTGCAGGGCATCGACATTCGTGGGGCGTTCAGGGCTGACCCTGGCCAAGTGTTCGTCATGGCGGACTTTAACGCGATGGAGATGGTGGTCTGTGCTGCGCTGTCTGGTGACGACGCCATGAAGGAGTTGCTGAACACCGGTCGTGACTTGCACTGTCACACGGCAAAGTACGCCTTCAAGGTCGACCAAGACATGGACGACAAGACCTTCAAGAAGAAGCACAAGGACTTGCGTCAGAAGGCCAAGATAGTGAACTTCGCCCTCATCTACGCGGGCACGGAGTACACGCTGGTTCGCAACTTCGGCTTTGCTGAGAACGAAGCACGCCAGCTGGTGGCTGGCTACTTCGAGGCTTACCCCAAAGTTGGTGACTGGATTGCCAACGTCAACGCTGAGTTGACCCAGAAAGGCTACGTCGAGTATCCGGACTTCGGCTTCATCAAGCACCTGGACCTGCCCGAAAACTACAACCCCAAGAACCGTGACCACTGGCGACAGTTCCACGGGGCCTTGAGGAGTAGCCAGAATGCCCTTATTCAGGGCTACAGCGCGTATGTGGTGAAAGAGGCCATCGTCAAGATGACTGACCGTTTCCGCAGCGCTGGACTGGAAGCCCAGGTGATGATTCAGATTCACGATGAAGTGGGTGTATCCTGTCCAGTTCACGAGGCACCGGTCGTCAGCGAGATAATGCTGGAGTGCATGCAGCGCACGCTGAATGGTGTGCTGCTAAAGGCCGAACCTGAACTTAAGCTGACGTTGTCCAAGGCTGAGGAACCTGTAGCGTTCGCCGACCTAATCTGACAACAAGCTGGCCTTTCATGGGCCAGCTTGTTTTGCTAAACTCATTGCATGCTAGACTTACTGACC
>JANRLD010000090.1:0-15117 GCA_033762915.1 Meiothermus sp. | reverse complement strand
ACAGGAGGCGTTGGATATAACGTGGTGCTTGGCGGGGTCATAGGTGCCCTCGTTGACGCCCATCACCACAGTCAGCATGTCGCCTTTGCCGGGGGCGGAGATGATGACTTTCTTGGCTCCGGCCTTGAGGTGGGCCTCGGCGGCCTCGAGCTTGGTAAACCTACCCGTCGACTCGATCACGATGTCCGCGCCGATGCTGCCCCAGGGCAGGGCGGCAGGATCTTTCTCCTCGTACACCCGGATCTTCTTGCCGTCTACGGTGATGCCCTCGGCGTCGGAGCTGACCGTGCCGGGGAAGCGCCCATAGTTGGAGTCGTACTTAAGCAGGTGGGCCAGGATCGAGTTGTCGGTGAGGTCGTTAATCCCCACCACTTCGACTCCGCGCTCGTTGAGAATGCGGAAAACCTGGCGTCCGATGCGACCGAAACCGTTGATGCCTACTTTCATGGATTCCTCCTGAAGTCTGCTTGTGGCTTAAAGCGGATAGCTGTTGGCAGTTGGACCTAAAAACCTGTGTTGAACCCGAGTCGTGGGCGGTGGAATGGCCTGAGATTGAAGCACTTCCAAACCAGCCAACGCTCATAATACCCCTTTGTAGTGTAGTCATAAAAGCCCAGTGTAGAAGAGCCTCGAGTGTGCCAGATACAGCTACACCGGGTTGTGTTTACCCGCCCGGACATAGCCGGCGTCCACCCCTTGGATTTTCAAACCTTGCGTTTGGCGTTTGACGCGTGAAGATTTACAATATCAAGTCTGATGGCCGGACTCGAAAACCGACGCGCTCGCCACGACTACGAGATCCTCGAGACCTACGAGGCGGGGTTGGTATTAAAGGGCACCGAGGTCAAAAGCCTACGGTCGGGTCAGGCCGATTTCACTGGCACCTTCGCCCATTTCCGGGGAGGGGAGCTGTTCCTTGAAGACCTCTACATCGCCCCGTATGAGAAGGGCGGTTACACCAACCACGATCCCCTCAGGCTGCGAAAGCTGCTTCTTAACCGGGGCGAGCTGGTAAAACTCAGGGCCAGGGTCGAGCAGAAAGGTCTGACCATGATACCGCTCAAGATTTATTTCAACGAAAAAGGTCGGGCCAAGCTGTTGCTTGCCCTTGGGCGGGGCAAGCGTGACTACCAGAAGAGGGAAGATGACAAAAAACGAGCGGTAAAGCGCGAAATGGAGAATTGGTAGTGCGGCTAAGATTGTCACAAATCCTTTTTATCGTGAAATACGTCACATAGCTGCTCTGTCCAAGATTGGGGTTGGTTTGGGCTTAGGTCATTGAGAGAAGTGGCGTTACTGTTGGGCCAAGGTCTTGCAGGGTCGAGACCTGGAGCGAGAGGATTTCAAACTTGCCAATGGTTTGCCCGGTAAACCATATCGGCATTCTATTTAGGCCCGACGTATCAGGCTTTTCCTTCCCCCTCTCTACTCGTCCTCATTTGCCAATTTCATCTTCAAACGGTAAAACTTATCAGGATGGTTTTCCTTCGCCCCCTGTTCGTGTTGGCGGTGCTGCTGGGCCTGGGGCTCGCGCAGTACGAGAGCCGCCTGATCGTGGGCGCTCAGGAGGGGCGCACCCTCTACCCCGGCGGGGGCTCGGTGGCCTTTGGCCGGGCCGACTTTATCGCTGAGTCGTTGGGGCTTGGGGTCCTGGTTACCCCCTCGCGCCTCTACCTGAGCCGGGGCGGACGGGTGGCGGTCTTCGGAATCAGTTCCCAGGGCGCTGATGCAAGCCGTTTCCTCAATGCCTACCGCTTCGCCGGAGAGCTATGGGTTCCGGTTCGCCAACTGGCCCGACAGCTCGACCTGGTATACCGGATCGACTACGGGGCACCCGTGATTGCGCTGAAGCCGGCACGGCTGCTCGAGGTCACCCGTGCCACCATCGGCTCGGTCGAGCGGTACGTGCTGCGCTTCGACCGCGACGTTCAGGCCCGTGTGGTCGCCGATAATCCCCCCCGTGTCGCCATGATCGGGGTGGAGGAGGTGCCCGACGCGCCGCAGTCCACCGGAATCAGCTTCAGCCGCGAGAGCTGGGGTCAGGAGATTTATTTGCCCCAGGGCAGGGGGGCAGTCCGCATCTTTTATCTGCCCAATCAGGTGGTGGTGGAGCGGGGTGAGACCAAACGCTGGCCCCGGGTCGTCCTTGACGCAGGCCATGGCGGCGAAGACGCTGGGGTTAAGGTGGGGACGTTGGCAGAAAAAGACCTGGTGCTGAGCGTCGTTAACCGAATCCGGACCAATTTCAGCGGGCGCGGCGTCGAAGTCGTCCTTACCCGCAGTGCCGACCGCGCGGTCCCGCTGGCGGCCAGGGCGCAGTTCGCCTCCACGGCGCAGGTATTCGTAAGCGTCCACGCGGCTGCGGGCAGCCGGGTCAGCATCTACAGCTACCCCGAAGTGCAGACCCTGCGCCTCCTCGAGCGCGGCCGCGAGCTGAACTCCAGAACGCCCGCTGGCCAGAAGCCGATCCTCGAGCGCTACGTGGCCGCCCCCGGCTCTGCCGCCCGCTTCGCCCAGGGCATCTCTGAGGCTTTTGCGGCGGCGGGAATCGTGGCCAACTCGAGTCAGGACGCCATGTTCGTGCTCTCTCAGGCAGGCGGCGCGGCGGTGATGGTAGAACTCGGCTTCGAGCAGCTCCGCACCCCCCAGGGCCGCAATCAGGCCGCCGAAATCCTCACCAACGCCATCCTGGCCTACCTTGGCCTTCCCGCCAACCCGCCCTCCCAGTCCCCGACCCAGGCCACCCCGCCCCAGCAAGACCCTCGGCAGGGAGGAAACCGGCCCTAGCGCAGCGCCTATAGGTGAGCCCGCGAAGGCAACCTCTGGGCGTTCGCCCTTCCCACAAATCTTTGTCCTGTCTCTGGCCACCAATGTGTGATTCCATGAAAAAGATATTCACCTTCACCAATTTCCTCGGCCTGCTGGTCTTGCTGGCGGCAGCCGCGGGGCTCTACTTTACCCAGGGCGCAACCGGGACCCAGCAGCTCAATCTGCCCGGCGACCTCGACCCCGGCGGGCCGCGCCAGATTCGGCTGCACTTCGCGAAAGATGACGGCCAGGGTCTGGCGGTAGAGCCGCGCACGGTGCAACTCTTGCAGGGCGAGGACGCCCTGACTCGAGCCCTGGTCGAGCTGATGCGAGGCCCCCAGCAGCAGGGCGCTGCGGCCCTGGTACCCGCCGGCACGCCCGCCCCGACCGTTTTTCTGCGCGAAGATACGGCGATCGTAGATCTCCCCGCCGCCTACGCACGCCTCAACTACGGCAGTGCTGCCGAGACCGCCCTGATCTATGGAATCGCCCAGACCCTACTCGAGTTCCGCCAGAACCCCCGCGTCGAGCAGGTTCGCTTTTTACTCCAGGGCCGGGAAGTAGAGAGCCTGGGTCACCTTTCGCTGATCGACCCATTTCGAAGGGCCAGGCAGTGAGATGGCTGGGCGGGGAAGAGGAGAGGGCAAGGTGGAAAACCCAGCGCTTTCGCGTATGCTTTAGCCGGTGGATTTGAGCAGTCGAATCGTTAGAGATAGTCTCTGCCTTCACCAAAGCATCCTCTTATGAAGATTGACCGCCTCATCCTCCAGGGTTTCAAATCCTTCGGCGAGCGCACCGCCCTCGAGTTCGGGCCTGGCGTCTTTGGGATTGTGGGGCCCAATGGGTCGGGGAAGAGTAACGTGGTCGAGGCGCTGCGCTGGGCGGTAGGGGCCCGGGCGCGGGAGTTGCGCGGCGACGAAGCCCAAAGCCTGCTGTTTCACGGCTCCGACGGCCGCGCCCCCACGGGCTTCGCCGAAGTACAGCTGGAAGTCTCGCGCGAAAAGGCGCGGGTCTCGATGAGCCGCCGACTCGACCGCGACGGCGACACCGAGGTGCGCCTGAACGGTAACCGCTCAACGCTGCGCCAGATCGAGCATGCCCTGATGGGCACCGGACTCAGCCGTACCGGCTATGCGGTGGTGGGGCAAGGCGAAATCGGGCAGATTTTGCAGGCCGGTCCGGAAGTATTGCTGGCCTACCTCGAGGAGGCCGCCGGGCTCCGCGCGGTCACCCAGGCCTCCAAGGCCACCCGCGACAAGCTCGAGGCCGCCACCTCTGAGTGGGTAGCCCGCAGCGCCGAGGTCGAGGAGCGCCGCACCGCCATCGCCGAGAAGGCCGAACAGGCCAAGGCCGCCAGGCGGGCTGCCGAGCTGGCCGCGCGGGCCCTGATCCTCAAGCGATCTCTGCTTCAGGCCCGAATCCGCGAAGCCGACGCCGAGGCCCGGGCCGCCCGCGAAAAAGCTGCCCTGCTCGAGGGCGAGCGCCAGGCGGTCGCTGGGCGCCTCAGGGCCATTGAGGGCGAGAAGCTCGCCGCCATGGAAGACCTCGACACCGCTCAGAACCTCCACGCCGAGGCCCTGCGGCAGGCCGAGGCCATTGCGGGCGACCTGCGGCTCGCCGAGCAGGAGCGCCAGTCGGCCGATGGCCTCCTCAAGCGTCTCTCCCAGGACCTCGCCGAGACCGAGACCCGCATCACCCGCCTCAGGGCCAATCTCGAGCCTGCCCCGCCCGAAGAGCCCGAGCCCACCGGTGCCGCCAACGCCCAGGCCGAGGCCAGGGCCAAATCACTCGAGCCGCTTCTACGGGCCGAGGAAGCCCGGCTGCGCGACCAGCAGAGCCGCTTCGAGAACTTCCTCAAGACCCAGGCCACCTTCGAGGCCCAGCGGCTGGCCTTCCAGACCGCCCTCGCCCAGCGCCAACGCCTCGAGGCCGACCGGGCCGAGCTTGAGGCCCGCCTCGCCGCGCAGACCGAACGTATAAAGGCTGCCGAATCGCGGGAGTCCGAGCTCCGCGCCCGCCTTAACGAGCTGGTCAAACAGGAGGGCCAGCTCGCCGCCGAGGCCAGAGCTGCCCAGTCCGAGGCGGGTCGCCTCGAGGCCATCATCCGCTCCGGGTCCGACCTCGCCGAAGGCCCCAAGAAGGCCCGGGACGCCAGGATCCCCGGCATTCTGGGCGTGGTCGCGGACTTGCTCGAGGTGCAAGGCGGACTGGAACTGGCTGTGGAGATCGCTCTGGGCGGGCGCACCCAGTGGGTGCTGACCGACAGTGAGGGCGCGGCCCAGAAGGGCATCGAGCACCTCAAGAAGCAGGGCGGCCGGGCTACCTTCCTGCCGCGTACGCTGCTCAAGCAGTATGGCAAAGGGCGGCGCGACTTTTCCAAGGAGCCCGGCATGCTGGGCGTGGCGAGGGATCTGGTCCGGCTCCCCGCCTGCCCCGAGGCTCTGCCCACCTTGCTGGGCGATACCCTGGTGCTTCAGAGCCTCGAGGCCGCCCTCGCACTTGGCAAAAAGTTCCCCGATGCGCCCCGCATGGTCACCCTCGAAGGTGAGCTCCTTGAGACCTCCGGTGCACTCACCGGCGGTCGGGTTTCCAAGGGCGGGCAGATGCTGGCCTTGCGCCGGCGTTTTCAGGAGGCCACCGCCGAGGCCGAGCGTCAGTCCGAAGAGGCCTCTACCCTGGGTCGTCAGACGGCCACCCTGCGCACCGAGCTGTCGGGGCTCAATCTCGAGACCCTGCGCCGCCAGGGCTCCGACCTGGCCTCGGAGCTGCGCGCCCTGGGTGGAAACCTCCAGCGACAGTCAGCCTTGGTCGAGCCGGTGGCCCCCGCGCCGGTGGTTCCGCCCGACCCCGCCACCCTCGAGGCCCTGCGCGCCGAGCGCGAGGCCCTGACCCGCCAGCTGGCCCAGACCCGCGAAGTTGCCGCCCGCTGGACGCGCTACCGCGAAGACGTGGCCCGCTTCAAAGATGCGCAGCTCCAGACCGGCGACCTCGAGACCCGTCTGGGCCTGCTGCGACAAGAACAGCTCGAGCTCGGCGAGAAGTTGCGAGAGAGCCAGACCCGCCGGGCCAACCTCGAGGGGCTCAGGGCCAAGCTCAACCTCACCGGCCTCGAGGCCAACCTCCAGGCCGCACGCCAGCGCACCCGCTCCCTGGCCGAGGAAGAGACCCGTCTGATCGCGCGCACCAACCAGATAGTCTCCGACCTCGAGGCCCAGAACATCACTCAGGCCCGGCGGGAGGCGACGATCGAAACCCTTCAGGTTGAACTCTCAGAGATCCCCGCCGGCCCAGTCGAGGAGGGCTCGAGCCGATCACTGGCCCGGCTGCTCTCCGAGGTCGAGCAGTCCCTCGAGGAGATTGGGCCGGTCAATCACCTGGCCGAGCGCGAGTACGAACTGCTCAGCGCGGACGTCGAGAAGCTCGAGGTGGCCCTCTCCGAGGCCAGCGAGGCGGTGCAAAAGCTCGAGGCGGAACTGCGCGAGGTCGAGGGGCAGTACCGGGGCAAGATGGACGAGGTGTACGAGCTGTTCAAGGTTAAGTTCAGCGAGTACGCCGAGATGCTACTGGGCGCGGAAGTGATCCTCGAGCGCCTTGCAGGCGGCCTCGATCTGGTCTTGAGGCCCGCCGGAAAGCGTACCGTCAACCTCAACCTGCTCTCGATGGGCGAGCGGACCATGGGGGCGCTGGCCTTCTTGTTCGCGCTGTCCGAGGTGGGGGAGGGGGGAGGCCTCCCCATCGCCGTGCTGGACGAGGTCGACGCGCCTCTAGACGAGGCCAACATCCAGCGCTTCTGCCGCTTTTTGCGCCAGTTCTCCAGGTCCACCCAGTTCATCCTGGTCACCCACCAGAAGCGCACCATGGAAGCCTGTGACGCGCTCTACGGCGTGACCACGGACAAGGGACTGAGCAAGGTCTACAGCATCAAGCGGGAAGAGGCCCTGGCCTGAGGGTCCTGGTTTCGCCCCACCTACGCCACCACCATGACCGACTCGAGCATCCAGGTTGCTGGACATCAGATCAGGGCGCGACGGATTGGGCCCGATAGGCCCGACAAACCCGTGTTGGTCTTTTTGCACGATTCGCTGGGCTGCATCGAGACCTGGCGGGACTTTCCGGCCGTGGTGGCCGAGAAGACCGGCTTGAGTGCCCTCATCTACGACCGGGTGGGGCACGGTGGGTCGTCGTCCTTCACCAGGGCCAGGGCTAAAGACTACATGCACGTCGAGGCCCTGGAGATTCTGCCGGGGGTGCTCGAGGCCCACCAGATCAAGCAAGCCATCCTGATCGGCCACAGCGACGGCGGCTCGATCTCGCTCATCGCCGCCAGCGAGTTGCCTCAGGTCAAAGGAGTGATTACCGAGGGCGCACACGTGTTTGTGGAAGAGGTGACCCTGGCCGGAATCCGGGAGGCTGTCGTGGCCTACGGCTCCACCGACATCGCCAAGCGCCTCGAGCGCTACCACGGCGAAAAGGTTCCTGCGCTGTACGCAGCGTGGACACAGACCTGGACTGCGCCCTGGTTCAAGGACTGGAACATCGAGGCGATTTTGCCCAAAATCACCTGCCCGGTTTTGGCGATACAGGGTTTGGATGACGAGTTCGGGACGCCCGCGCAGGTTTCATCGATTATCGGCCAGGTGGCGGGGAAAGCCCTTGAGCTGCTGATCCCCGACTGCGCTCACACCCCCCACAAAGAGGCTCGAGCCCTCACCGAGGCGGCCATGGTTGAGTTCGTCGCCTCAGTTGTCTAGCTTGTCCACCACGTCGAACAGACCTTCGAGGTCCATCTTGGCGTAGATGGCGGAGGTGTTTACGTTGGTGTGACCCAAGAGGCGGGCGGTAGCGTGGAGGTCTTTGGACACCTTGTACATGCGGGTTCCGGCAGTGTGGCGCAGAACGTGAGCCCCGTAATACCGGGAGGAAAAACCCAGGGCCGCATAATGGGCATTCAGGATGCCGCGCAAGCCTCGGTCGGTCATGCCCCTGCCGTGAGCCTTGCGCCCACCCAGATTGACCAGTACTCGAGTTTCACCCGCCGCCGCGTACGCAAGTCGCAGCCTCAACCAGTTTGAGAGCTCAGCCACCAGCGACTTGCCCAGCGGGACGCTGCGCGACTTGCCGCCTTTACCGCGCTTGATCTCGAGAAGCCGCTCGTTCAAATGCACATCCTCGACCCGCAAGTGAATAACCTCACTTATACGCAGACCCGCCTCGCCCATCAGGCGTGCAGCGATTCGGTCCCGCCGGGCTTCGGCTTCCTCGGTGTCGAGGTGAACGAGAAGCTGCTTGTACAGCTCAAGGGGCAGGGCAGGACGGCGCTCGTGGGCCGGTGTGGGGTCTTTGGGGGCAATGACCTCGGGAACCTCTGCGGCCTCGGCCCATGCCAGGGCTCGATAAAACGAGCGCACTGCCGCCAGGTAGGTCGCGATGCTGCCGGGCCTTAGGGGAAACCTTTCGGCCTCGAGGTGTCCGCCGGTTATCTGTAGGTCGGTGATCCAGGCATCGAGATCATCCGAGGTCACCTTAAGAATCTGAACCGTGGGTGCGTTGGATTCTGGAGGCCATGCCCAAGCCAGAAAGTCTCGAACCGCTACCTGGTAAAGCTCAAGCGTTTTCGGGCTCACCATAGCCCGCTTACGGCCCTTAAGCAACATGTAGGCCTGATGCAGCTCGAGCAGCGCGGCCTCGTTACGCTCCTGGGCGGCGCGGAAAGCCTCGAGGCGGCGCTTGGCAGGGTTCTGCCAGTTGGGTAAAACAGACAGCATAGTTCAGTTTACAATATTTCCGTTAATAAAGCTAAATACGCTTTTTGACCTTTTTCGCTTGAAGCGTTAGTTATCCGTTGTCAATTCCTCATGCACTTTCCTCGAGTCTCTGTTTCCCAACCAGGCCCCGAGCCTCACCCGGCCTCGAGTTCCTGGCGTATTCAAGTGCGTAGTTGGCGACCACGTTCAGGCGATGACAACTTTGCACCTCATCACAACTTCGGCACAGCGATGGCGGCTGCTTGGTGGTGATTCCCAAATAAAACAACCACCGCCATAAACGGCTGTGGTTGTTTGTGCTCGAGATGATTCCTTATGTGCATTCAGCTAGGTGACCAGCCCTACTGATTCCTCGGGTCGAGCGCGTCCCGCAGGGCGTCGCCAAGAAGGTTCCAGCCAAGCCCGAACAGGATGATGGTAAAGGCCGGGAAAAACGAGACGTACCAGTAGGCCCAGGGCTGGCCGGGCGGGCCTTGCAGCCAGGCCCTGGCTGAGTTGATGATCTGCCCCCAGTCGGCGTAGCCGGGCGGAAGGCCGATGCCCAGGAAGGACAGCGCTGCTGCGGACAGCGGCACCGAGCCTAGGTCGAGCACCACGATGGCCAGCAGCGCGGTTAGGGCGTTGGGCAGCACATGACGAAAGATGATGCGCAGGTCGCTGGCCCCTAGCGCCCTTGCCCCGTCGACGAACTCCAGCGAGCGCACCTTGAGCACCTCGGCCCGGACGATGCGGGCGTATCCGGCCCAGCCCACCATCACGAAGGCGATGATTACGTTAGGAAGGCTCTTGCCCAACAAGGTGGTGAACACGATTACCAAAACCAGACTTGGGAAGGCAAAAATGACGTCGATGATTCGCTGGATCAGGTTGTCCACCCAGCCGCCGTAGTAACCCGAGATTCCGCCCAGTGCGATTCCGATCAGCAGTTGGGCGAACACCACCGAGACTGCGAGCAACAGCGCGGTGCGGGTTCCCCAGATCAGCCCGTACCAGATGTCGTAGCCGCTCGAGGTGCCCATGATCGGGCGAAGCTCACCGGCATCGGACTGGACACTCGCCAGAGGGGGGGTGGGCTGCTGGCTGAAGTTTACTCGGGCCGTAAGGTAGCAGCTGGCCGGAGGGAAAAACATGGCCTTCCAAAAGACGGCACTTGTGGGGTTGTATACCTCGGTGCTGCTGGAGCCTCCAAGGTCGCGCAGGCAGTTGTTTCCCACCGCCGGGGGCGGGGCCAGCAACGGGGCAAATACCGCGATTAACAGGAAAAAGACTACGGTAATGAAGCCGAAGACCGCCAGACGGTTGCGGCGAAAGCGGCGTACCCGCCGATCCTGCCAGAAGCTCGAGGGCCTCGCGGATAGGGCGTCGGGGTCGGTGTGTTTCGACGATACGGTGCTCATGCCCACCTCTCCCCTAGTCGAACCGCACCCTGGGGTCAATCAGCGCGTACAAGATGTCCACCAGCAGGCTGGCCACCACGGTTATGACTCCGGCCATCAGGGCGAAGCCCAGCAGGCCCGGCACATCGAACTTGCCGGCGGCGTCCACCCCCCACGAGCCAATGCCGCCAAGACCGAAGATGGTCTCGGTGATGATGGCCCCCTGCAGGAGCCCGATCACCGTGAATCCGCCCAGCGTCGCCACTGGGATCAAGGCGTTGCGACGGGCGTGTTTAAGGTTAACCACATGGTCCGGCAGCCCCTTGGCGCGGGCAGTGCGGACGTAGTCCTGCGACATCACCTCGATGATGGAGGCCCGGGTTACCTTAATGATGGTGGCGGTTGAAACCGTGGCCAGCGTTATCACCGGGAGCACCAGGTGCGAGGCCACGTCCCAAAAGACATTCCAGCGGCCTGCCAGCAGCGAGTCGATCGAGAGCATCCCGGTGATGCGCGGTACGGGATTGATCAGCATGTCCACCTGAGTCTGGGCCGAGACCAGGCCCGGCCCCGGCGCTAGACTCAGAAAGCCGTAGAAGACCACCAGCAGCAGAATTCCCAGTACGAAGGTGGGGATGTTAAAGGTGATCACTGCGAATACCCTGGCGAACTGGTCTATGGGGCCGTCTTTGTTGAGGCCGGCCCTGGTGCCCAGCCAGATTCCGAAGCCCAGCAGAGGGATAATGGCAAACAAGGCGATCTCGAGGGTCTGCGGAAAGCGTTCTTTTATGGTGTCCCAGACCGGCTTGTTGGAGGCTTTGGAGAAGCCAAGGTCGCCGCGCAGGGCACTGCTGAGCCACTTCCAGTACTGCACGTGGAAGGGTTGGTCGAGGCCGCGCTCGCGGATGATCTTATCAATGTTGCGGGCCTGGTTCTCATTGGTGATGTAAGCGGCGGCCCGCTCCTGGGGGGTCAGGAATTGCAATAGCCCCACGATGACCACGGTGAGCGCCAGCAGCACCAATGGGAGCAGCATCAGTCGCCGGACGATAAAAGCAAACATGGGTTCTCGCTTTGTGTGGCTGATTGCGTTTTGTGCATAGCGGATAGCGGATAGCCGGAGGAAAAACCTCGAGGCTATCTGCCATCCGCTATGCGCTAAAGGCTACTTGGAAAGCAGGCGCCAGAAATTGCCGGTGCGGCCCGAGGACATGATGTTGTAGTTCTCCTCGAGACCCTTGATCTGCTTGTTGTACACGCTGAAGTTTACGCCAGCGGGCACCAAAATGTAGGGGGCCAGCTCGTAAGCCCGCTTGCCGATGGAGCTGTACAGGGCGGCGCGGCGGTTGCGGTCGGGGGTGGCGCGGGCCTGGTCGATCAGGCGGTCCAGGATGCTGTCCTTCACGCCCGAGCGGGGGTTGTAGTAGCCCTGGGAGTGGTAAAAGGTATGGATGAAGTTATCCGGGTCGGCGTAGTCAGGCAGCCAGCCCACGATAATCATGGCCTCCTTGCCCTCCTGGCTGCTCTTGAGGAAGTCCGACCAGGGCTTGGCGGTCAGGTTGAGCTTGAACTTGGGGTTAATCCGCTCTACGTTGGCCTTGAGCATCTCCATCGCGGTCTGAGCAGCCACGCTGTTGGCGCGGTAGGAGGCGTTTAGGGTGAAGCCATTGGCCCAGAGCTGTCCCCCAAAGGCCCGCTTGAAGAATGCGGTGGCCTGGGCAGCATCGTAGGTGTACTTCTTGATGCTGGCATCGTAGCCAAAGAACATATCGGGCAGCAGCATGGTGCGCTGAACGCCCTTACCCAGCTGCACCTCGCGGATATAGCGGGCGTAGTCGAAGGCGTAGCTAAAGGCCCGGCGCACGTTAACGTCGGCGAAGAAGTTGGCCGGGATGCCGTTGCCGTCGAGCTTGCCCGAGCCCAGCACGGCAGGGTCCTTGATGGTCTGGTTCATGAAGATGGCGGTGGCGGCGTTGTTGGGGATGTCGTCCATGATCTTCAAGTTGTCCAAGCCCTGAAGCTGCGAGAGCACCGAGCGGGGGCCGGTCTCGACAATGTCGGCATCGCCCTTTTTGAGCGCCTCGAGGCGGGTGGCTTGCTCCTTAACCACCTGGATGATCACGTTCTCGAGCTTGGGCTTGCCGCCCCAATAGCCGTCAAAGGCCCGCAGCACCAGCGAGTTGGCGTCGCGGCGAACCAGTTGGTAGGCCCCGGTGCCGCTGGGCTTCTTGGACAACTCGGAGTCGGTGTTGTCCTTGCCCACGTTGGCCTTCCAGGTGGCCTCATTGCCGGCCCAGTCGCCCAGGCTGATGGCATGCTTGGAGTCGATGATGGACTGGCCGGTGTAGGCCAGTTTGGTCAGCAGCGCAGGGTCGGACTTGGGCAGGGTCAGGACCAGCTGACCTTGCGCGTTGCAGCGCACCGCGGCGACGATTTTGGCCCAGGTGATGTCGTTGTCATCGTTGGCGTTGGCCCCAGTGCCCAGCAACGACTCGGAGATGAACCAGTTGCCGGAGTCGGAGCTGTTGGTGACCAGGTTGCGGCGGATGCTGTACTCGGCGTCGGCGCAGGTCATGGCGTTGCCGGAGTGGAACTTGACCCCCTGACGCAGAGTAAAGGTGTAGACCTTGCCATCCCTCGAGGTGGTCCAGGCCGTCGCCAACAGCGGCTCGATGTCGCGCACGCTCTTGCCCTTGTAGGCTACCAGGGTCTCGTAGACGTTCTCGGTGATCTCGCCCGAGGCGGTGTCGTAAACCATGGTCGGGTCGAGGGTCGGGATGTCGGCCCCGGTCATGATTAAGAGCGTGTTATTCGGCACTGCGGCCAACACGCTCCCAAGGGACAACACAACAAGACTGGCGATCAGCTTACGTTTCATAACGCCTCCGAACAAACAGCTCGAGTCATAGTGCTTTTCTGAGGAGATAGGTTTTCCAGAAAAAGTGCTCGAACTTGCCTAAAATCTAGCCCAAGTACAAGTTTTTTGCAATATGGGCTACACTTGGCAGCATCCACATACCGATTGATTACAAAAGCCCCTTGCTTTAATTTGCTTCACACATTGGCGTGAGCCACACGGAAAACAGGATGGTGACGGTGGGCTTGTCTCAGCGGGATTCTCTGTACAAGGCGCATGAGAGCGGAAAAAGAGATGGGCTCTGACTTCGGGAAGCATTTATAAGGGCTTGAGCCCTGCGGTGTACTCCAGGTGTCCGGCGCAACTGGTATTGTTTACCCGGTATGAGCCTAAGAGCAGTGCCTGGAACCAACGACATCTTCGGCCAGAGCAAGGAGTACGCCTTCCGCGAGCCGCTGTTCCGCCACATCACCTCAACCGCTGAGCGGGTGCTGCGCTCGAGCGGGGCCCAGATGATCCACCTGCCCATCTTTGAGTATGCCGAGGTTTTCCAGAAGGGTGTGGGCACCACTTCGGACATTGTGGTTAAGAAGGAAATGTATACCCTCGAGGACCGCGGCGGGCGAATCCTGGCCCTGCGGCCCGAGCCCACCGCTGGGATGGTGCGGGCCTACAACGAGCACGGCATGAAGGTCTGGCCTCAGCCGGTGCGACTGTTTACCTACGGCCCGATATTCCGGGCAGAGCGGCACCAGAAGGGACGCTACAAGCAGTTTCACCAGGTGGACTACGAGGCCATCGGGTCGGCGGAACCTATCGTGGATGCAGAGTGCATCGCGCTGATGTACCAGATTTACAAAGCGGTAGGCCTCAGCGACTTGGAGGTTAAGCTCGGGTCGGTGGGCGACCCGGCCGACGTGGCTCAGTACAACGACTACCTGCGGGAGCTTTTCCGACCCTATGCGCAGCAGCTAAGCGAAGACTCGAGGGTTCGGCTAGAGAGCAACCCCATGCGGATTCTCGACTCCAAGAGTGAGGGCGATCAGCAGATCGCAGCGCGGCTGAACGTGAGGCCGATGCTCGAGTTCTTGGGACCCGAAGCGCGGGCCTTTCACGAGGCGGTTGCGGGGTACCTTTCCGCGATGGGTATCCCCTACTCCGTCGACCCCAGCATCGTGCGTGGTCTTGATTATTACGTGCGAACCGCCTGGGAAATCCACCACGCCAAAATCGGGGCCAAGTCCGCGCTGGGCGGGGGCGGGCGCTACGACGGGCTCTCGGAGATGTTGGGCGGGCCACGGGTTCCAGGGGTGGGTTGGGGCATCGGGATCGAGCGGGTAGCGATTGCGCTGCAGGAAGAAGGGGTGGAGGTGAAGGGCGACCCCTCCCCCGACCTTTACCTAATCCCGCTTGACGAGGCGGGCAAAGTCGAGGCCCTGAAGATCGCGCAGCACCTGCGACCTCAGTTCCGGGTGGAAATCGGATATACCGTGCGAAAGATCGGGAAAGGTTTGGAAGATGCCACCAAGCGAGGCGCGAAGTTCGCCGGTCTATTGGGCCAAGGTGAGCGTGAGCGCGGGACTATAGCGCTAAAAAACCTTGAGTCTGGCCATCAGGTCGAGGTCGTGGTGGGTGATATTGCTCAGTACCTCTAATTCGGGACCTCTGACGTACCCAGCGTGTTGGGTGTTATAAGTGATTGTTTTCACGATAAATCATGTTCGTGAACAGATTATCCTTTTCTAAAAAGTCCTTCATGACCGTCATTATGATTTACACCTTTGTTTGCACCTGAAACGATCTTGGGGAACGTTTTGTAGAACCTGATTAGACGTGCGCATCTTTGCCGAGGGAAAGCTGGTGAACCTGTTCACCAATTTGCTCAGTCTGAACTGGGAGCTGGAGATTCAAAAAAGTCGTACTTCTTGCAACCCATGAAAAAGAAGCTGTGTCATCGATTCAACTCCCCCACGACAACTCCTTGAATCCTTGTGGTCAGTATATGTGCTTTATTTCACGATAATCTATGTTTGTGAGTAAATCCTCCATTTTTGCTTCACTTGTGGGCAACTATGTTTCATTTACCCCAATTCTTATTCAACCTTCAGGAGCTCTTGCTACGTTCAACACTTCATCTCAGCTGGCTCAGGTATTCAGATGGTAAACCCTATTCCTTCGAGTCTTGAACTTCTTCCTCTCCCAATGCTCAACTTGAGAACATCGGATAAACAGGTAAACTAACGCTCATGCGTCGAACGCTGTACTGTGGCAACTTAAGAGAATCACACTTAGGTCAGACCGTAACCCTCGA
>JANRLD010000089.1:0-3309 GCA_033762915.1 Meiothermus sp. | reverse complement strand
TATCACAGCAGTAAATGCAAAGAGGAGAATACACTGGGGTTTTGGCAGGTCTTGTGACAAGTGAGTGCCCGCATCGTTACGCTGTGACTTGGGCCTGGATCGGGCCTTGTGATAGGCTCTAGATTTAGTGGAAGGCTTGGTTATCAACGCGGTGTTGCGCGGCCTGCGGGGCGGACTCCCGGCCCGAAATCTGGGCTGGGTTTTCCCCGACGAGGGCAGCGCGGCGCTCCTCCTGGAGGGCCTAGGCAACCTGCTGCTGCGCTACCGCCCGCCCAGCCCCATCCTCGCCCTCGAGCCGGGTAGGCTCGAGGGTGAGCCCCGCACCCCCTTCCAGCGTCTGCTGGCCGCAAGGGTGAAGGGGACGCTGCTGCGCCTCGAGCAGGTCAAGCTGGACCGGGTGGTGATGCTGGAGTTCGAGGGCGAGCGGGGCTTTTTGGATGTCGCCCCGACGCGGGTCGTCTTCGAGCTGACCGGCCGCAACGCCAACCTGATCGTCTGCGACCTCGAGGGCAAGATCCTGGGCTTGGACCGCCCGGTAACCTCCGAGATCAACCGCTACCGCGAGCTGAGGGCGGGTTTGCCCTACGTCCCGCCGCCGCCCTACACAAAAGTCGACCCCCGCACCGCCGTTCTTGAGGACCTGCGCCCGCTGGTCGGCAAGCCTCTGGCGAAGACGGTGCAGCAGGCCCTGGACGGCGTCAGCAAGGAATTGGCGCTGGAGCTGGCCAAGCGCCTGGGCCTCACCCCCGAGACCGCCGTGACCGAGGCAAACCTCCCCGCGGTCCATGCGGGCATCCAGGGCCTCGTCGCCAACCCCGCCGGTCGCACCGACCTCTCTGCCGAACTCGGCCGGGATTGGGAGCTCGAGGAGGCCGAGAGCCTCCGCAAGCCCCTGCGCGAGGCTTTGCGGAAGCAACTCAAGACCCTACAAGCCCGGCTGAGCGACTATCAGAAGGCGCTGGACCGCCTCGACGAAACTTCCGCACTGCGCAACTGGGGCGACCTGCTGATGGCCTATAGTTCGCAGATCCGCGTCGCTGAGACGGTGCGGCTGGAGGACTTTTCCGGCCAGCCCGTCGAGATTCCCCTCGAGCCCACCCTCTCGGCCGTGCAGAACGCAGAGAAGTTCTACACCCGCGCCAAGCGACTCGAGGCCAACGCCGAGAAGGCCCTCGAACTCCAGCCCAAGACCCTCAAGGAGGTCGCCGAGTTGGAGCGGGAGGTGGCCGACCTCGAGCGCCTCCCCTTGCCCGAACTGGCTGCCAGGGGCCGAAAGCTGCGCGAGCGCGGCCCAACCCTAGGCCTCCGGCTACACAGCCCGGCGGGGTACGAGGTGTGGGTGGGGCGCAGCAGCAAGGAGAACGACCTCCTGACCCGCAGCGCCCACTCCGAGGATCTCTGGTTCCACGTTCAGGGGATCCCGGGTGCGCACGTGATCCTCCGGACGCAGGGCCGCAACGCCGCGCTGCCCGATCTGCTCTACGCCGCCCAGCTTGCGGCCTTCTACTCCAAGGCCAAGGGCGAGCGCAACGTCGCGGTCGACTACACCGCCAGGAAGCACGTCTGGCGACCGCGCAAGGCCGCGGCTGGGCAGGTGCTCTACACCCAGGGAAAGACCCTTTTTGTGGACGCAGTCGTGTCATAATTCGGACTGAATTACAGCGCCATGACTCGAGGCCCTTAACCTCGTGTTCGGAGGTAAACCATGAAACGCAGAGACATTCTTAAAGGCGGCCTGGCGGCGGGAATGGCGGGCGTGCTTGCGGCGCAGGCCCAGACCAACCAGCCCAACCTGCCGGCTCGAGCACGCAACGTGATCCTATTCGTGTACGACGGCATGGGCTGGGAGGACTACGCCATCGCGGCGGCCTACGCCCGGCGGGTGCTGGGCAAACCGTTGGTGCTCGAGCGGTTCCTCTCCCAGAGCCTCAGCGGACTCCAGAACACCAGCTCCCTCACCAGCTACGTCACCGAGTCCAGCGCGGCCTCCACCGCCCTCTCCTGCGGGGTCAAGACCGTCAACGGCGGCCTCGCCGTCCACATCGACGGGCGCAAGCTAACCCCCATCTTCGCCCTCGCCAAGCAGGCCGGAAAGGCGGTCGGGCTGGTCACCACCTCGACCATCACGCACGCCACCCCGGCGGGCTTCGTGATCTCCAATCCCGACCGCAACGCCGAGGAGGAGATCGCTGGGCAGTACCTGGACTTTGGCGGGGAGGTGTATCTCGGCGGGGGCCAGCGCTTCTTCGACCCCGCCTTGCGCCGCGACAAGCGCGACCTGTACGCCGAGTTCGCCGCCAAGGGCTACGGGGTCGTCAAGACTCCCGCCGAGCTCGACGCCTCCAACGCTTCAAAGCTGCTGGGTGTCTTCAGCGCCAGCCACGTGGGCCTCGAGATCGACCGGCGCAACCAGGGCGTCAACGTTCCCAGCCTTAACCAGATGGTGCGCAAAGCCCTCCCCATTCTGGCCAGCAGGTCGGGCGGCTTTGTGCTTCAGGTGGAGTCCGCCCGCATCGACCATGCAAACCACCTCAACGATGTCGCCGGCTCGGTTTGGGAGGTGCTCGCCGCAGACGAGGCCCTGGCCACCCTGATCGATTTTGTCGACCGCACCCCCGAGACCCTGCTCATCGTCGGCTCCGACCACGCCTGCGGCGCCCCGGCCCTCTACGGCGCCGGCCCCAGCTACCGGCTGGGCAGTGCCGGTCTCGACCTGCTCAAAGCTGAGCGGGGCTCGCTGGAGCTGATGCTCTCACGACTGGGCGCCAGCCCCAGCAGCGAGGCCATCTCCGCACTGTTCCGCGACTTCAAGGGAGTGACCCTAACCCCCGACCAGGTCCAGACCGTCAGCGATGCCATCGTCAAGAGCACGTTCGTCCCCGACCGGGTGCGCTACGGCATCCAGCCGGCCAACACCCTCTCCTGGGTAATGCGACAGACCGACGGCGTCACCCCCGACCGCATGAACATCGGCTGGAACTCCGGGCAGCACACCGCTACCCCCACCCTATTCGCCGTCTACGGACAGGCCCTACCCGCAACCCGCATCGGCATGGTGGACAACACCTACAACTTCACGCTGATGAGCCAGGCCCTGGGCATCCGCTTCCAGAACCCGGTGATGACCGAGCAGGAGGCCCTCGAGGTGCTCAGGGCCCGCACCGAGGTCCCCATGCAGCACCCAAACGACGTGCTGGTGAGCTGAGGTTTGGGATTGGGTTGACGGTTGAACATCGCGGCGGCGGGGGGGGACGGCCCCCCCCCCCCCCAGGCCGGGGAAGGCGGAACACCCCCCCAGAAAACCCAGCG